>CAYNML010000010.1:16424-88550 GCA_964398185.1 uncultured Anaerolineae bacterium | reverse complement strand
TCCTGCTGATTCAATCGATCCGGCGCTAACATCCAGCGACATGACCACACCTGCATCCGATCAACCCCGTTATACTACGCCGTCTCCCTTCAGCCAGTTTCTGGCGCTGCACTTCACGGTATTGGCCTTTGCCGGCGTCACACTGTTCACGCAGCGCCAGATGTGGGAGGACGGCCGCTGGTTCTGGTATATCCTCGGCGCACTGGCGTTTGACTTCGTCGCCGATCGCGCTTCGCGGCCCGAGCAGCCGTCGATGCGCTTCACGCTCACGATGCAGATCATCCTGACGGCGATCCTGTTCTTCCTGCTGTTCCTGAGCGATTTCTTCTTCTTGACTTCCATGCTGTCCTTCCTGATCGTGAGCATCGTGCAGAGCAGCCTGCCGCAACGCCAAGCGTACGTCGCCAATGCGGCGCTGCTGGGTGTGCTGGCGCTGGCCTACGGGCTATTCACCAACCTCGAAGCGACGCTGCAGATCGTGCTGGGGTTGGGCGCCGGCTTCATCTTCATGATCGTCTTCACGCAGTTGGCCACCAGCGAACAGCAGGCGCGCAAAGAACTGGAAAAGGCCAACGCCCGGCTGGCCGAGTATGCCGCGCAGGTGGAACAACTGGCGACGATGCGCGAGCGCAACCGGCTGGCGCGTGAAGTACACGACACGCTGGGACATTATCTCACCGTCATCAACGTCCAGTTGGAAGTCGTGACCAAACTCATCGATGCGAATCCCGCGCGCGCCAAAGAAGCCGCCGTCAAAGCCAAAGAACTGGCGTCGGAAGGGTTGAACGAAGTTCGCCGTTCAGTGGCGGCGCTACGCCCTTCTCCTTTGGAAGACAAGCCGCTGCCCGAAGCCATTCGCGGCCTCATCGAAACGAGCCGCGATGCCGGGTTGATGGTGACGTTTGAGCAAACCGGCGCGGTGCGTGTGCTGTCGCCTGAAATGGAAACGGTACTCTATCGCGCCGCGCAGGAATCGCTAACCAACATCCGCAAGCACGCCCACGCCAGCGCGGCCAACGTCCGCTTGACTTACGCGCCAGACACGGTGAGTCTGCGCGTGCGCGATAACGGCGTGGGCCGCAAAGGCGACGAAGACAACGTGGGCCTCAGCGCGCTGCGCGAGCGGGTTGCGGCTCTAAACGGTACCGTGTTGGCCGAAAATCATCTGGAAGGCGGCTTCGTGCTGGAAGTGACGCTGCCCATCCGTGATGAGTAACGAGTAATGCGTAATTTACTTGTTACTCGTTACTCGTTAGTCGCTACTCATTGCTCGCAAAGCAAACCATCCGAAAAGTGCGAGTGAAATGGAACCCATCAAAGTTCTGATCGCCGACGATCAACGTTTAATGCGTGAAGGCCTGGCGACCTTGCTGGCGCTGGCCGACGACATCGACATCGTGGCGCAGGCCGGGGACGGCGCGGAAGCGATCGAGTTGGCGCAGACCCACCGCCCCGACGTGATCTTGATGGACATCCAGATGCCGCACGTCAACGGCGTCGAGGCCACCAAAACCATCCGATCGATCCTGCCCGCGACGCAGATCATCATCCTCACCACGTTCGACGACGATGAATACCTGCTGTCCGGTTTGCGTGCAGGCGCCTGCGGCTACCTGCTGAAAGACATGCCGTCCGAGCAGCTGGCCGATGCGATCCGCTCAGCCGCCAAGGGGCAGAGTCCGATCGGGCCGGAGATGGCGCGCAAGCTGGTCAACCTGGTCACCCACAGCCCGATCGCGCCACCACCCCCGGCGGTCACTGATCTCTCCGAACGCGAGATCGAAGTGCTGCGCCTCATCGCCGCCGGGCTGAGCAACAAAGAGATCGCCGAGAAATTGTTCATCGCCGAAGGCACCGCCAAGAATCACGTCAGCAACATTCTCAGCAAATTGGAAGCGCGTGATCGCGCGCAGGCGGTGGCGCGAGCGAAGGAGTTGGGACTGCTGTAACTCAACCTCCCGGAGGTTGCGAACCTCCGGAAGGTTTCAGTCACGCCTCCACAATATGCCTCGCAATAGGCCGACCGGCACATCACAAACCGGTCGGTTTTTGCTATCCTGTACACAGTTCTGAAAACAAACACCAGCGGCGTCATTGCGAGGAGCGGTGTTTGCGACGAAGCAATCCCCCGCCAACCGTCAAAGGGATTGCTTCGCTGAGAAACGCTCGCAATGACGAAAGTCCGTCAAGAAATCAAGGCGCGGGATGCGCAACAATTTGGAGGCAATCTCATGTCATCGTCAACAAACGTTACTCAATCGTCGAATCGCCGCGAGGCCGCGATCGGCGGGTCGCTGCTTATCGCCATCGGGCTGCTGGTACTGCTGGCGCAGAACATCCAGACCGAAGCGCTGGGCCTGTTGTTCCTGCCGGCGTTGGGCGGATTGTTTCTCATCGCGGGCATCATCGGGCGGGAGGCAGGCTTCATCATCCCCGGCGGCATTCTCACCGGCATCGGCCTGGGCGTCATCTTCACGCAGAGCCCGCAGTTCGCCAATCCCGAAACCACGCAGGGCGGTGTGTTCTTCATCGGTTTTGCGCTGGGCTGGTTCCTCATCACCGTGCTGACCAAGTTATTCACGTCCGAGACGCACTGGTGGGCGCTGATCCCCGGCGCGATCATGGCGCTGATCGGCGGCGGCTTGATGCTGGGCGGCGCGGCGCTGAACGTGCTGGAATTCGCGGGCCGCTGGTGGCCGCTGATTCTGGTGGCGCTGGGGCTGGTCATCATCGCGCGGCGCAAGTAAGATGCGGTGCAACCTCCCGGAGGCGCTGCGCGTAACCTCCGGGAGGTTTTTTATTCCGAGCACTATGCCCAACATCATCGAGGTCGATCAGCTGGTCAAGTGTTATCCCGGCAGCGATCGGCCCGCCGTGCGCGGCCTGAGCTTCGCCGTCCGGCGCGGCGAAATCTTCGGATTGCTGGGGCCTATCGGCGCGGGCAAGACCACGACGGTTTTGATGCTGGCCGGTCTGCTCAAACCCAGCGGCGGCAGCGCCACCATCGCCGGTTTCGACCTATTCCGCCAGTCCGACGACGTCAAGCACCTCATCAGATTGGCGCCGCAGCAGCTGGCGCTATCACCCTGGTTATCGATCTATAACAATCTGCTGATCTATGGTCGCCTGCACGGAATCAACTGCAAGCAACTCAAGCCGCGTATCACAGAAGTGTTGAAGTGGGTCGGTCTCGATTGTTGTCGCGGCGCGGATAAACAGGCGCGCGGCACGCAGCGCCGGATCGGCCTCGCCGCTACACTGCTGCATCAACCGGAGATTCTCTTGCTCGACGAGCCGATGGTGGACGTCGATCCGGAGAGCCGCAGCATCATTGAAGAAGCAGTGATCGAGATCAATCGCCAGGGTGTGACGGTGCTGTATGCCACGTGCCACGGCGAGGAAGCCGCGCGCCTGTGTCACCGTGTCGCCCTGATCGATCAGGGCCGCATCGTCGCGCTCGATACGCCGCGCGCGCTGCGCGAACTGGCGGGCGGCAATCTTGCCGCGGTGTTTCGGGAATTAACGGGGAAACCTTTAGCCGCTTGATTCCCGCTGAATCATGCACAACCCGATCGGGCGTGTGGTTCGATCGGGTTGTTTGTTGGCCGTTTGACCAGCTGCCCGATCGCGCCTATACTGGCCCAACTTTTTTGGGAAACGCACGGGGAGGGATCGCGTGAAGAAGGGTATCTGGTTGGGGATTGGCGCGTATGCGACGTGGGGGCTGTTCCCGATCTATTGGAAGTGGCTGCATGACGTGCCCGCGCTGCAGTTGCTGGCGCATCGCATCGTGTGGTCGTTTGTGTTGCTGGCCGTCGTGTTGTGGGTGCTGCGGCAGTGGCCGGCCTTGCGCGCCGAAGCGATTCAGCGCCGCACGCTGGGGATTTATGCCATTGCGGGGTTATTGCTCAGCATCAATTGGGGCACGTATGTGTGGGCGGTGAATGCCGGCTACATCGTCGAGACCAGCCTCGGCTATTTCATCAATCCCTTGTTGAGCGTGGTGCTGGGCGTCTTCATCCTGCACGAGCATCTGCGCCGGGTGCAGTGGGTCGCGGTCGGGCTGGCCGCCGCCGGAGTGATCTATCTCACGCTGGCTTACGGCGCACCGCCGTGGATCGCGTTGACGTTGGCGTTTTCGTTCGGGCTGTACGGCTTCGTCAAAAAGACTGCGCCGCTGGGCGCCTTGCACGGCCTGACGCTGGAGACGGCCATCCTCTTCGTGCCGATGCTGCTCTACTTGATCTTCGCGGAAGTCCGCGGCGAAGGCGCCTTTCTGCACACCGACGCGATCACGACCCTGCTCATGATCGGCGCGGGCCTTGTGACGGTTGTTCCACTGCTCATGTTTGCCGCAGCGGTGCGCCTCATCCCCTTGTCGCTCATCGGCATCCTGCAATATATTGCGCCCACGCTGCAATTCCTGATCGGCGTGCTGATCTTCAAGGAGCCGTTTACGCCCACACAATTGATCGGCTTCGGGCTGGTGTGGCTGGCGCTGATCGTCTTCACGAGCGAGAGTCTGTGGACGCGCCGACAGGCGACGCTCATCGCCAGGCGCGTGCAGCTGGTCGGCGAAGAATCGGCCACCCCGCCCGTTTGACTTTGCCCTGAAATCCGCCTATACTCTCGCGTAAGATTCAGGTGTGATCCTCATACTCGGAGAGTGCAATGTCGTTCAAACTCACTGTGCGGCAGGGCCCCCGTCCCAACCTCGTCTTTGAACTCGACGGTGACAGCTACACCATCGGGCGTGAAGCGGGCGCCGAAATCGTCATCGAAGATCCGCAGGTTTCGCGCCGCCACGCCACGCTCACCCGGCAGGGCAGCTCTTATTTGCTGGAAGACATCGGCAGCACCAACGGCACCTACATCAACGGCAAGCGCGTGACCGCGCCCGTGCTGTTGTCCAACGGCGACATGATCGGGCTGGCCGATACCATTGTATTGGCCGTGCAGGCGCCGCTGCCGGTCAGCGACGATGCCACCGTCGTCAGCGAGGCGGCGCAGTATGCGGCGCATTACGATGCCGCGCCGTATGCGCCACCGACCCAACCGGCCTTCACGCCGCCCAAAGTGCAGCCACCTGTTCAAGCGCCGCCGGCCGCGCGCCAGCCGGCCTATGCGCCGCCGCCGCAGTATGTGCCACCGCCACAATACGCGCCAACCCAACCAGACTATGCCGCGCCGGCCAAAGCCGACAATCGCCGCACGCTGCTGATCGGCGCGGGCTGCCTGGCGCTGATTCTGGTGGTGTGCATGATCGGCTTCGTGGCGTGGTCGTTCATCGACTGCCGCTCGTTCAGTTCGGTGTTCCCGTTCCTCTTCCCGCCGTTCCAATGTTGAGAGGAAACAAGTAAGCAAGTAGACAAGGAAAGCCCGCAACCCTTTTGAGTCGCGGGCTTTTATCTGCGTTTATCCTGCAAATCAGCGTCCTGTTTTCTTCGCCAGTAAAGCACACCAGCGCGCGTCACCGCCTCGATGCGCCCCTGCTCGGCCAGCCAATCCAGATGCCCGATCGTTTCCGACAGCGCCAGAAACGAATCGATGCCGTTCAGCCGCCCGAACAGCGGCTCGGCAATCTGGTAAGCCGATCGTTCTTCTGCCTCGATCAAATCCAGTATGCGCTGCGCGCGCCGTTCGTGAAAATGCAGCCGCTGCCGCACGGTCCTGTGCACATCGTGAATCTCGTGCCCGTGCCCGGTCCACGCCACGCTCGGCTCCAGATCGGCCATGCGCTGCATGTGCTCGATGTACTGCACCAGCCGATGAGGCCGCGGCCCGCCATCGGGATCGGGTTCCACGATCGGGTTGCTGCTGATGTCGCGCAGCAGATGATCGTTGGAGAGCAGCACACGCGATTGCGGATCGAACAGACAGATCAAGCCGCCGGCATGTCCCGGCGTGTGATAGACCCGCCACGCCCGATCGGCCAACGTGATCTCATCGCCCTCCCCCAACGTCCGATCGACCTGCACCGCCTCTGCGTAGCGATTTCCGCCCCGGCGGCTGTCGGCCACACGCTGCCGCTGCTCTAAAGGTACACCGGCCTCGATCATGAGCCGCATGTAAAACTCGTCGCGTTGAGCGCGGATTGTCTCGTATGATTCCAGAAATGCTTGATTATGCCGGTGCGTCCATACCTCCGCGCCAGATGCCTGCACGATCTCCGCTGCCAGGCCGTAGTGATCGGCGTGCGCGTGCGTGACGATGATCCGCTGCACATCTTCCAGCCGCAGGTTCAGCACGGCCAACTCGGCCTGCATGGTACGACGCGACTCGTCCCACTTCGTCCCTGTATCGATCAAGGTGATCGGCGTACTCGTCGACACGTAGCAATTCACCGGCCCCACCTTGAACGGCGTGGGGATCACGATTTGATGCAGACCATCCCACACTTGCGCAGCCACACTTCACTCCTGACAACTTCGTGAAGATTCGTGAAATTCGTGGATCAAAAAGGCCGCCACGCCTCGCGTCAGCGGCCCTACCAACAACCAACAACTCACCACTAGCCACCGTTTTCCTTTGGCTTGCACTTCACCACAATCATCCACGTGCCGCGCTGCACGCGCTCGCCGCGCTGATTCTTGACCGCCACGTTGAACTCCACAAAACCGCTCGCGCCGCCGGGGGCCAGCTTCTTCTCTTTGACTTCCGCTTCCACAAAGATCGTATCGCCGATCTTGATCGGGGCGCGGAACTTCCAATCGAGGCCCGTGAACGCCTCGACGGTGTGATTGAGAAAACCGGTCTGCATTGCCAGTCCGGACGCGATCGACAACCCCAGCAGGCCGTGCGCCACCCGCTCGCCGAACATCTGCGTTTTGGCATATTCGGCATTCGTGTGCATCGGATTCCAGTCGCCGCTCAGGCCCGCAAACAACATGATGTCGGCCTCGCTGATGGTGCGGCCCTCGGTGGTCACCTTGTAACCCGTCGCAAAATCCTCAAAAAACAAGCCCTGCCCTTGCATGCTCATTGCTCCTCAACTGGGATGCCGCGATTGTAACGAGGAACGCCCGATCGGTCAATCCGTTTGTTTGTAATCCGTTCTTGTCCCGCGAAGCGTGTCCGATTACCAGTCCGTTGACGGTCATCCGCTGCTATCCGCTGATTCGCTGCGCATCCGTTGACGGCCATCCGCTTATCCGTTGCCCATCCGTTGACGCTCATCCGCTGATCCGTTGCACATCCGCTGACACCCACGTCTGCGCCTTCTCCACCTTCACGCAATCCCGCGCAAACAGACAGGCGTCGCAGGCCGAATCACAACTGGCCGACATCGCACTCAGCCACCCCTGCCGTGTCATGTGATCGATCATCCCCCGCACTACTTCCGGCGAGGTGTCCAACTCGCGCGCCAACTGATCGATCGTCATCGTGCCGCCTCGCCTCAACATCGCCAGCAGCTTGTCAAACATGTCTCCTCCTATCCCAGCCGGCTGGCGATTTGATACACCACCAGCCCCGCGCCAAACGACACCAACGCTAGCAGCCCGATCGAGAACAGCGTCCACTTCCACGAGCGCGTCTCCTGCCGCATCGCCCCCACCGTGGCCGCGCACGGAATGAACAACATCTGCACCACCAAAAAACTCAGCGCCGCCGCCGGCGCAATCGCCGTGCTCAACGTCGCGGCCAGGTTCGCCGTATCCTCGCCCGTGCCATACAAAATGCCCAATGTCGCGATGGCATTCTCTTTGGCGATGAACGACGCCAGCAGCGCCACCAGCAGCTGCCACGACAGGCCCAGCCGCGCCCCGATCGGTTCCAGCGCCTGCCCGATCGATCCCAGGATCGACGTCTCGATATCGCCCGTCGGGATGTTGGCCAGCGCCCAGATCATGATCGACATGATCAAGATCAACGTCCCCGCGTGCTTCATAAACCCGATCGTGCGCTGCCACACCAACAGGCCGATCGTGCGCGCATTGGGGCGGTGATAGAGCGGCAGTTCCATGATGAACGCGCTCTGCTCACCCTTCAAGATCGTGCGATTCAGCAGCGCGCCGACGAGGCCCAGCACGATCAAGCTCAGCAGCACCAGCCCCAGCGCCACCAGCGGCGCGGCCAGTCCGAAGAACACCGGCGTCATGAAAGCCACCACCGCCAATCGCGCCGTACACGGCACCAGCGGCATGATCAAGATCGTCAGCAAACGCGCCTTGGGCGCTTCAATCACGCGCGTGCCCGCCACCGACGGCACATTGCAGCCCAAACCCAGAAACAGCGGTAAAAACGATTTGCCGTGCAGGCCCATCAGGCGCATGAACCCGTCCATCATGTACGCCGCGCGCGCCATGTAACCCACGTCTTCCAGCAGCGCCAGCCCGGCAAAGAAAATGATCAAGATCGGTGCAAAGGTCAGCACCGTGCCCACGCCGCCCAGCACGCCATCGATCACAAAACTCTGCACCCACGCCGGCGCATTCGCCAGCAGCGTACTCGCCAGCTGTGTCAGCCCGCCGATGATCGTCACGTCCAGCCACTCTTGAATCGGCGCGCCAACGGTGTACGTCAGCAGAAAGAGTAAACCCAGGATGCCTGCTAACACGCCCAGGCCCAGCACCGGATGCGTCGCCACGTGATCGATCCGCGCCGTAAGTCTGGCCGAAGCCGTGGGCTGGCGAACGACCGCCGCTTTCACCGTGTCTGCGATCCACGCATAGCGCTCGCCCGCAATCACAATCGGCGCGTCGGCGTTGGCCTGCCACACCCGCTCGAGCTGCGTCCACTCGATCGGGCTGAGCAGCGCCCGCATCTGCTCGATCAACGCGGCGTCATGCTCCAGCAGCTTCAACGCCGCCCAGTGCAGCGGATAGGTTTCGGGCAAAATTGGCGCGATCAGGCGCTCGATTTCGGCGCGGGCGGCTTCCGTTTGTTCCGGCAGCGGCGGCAGATCGATCGGGATGGCTGAAGACCGCGCAGCGTCAAGCGTCGCCTGCACCAGCTGATCGATCCCGAATTTCTTCGCGGCCACCAGGTCGATCACTGGCGCGCCGATCGCGTCACTCAGCTTCAGCGTATCAATGCGAGTGCCGTGCCGCGTCGCCACATCCAGCATGTTGAGACCCACCACCAGCGGCACGCCCAGCTGCACCAGTTCCGCCACCAGGTACAGGCTGCGCTCCAGAATGGCCGCATCGACGATAGCGACAATGATATCGGGGCGCTGCGTCAGAATGTATTCGCGGGCGATGAGTTCTTCAGGGGAATTCGCGGTGAGGCTGTAGGTGCCGGGCAGATCGACGATGTCGATGGTCATCTCGTCGCGCGTCAGCGAGCCGATCTTTTGCTCGACGGTTTTTCCCGGCCAGTTGCCCACGTGTTGATTGAGCCCCGTGAGCAGATTGAAAATCGTGGACTTGCCCACGTTAGGTTGTCCGGCCAGTGCAACATGAATCCGCGTGACAGCCTCTCCCGTCACGCGGATTGGGTCAAGCGAAGAGGCGCCGCCGGTTTCGCAGCACGATCCGCCCATCAAGCGATCCTCCGCGCGCGGATACTGCCCGCTTCGCTGCGGCCCAGGGCCACGCGCGTGTGAATCACACTCACGATGATCGGCCCGCGCCCGCGGTTCTGCACCATCGCCACACGTGAGCCGGGCACGAAGCCCAGCGCCGCCAGCCGGCTCACAAACGAGCCGCCGCCGTTCAGCGATTCGATTTCGGCTTCATCGCCTGTTGGCAGTTCATCCAATCCAATGGCACCCATCTCGTGTTTCCTTGCCTACTTGTTTTTCCTGCACTTGTCGCATAAGCCCGTCAGACACAGACACGCCGTCCGCACTTCCACTCCAAACTCGCTTTGGACTTGTGCGCGCAGCGCCGGCACGTGCTGCGACTCAAACTCGATCACCTTGCCGCAGCGGGTACAAGTAAAGTGGTAATGCTCCGTGCTGGGTGTCGGCTCAAAAACTTCGCGATGCGAATCCTGATCGTAGTAGCGCGCCTTGATCAGGCCGCGCCCTTTGAGCAGCGACAGCGTGCGATACACCGTGGAGGGGTTGATGGTCCGATCGAGCCGCTGCGCCCGGGCAGTGACATCGTCCGCCGTGAGATGTTCATGAGAACGGGCAATCACATCGAGGATAATCTGGCGCTGAGTGGTCATGCGCCCGCCCTCGGCGGCGATGGCGGCTTTGGCTTGATCGATGAATTGCGTCACGGCCTTCGTCCTTATTGCAACTAACTTGCAACAAGGATACCCTGAGGAAGCAAGGCGGGGGAGTGACAACCGTCACGGTTGAGAAAGTAAAACGTCATGCGTAAAGCGTAAAAGGCAGGCGGCTTTTTACGTATTACGCATGACGCAGGTTGCCTAACGCTTCAGTCGGCTAAGGCAAACGTCGCAGAAAACTCGCTGCCCTGCTGCTGACGCGCAAAGCCCACCACATCCAAACGCAGCACCAGGGCAATGCACACGGCCAGTCCGATGGCTTCCAGGATGAACACACTGCTGTAGGCCAGCGCTTCCGAGCCGGTCAGCGCCAGCATCACGTCGCGCACCACGCCACCCAGACCGATGCCCACACCGCGCGACACGAGTTGGATCATCGTCCACAGGCCCAGGTAGGCGCCTGCTTCCTTCTCGGTCGTCATCGCCATCAGCAAACTCACCCCGCCGATGGTGTACACGCCAAAACCGCCGCCAAACACCAACAGCGCGGGAATGATCAGCCAGCGGATGTAGGCCAGCCCGGCCAGCGCCAGCAGCGCCAGCCCCACGATCATCACGCTCAGCCCGATCACAGCGGGGCGCGTTTGATATTCGGGTCGCCGCTTGCGTGTGACGATGGCAGTGATGATCATCAGCACCAGCACGCCGGTCCCAAAGTAGGCCGTGAAGCGCGTGGTCTGCTCGACCGACATGCCGAACACGTCGCCGCCGAACGGTTCCAGCACCGCATCCTGCGCGAACGAGGCCATCGCGCCCAGCGACAGGAAAATCGCAAAACGCCGCGTGCGCACATCGGCCCACAGGCGTTTCAGTGTCACGCCCAGTCGAGGCTGCTCCGCGGGTTGATCGATTTCGTCCGCCGTCACTTTGCGATCTTCGCGCCAGATGGCAAAGAACCAGAACAACGCCGCGGCCACGCCGGTCATGATCGCCAGCGCTTGAAACTGTTCCGGCGAGTACGTCGGCAGCAAGCGGCCAAACACTATCGGCGAGATGGCAAAGCCCAGCAGCAGCAGCGTCTGCGCGATGCTCATTGCCAGGCCGCGCTTGGCCGCCGGGGTCCGATCGTGAATGAGCGCCAAAAACGGCCCGCCAGAGATCGATGTGCCAGCGCCGTAAGCGACGAAGATCAGCAGGGCCAGCCCCCACCCGATCGGGTTGCCGAGATCCACGGAGAGCTGCGACAAGCTGATCGGCAGCAGGATCACCGCCAGCAGCATCAACGCGCGTCCGATCCAGATATAAGGCGTGCGGCGCAGTCCTCCGATTGGTCTGGTGTCCGATCGAAATCCTGCCCAGATCGACAGCGGCGCCAGCAGGTAGCGCAGCGCCAGCAGAATCGAGACCGGCGTCGCGCCCGCGCCCAGATCGGTGATCATGACGCGATTCCACACCGACGCGGTGAGAATGTCCACCAGCGCCGAACCGATGTTGAACGAACCGATCTTCAACGAACGGAGAACACTGAAACGTGGCGAGGTTGATTCAGTCATTACTCGTTACTCATGACTCGTTATTCAATCCACAGCGTGCGATCTTCAAACGAAGGCCGCGTGGGTGGCGTGGCTTCACTCTGCGGATAACCGAGGTACACGAAGCCGATCAAATGTTGATCGGCTTCCCAGCCGAAGAAGTGCTTGATGGCCGGATCGGTGGCGGAAGGGCCGGTGCGCCAGATCGCCGCCAGGCCCAGGGCGTGTGCCGCCAACAGCATGTTCTGCACGGCCGCGGCTGCAGCGCAAACGTTCTCGATCTCGTTCGCTTTGGTCAAGCCCGGCTTATCGACGCCTACGGCGATGAGCACGGGCGCGCGCAGCGGCAGCCCGCGATTTTTCTGCAAGTCATCTTCGGTCGCCTCTGGCTTGGCGGCTTTGGTCGATTGGGCCAGCGCTTCGCCCAACTTCGCGCGGCCCGCGCCGGTCAGCACGACGAAGCGCCACGGGCGCACCTTGTAGTGATTGGGCGCCTGCACCGCGGCGGATAGCAGCTTCTCGATCAACTCGCGCGGAACCGGATCGGGCTTCACCTGGCCGATGGATTGACGGGTGTAGATCGCTTCGAGCGTTTCCATGTGTTTCCCTCAGCAAACAAAAAATGTGGCGAGGTTTCCCTCACCACATTGATTGTATCACATGGCACAAACAGTCCAGCGCAGGCGCGCCGGGGACTCAAGCCGCAGTCCGCGCATCTGCCTGTGATTTGCGATTGAAATATTGCAGCAGACCAAACACCACCAAGAAGTAGGCGATATACGAAAGCATCTCGGTCAGCGAGGGATTGCCGTTGTAGCCGAACAGCGCCTTCAGGAACTGGCCGGCCGTCGAGGTCTCCGGCACGATCGGGTTGAGATCATACACGTGTTCGACCACCGCGGGAACCCAGCCCAGTTCATTGAATTCGTGCACGGCATGCCCCACCAACCCGGCGGCGAACAGAATCAAGATGATGCTCGTGTACTGAAAGAAGCGCCGCAGGTTGAGCTTGATGGCCGATTCGTACATCAGCCACCCCAGGATAGCGGCGGCGATTAGACCCAGCACACCGCCCAGCCAGCCCAGAATGGGCGCATCGCTGCCGACGATGGGCGAGGAAAAGTTCACCGCCGTCAGGAACAGCGCCAGCTCGATGCCTTCGCGCAGTACGGCAAAGAACGCCACCGAAAATAACGCGGCAGTCTGCCCGCCCGACAGCGCTTCGCGCACCTCCGCCTCCAGTCCCTTCTGAATCTGGCGGCCCTGCTGCTGCATCCAGAAGATCATCCACGTCAACACCGCCGCGGCAAACAGCATGGTGAAGCCTTCAAACGCCTGCTCGGCCGCGCCTTCGAATTCTGCACCGATCACATTCAGCATGATCGCTGCTGCAACGCTGAGCAACGCGGCCCCCGCGACGCCCAGCCACACCACCCGCGCCCGATCGGTTCGATTCATCTTCTTCAACATGCCCAGCACAATGCTGATGATCAGCGCCGCTTCAATGCCCTCGCGCAGGGCGAGGAGAAATCCTGCCAACATCGTCTTGCCTCCCTGAGCAAAATTAGGTTATACTAACCTGTACCAGGGGATTTTAGAAAGCCGCCAGCGAATTGTCAACGGGGTTCGCTGCGTGTTAGGCGCTCAGCCTAGCGCCTAATCTGCACACGCTGAGCAGGCTTGTTACGCCTCGGCGACTTCACCTAATCACTGCACGCGGGGGAGCATGACTCTCGACTACAAGCTCACGGAGACGTACGAAAATTATCTGGAAGCCATCTACAACATGCGCGACGAAGCCTCGGCTTCGGGGCAGAAGATCATCAACGCGCGGTTGGCCGATCGGCTGGGGGTAAAACCGCCGACCGTCTCGCAAACACTCCAACGGATGGCGCGCGACGGGTTGGTGAAGATCGACGGTGAGATCACGCTGACGCGGCAGGGCCACGAAGTCGCCGAGGCGTCCATTCGGCGGCATCGCATCATCGAGCGCTTCATGTCCGACATCCTCGGCATTGAGTGGGCCGTGGCCCACCGCGAAGCCGAGCGCTTGCAGCATGCCATCTCGCCGCTGATCGAGGATAAGATGCTGGCCGCGCTGGGACATCCCACCGCCTGCCCGCACGGCAATCCCATCCCCGGCATGATGAGCACCCAACTGCCGCCGGAAGCGATTACGCTGGATAACACACAGCCCAATCAGACCGTGGAGATTCTGCGCATCACCGAAGAGGGCGAACGTGATCCGCGCTTGCTCGATTACCTGCAGAAGCAGGGCTTGATTCCCGGCACGCGTATCACCGTGCAGGAAGTGGTGGAGTACACGGGCGTGGTAAGTTTCAAGAAAGAGGACAATACGATTGCGTTGGGGCTCAAAGCGGCGCGGACGATTTGGGTGAAACCGGTGTAGATCAAAAAAACCTCCCGGAGGTTCGGAGCCTCCGGGAGGTTTCTTCTTCTACACCTCAATCCGCTCCAGCGCCACCACCATCTCCATCGGAATGATCAGCCCCTCGTGCAGACAGTTGGGACACACCCCGTCGATCGCTTCGTAGCGCAGGCCGCAGCAATTCCAGCACACGTAGCGTCCCGGCTTGGGCGTAAAGTGCAGCTCGGCGTGACCGGCCGGCGTGGCCTGCCGCATGATGTCGATCGCTTCGCGGATCATCTCCACCGTCACGTCTTCGGCGGGATACGTCACAAAATACAGCGCGCGAATATCGTGCGTGCCCTGCGCGGCTGCTTCAGCCGCCGCCTGATTGATCAGCGCCCGCGCCTGCAACAACAGCTGATCAGGAAGGTTCGTCATTTCAATTTTCTCCGACTCGATGCTAAAATGCGACTATCCCATTATACATGGAGGTTACCATGCCGTCACTTAACCGTGTGCAGCTCATCGGGAATCTGGGCCGAGACCCGGAAGCGCGTTTCACCGCCAATGGGAAGAAGTATGCCATATTCACCCTCGCTGTCAACCGTTCGTGGAAATCAGTCACCGGGGAGAAGCATGAACACACCGACTGGTTCATGGTCAACGCCTGGGGCAAGCTGGGGGACTTCGTCGTCGAGTACGTTAAAAAGGGCCGCCTCGTCCTGATCGAAGGCCGGCTGCAAACCGATCGCTGGGACGACGCCAAAGGCGAGACGCACTATCGCACCACGGTGATCGCCCGATCGATTCAGCTGCTCGATCGGAAGCCGGAAGAGCCGGAAGAGGTGGAAGTGGCGGTAGAAGACGTGAGCGAGTAGAACCCCTGCTGCATGGCGCTAACGAGTGATGGCTGTCCATCACTCGTTTTTGTTAATTGCCCAACGCCCGATCGATCTTCGCCCGCAATTCCGGCTGAGTTCGCAAACTGACCACCGCCCCATTCTCCAGATCGCACTGCGCCGAACACAACCACAGCATGGTGCGCGCGGGCACTTCCGGCGCTTGCACCTTGCCCGTTTCTTTTTGCGCGATGAAGAACTGCCGCCGGTCGGGTGGCAATTGATCGGGTGTAGCAGATCGCAGGGCCTCTTGCATTTTCGTTTCCACGATGCCGGGATGCAGCGCGTACACGCGCACGCCCGTCCCCTGCAGCTCGATCGCGGCATTGCGCGTCAAATGATCCAACCCGGCCTTCGACGCCGCGTACACACTCCAGCCCTGCGCCACCGTCGTCGCAGCGCCCGAACTCACGTTGACGATTACGCCGCGTCCACGTTTCACCATGTCCGGCAACGTCGCACGCATACAGTAGTAAGCGCCGGATAGATTAACATCGAACAAGCGCCCGGCCTGTTCCGGATCGGTCTCCCACACCTTGCCCAACGGATCGAGCACGCCCGCGTTGTTGATGAGCAGATCGATCGGGCCCAGGGCCGCCGTGATCTGCTGCGCGGTCCAATGGACCATGTCCCAATTGCTCACATCCAGCAGCGACGCAATCGCCGTGCCGCCGCGCGATCGAACCTCCTCGGCCACTTGCTCCACTTCGCTTGGCGTGCGCGACACCAGCGCCACCGCCGCGCCCTGTTCCGCCAGCGCCAATGCCACCGCGCGGCCAATTCCGCGCCCCGCGCCCGTCACCCACGCCACCTGCCCCTCGAACAGACCCATGCCGCACTCCTCGCTGACAATCAGATGGCTGAATCATAACTCGGTTTCGCGCAACGCGCCATTTATTCAACTGACACGCAAGTGTAACCGGGCGCTCATTGACTTGCCCCCGGAGCGGGACTACACTGGACTTGTCTCTTAGCTGGACGCATAGATAAGGATATTCATGATGAAACCCTTTCGACTTATCGGCAGCAGTCTGATCGTGCTGATCTTGGTTGCCGCCGTCTTCAGCGGCCTGTCGCACACCCGATCGGCTGTGGGCCACCCCGACGACACCCGGTCTGCCCTGCAAACACCTGCGCCACATTTGGGCTACGGCCTCAACATCCGGCAGAATCTGGCGATGGCGCAGGGCATGGGCTTTGACTGGATCAAGGTCTACGAAGACAACTGGCCCAGCCCCAACACCCTGCCCGCCGGATCAGAGAGCTATCGCATCCTGTATCGCGTGAAAGCCGAGGGGCAGCCGGTCTCTTTGGAAGTGTATCTCAATCATGTGCGCGATCTGGCGCTGGCCGGGCGCGGCAAAATCCACGCTTACGAAATCGGCAACGAGCCCAACCTGTGGATGTTCTGGGGACAACAATCTCCCGATCCGGGCCGTTACGGACGGTTGCTATGCAATGTCTACACCACCATCAAGGCGGTCGATCCGCAGGCCATCATCGTCTCGGGTGGCCTCGCCCCGGTGGGCCGCACTTCGCCGCAGATCTGGAATCTCGCCATGGACGATCGGGTGTTTACCCAGCAGATGTTTGACGCGATCCGCGCCGCCTATCCCGCGCAGTTTCCGTGCTTCGACGCCTTTGGCTACCATCCGCAGGGCTTTCCTTACCCGCCTGAAATCGAAGCCAGCCAGCTGCCGCCCGACGACAACGGCAACGATTTTCGCTTCCGTTCCTCCGAGTGGTATCACGCCCTCATGGACGTAAACGGCATCGGCGATCATCCCATCTGGCTGACGGAATTCGGCTGGATGCGCGATCCGATCGAAGATCCGTATTACGGCCCCATGTCATATCAAAACTACGGCTGGTGCAACAGCCGCCATGATTTTCCGCAGAAGTGGATGCGCGTGTCCGAAGCCGCGCAAGCCGATTATCTGGTGCGCGCTTTTCAGTACGCTGACGCGCACATGCCCTGGATCGGCGTGATGTTCGTCTTTAACATCGACTGGAACACGGAAGGGTGGGAATGCGCCTCCGATAAATTCTTTTCGATCTACAAGGCCACCACCGGCCTGCCGGACACTGATCCGCGCACCAAAGTCCCGTCACTGGCGGTGGCGGCCCTGACGGCCATGCCCAAACGATCGGCCTTCGCGGCCCCCACGCTCTCCGCCGCGCCCGGCGCGCTGCTGTTCCTGACCGAAGTCGCCACGCCGACGGTGCAAACGCAGACCCTGCACCTGGCGACCACGGGGTTCAATCAAACCGTGACGTGGACCGTCGGCCTCAGCGTAACGCCGCCGCTCTCGCTGCTTGCCTCACCGCTCAGCGGCGTCCAGAGCGCCGACATCGCCGTGCGGCTCAACACATCCGCCGTCACCACGCCGGATGTTTATCAGGCCCGGTTACTCATCACAGCCCAACCAACTTCAACGAGCGGGGCGCCCATCACCGTGCCGGTCACGCTCATCGCCGTCGATCATTTGCAGCGATCCTATCTGCCCCTCATCGCGCAACACTACGCCGCGCCGCAGCCCGCCATCAGCCGCACCAGTGAGTTGGGCCTGGCCTTTATCAGTTCCGCCGAGGCCCCCGCCAACGAAACGCGCTATCAACGCGCACAGGCCATCGGCGGCCATCTCAACCGCTGGCCCATGTACTGGCCGCAGATCGAGAAGAATCCCGTCAGCCAGCCGCGCGTTTTCGATTGGAGCGCGCAGGACGCCAACATCACCGCCGATCTTAATCATGGCTTGACCGTACTGCCGATCTTGATGCTGACACCGATCGGGTTGGATACAGGCGGCAGCCTGCTGGTGCAGCCTCCCAAAGTGGGCGACGGCCTGCGCCTGCAAATGCAAGATCGATCGATCAATTTGCCGAGTGCGCCGTCGAGCCAGAGCAGTCCGCCGCAGGGTCTCTATCTCAGTGTCTTCAGCGACGGCAGCGATGAACCCGGCCCCGGCAAGACGATCAACCCCAACAACCGCTGGGCCTACTTCGTGAACGCCGCGGTCAATCGCTACAAGCCCGGCGGCACACTCGCCCAACAGCAAGGTTGGAGCGGCGACAAGGGTGTGCGCCACTGGGAAATCTGGAATGAAGAAGATTTGAGTTTCTTCTTCAGCGGCACGCCCGCCGATTTTGCGCGCATCCAAAAAGTGGCTTACCTCGCGGCCAAACACGCCGATCCGAATGCCATCATCGTCTTCGGCGGATTGGCGCATTTTGAAAAGCCAACGTGGCTGAACGACGTGTTAAACGTCATCGCCACCGATCCCATGTCCACGACCTTCAACGGCTTCATGGATGCGGTCGCCTCGCACAGCTATTCGTGGGCGTGGCAGACCTTTGGCTATCTGTACGAAGATCGCGCGCGGCTGAATGCGCGCGGCCTCACCGGGGTGAAGTTGTGGCTGACCGAAACCGGCCTGCCTGTGTGCGATGATCCGCCCTATGTTTTCTGCGCTAGTCCCTACCGCGGCAGCATGAGTGAGCAGGCTGACTACCTCATTCAGACCGTGGCGTGGGCGACGTGGCTCAACACCGAAAAGATCATCTGGTTCCAGCTGTACGACGATGCCGGTAACGACTGCCAGTACGATGCCTTCGGCCTCGTCCGCAATCCGCCCACTGGCCCCTGCACCGCCCGCGATGGCTCGCCGCGCCTGGCCTACACCACCTTCAACGTCGCACGGCAGCATCTGACCGGCGTGCAGCCCTACTGGCGCGATCGGCGCACGGGCGCCACCACGGACTGGAGCGGCAATCAAGAAATCTTGGCTTTCAAGCGCCCGGCCACCGGCGAGCGCATCGTGACGATGTGGGCGCGCAAGAACGTCGCGGACACCGTGATCCTGACGGCTACCAGCGCCTCGGCGGTGCTCATCACCCCCGATGGCGCCAGCCAGACCATCACGCCCGTTAATGGTGTATACTCGCTTCCGCTGCCGGCGGCCACCAACTACAGCACGCCGACGAATGACGGCAGTGCGGCCATTGGCGGCTCGCCGCGCATTCTGGTGGAGAGCGATCCGGCGGTGCAGCCGTAGCGCAAGTTGCTAACTTGCGCCGCGCGGTGACACCTCGCGCTACAAATGGCGCAGGCGGCGATCATCGCGTTGATGATCGCCGCCTGAACTATCTCCCTACACCACTAACGCACTGTTAGGCTGCTACAGGCTCCACCTGCGCCACCTGCTCCAGCTTGCTGAACGCGATGCCGTCGTCGTTCGCATCCACCAGAATCGTGTCACCGACTTTGAATTCACCCTTCAACATCTTTACCGACAACGGCGATTCCACGTAGCGCTGCAGGGCGCGGCGCAGCGGGCGCGCCCCGAAGTTGATGTCGTAGCCCTGGCGGGCCAGCCAGCGGCGAGCAGTCTCGCTCAGCTCGATGAACAGCCCATGCTCGCGCAGCCGATCGCGGATCTCCTTCATTTGCAAATCGACAATCTTCTCCACATCCTCCACCGACAACGTGCCGAAAATGATAATCTCATCGATGCGGTTCAGGAATTCCGGCCGGAACGTGCGCTTGAGTTGATCTTCGATCTTCTTCGCATCGGCGATTTGCGCCGGTGATTCGCCGGGCCGCACAAAGCCCAGCGCGCCGCCTTTGCGCCCGAACTCGGTGCCCAGGTTGCTGGTCATGATGATGACGGTGTTGCGGAAATCGACCGTGCGCCCCTGCCCGTCGGTCAGGCGGCCATCGTCCAGGATCTGCAGCATCGAGTTCCACACGTCGGGGTGCGCCTTCTCGATCTCGTCGAACAGCACCACCTGATACGGGCGGCGGCGCACCGCTTCGGTCAGCTGCCCGCCCTCTTCGTAACCCACATAGCCCGGCGGCGCGCCGAACAAGCGCGAGGCCGTATGCTGTTCACGGTATTCGCTCATGTCCACGCGGACCAGCGCATCTTCGTCGTCGAACAGGAACCACGCCAGCGCCTTGGCCAGCTCGGTCTTGCCCACGCCTGACGAGCCGAGGAAGATGAACGAACCGATCGGGCGTGAGGGGTCCTTCAGGCCCGATCGCGCGCGGCGGATGGCGTCGCTCAACGCCGCGATCGCCTCTTCCTGCCCGATGATGCGCTCGTGCAAGCGCTCTTCCATCTGCAGCAGTTTCGCGGCCTCGGTCTCCATCATCTGCGCCACGGGAATGCCCGTCCACTGCGCCACCACGGCGGCGATGTCGCCTTCGTCCACTACTTCGTCGATGTTCTTCTCGCGCTGCCATTGTTCACGCTTTTGATTAAACTCGCTTTCAACCTGCAGCCGTTTGCTCTTGAGAATCGCGGCCTGCTCGTATTCGCGCGACAGCCCGGCCTGTTCTTCTTCGGCCGTCAAACGATCAATTTCGGTCTTCATCTCTTTCAGATCGGCAGGCAGCGTGAACAACGCCACGCGCAGCTTGGCCGCCGCCTCGTCAATCAAATCGATCGCCTTGTCGGGCAGATGCCGATCGGTGACGTAGCGGTGCGAAAGGTTGGCGGCCGCGGTCAGCGCCTGATCGCTGATGCGGACTTTGTGGTGCGCCTCGTAGCGATCGCGCAGGCCGTGCAGCATGTCGATCGTTTCTTCCACGCTCGGCTCGTCCACGAAGACCGGCGCAAAGCGCCGTTCCAGCGCCGCGTCCTTCTCGATGTACTTGCGATACTCGTCGAGCGTCGTCGCGCCGACGCATTGCAATTCGCCGCGCGCCAGCGCCGGTTTCAACATGCTGCCCGCGTCCAGCGCGCCCGAGGCCGCGCCCGCGCCGACCACGGTGTGCAGCTCATCGATGAAGAGAATCACCTCACCCTGCGCGCGCTGAATCTCTTCCATCACCGCTTTCAGGCGCTCTTCAAACTCGCCGCGGAAGCGCGAGCCGGCCACCATCGCGCCGAGGTCGAGCGCCACCACGCGCTTGCCCATCAGCGTCTCCGGCACGTCGTTCGACGCAATCTTCTGCGCCAGCCCCTCGACAATCGCTGTCTTGCCCACACCCGCCTCGCCGATGAGCACCGGGTTGTTCTTGGTGCGGCGCGAGAGCACCTGTACCACGCGCAAGATTTCGTCGTCGCGGCCAATCACCGGATCGAGCTTACCCGCCCTGGCCAACGCGCTCAGATCGCGGCTGTACTTTTCCAGTGTGCGATAGCGGCTCTCCGCACCCGGATCGGTGACGCGCTGCCCGCCGCGAATCTGCTTGATGGTTTCGTTGATGCGCTCGCGCGTCACGCCGTTCTCGGCCAGCAGCCGCGCCGAGGCCGTGTTGCGCTCGGTGCTGATCGCCAGAAAAATGTGCTCGGTCGAAATGTATTCGTCCTTCAGGCGGTTGGCTTCTTCCTGCGCCAGGTCCAGCACGCGCTTCACGCGCGGCGTGATGAACACCTGCCCCGTGCCGCCGCCATAGATGGCAGCCTTGGGCGACTGGCGCAGGATGTCCTCTAACTTCGCGCGCATGGCCTGGACATCGACGTTGAGCTTGCTCAGAATTTGCGACACCACCCCGTCGGGCTGTTCCAGCAGCGCCAGCAGGATGTGTTCGGTGTCCACCTGATTGTGGCCATAGCGCTGCAAAATCTCGATGCTGCGGTTGGCGGCATCCTGCGCGCGTTCAGTAAATCGATCAAATCGCATCATGATAATTACTCCGTACTGCGTAATGCGTAAAGCGTAACGGTTGGCCTTCACGCTTTACGTTTCACGTTTTATGCTCTAACTCTTTGCGGCTCAATCTCGATCACTTGATTGTATTCGCCGTCGGTCGAGATATTCCAGTCAAATTTCTTCTTGAAGGCCTCGATCACCGGTTTGGGCGCAGCCCCGATCGGCTGTGCCAGCCCCTCAATCACGATCGGCTGGTTGCCATCCTCCAGCGCGATCGAGACGTGCGGATTCTGCAGCAGGTTGCGCACCTTCACGCTATCGGCGCCAGTGCAGAGGTAGATTTTTCCCATCACCCACACGAACCAGATCGGCACCAGATGCGGCGAGCCATCGGGGCGCACGGTCGCCAGCCAGAGGTTCTGTTCTGTCTGCAATCGTCGTTCGATGTGCGGATCGAGGATCATGGGCCTGTCCAATTAGATTATACCGCAACCGGCACCCCATACAGCAGCAGGGGCGAGCCCTGCGCTCGCCCCTGTCTCCATCACGCCGCAACCTCTTGTCTCTCGAAATACAACCCTTCGTGATCGGCTTCAACCTCGACCGTATCACCTTCTTTGAATTCGCCGCCGAGGATCTTCAGCGCCAGCGGGTCCTGCACGTACCGCTGGATGGTGCGCTTCAGCGGGCGCGCGCCATAGACCGGATCGTAGCCCATGTTCGCCAGCCATTCCTTGGCCGCAGCGCTGAGCCGCAGATCGATCTTGCGATCGGTCAGCAGCTTCCGCAAGTTGCCCAACTGAATCTCCACGATACGCGATAGATCAGATCGCGTAAGGTTGTTGAAGATTACGATCTCGTCCACGCGGTTGAGAAACTCCGGCTTGAAGCTCTGCTCCAATGCCGTCTGCACGCGCTTGCGCATCTCGTCCTGATCGCTGCCGTGCAATTCCTTGATCCACTGCGACCCGACGTTGCTGGTCATGATCACGATGGTGTTCTTGAAGTCCACTGTGCGGCCATGCCCGTCGGTCAAGCGACCGTCGTCCAGCAGTTGCAGCAGCACATCGAAAACTTCGTCGTGCGCCTTCTCGATTTCGTCGAACAGCACCACGCTGTAGGGTCGCCGCCGCACGGCTTCGGTCAACTGCCCGCCTTCGTCGTAACCCACGTAACCCGGCGGCGCACCGATGAGCCGCGAAACCGTGTGCTTCTCCTGATACTCGCTCATGTCGATGCGCACCATCGCGTTTTCGTCGTCGAACAGGAATTCGGCCAGCGATTTGGCCAGCTCGGTCTTGCCCACGCCCGTCGGGCCGAGGAACATGAACGAGCCGATCGGGCGATTGGCATCTTGCAGACCCGCGCGGGCGCGGCGTA
Organism: uncultured Anaerolineae bacterium; assembly: GCA_964398185.1. Taxonomy (GTDB): domain Bacteria; phylum Chloroflexota; class Anaerolineae; order Fen-1058; family Fen-1058; genus Fen-1058. The sequence goes on along the minus strand of CAYNML010000010.1, from coordinate 65,646 downwards.
CCGCGTTCGACACCACGCGGATCGCTTCATCCTGCCCCACGACCCGCGCGTGCAGCCGTTCTTCCATGTGCAACAACTTCTGCACCTCGCCTTCCAGCAGGCGGCTGACGGGGATGCCCGTCCACTTGGCGACAATCTCGGCCACGTCTTCGGCCTCGACCTCTTCCTTCAACATGCGTTGATCTTTTTGCAGTTCCTTCAGACGCGCTTCGCCTTCGCTCAACTGCTTTTCCAGTTCGCGCAGCGTGCCGTAGCGCAAGCGTGCCGCTTCGCCCAGATCTGAGCGGCGTTCTGCCTGTTCGATCTCGATCTTGGTCGCTTCGATCTTTTCCTTGATCGAGCGCAGCGCGGTGATGGCGTTCTTTTCCAACTCCCAATGCGCCCGCAGCGCATTCGATTGTTCCTTCAGGTCCGCCAGTTCCTTCTCCAGTTTTTCCAGGCGTTCCTTGCTGGCCTTATCTTTCTCTTTCTTCAACGCCTCGCGCTCGATCTCCAGCTGCATGATCTTGCGATCGACTTCGTCCAGCGCGGCGGGCTTGGAGTCGATCTCCATGCGCAGGCGCGAGGCCGCCTCGTCGATCAGATCGATCGCCTTGTCGGGCAGCTGTCGATCGGTGATGTAGCGGTGCGACAGCGTGGCCGCTGCGATCACCGCGCCGTCTTGAATCCGCACGCCGTGATGCACCTCGTAGCGTTCCTTCAAGCCGCGCAAGATCGAGATGGTATCCTCCACCGACGGCTCGTCGACGTACACCGGCTGGAAGCGCCGTTCGAGGGCCGCATCCTTCTCGATGTACTTGCGATACTCGTCGAGCGTCGTCGCGCCGATCGTGTGGAGTTCGCCGCGTGCCAGCATCGGCTTCAGCATGTTGCTGGCGTCCATCGAGCCTTCCGCTGCGCCCGCGCCGACCATCGTGTGCAATTCGTCGATGAACATCACGACGTCTTCAGAGTCGGTGATTTCTTTCAGCACAGCTTTCAGGCGCTCTTCGAATTCGCCGCGATACTTGGCCCCGGCGACCAGTGAGCCGAGATCGAGCGCGACCAGCCGCTTGTGCTTCAAGCCTTCCGGCACGTCGCCGCGCACGATGCGCTGCGCCAGCCCTTCCACAATGGCGGTCTTGCCCACGCCCGCATCGCCGACGAGCACGGGGTTATTCTTCGTGCGCCGGGAGAGAATCTGGATCACGCGGCGGATTTCGTCGTCGCGGCCAATGACCGGATCGAGTTTGCCCTGCCGCGCCAACTGTGTCAGATCGCGTCCGTATTTTTCGAGAGCTTGAAATGTGCCTTCCGGATTCTGCGAGGTGACACGCGCCGATCCGCGCACCGCCATCAACGCTTGCAGGATGGCGTTAGCGTTCAGGCCGCGTGCCGAGAGCAGATCGCCGATCGGGGTGTGAGATTTCGCCAGCGCCAGCAGAATGTGCTCGGTGCTGACGTACTCGTCCCGCATCGATTTGGCTTCGCGCTCGGCGGATTCCAGTACTTCGCTTGCAGCGCGGCTCAGGCCGATCTGCACGTTGGAACCGGACACGCGCGGCCGGGTGTTGAGATCACGCTCGATGAGCGCCGCCAGTTGATCGGGGCTCTGGTTCAACTTCTGCAGGACCTGCGGCACGATGCCGTCACTCTGGCGGATCAAGGTGAGCAGCAGATGCTCTGGCTCGATCGTTTGATGCCCCAGCGATTGCGCCAGATTCTGGGATTCCAGTACTGCTTCCTGTGCTTTCTCGGTAAATTTGTTGAGATGCATGGCTCCTCCTAAACCAATAAGTTCAAGTTTAGTCTAGCCAAAGCCCACTAGAAAAGTGCAAGAACCAAGCTAAAGTAAGGTAAGAGGTGGCGTAGGCTATTCGTGGGCAAGCCATCAAGCGAAAGTGAAAAAGAGAGCGTACAATAGGACAAAGGAGCCAACTATGGACCACAAAACTAAATCCTCACTAGTGCTGAAAGTAGTGATAGCTTTAGCAGCGTTTGTCGTGACTGTGGGTCTGCTTAATGAAGCGCTACCCGGCCTAGCGAAACTATTCTCTCGGTCCCCACTCGCACCGCCACCTTCACCTACCGCATTACGTGGGGCCCAGGTCTCGCCATTAGGCACGCCTATCCCCCTATCCTCAAAATCACCGACAACACCCACAACTATACCGACAGTTCCACCACCGCCCGGCTGGCCTACCGACGTGCCTTGGCCCGTCACACCAGAGCCACCAAAACCGACACCAACACATCCAGCTGATCTGGCTCCGCTTGGTCAGCCAGCCGTCGACGAGCAGTCACTCTACTATGTGGTCGATAACGCCGGTTTCCCAGAGTTTCATATAGCAGGTCTTGATGCACAGGGCAAACAGCAATCAGAATTCAAAGCCGGTGATGAGTCTGTTTTGAAGGGGATGCATCTCATTGGCATGTATCCCTCGCCAAGCGGAAAATATGTGGCACTGGAGCTGGCTAACCTGGGCGGATATGTTGAGATCAAGATCATGGAACGTGCCTCCGGGCAAACCTGGTGTCCATTTGATGATCCGGCAAGGTGTTGGGGGGCCTTCCGGGATTGGTTGCCAGATGAGCGGCTCCTGTTTCAGCCGCTTGATGCACAACCAGCCGACGTTATACCGTGGGGAATTATGGTGGTGGACGTCAAGACAGGTCAATATGCGCAACCGGCAAATTTGCCGACTCGCTCAAGTGGAACTTCACGTGCCCAAAATGTTTCTGCCAGTCCCAATGGCACGCTATTAGCTTATTCCGTTGTTGAAGTCGAGAATAGAGAGGAGTTTACTGAAATCTGGACGCAAGAAACCAATAGCAAGAATAAGCAGTTAATACGACGAATTAAGGGATCAGTAACCGATCTTTCATGGTCTCCTGATGGCAATATGCTGAGTTTTGTATTTCAAAGCGAGCCAGGGCAATTCTTCCCAGGTGAGTTATGGCTCATGAATGCCGACGGAAGCGGGGCGCGACTAATGGCCTCCAATCTACCACTGCCGGGTGAAGCCCGGTACCAACCTACTTGGTCGCCAGATGGCCGCTACATCGCTTTCGTGCAGATGGACAACGCCACAGCTTTTTATAGTGCACCCTCGTTTCCTACGCTTGCCTGGAGCCACGTCTCCTTCGCAGATGTGAAGACGGGAAAGACTACGCGACTATCGGCATTCGAGCGTCAAGAAGCAACCTATCCTACTTGGTCGCCCAACGGTCAGTCTATTGCCTTTGTGTCTACAGCAGTTACGAATACGGGGAGCTTGTTAAGTGAGATATGGAATGCCAGTATCGACGGCAAACAATTGAATAGTATCTCAAAGCAGGCTCAATGGGGCAACGCATTGGCTTGGTTACCGCCACTATCTGCCGAAAGCACGAGGTGAAAACCATGGAGCAAAAAGCGCGTAGCATTCTTGCCTCAGCTTGTATTTTCACGATAGTTCTACTAGCTTCTCTTACACTATATGCTCAAAGCGTCGGGGCGAATGGCATTGCATTTCGCCCTCCATTTGATGGAACATATCGTGTTACGGCTTACTTTGATCATGACGAACCGAGCTATGGGGGCGGTGCCGACGGCTACAATTGGATTTACACTGGAGAGCGTGTACCATCTTCTTACGCGAATAAAACTGGTGAACCGTATCCGTATGATGGACATGATGGCTGGGATTGGTCAATGGATATCGGGGTGGATATCTTAGCTGTAGCAGCAGGCACAATCGAAGTCTCTGAAAACATGGGCGGGTACGGCCAGACGATTATTATCGACCATGGAAATGGCTATTACTCGATGTACTCGCATCTGAGCCAACGATTGGTTGTTCAGGGAGATTCTGTTACTACGGGGCAACATATCGCAGAAAGCGGCGACAGTGGAAATGTTTCTGCACATTTGCATTTTGGCGTACGATATGGTGGCTACGCTAACACCACATATGCGGTTGATCCCTTTGGTTGGCGCGGTGCGATCAGAGATCCGCTATTTGACTACAACGGCAAGGTGTCTACCTGTCTTTGGCGCAGCCGAAATGAAGATTCCATCTCTTGTGCCGATACTATCGTGGAAGACGCAGGCGCTGGCTCAGGAGCATTTCCTCTGGCTAACTGGCAGGTTGGCAATCGCGGTAATGGTTATCACACTTTTTATCGCTCTAACACTAGCTCTCAGTATGAGAATCATACTTGGTTGACATCTGCGATCTCTAATCCACTCAGATCAGGCCCCAGCAAACTGTACGTTTTTATACCGGAAGATCCGGATGGAGGTGGAGGGTTGGCGATGAGCCAGCAAGCCTCATATCACATTTGGACTAGTAGCGGCTGGCAATCCGCAGGCCCAGTGAATCAGGGTGCAAATGTCAATACTTGGATTCCATTGGGTACCTATACTCTGGCAAATCACGGCGAAGCGGGTATGTGGGCTTACACTGGCGAATCTGTCGGCACACGTTGGGTTATGGCAGATGCCTTCAAGTGGCGGCAATATCAAACCTACCTTCCGACGATCTTGAACAATTATCCACTCTGCACACCCGCTTATGGTCAGCTTATTGCAAATGGCGACTTTAGTACTGGTGATGCTACGGGCTGGTCCGTCAGCCGCACTAACGGATCAGAACCTATCGTACAAGTTTACGGAGGCAATAATTATGGCGCGTGGATAGGACGCTATCACTATAATCAAGATAGGCTGTCGCAATTGACCTGCCCAGCCACGCCAGTCGATTATGCCAGCTTCTCATTCTGGTGGTGGATGTCTACTGAGGAAACCAGCACGACCGCAGACTACGATTTCCTATATGTCCGTATCCGAGATGCTAATGGAAATCTACTGCAAACACTCAAGACCATCACAAACCGGAGCTTGCCGGAAACATGGCAGTCAGAGATTTTTGACCTGAGGGCTTATGCTGGACAACCTATCCAAATCTCTTTTGAAGCGGTCACTGACGGCACATTAGCTACCAATTTCTGGCTTGATACGGTCAGTTTCTATGTGGCGGACTGGTAAAATCGAGGGATTTCGACACGACCGTAGGGTAAACGTAGGACAGTAGTCGAGTTAAGTAGATTGATCGGGTGTATAAATATAGTCGAAGAGCAGCGGGCGAAAACGTCTCTTCTTCTCCTCCTTGTTTTTGCCAGGGCACCGATAGACAGCGACTATCGGTGCTTTTGGCGTCTAGGGGTATAATCCCCGCCCGTGACTACTGCCGCTTCATCGAACCGCCAGATTGCGCGGGCCAGCCTCATCGTCATGCTGACGTTCCTCGTCAGCCGCCTGCTGGGCCTGCTGCGCGATGTCGTCATCGGCGCGCAGTTCGGCACATCGGGCGACTACGACGCCTACGTTGCCGCCTTCAGAATTCCCGACATCATCTACACGCTCATCGCGGGCGGCATTCTGGTCTCGGCGTTTTTGCCCACCTTCACGGACTATCTCGCCCGCGAGGATCGATCGGGCGCGTGGCGGCTCGCCAGTGCGGTGATCAATCTGGTCGTCGTCGTATTGATCGCGGTCGCGCTCGTCGCGGCGTTGCTCGCCGAACCGATCGTGCGCTATCTGCTCGCACCGGGGTTCAGCCTTGAGGCGCAAGCGCTCACCGTGCAGTTGATGCGGCTGCTGCTTATTCCACCCATCATCTTCGGGGTCAGCGGCGTGGTGATGGGCATCTTGTACGCGCATCAAAGTTTCTGGCTGCCCGGCCTCGCCCCGTCGATGTACAACCTGGGCATCATTTTCGGGGCAATCGCATTGGCGCCCGCGTTGGGTGTGTTCGGCTTGGCGATCGGCGCGATCATCGGCGCGCTGCTGCATCTGCTGATTCAGGTGCCGGGCTTGCGGCGGGTGAAAATGCAGTACTCCGCCCGATTGGTGGTGCGTGACCCCGGCGTGCGAGAAGTGATCCGCCTGATGATTCCACGCATGTTCGGCGTGGCGGTAGTGCAGTTGACGTTTCTAGTGGAGACCTTCCTGGCGTCGTGGTTGACCACAGGCGCGGTCTCGGCGTTGAACTACGCCTGGCGTGTGATGCTGCTGCCGCAGGGCGTCGTGGCGCAATCGGTGGCGACGGCCGCGTTTCCCACGTTTGCCGATCAATATGCGCGCGGCCAGCTCGCCCAACTCCGATCGTCCCTCGCGGCGACCGTGCGCTCGATCTTGTTCATCGCCATTCCGGCGGCCATCGGCCTGCTGGTGCTGCGCGAACCGATCGTGCAGCTGCTCTTTGAGCGCGGCCAGTTCACCGCCACCTCCACCGCCATTGTCGCCACGGCGCTGGCTGGCTATGCGTTGGGGCTGATCGGCCATTCGGGCGTGGAGATTCTAGCGCGGGCGTTTTACGCGCTGCACGATACCAGGACGCCGGTGCTGCTGGGCATCCTGGCCCTGGCGATCGATCTAGTCATGGGCATATCCCTGATCAACGTGTTAAGCGTGCTGGGCCTCGCGCTGGCCAACATGACCGCGGCTTCGATCGAAATGATCTTGCTTATCGTCGTCATTCGCAAGCGCCTGGGCGGATTGGATGATCGGCGAGTGGCGCTGAGTGCGCTTAAAACGACGACAGCAGCCGTGTTGATGGGATTGGTAGTGTGGGGCTTTCTCGCGGCGACGTCGACAGCCAGCGTCGTAGTGCGCGCCGTGGGTGGGATGATCGTCGGTGCGGGTGTGTACTTTAGCGCGGCGTGGCTGCTGAAGAGCGAAGAATTACACGGCGTGCTGGGGATGGTCAGGCGGCGATTAGGTCGTTGAAACAAACCACGGAGTTCACAGAGTGCCCGGAGAAATTGCGAGAATCCTCTGCGTCCTCCGTGGTGAAATTTTCTCAGGACGCTTCCACCTGCTGCACCTTCAACTCCGCCTCATCCAGCAGCCTGGCGCAGTACGCCGAGAGTTCCTGTCCGCGCTCATATAACGCCAGCGATTCCTCCAGCGGCAAATCGCCGCGTTCTAACGTGTGGACGGATTCTTCCAGCTCGGCAAAGGCTTGCTCAAAGGTCAAATCAGCAATGGGTTGGGGCTTAGTCTTCTTGGGCATGGTCAGGCTTGTCCACTGCTGCCTCGTCTTGTGAGGTGATTTGATAATCCGGCGAATCCTCCTGCACACGAGACGGCGCAAGTTGTTCTTTCAGCTGCGTCAATGATACCCCGCCATAGCGCGCATAATCGGCACGGCGAGCTTCAATGAGCGCAGCAAAGCGCGGATCGGCTTCCAGTATCTCATCGTCCAAGTCATCTTGATTGACACCGGCCAAGCGCAGGGTTCGGCCATCGTCCAGCGTAATAAAAACCACTTCTTTGGCAGCGAGATCCAAATAGTCTTTTAAGTGACGATTGAATTCAGTCGTCGTAATTGTTTTCATCGCTGTTCCTCCTCGCTGAACGACGCCAGCCAATCCAAAGAACGCTCTTTCGCAACAATGCCGTAGACAATCACTTTCTGCGTACCTTCCATCACATCATAATACACCCTAACGTCATCCACTCGCAGGCGAAAGGGCGGACGTGTCCCCGGTCGCAACCGCTTGATTCGGCTCTTGCTTTGTCGCGTCGGTTCCTGAGTCAAGTGTACCTCAATCGCTTCGAGAATACGAACCTGATCCCCTTTGCGGAAGGATTGCAGATCCTCCCGAACACTCCGCGCAAACTCGATCGTGTAAGCCATACTGATTGCTCGCCTTATGGCTGTGTCCTGGCATTAATCTCGCCATCACTCACGCGGATGGTCAATGCATCACCCGGCGTCACCTGCATCACACTCCGCACAACCTCGCCGTCCTCCTTGCGCACCACGGCATAGCCGCGCGCCAGCACGTTGAGCGGATTGTACGCATTCAACTGCGCCGCCAAACTCCTGACACGCTCGCGGCGTAATACCAACCCGTGCAGCGTGGCATCCTGCATCCTGCTTCCTGCTTCGTCCAATCTTTGCCGTGCATTCGCTAATTTCACCTTTGGCGAAAGATGCGCCAGCGCTCGTTCGTTGAGCTGCACCCGCAGGCGATACTGCCGAATCCGATCGGTCAGAATCGCATCCAGCGTCGTCGCGTAAGCCTCCAGCGTTGAGCGGACCTCCTCCTGATCGGGCGTGATGAGTTCCGCCGCCGCGCTGGGCGTGGGGGCGCGCACGTCGGCGACAAAATCCGCGATGGTGAAATCGACTTCGTGGCCCACGCCCGAAATCGTCGGCACGGGCGAGCGGGCGATGGTGCGCGCCACGCGCTCGTCGTTGAAGCACCACAGATCCTCGATCGAGCCGCCGCCGCGCGCAATGATGATCGCGTCCAAGTCATCGCGCTGATACAGCCGCTCCAGCGCGGCAATGATCTTTGGCGGAGCGTCATCGCCTTGTACCGGTGTGGGAGAAAGCACCACGCGCAGCAGCGGCCAGCGTCGGCCGATGATGTTGAGCATGTCTTGCAAGGCCGCGCCCGTGGGTGAGGTGACAATGCCGATGGCGTACACAACTTCGGGGAGCGCGCGTTTCCGATCGGGGTTAAAGAGGCCCTCGGCTTGCAGTTTCGCCTTGAACAGCTCGAACTGCTGATAGAGATCGCCCACGCCCGCCGACTGGATCGCATCGACGTAGAGTTGATACGCGCCCTGCACTTCGTACACGCTGATCTTGCCGTGGGCGAGGACCGCATCGCCCTCGCGCAAGCGGTGGACGTTGGGCGTGACGGAATTGCGCCACATGGCGCATTTGATGGCCGCGCCGCTGTCCTTGAGCGTGAAGTAGACGTGCCCGCTCGACGGGCGGCTGAGATTGCTGATCTCCCCCTGCACCCAGACGTCCTGCAGACGATAGTCCAACTCGAACATCTGGCGAATGTAGCGGGTCAGTTCGCTGACGGTGACGGCTTCGGGCTGCGTGAAAAGGCTGGATTGCATGGGGAGATTGTAGACTGATTTGGAGAGAGATGCAAAGCACGCTGCGCTGCCAGGTACTATTTGCGATGGGCTGCCGCGCGCAGTATAATCTCTGTAAGAAAGCGAGGAGAAGATGAGTACCTATGTGAGAAAGCGAGACGGCGTTTACCGCATCACCGGCACCCGCGTCGCGCTGGATTCGGTAATCTACGCCTTTCTGGACGGGCAGTCAGCAGAAAGCATCGCGCAGTCTTTTCCGGCGCTGACGCTGGAACAGGTCTATGGCACTATTGCCTATTATCTGGCCCAGCGCGATACCGTTGATGCTTATCTCAAGCTGCGCCAGACTGAATTTGAAAAGAAGCGCCAGCAAGCGCGCCAGCGCGATCCGATGTTTTATCAGAAGCTGGCCGACGCGCGCGCTCACATGACAGTAGCGGTTCGATGAAAGTTTGCTTTCAGGCCGACGCCGATCTGAACCAGATCATCGTGTCGGCCGTCGTGCGCCGGGTGATGGAAATTGACTTCCGCACTGCCACAGCGGCGCGACTGGCCGGAGTTCGCGATCCGGAAGTTCTGGCGCGGGCGGCACGTGATGGCCGCGTGTTGGTGACGCACGATCAATCCACCATGCCGCAGCACTTTGCGGCTTTTATTACCCGGCAAGATTCCCCCGGCGTGCTCATTGTGCCGCGTCATCATCCTCTCAATCAGATCGTCAATGACCTCATCCTGATCTGGACCGCCACGGAAGCGGAGGAGTGGGTCAACCGCATTGCTTATCTGCCACTGTAATTGCTTCGACCCTCCGGACAGAAGAAAACAACAACGGATTGAGGATGGAACGAATTCGTTGTTTCCTCAATCCGTTGTTGTTTAGGGGTATGCGACTGGACAACTCTACTTGTTCTCGTCGGGCTTGGGCGCGGGTGCCGGTTCAGGCGCAGGCGCGAACTTCCCCATCGGCTTCTTCTTCCGCCGATTGAAGTACACCACAATCGCAATCAGCGCCAACACCGGAACTACGAAGGGCAGCACCACAATCCCCAGCCAGATCACGGCATCGATCAGGCCGCGCAGCAAGCCGCCCAGTGTATTGCCCGCCGCTTCCACCGTCTTGCCCGGCTGCCAGTACGCGGGCGTCGGCGTGGGCGTCGGGGTCGGCGTCGAGGTCGGCGTGGGCGTGGGCCGCTGCGGATTGAGCGTCACCACCAGCGTCGAGAAAGCCGCCCGATCTTTCAAGTAATTCATGCGGCCTTTGATCCGCTCGATCTCGTTCTCCACCTCCGTGAGCTGCGCGTTGACCTGCAACGCTTCTTCCACCGTCTTGGCGTCCTTCAGAAAGTCGCGGATGCGCGCCGCCGTCGCTTCCTGGTTGTTCAGGCGCGATTGCAGATCGACGAATTCGTCGCTCACGTCCTGACCGGAAGCCGTGTCATTCAGCACTTGCACAGCCAGTCCGCGCAAACGGCGCTGCGCCACTTCAAACTGATCGACCGGCACGCCCATCGTCAGCTGCGCGTGCTTGAAGCCGTCCTCCAGCCACGTCCGCGACGCGACGATGTAACCGCCGGTGTCCACCGCCACACTGGTGGCTTGATCCAACGCCCGATCGGTGTCGGCCACCAACAGCGTCATCTCACCGTTCTTGATGATCATCCGCCCCTGCTGATAAGGCGAGGCTTGCACACCGGTGGATTTGGCGGGCGCTCCAGCGCCCGGTGCATTGACAGATGAAGCATCCGCGGCGGGAGCCGCCGGGGCTTCCTGCGGCGCAGCCGGTTGCGTTGGCGCGGCTCGCTCAGCCGATTGAGCCGGAGCCGGCGTTGGCGTGGGCATGGCCGCCGGGGCGCAGGCCGAGGTCAAGACTACGAGGATAATCACCACACTACAGCAGGCGAATAGTTTACGAGTGCTCATCTTTCCTCATCCTGTTGAGTGAATTCAGTCTCCAGCGCGAGACTGTCCATTGCTCATTGCTCATTGCTCATTGTTCATTGCTCATTTGTCATTTATAATGCCGCTCACAAACGAGACGTCATTCCCAGTCAACATGTTCCGTTCTTTACAGATACTTTTCGCTTTGGTAATCATCGTGGCGGCAGCCGCCTGCCAGTCGACGCCGGACGAGGCCGCCACCGCCACGCCCACTCGCACGCCCGCCGCGCCGGTGGCGACCGTGCCGCCGCTGCCGCCCACGCCCGTGCCCGACACGGCCATCACCCTGACGCTGTGGCTGCCCACGCGCTTTCTGCCTGCCGAGGACAATGCCGCCTATCAAGTCTTGCAGCGCCAGCTGGACGAATTCGCCGGTTCAGCCAACGGGGTGCCCAGCCAGATCGTCGTCAAGCAAGATCGCGGCCCCGGCGGCCTGCTCGATCTGCTGCGGACCGCCAGCCCGGTGGCGCCCGCGGTGCTGCCTGACATCATCGCGCTCGATCAGTCCGATCTGGAAACAGCGGCGCGCTCGGGCCTGATCCAGCCGATCGGGCCGCTGCTGCCCGCAGACGTGATCGACGATCTCTATCCCTTCGCGCGCGATCTCGGATCATTCAACGGCGAACTGTACGGCGCGATCTACAGCGCCGATGTGGAACACCTGGCCACGGCCAGCAGCACGCCCCTGCCGCAGACCTGGGACGCTTTGCTGGAAACGCCGCGCCGCTATCTCTTTCCGCTGGGCGCCGCCAACACCGTCAGCGATGCCGTGCTGGCGCACTACCTCTCGGCGGGTGGCCGCTTCACCGACGAGCAAGGCAATCCCACACTTGATGAAGCCGCGCTGCGCGCCCTGCTGCAAACCTACCTCGACGCGCGCGACGCCGGAGCGTTGTTAGGCAACTTCAGCGAACTGGACAACGCCGACAAAGTGTGGGCCGCGTGGCGTGGCGTCGGCACGGCGGTGGCCAACGTGACTGCCACGCGCTACCTCAGCCTTGCGCTGCGCCTGCCCAACCTGCAAGTGGGCGATCTGCCTGCGTTGATTGAACCCGCCCGATCGCTGGGACGCGGCTGGGCGTATGCCATCGTCACCGGCGATCCACGCCGTCAGGCCGCCGCCGCGCAAGTGCTGCAGCACCTGCTGTCTCCGCAAAACAACGGCGCCTGGACGCGTGCCGTCGGAGTGCTGCCGGGCCGCGCCGGCGCGCTGGCGCAGTGGGATCAGGCCGATCCCTACACGGCCTTTATCGACGGGCAGTTGGCCCGCGCCCAGGCCCTGCCCTCCGCCTCGCTGCGCGCCGTGATTGGCCCCGTGCTGCGTAAAGCCATCGACGATGTGCTGGCTGATCGCGCCGCGCCTGCCGAAGCAGCCCGCGCGGCCATGACGACGTTGAATCCTGCCAAGCCGTAACCGCACACTCGCTTATGACCAAGATCGATCTGCGCGCTGTGGCGCAGCAACTTCAACAAGCCGCACTGGCCGCCGTCGATCCGGCCGAGGCCGTATACAAGCTCCTGTCGCGCGTCGGCGATCAGATCCTGGTGGCCGATCGTTCGTACCGGCTGCGCGACTACGAGCGCGTGTTCCTGATCGGTGCGGGCAAAGCCGCCGTGCCGATGGCGGAGGCGGTGTGCGAAGTGCTGCGCAGCGATCTCACCGGCGGCGTCATCGTCGCCAAATACCGTCACGTCGATCGAGCACTGCCCGATCAGATCCGCCTACACGAAGCGGGTCATCCCGTGCCCGATCAATCTTCCGTCGACGCCGCCCGCGATCTGGCCGCACTGCTCAGTCAGGCCACGCCGCGCGATCTGATCTTCTGCGTGATCTCCGGCGGCGGCTCGGCGCTGCTGACGCTGCCGGCTGAAGATATCTCGCTCAACGATCTGCAAGTCACTACGCAAGCGCTGCTGCGCGCGGGCGCGACCATTCATCAGATCAACGTCATTCGCAAACATCTGGATGTCAGCAAGGGCGGCGGGCTGGCGCGGTTGGCCAACGGCGCACCCCTCGTCACGCTCATCCTCAGCGACGTGATCGGCGACAGTCTCTCGATCATCGCGTCCGGTCCCACCGTGCCCGATTCGTCCACCTTCGCCGACGCGTGGTCGATCGTGCAGCAGCTCGATCTGATCGATCAACTTCCGACGGCGGTCTCCGCCCGCTTGCGCCGCGGCGCGAACGGGGACCTGCCTGACACGCCCAAGCCCGGCGATCCCATCTTCGCTCGCGTGCAGACCGTCATTGTGGGCAGCAATGCGCAGGCCGCGCAGGCCGCCGAGAAAAAGGCGCAGCAGTTGGGCTTCAATACGCTGCTGCTCACCACGCAGCTGCAAGGCGAAGCGCGCGAAGTGGCCAAAGTAGCGGCCGCCATTGCCGCCGAGATTGCGCGGTATAATCGGCCCCTTCCCAAACCGGCGTGCGTGATATGGGGCGGCGAGACGACGGTGACTGTGCGCGGGCACGGTCTCGGCGGGCGCAATCAAGAGCTCGCGTTGGCGGCAGCCATCGCCCTGGAAGGCTTGCCCCACGCCCTCATCGCGGCGCTGGGCACCGATGGCACCGACGGCCCCACGGAGGCGGCGGGCGCCATCGCCACCGGCGAAACGATCGGGCGCGGTCGATCGATCGGGTTGGAGGCCCAGGCGCATCTGGCCAACAACGATGCGTATCACTTCTTTCAACCGCTCGGCGATCTCATCATCACCGGCCCGACGGGGACAAATGTGAATGATCTGTTGTTCATCTTGATTCAGGAGGAGTGATTTGGCGATTCATTTCGGCACCGACGGCTGGCGGGCCGTCATCAGCGAAGACTTCACCTTTGACAATGTGCGCCGCGTGGCGCAGGCCATGGCGGAGTATTTCATCGAGACAGGCGGCACGGGCGCGCAGACCGTGGTGGGGTTTGACACGCGCTTCCTGAGCGATCGCTACGCGGTGGAAGTGGCGCGCGTGCTGGCCGGCAACAACCTCATCGTGCAGCTGGCCAACGCCGATGCGCCGACTCCGGCGGTCTCCTTTGCCGTGAAGGACAAGGGCGCTATCGGCGGGGTGATGATCACCGCCAGTCACAATCCGCCGCGCTACAACGGCATCAAACTTAAAGCGGCCAACGGCGGCAGCGCGCCGGCGGAAGACACCCGGCGTGTGGAAGTGCTGTTGGATAAGGGCAGCCCCTTTTCGCTCAACATTGCCGATCTGGAAACGGCTGTCGCCGAAGGGCACATCGTGCGCTTTGATCCAGCCGCAGCCTACGAAGATCATCTGAAGACGTTGATCAATCGCAATCTGATCAGCGCGCGGCCCGGCAGGGTCGTGATCGATCCGATGTATGGCGCGGGCCGCGACTATATCCGCGATTTTCTAGTCGGCACCGGCTGGCAGGTCACGCAGATCCGCCACGACATGAATCCCGGCTTCGGCGGCATTCACCCTGAACCGATTCTGCCGCACCTCAATGCGCTGGTGGACGCCGTGAAAGAGGCGGGCGGCGCGTTCGGCGTGGCGACGGACGGCGATGCCGATCGCACCGGCGCAGTGGACGAGGACGGCAACTTCGTCAGTCCGCACGTGATCTTCGCGCTGGCGCTGCGCTATCTGGTGGAGCAGCGCGGCTTGCGCGGCAGCGTGGTGAAGACCGTCTCGACCACGTTGATGATCGATCGCATCTGCCGCGCCTACCAGCTGCCGCTGCACGAAACGCCGGTGGGCTTCAATCACATCGCCGACCTGATGATGAAAGAAGACGTGCTGATCGGCGGTGAGGAGTCGGGCGGCATCAGCATTCGCGGGCACATCCCGGAAGGCGACGGCGTGTTGATGGGCCTGCTGCTGCTGGAGATCGTGGCGCAGGCGGGCGTGCCGTTGAAGGAACTCATCGCCGACTTGCAGCAGCAGTACGGACCGCATCACTATGCGCGCAAAGACCTGCCGCTGGCGCGGCCGGTGGCCAAGAAGGACATGGTGAAGCGGTTGACCGAGGAAGCGCCGGGATCGATCGGGGGCGTGAACGTGCGCGAAGTGCGATCAAACGACGGCGTGAAGTACCTGCTGGACGACGATTCGTGGCTGCTCATCCGGCCCAGCGGCACCGAGCCGGTGCTGCGCGTCTACGCCGAATCGCCCAGCCCGGCGCTGGTGGCGGAACTCATCGGCTACGGCGAAGGCGTGGCGGCATCCAACAAGTGAGTGCGCCGCGAAGCAACGCGCATCTTCACGACTGAAAAACGCGAGTGACCAACTGCGGTCACTCGCGTTTTGTTGTGCGACAACGCCTCATCACCGTAATTTTCGCCTCGCCACAGGTCAGGCGCGAATCCAGCCCAGGCTAAATCTGCAGCGGGGTCAGGCCGAAAGGCTCGTGCAGCGACTTCTCATAGATGCGATAGGTCTTGTAGACTTTCCAGCCGGTGTTCTCCAGCCCCTGCCGCATGGGCACGTTGTTCTCCAGAATCCACGACGCCTCGCCCTGTGTGTAGCCCTTCTTCATGCCCGCATCGGCGGTGTTCGCCATCAGCAGGGCATCGATGCCGCTGAGCCGGTATTCGGGCAGCACGCCCATGATGAGAATGCGGATGTACTTCTGCGTCTTGCGCACTTTGTAGTTGAACATGAATTTAGCCAGCGTCCACAGTTCGGGCGTGCCGGGCTTGGGATAGGCGCGGCGCAAAGGATCGCACAGGTCCGGCAGCGACAGCGCCACGCCGATGGGCTGGCCTTTGGCTTCCACCACGAAGAGCAGATCGGGATCCATCACACTCTTCAAGCTGTGCGCCAGGTGCTGAAATTCGGCGTCCGTCATGGGCACAAAACCCCAGTTCTTGGCCCACGACGAGTTATAGATGGGAATGATGCGGGCGACCTCTTCATCCAGATGCTTCACATCGATCTTGCGGATGACGATGCCGTCGCGCGCCATGACTTTGTCCATGATGCGTTTGAGCTTGGGCGGGAAGTTTGCCAACCCCATCTGCGCGTTCACTTCCATCCGATAGGCCAACAAGTCCATCGCTTTGGTGTAACCCTCGTGCTCGATCAGGTCGCGGTAGTACGGGGGGTTGTACGTCATCATCACGCGCGGCGCGTCGTCAAAGGCGTCGATCAAGAGGCCGCATTCTTCGTTGGTGGAGAAATTGAACGGGCCGCGAATCGCCGATCGGCCGCGGGCACGCAGCCAGTTCTCCGCCCGATCGAACAACGCGTGCGCCACGGCCTGATCGTTCAGACACTCAAAGCCGCCAAACATCCCCACATTTTCGTGCTGAAATTCATTGTGCCGGTGATTGTCGGTGGCGTAGAGGGTGCCCACCGTCTGGCCGCCGCGCCGGGCCAAAAACATGGCCACCTCGGCGTGCTGGTGAAAGGGATGCTTCGTGTAGAATTCGCGGCGTTCGCTGATGAGCGGCGGGCACCAGTAAGGATTGCCTTTGTAAGGCACCCATTGAAAAAAGATGAACTCGTCACGCAGCTGGGGCGTGGTGCATTCGATAATCTCAATATCCGCGGCAGACATGGCGGGAGCCTCCCGGTGCTTGGATGCCGGTATTATACTCCCGTCAGCAAGAAGTGACAAAATTTTGTTGACAAGCGCCGTTCCCCGCTCCCGCCATGGGCCCGATCTGTCAGGAGCGGAACCGGAAATTCGCCGGGGTTAGCGCACGCTTGCAGGCAGATAGACGCGATAGATCTGATCGACCACGCGCAGCTCAAGGTCGACTGTGCGGGGCGCGGGGTTGGCCACGCCCGCGGCCGACCAGTTGACCGTGATCAGACCGGTATAGACGCCCGTGGTCCGCGCCGCACTGGCGATTGACAGGTTCAGCGGCTGCTGGGCCGTACCGCTTAGCACGCCGGTCGGATTCAACAGATCCGGCGCCACATTCGCGCTGCCATTGACGGTGGCGGTGTAATAAGCTGGATTCCAGCCCCAATTGCTCAAGCTGATCGCGGCCGGCAGCGTGAGCGGCTGCTCACCTGCGCCGATCATGAGCGTGAGCCGGGTGCTGTCGGTTTTGAGTTTACCCGGAATGCTGGCGGCGTTCTTCGCCAGGTCGGTGAGGGCCGCCTGCGCCGGTTTGTCCCGCACGTCGTAAGAGCGCATTTGATCGCACGCGCCGAGACCGGGCAGTTGATTGAAGTCGAGATTAAACACAAACATCGCGCCCATCCACGGCCAATGCGCATCAGCATACTGATAAGCGCCCACGAGGTTCGCAGCCTGCTTGTCGTCCGACACGATCTGCCATTGCCGTCCGAACCAGGAAGGATCGTTCAAACAAGCGGGATCGGCGGGAGCCGTGATCCAGCCGAATTCCGTGGCCCACACTTTCTTGTCAGCGACGCCGGCATTCTGCATGACTTCATAGATCTTTTCCGCGCCGCGAAAGCAGAAACCCTGATCGCAGTTCTGCGTGGGATCACCGGATACCATATCCGGCTCAGCGTTGTAGTCGGCGCTGTAACCGTAAGGATGATAGCCGACGGCGTCCAGGCAGGCGCTGCCGCCTGCCGCCAGCAGTTGCTGCAAATACTTACGCTCATCCTGCTTCTGGCCGTCGTTACCGTCGGGATTCGGCGGCACGGTGGTGACGCGTCCCGTCGGCGCGAGACCCGCCGACACGACGATGGCATCAGGCTTGGCGGCTTTGATGTGGGCATACGCCGCGCACAGCAGATTCTTGTAGGCGATCGGATTGGGTGTCGCCCCCCAGCCGTACTCGGCATCAATGTTGGGTTCGTTGCCGATCTCCCAGGCATGCACGGTGAGGTTGTTGGTTGTGAGGTAATTCAGCTTGTTGTCCAAATCGGTCAGCAAAGCGGGAATCGTCGTGGCCGATGTCGCTGTGACGCGCAGCAGAACCGCTTGAGGCAAAGTGGTACCCGGTACTTCGAAGATCTTGATCCAGTTAAAGCCCATCTGCAGCAGGGTGATTGCTCCGGCGCCGACATCTGCTGCGTTGAAGCCGTACCCCAGATGCGGCACAGCCGATCGGGCGGGCCACACCCCCGCAGCCCCGATCCACATCACCGCCGCCAGCGCAATCGCCAACCACAATCGGAAGAAAGATCGCCGCCCCATCGCCTGCCTCCACGCCCTGAAGTTCCTCACAGTGTAGCATGAAATGAAACAGCCCCGCCAGGCCAGCGGGGCTGCATCGATTAGCGGGCGATGTCTGTTACGGACACGGAATCCACAACACCTGTCCGGCATAGATGCGGTTCAGATTGAAAATGCCATTCGCCTGCGCGATGGCCCACGGGCTGACACCCGTCCACCGCGCGATGGAGCTCATGGTATCACCCCAGCGCACGGTATACCAGAAACCGCACGAGGGCGGCGGCGGTGGCGCGCACGGAATCCACAACCATTGACCGGCCTGAATGTGATTGGGATTCGCCAGCCCGTTGGCCTGCGCGATGGCGGCCGCGCTAACCCCCGTGGCCCGACTGATGGAGGATAACGTTTGCCCCCACTGCACCGGATACCAGTAGCCGCAGCTTTGCGCCTGTGGCGCGGGCGCGGGCGCGGCTAAAGCAACCGGGGTCACGGCCAGCGACAACACAACAACAAACAATACGATCCATTTCAAATGACGCATGTTCTCCCTCCTTCAAGAATTCTTTGATCTCTTGCGAATTCAGTATAGGGCACAGGCGGTGCGCTTCGCAAGTGATGAAACCAGATTCACACTCACCGGATGCCGCTGTCTAGTTCAATCGTAACATCCACATACTGCCCGGCAACTACGCTGGCGTTGACGGGCGCGCCCGACGGAAACCGTCCCTCGATCTTGGGCGTGACGGTGTACTCGCCGGGGGGCAGATCGACCAGCGCCTGGCCGTCCTGGTTGGTTGTAACCCGTGCTACCTCCTCGGCGGCATTATTCGTCACCACAAATTCGCCCGCGTAAGGCTGCGTGCAGACCTGGCCGGGGCGCTCTGGCCCCGGACACGACGGGCCAATGGTGGCCGTCAGGCGTATGCCAGACGTTCCGGCGGGAATCAATTCCGCCGGCGGTGGCGGCGCAGGCGCCGCTTCGGGCGTACTCGTCGTCAACGGCGGCAGCACGGGTAAAGACCCGGCGTCACCCGGCGCCGCAGTACCCACCACAGGCGTCAGCTTCGTCGGCGTCGGTGACACGGGCAGCGTGGCGGCGGAACGGCACCCTGCTGCGATCAAAATCAGCAACGTGCACATCACAACCCCAACATGGCGCATCGCTCCTCCTGCATAAACATCTTCACTACGTCATTCGCTGGTGGAAAGTTCCCACGGAAAAGTTACGAATGCATTGCGAAGTCTAGCACGAGCAGAGCCGAAATGAAAACGCCTGCGCCAAGCCCAGGTGAGCGTCGCTCGACTGCAAAGAGCCGCTGAGTCACGAAGCACTCAGCGGAGTGAAGAGTGTTCACGCGGCCCAGCTTCCAGCCGCAGCACCACGTACGTGTACCGATCGGCGACAACGTCCACCGCCACCGGCGCGGCGCGCGGATAACGCAGCTCGGTTCGTGCGCCCACCAGGTAGCGGCCAGGCGGCAGAGCGACAACAGCCTGGCCCAGATAATTCGATCGCAACCGCGCCACCTCGGCGCCGTTCAGGGCCGTCACAACAAATTCACCTACATACGGCTGCGAACATGTGATCTCGGGCCGCGCCGGGCCGGTGCAGGCCGCCGTGATGTTCGCCAGCAAGATGAGGCCCGATCGGAGTGGTGTACCAGCCGCCGTCGAGCGCAGCGGCTGATCGAACACGGGCACACTCAGGACAGCAAGCAAGAGCATTCCCCACAGCATCTGTTTTGCGCGCATGGAATTTCACCTCGTGGTTGTATTGTATGCTTCCAGCGCGTCGAACGGGGTTACAAAAGAGTTCCAAAACAACAACAGCCCCTGCCAGAGATCTGGCAAGGGCTGCGCCGTAAACCGGATTTCTATGTCTATGCGGCTTTCATCAGTTTGCGCACCGCTTCGGCCGTATCCAGCTGCAGCGCCTGCGCCGCCGCGGTCTGCGCGTCTTTCAAGCTCAAGCCCCGAATGATCTGCTTGGCCTTCGGAATTGATCCGCTGGCCATGCTGAGTTCCTTCACGCCCAACCCGATCAAAATCGGAATCGCCGCCGGGTCGCCGGCCAGTTCGCCGCACACGCCCACCCACTTGCCGTGCGCGCTGGCGGCCTGCACCGTCTGCCGGATCTGGATCAGCACGGCGGGATGCAGCGCGTCCTGCAAATGCGTCACCGCCCGATTGCCCCGCTCGGCCGCCAGCGTGTACTGCGTCAGGTCATTCGTGCCGATGGAGAAGAAATCGACTTCGGGGGCCAGCACATGCGCGAGGATGGCCGCGGCCGGAATCTCCACCATAATGCCTACCTCAACCCGATCGGCTAACGGCGCTTGCGCGGCTGCCAATTCCGCGCGGGCTTCGTTGAACAGCGCGCGGGCGCGGCGCACCTCGGTGACGTCGGCGATCATGGGGAACATGATTTTCAGGTTGTGCTGCGGCGTCGCGCGCAGAATGGCGCGCAGCTGCGTCTTGAAGATGTCGGGGCGATTGAGACACAGGCGAATGGCGCGCTGCCCCAGGAATGGGTTTTCTTCGCGGCCCAGATCGAGATAGGCCAGCGGCTTGTCACCGCCCACATCCAGCGTGCGCACGATGACGGGCCGCTCGCCCATCACCGTGGCGATGGTCTGATACGCGTCGAACTGTTCTTCTTCGCCGGGCGCGTCGCGCCGATCGAGGAACAGGAACTCCGTGCGCAGCAAGCCCACGCCTTCTGCGCCGTTGTCCAGCGCCACCCGCGCATCTTCCGTGCTGCCAATGTTGGCCACCACTTCAATCGCTGTGCCGTCTTTCATCACCGCCGGGGCCGCGCTGGCCGATCGGGCGGTGTCACGCGCCAGATGCCAATCTTTCAGGCGCTTGGTGTAGTCGTCGATCTCCGCCGGAGTCGGCGCCGTCAAAATTTTGCCGTCCTGCCCATCCACGATCAAGTTGGCGCCATCGGCAATGGTCATGACCCTGGGGCCGAGTCCCACCACGGCCGGAATGCCCAGCGTGCGCGCCAGAATCGCGCTGTGCGAGGTCGGCCCGCCGCGCTCGGTGCAGATGCCCAACACCTTCGAGCGATCGAGCCGCGCCGTATCAGATGGCGCGAGATCGATCGCAATCAAAATGCCGGCATGCGGCAGTTCCACTTCTTTGCCCTGCCCCGTCAACTGCACCAGCACCTGCCGCCCGATGTCGCGCACATCTGCCGCGCGGGCGCGCATGTATTCGTCGTCGATGGCTTCGAATTTTTGCGCCGACGCCTCGACGGCCGTCTTCCACGCCCATTCGGCGTTGACGTGTTCCGCCTCGAGGGTGTGGCGCACCCCGTCCAGGAATTCCGGATCGTTCAAAAACAGCAGGTGTGCGTCGAAGATGGCGGCATCATACTTGTTGGCCGAGCGCGCGATCTGATCACGCAGTGTTTCGGTGGCGGTGCGCACGGCGTCCAGCGCGGTCTGCAGACGCGCCCATTCCCTGGCGGCGTTTTCGATCGGGCGGCGTTCCACGAGCGGTTCCGCGAAGTGCAGCAGCACCGCGGGACCCAGGGCAAAGCCGGGCGAGGCGGCCACACCGATCAGTGCTCCAGCTTCGCCGGTTGTCACGACGGGCAGTGTGGTCGCCGGCGCGGCCACTTCGGCGTCATCCTCGCCAAACTTCGACGCGATGAGCTCGCGCAGCGCTTGCAGCGCTTCAGCAGCATCAACGCCAACCGCCGTGAGGCGAATCACTTCGTTTTGCCGCGCGCCAAAGGACGCCACCGCATTGATGCTCTTGGCATTGGCGCGCCGGGTGTCATCGGTGACGCGCACCATGAAGATGTCTGACTGGAAGCGCGCGGCGGTCTGCACAAACTGCGCCGCCGGTCGCGCGTGCAGCCCTAGCCGATTTTCAATCGTCACCACAATATCTTGCGCGCCTGCCAGCGGATGCGTCACCTTGGTCTTCAACGGCGGTTGCGGCTGGAACTGGCCCAGTTGATCGATCTTGGCCGCCAGCGCGCCCATCGCTTCGGCGGCCACCTCCTCCAGCGAACCGCCCAGGCTGGCTTGCACCGCCGCCGCGATAGCGCCTTCTACCACCGGCGCAGCGATCAACCGCACGTGAGGCCGTAACGCTTTCGGCAGCATTTCCAGCGCCAGCTCAGCGCTCATGATGGCGCTGCCCAGATCCATCAGCACCAGCACGCCGTCAACACTGTAGGCCGCTTCGACGGCGCGGCGAATCTCGTCGGCGTTAGTGCCCAAGGGATGCTGCGCGTCGCCGGTGCCGGCCGCCGTCGCAATGACGATCGGCTGCTGCGTCATGGCACGCGCCAGTTCGGCTACGCCGGCTGCCAGAGACGGACTGTGAGAAACGATGACAAGATTGACCATGATGTCCTCTTAGTGCTGCATGCTGCACTGCGGACAACTCACCACATCGACAACATTCGCCAAAACCTGCGGCGTGATGACGGCCGGATCACCCGGCGTAAACCCGATCGCGCCGCAGCGGCAGGCATACCACCCCGCCCGATCGGGATCATACACCCCGCCCGATCGGAGATCGATCACTTCCACGTCCATCTTCCAGCGCGCGTTCGTAATCAACCGCCGGCAGCCCCCCAGCGCACTCAAGCGCTCCACATAGGCGGCAAAGTGTTCGCGCGTGCAGTGGCGCATCAACAGGATGGCCGTCGTCACATCGGTTGGAAACGAAGTCGTCAGTGCGTCGGCACAGATCACGAGCAGATTAGTGGGCCACGTCATCCGATCGGCTTGTGCCAGCACCGCCGGATCGCGCTCGATGGCAACCACGCGCTGCGCCACTGCCGCCACACGCCGGGTCAGGCGCAAATCGCCTGCGCCGATGTCCAGCACCACATCCTGGGGCGCAATGTGCGCCAGCACGGCGCGATAAGTCTCTTCATCATAAGGCGCAAAGGTCGCTTCCCAATCGTCAATCAACACGCTATGCACCCTGTGACACAATCGTCGCACTCAGCCAGATGCCATAGGCCACCGTAACCACGCCGACGATTGATAGAAAGGCCGTGACGCGGCGTTCGGTGGCCGGCTTCAACCCCAGATCAAGAATAATGGCGCGCACGCCCAGCAGCGCGTGCCACGTCACGACGATCAAGAAGGCAATTTCCAGCAGAAACACAAAGGGATTAGACAAATACTGCACCACCTGCTCATAATTGCGCAGGCCGCCTTCCACCACAAAGTGCTGCACCACCATGTGCAAGCCTAACAACACGACGAGCAAGACGCCTGTAAAAGCCTGCAAAATCCACGACCAACTGCTGGTCCGTTCGCGCGTTAATTGTTTTTCAACCATCGTGCCTCCCCGCTATTTCGTCTCGGCGAAAATGGCCAGCGCGCTCAAAATGCTGAAAACGATCGTCAAGATCACCGCCAGCCACAGCATCAACTTGTGGCTCGGCACGCCAATGCCAAAGCCGATGAGCGACAGGCGGATGCCGTTCAAGCCGTGCGCCAGAATGCCGACGATCAATATCACATCCAACAGCAGGAACGCTGGCGATTTGGCCGTTGCCACAAAGCTGTCCCACTGCGCCGGCCCCAGCGCCAGCTGACTCAAAATCGCCAGATGCAGGAAGAGATACAGCACCAGCCCCACGGCGCTAAGCCGCATCACCACGTAGGCCCAGAAGCCCACGCGCTTGCCTTTCAGATTGAACCATTCCAGCGGTCTGCGCTTTACAGGTTTAGGTTGAACGTCCGTCGTCATAGAACCTCCAATAGTTGCGGGTCATTGGTAGTTCTTACCAACAACTAACGACCAACTGCCAGCTACCAGTTACGAACCGCCAAAGAACCGCTTGATCTTGCGCCCGCCAACCTTGCGCTTGAGGCGCATGATGGCCGCGCCCGGATCGACTTCGTACGGGCAAGCCTCAGTGCACTCGAACGAGGAGTGGCAGCGCCACACGCCATGCTCGTCGTCCACCAGTTGATAGATGCGTTCCACGTCTGCGCCGCGCGGCTCCGCCAGCAGCCGTTCAGCCGCGGCCAGCGTCATCGGGCCCAGGAACTGCGGATCGGTGGCCATGACCGGGCACGCCGAGAGGCACAGACCGCATTCGAGGCAGTTCTCAAAGCGTCCGAAGGCTTCCAGTCCTTCTGGCAGGATGGTGTGCTTGTCGGGACGCAGCGTTTCCGCATGGCGGATGATGGGCATGCCGATGAGGCGCATGCGCTGATAGATCACGCTGGCGTCCACGGCGATGTCTGTGATGACGGGCATGTTGCGCATCGGATCGATCTTGAGCGTTGCGCCTTCGCCGTAGTCCTTCACCGGCGTCACGCAGGGCAGCTTCTCTTGACCGTTCACCAGCAGGCCGCACGATCCGCACGAGGCGTGATGGCAGGCATGGCGGAACATGATCGACATATCGTGATCGGCCCACACCCGCTCGATCGCATCCAGCACGTTGGCAGTCTCCGGCACTTCCACGGGGAACGTATCGTAGCGCGGCTCGGTTCCGGGTTTATAGCGATAGATTTTGACGTTGAGTTTCACGAGACAGTCCCCCGTTATGGGTGGGATGTTCCCATCTCGTAAAACGTGAAACGTAAACGGGCAGATTACGTTTTACGCATTACGTTTTACGCATCAATTGTTGTAATAGTTCCGATACGACTCCAGCACCACGTCGCGCGTGCGGCATTCCGCGCTGACGCCCAGCTTCTTGCAGACGGTGTTGGAGACCGCCTCGGCCATGCCGCGCGCCGTGGTGGTCTTGCCGCCGGAGATGGTGACAAAGTTCTCAACGCCATCGTGCGCGTGATCGAACGCCGCAAAGGTGCGGCTCACCTCGCGCTCGTCGGCGACCTTCTTGCCGATGAGCGGGCGGGCCACCACCATCACGCCGCGGATGGGATTATGGCGCAGGGCCGGAATCATTTTCTCGCCGTAATCGATCATCTTGTCAACGTGCTCTTGCGGAATCTTGATGGCGTTGGCATCGTCAACTTTCCACGACGACGTGCCGATGATGGACGTCATGCGCTGCGGCACCACGATGTCGCCGTCGTGCGGCTTGTTCAGGCGATTGACCACCATCTGATTCAGGCGCTTTGAGACCGAGACCATCACGCCCGCCGTCGGCAGCACCGGCACATCGACGTTGGCGAAAGCGGCGATCTGTCCCGCCCACGGGCCGGTGGCATTCACGACGAGGTCCGCGCCGATCTCGTACTCTTTTTCAGTCCGATGATCGCGCACCTTGACGCCGCTCACCGCCTTGCCCGACATCAGCAGCCCGGTGACTTCGTGATACGGCAGAACTGTTGCACCGTTCTTCTTGGCCGTGGCCAAAAATGACAGACAGAACCGATAAGGATCAAAGACACCATCGGGGACTTGCACCGCCCCGAGAAGTTTCGGATTCAGGTACGGCTCAATTTCCAGGGCGCGTTTCACAGAAATCTCACGCGCCGGGATGTGGCACTCTTCGCAATTGGCCAGGAAGGTTTCCTTGAAGGCCATGTCAGACTCGTCGAGCGCCACAAATAAACCATCGTTGAGTTCCAGACCATCCAGCATGATCTTGCGCAAAATCATGTTTTCTTCGATGCACTCCACTGCGCCCTCGTGATCGGTCACGGCATAGCGCCCGCCGCTGTGCAGCAGACAGTGGTTGCGCCCCGTCGTGCCGGACGCAATCTCGCCGCGTTCGATCACGGTGACTTGCAGGCCGCGCAGCGCCAGATCATGCGCGGTGGCGGTGCCGGTCGATCCGGCGCCGATGACGATGACGTGATATTTCTTCTGCATCCCGACTGCTCCTCATCAACAAAATTTACTGATCTTCACAACCCACTCAGACTTTACCCGATCGACCTTAAAGGTTTCTCATCTTTCAAACAAGGAGGCCAATCCAGAACCTGCAAAAGGTGGAACACCGATCGGGTGTTTGCGTGCGGACGCACGGAGGGCGATCGGTGTTCCACCCACAGCGAGGATTATTCGACCCAATCGAAGGTGCGGGTCACGGCCTTCTTCCAACCCTTATACAGCTTGGCGCGGGTGTCCGCGTCCATCTTGGGATCCCATTCCTTGTCCTTGCCCCAGTTGGCGCGCAGGTCTTCCACGGCCTTCCAGTAGCCCACGGCCAGGCCGGCCGCATAGGCCGCGCCCAACGCCGTGGTCTCGGCGACCACCGGGCGAATCACGGGGACGCCCAGGATGTCGGCCTGGAACTGCATCAGCAGGTTGTTGTAGACCATGCCGCCGTCAACCTTCAGCGCCGTCAGCGCCACGCCGGAATCGGCGTTCATCGCGTCCAGCACTTCGCGGGTCTGATACGCGGTGGCTTCCAGCGCCGCGCGCGCGATGTGGCCTTTGTTGACGAAGCGGGTCAAGCCCACGATGGCGCCGCGCGCATCGCTCTTCCAGTACGGCGCGAACAGACCGGAGAAGGCGGGCACAAAGTAGATACCGCCGCTGTCCTCGACCGCGCGGGCATAGTCCTCCACGTGCTTCGAGAAGTCGAAGAGGCGCAGGTTGTCACGCAGCCACTGCACCAGCGCGCCGGTGATGGCGATGGAGCCTTCCAGGCAGTACACCGCGGCCTGATCGCCGATCTTGTAGCCCAGCGTGGTCAACAGGCCGTTCTTCGACTGCACAGGCTTGGTGCCGGTGTTCAACAGCATGAAGCAGCCGGTGCCGTAAGTGTTCTTGGCTTCGCCAGGGCTGAAGCATGTCTGCCCGAACAGCGCCGCCTGCTGATCGCCCAGGTCGCCCGCGACGGGGATGCCGTTGAGCACGCCCGTGGCATTGCCGTAGACCGCGCTCGACGCCATGACCTTGGGCAGCATGGCCTTGGGAATCCCCATCACCTTGAGCATATCCGGATCCCAGTCCAGCGTCTCCAGATTCATCAGCATGGTGCGGCTGGCATTGGACACATCGGTCACATGCACGCCGCCATTGGGGCCACCCGTCAGATTCCAGATCACCCACGTGTCGATGTTGCCGAACAGCACTTCACCCTTCTCGGCCTTCTC
This sequence comes from uncultured Anaerolineae bacterium, assembly GCA_964398185.1. Lineage (GTDB taxonomy): Bacteria > Chloroflexota > Anaerolineae > Fen-1058 > Fen-1058 > Fen-1058. The sequence goes on along the minus strand of CAYNML010000010.1, from coordinate 38,764 downwards.
GCGCACACCGGGCACATTGTCCAGAATCCATTTCACCTTGGGGCCGGAGAAGTAGGTCGCCAGCGGCAGACCCACCTTGGTCCGGAAGCGATCCTGCCCGCCGTCCTTGGCCAGCTCGTTGCAGATCGTGTCCGTGCGGGTGTCCTGCCACACGATGGCGTTATAGACCGGCTTGCCGGTGGCCTTCTCCCACACCACGGTGGTCTCGCGCTGGTTGGTCACACCCACCGCGGCCAGATCAGCCGCAGCAATGTTGTACTTCTTCAGCGCCCCGGCGATGACCTCTTGCGTGCGCTCCCAGATCTCCATCGGGTTGTGCTCCACCCAACCGGGCTTGGGATAGATCTGCTCGTGCTCTTTCTGATCGATGCCGACCACCTGGCCTTCGTGATTGAAAATCATAAAACGGGTGCTGGTGGTACCCTGATCGACTGCGCCTACATACTTAGTCATTCGATTGCCTCCTGAGGGATGTTGGTGGTTAAAGGGTGCGGGGTCGGCCAACCCGATTGGTTTTCCCGGCCCCGGCGGGTTCATTGGTGCTGTGGTGTTACTTCGCCCAGATGTCCGCCGCCGCTTTCAGCAGCAAATACGACGACGTCGCTCCCGGGTCTTGATGGCCGGCACTCCGTTCACCCAGATAGGAAGCGCGGCCCTTCTTGGCGACCAGCGGAATGGTATCCTTCATGCCTTGTTCGGCCGCCGAGGCCGATCGGCGCAGGCATTCATTCTGATCGGCGCCGTCGTTCACGGCTTGCTTCAGCGCGCTCAAGGCCGGGGTCAGCGCATCGACCATGGTCTTGTCACCCAGCTGCGCCTTGCCGCGCGCCACTACGCCGTTCAGCGCCGCCTCCAACGCCGCCGACCAATCACCGACGGTCAGTTCCAGCTTGTTAGCCGTGGGTGTGCCGGCTTGCATGAAGAACGTGCCGTACAACGGACCGCCCGCGCCGCCCACGGTCTGCACCAGCGTCATGCCGACCGATTTGAACAGCGTGCCGATGTCCTTGTCGGCGACGCTGGGCAGTTTGGCCAGCGCCGCCTTGAAGCCGCGGTCCATGTTGGCGCCGTGGTCGGCATCGCCGATGGCCGAGTCCAGCTGCGTCAGGTAGTCTTTGTTCTCGGCGATGACCCGTCCGCATTCATTCAGCCAGCTGATGACATCGTCACGCGTGATCGTCATGAGGTTATACTCCCCAGCGCAGGCCCGGCGTCTTCACCGGCGCGTCCCACAGTTTGGTCAAATCATCGTCCAGCTTCAACAGCGTAATCGAGCAGCCCGCCATCTCCAGCGAGGTGATGTACGGCCCGATCAGGTTCCGCGCGACCTTGAGACCGGCCTTGGTGGCAAGCTCATAGGCCTTGCGATAGATGATGTACAGCTCCACCAGCGGCGTGCCGCCCATGCTGTTGACAAACAGCAGCACCTCGTCGCCGGCCTTGTACGGCAGATCGTTGATGATCGGTTCCATCAGCATGGCCGTTACTTCGTCGGCGCTCTTCAACTTCATGCGCGTGCGGCCCGGCTCGCCGTGAATGCCGATGCCGATCTCCATCTCATCTTCCGGCAGATCGAAGGTGGGCTTGCCGGCATGCGGCACCGTGCACGAGGTGAGGGCCATGCCCATGCTGCGGCCCCAGCCGTTGACCTTGCGGCAGACATCGGCCACTTCCTTCAACGAGCGGCCTTCTTCGGCCGCCGCGCCGCAGATCTTCTCGGCGATAACGGTGATGCCCACACCCCGGCGGCCCGCGGTGTACAGGCTGTCCTGCACGGCCACGTCGTCGTTGGTGACCACCGCTTCCACTTCAATCCCTTCGGCGCGCGCCAGATCGGCCGCCATTTCGAAGTTCATGATGTCGCCGGTGTAGTTCTTGACGATGTGCAGCACACCCTTGCCGCCGTTGACCATCTTGGTCGCTTCCAGCATCTGATCGGGCGTGGGGCTGGTGAACACCGCGCCGGGGCAGGCCGCATCCAGCATGCCCATGCCCACAAAACCGCCGTGCATCGGCTCATGGCCCGAACCGCCGCCCGACACAATGGCAACTTTGTTCTTCACCGGCGCATCGGCGCGATAGACAAAGTTGGGCTCGTAGTGAATCTTGACCAGATCAGGGTGGGCGTACTCGATGCCCTTCAGTTCTTCAACCACAACATCTTCCGGTTTGTTGATCAGTTTCTTCATGGTGAGTCTCCTTGTACACAGTCTTCGTGAGAGGGCGTTCAGGGTTAGAGGTTAGATCGTTGCCGTCTGCACCGGTCGTCTAACCTCTAACGTTCACACCCAACCCAACACTTTGCTGATTAGATCAGACTACTTTGGCAGCACGCCCCACAGCAACGCGGCGATAGCGGCGCCGATAATCGGGCCGACCACCGGAATCCACGAATAGCCCCAATCGCTGCTGCCCTTGCCGGGGATCGGCAGAATGGCGTGCATGATGCGCGGGCCCAGATCGCGGGCCGGGTTAATGGCATAGCCCGTGGTACCGCCCAGCGCCAGACCAATCACCAACACCGCCAGAGCAACCGTAAACGGGCCGGGCAACGTCCAGACCTTGGGGATGGCCAGGATGGCGAACATCAGCACAAAGGTGCCGATGATTTCCGAAATCAGGTTCAGGGCAGTGTTGCGAATGGCCGGGCCAGTGCTGAATACTGCCAGTTTCAAACCCGGATCAGACGTGGCGGCCCAGTGCGGATAGTAGTGCAACCACACCAGGAACGCGCCGATCATCGCGCCGATGAACGCCCCGACGATGTACCAGATCGCATCGCCCGCGGGAACCGCGCCAGCAATGACGAGGCCCACTGTCACCGCCGGATTCAAGTGCGCGCCGCCGCCCAATGCGACTGAGGAATACGCACCCACAAAGACCGCCATCGCCCACGCCCACGTGATGACAATCCAGCCACTGCTGTTGCCCTTGGTCTTGCTCAATACCACGTTGGCAACCACGCCATCGCCCAACAGGATCAGCAGCATCGTGCCGATGATCTCAGAGATCAAGATTGTTCCGACGTTCATGTTGTTTTCCTCCAGAAAACGTGTTTGAGATGGGTGTTGAATCACGCGCGAAACACGGGGTCGAAACTGCTCCGGCGAAGTAAGTAGGTTACCTCCGCAAACGGCCTCCTTTCTCGTTGAACTTCTGCGACGCGGCTCATGAACCAAAAAGAATCCGCAGCACACAACAAAAAAGCGCCTGCCAAGCTTCAGCTCAGCGACAGCGCTTCACGATGTCAGCCTCGTGCACCAGCTAGCCTGCCAGCCCTGGCGGTTTTTCGCCCATCCCAACTTCAGACACCACGGCCTCGCGGTTGAGATCTGCTGCATTGCCATCCTCGCGTCACGGCAGTTGACAGCCACACAGCCTGCCAGCGTATGCACAGGCACAACGTCTATGGGTATATCATGACCTGAGATGTCATGTCAACTTATTCGGTTAGAATTGTTTCACAGTGGGATAGTGTTAAGAAACTGCTGTTTCAAAATGAAATGGGGGCTTGTAGGTGAATTGTGGAACGAACAACGGCGGCTTGTGCGCGTTACGCAGAAATACGGACAGAATAATCTTGACAGGCCGGCAGAAACCGGATTTCTACATTCCAAATGGAAGCGAACGTTTGTCCCGGAGAAACCCGGTTTCTTTTTTCTCACTTGCGTGCGCCCATCGGCCGGCGGAAATCTTCCACGCGGATGTTGCCCGCCTTGATTTTCCGCCACAGAGTCGTGCGACCAATGCCCAGCATCTCCGCCATCTTGGTGAGGTTCCCCTGGCAGGCCGACGCCGCCCGCAGGATCGCCTCATATTCGGCCTCGTGCATGGCCGGCACACGTTCGATCGGCTCACCCGGCCACCCCCGACCCCGGATCGAATCCGGCAGATGTTTCGCTTCAATGACGCCCGAATCGGCCAGCACGGCGGCGCGTTCCAGCGCATTCTCCAACTCGCGTACATTACCCGGCCAGCGATAGCGCCGCAGCAACGACAGGGCCTCACTGGAAATCTCCACCCGCCGTCCCGTTTGCCGCCGTAACCGATCGAGTGTGGCATTCACGATGAGGGGCAGATCAACCACCCGATCGCGCAGCGCCGGCAGGTGAATCGCGATGCGGCTCAGCGCATAGAACAAGTCGGCGCGGAACTCACCGTTGATGACGTGCCGCTCCAGATTGGCCGTGGCCGACACGATGAAGCGCACATCCACCGGAATCACGCGCGAACCGCCCAGGCGCATCACCTCGCCGGAGTCGATGACGCGCAGCAGTGCGCCCTGCATCTCCAGCGGCAATGCGTCCACCTCTTCCAGATGCAGTGTGCCGCCGTGCGCCAGTTCGAACTTGCTGGGCTGGCCCTGTGAGCCGCGCAACACGCCCGCCTCAAACCCCAGAAACTCGCCGATGACCAGATCGCGCGGCAGGGCACGGCAGTTGACGCTGACGAACGGCCCGTCGGCGCGGGTGCCCTCATTGTGGACAGCGCGCGCGATGACGCCTTTGCCCGTGCCGGTCTCGCCCTGAATCAGCACCGGCGACTGATTGCGCGCCGCGGCCTGCGCCTGCCGCCGCACCTGGTTCGCCAACGTCGATTCGCCCACAAAGGCGCTCAACGTGAACAGCGGCGAACGGCCGCCCACCATGCGCTGCACCAGCCGGTGCACCTGCTCGATGCGCCGCAGCGTCAAAATGAAGCCGTCGGCTTCCTTGCCGTCCTCCCGGTTAATGGCATACAGACTCACCAGAGAACCCACTTGCATCCCTCGGACTTGAAACGTCACCTCCACATCGGTTAAGGCCTGTTGCGTGCGGCGCGCCTGCTGCACCAGCTCAGGCAGATCGACGTATTCGCTCAGTGGCCGCCCTACGACCGTTTCCGGCTTGAGATTGAGCAGCTGGGCAGCCTCGGAGTTGAGGTGCGTGATGATGCCGTTGGCGTCGCAGACCACCAACCCGTCGCTGATGGCTTCCAGAATGGTGGACAGCTGGGTGCGCTGCAGGTTCATATCCTTGAACAACTTCTCAGCCTGCATCTGGCTCTCGATGGCGCGCGCCGCCGCGTGCACAATGGCCAGCGTGTGCACATCGCTGTGACGCACCAGCCCGGCCATCCCCACAATCCCGATCGGATGTCCCTGCGCCCCAAAGACCGGCGCGGCAGACGCCGTCAACGCGTGGAAGCGCAGAAAGAGATGCTCCGCCCCCACCACCTGCACGGCGCTCCGCTCCAGCAGCGCCAGGCCAAAGGCGTTGGTGCCGGCCTGTTCTTCGCCCCAATACACCCCGGGCGCGAGACCCAGCGCCCTCACTTGCTCAGACACCTGCGGATCGCCCAGCACGTCCAGCACACAACCGGTGGCGTCCAGCAACACCACCAGATAACCGGAATGCTCGACACACTGATAGATGTCTTCCATGAAGGGGCGGGCAATGGCGATGAGATCAAACTGCCGCACACGCAGCGCCTGCAGGGCATCCTCGGTGATGTGGGGCAAATTGCCGTCGGTGTAGGGGTTGTGCTTGCGCCGGCAGCGCTGCCACGACATGGCCACCAGCGGATCGACCTGGTCGTCCAGCTCGCCCTGTTCGACGAAGCGCCGCCAGTTGGCATACAACTCGTGAAAATTGATGGGGTAGCGGGTTGGTTGCATGGCCTGGCTCTGTACCCATGGAGAGACGGACCGATCTATGCCGGACAGACTCGAGAAGCACGCGCAGTTGAGTATAGCGCTTTCTCAGGCGTCGCGCAAACCGGCAGGCCGCCGCATCACGCTCAGGCGCTTGCCGATCAAACGCGTCATGATCGAACCCGCCACATACTTCAACTTGAGTTCGCCGCGCAGCTCGCGCCGACCGCAGCGCCTGAAGCCGAACCGGGCGTAGTACGGCTCGCGGAAAGCCAGGCAGAACAACAGCAGGGGGCCATCCTCGCGCGCGATCAACGCGTTGATCAACGCGCCGCCCACGCCGTTCTCGCGGCAATCCGCCACCACGACCAGCGAGCCCAACTCGCGTCCGCTGCGAAACGGCTTCACCTGCCCGATGCCGATGAGGCGCCCTGCTTCCTCGGCCACCAGAAAATTCGGCCAGTGTACGTTGAATGGATCGAGATGCTCGGCGCGGATCATGGCCTTGATGGCGGCTTCGTCGGCTGCGGTAGCCGATCGGATGGTGTAGGTCTCGGACATGGAATGACTGTACCTGCTATTCCGCCGGTCGTCAATCGATTGACGCTGCCATAGGCGCATGTTACAATCGATGCACACACCCTCCCCCACAGACCCACTCACCGTGTTTTGAGGTAGCGGCCCATGCCTTTAGATTCATTCGGACGCGACATTCACTATCTGCGCATCTCGCTCACCGACAAGTGCAATATGCGCTGTGTGTATTGCATGAGCGAAGACATGGTCTTTCAGCCCAATGACGAGCTGCTGACCACCGCCGAGATCCGCCGCCTGGTGCGCCTCTTCGCGCGGCTCGGTGTGGACAAGATCCGTTTGACCGGCGGCGAGCCAACGGTGCATCCCGAGCTGCTCACCATCGTGCGCGACATCCGCGCGGCGGGTATCACGCGCATCTCCCTGACCACCAACGGCCTGCGGTTGACTGAACTGGCCGCGCCGCTGAAAGCCGCCGGCCTGGAGCGCGTCAACGTCAGCATCGACACGCTTGATCCCGAGCGCTTCCACCATGTCACGCGCTGGGGTCATCTGGACAAAGTGCTCGACGGCGTGTACGCGGCTGAAGCGGCGGGACTCACCCCCATCAAGATCAACGCCGTCATCGCGCGCGGCTTCAACGAGCAGGACGTGCCCGATCTGGCGCGCCTGACGCTGGCTTATCCGTGGCAGGTGCGCTTTATCGAGATGATGCCGTTTGGTGATGTGGCCGAGTTCGCGCAGAACGCCACCATCGCGCAGGCCGAGATCATGGAGCGCATTGAGACCGAAGTCGGCCCACTCCACCCGATCGCTGAGGGGCGGCTCGACGGGGAAGCGCGGCTCTATCAGCTGGAGGGCGCGCGCGCCGCCGTGGGATTCATCAGCACATTGACCAATCCCTTCTGCGCCTCGTGCTCGCGCGTGCGGCTCACCGCCGACGGGCACCTGCGCCTGTGCCTGCTGCGCGACGACGAAGGCGATCTGCTGACGCCGCTGCGGCGCGGCGCGACCGATGCTGAATTAGAAGAACTGATCCGGAGTTTGATCTGGCGCAAGCCGTGGGGCCATGGCTTGCCGGAGGGCTTGATTCCGCTGGAACGGGTGATGTCGCAGATAGGCGGATAGGCGCTATGCTTCTTCATGCGTCAGCAGGTTATACAGATCCTGCACGGCGCGCTTGGTATACAGCCACACAATGCCGATGCGATTCGGCCCCTGTCGTCGATCGAACACCAACACGATGAAGCGCGCGTGATCGATGTTGGACGAGTAGATGTCGAAGCGCGTGCCTTCGTGGTACACCAGATTGAACGAGCGATCTTCGCGCAGCTGCTGCACCAGTTGCAGTGATGAATCAAAACTGCGGTTGACCAGTTCCACCATCTCCGCCGGCACCACCCGCTCAACCATGCCCGCTTCGGCCAGCACCTGGCCCGTCCGGTCGGCCAGCCACACCACTTGCGCGCCGACTTCAAAACGCAAATCCTGCAAGCGTTGAATGGCGCGCTCCAGCTCTGTGCCGACCTTACCGTGTTGCACGTTAACCTCGCTCGATAGAGTAACCATCGAGTGTAAGGATAACATGAATCAGGCCGCAGCCACGTTTCTATCAAGTTACGGTTGTGTGACGGAATGGGCCCGCTCCAGGGCAAAGACGTAACCCACGCCGCGCACGTTCAGCACGTATTCCGGCTGATCGGGATCAACTTCGATCTTCTGGCGCAGGCGGCGAATGTGCACCCGCACGATGGCGCGCGCCTCGTGCTCGTCGGCTTTGTAGCCCTGCACCGCGCCCACCAGTTCGTGCGGCGGAACCACTTGATCCGGGCGTTCCATTAAATACGTCAGCATCCTGAATTCGGTCAGCGTCAGGTCCAGCACACGACCGCGCACCGTGGCCACGTGCCGCTGCAAATCCAGATCGATCTCGCGCAGCTTCAAATGGCGCTCGCCGCTTTTGCCCGGCAACGCCACGGGCGCGGGCTGCAGTTCGGTGATGGCGCGCTGCATCAGACCCACCAGATCACGCTGGCGCATCATCTGCGCGCGGTGCGCCAGGCCGCGCTGCACACTGGCGATGATGTCGCCCACCGCCGCCGGCTTCAGCAAATAATCGAACGCCCCATAGCGCATGGCGCCGATGGCTGATTCCAGCGTGCCGTGCGCCGTCAGCATGATGATGACGGTATCCGGCGACACTTGCTTGGCGGCCTCGGTGGTTTCCAGACCGTCCATGCCCTTCATCTTCAGATCGAGCAGCATCACATCGATCGGGGATTGGCGCAGAATCTCCAGCGCCATTTCGCCGCTCTCGGCCAGCGCGACACGAAAGCCTTCCAGTTCCAAAATCTCACGCAAGCTTTCGCGCATTGCCAGCTCATCGTCGACGACGAGAAGGTACGGGATGAGACTGGCTTGCGCAGTCGGATCAGGATTGGTCTCTGGTGTGTTCATGGTTGAACCTGCCGGCAACAGTGCTGGGCCTAGGCGTCTTCGTCGCTGCGCTGTACGGGCAGTAGCACGGTGAAGGTGGTGCCCTGCCCTGGCGTGCTGCTCACCTCAATGCGTCCGCCGTGCTGCTGGATGATACCATAGCTCACGGCCAAACCCAATCCGGTGCCGTCGGCTTTGGTGGTATAGAACGGCTCAAAGATGCGCGTGGCTTCAGCGGGGGTCAGGCCCGCCCCGGTGTCCTGAACCTCGATCGCCAGCCAGTCGCCGCGCTGCGCCGAGCCGATCGTCAAGGTGCCGCCCTGCGGCATCGCCTCCACCGCGTTGATGATCAGATTCAAGCAGACCTGCGTCAACTGATCGGGCACGACGGACATCGCCGGCAAGTCGGCTTGCAGCTGCGTGCGCACTTGCACGCGGTCATGTTCCAGCCGCTTGCTGGTCAGGGCCAGCACATTCTCGATCAGGCGATTCACGTCGGTGGCCGCGGCGCGCCCCTGTGACGGGCGATAGAATTCCAGCGTGCGCTGCACCAGCGTGATCAGGCGCTCCACTTCGTTTTGCGCCAGGCTCAGATAATACTTTTTCTTCTCGTCGTTCAGCGGACGATTGATCACCAGGTGCAGGCAGTTGTGAATGGCCTGCAAAGGATTGTTGATCTCGTGCGCCAGGGAAGCGGCGAGACGCCCCGTCGCCGCCAGCTTCTCCACTTGAATCAACTGCGCCTGCGATCGTTCCAGCTCGCGCGCAAAATCGGCCAGCTCGCCGTACAGGCGCGCGTTTTCGGCGGCCACCGCCACCGCGCCGGCCAGAAACTGCAGCAGCTCGAGATCGTCGCTGGTGAAGGCCCCCTCCGATCGATTGATCACGACAATGACGCCCTGCACACGGCTTTTGACGATGAGGGGCGCCGCCAGCAAATTGCGCAGGTCAAAGTCGCCATCCCCGGCAGGCCCCGCTTGCGCGTCTTTGATGATCAACGGCTCGCGCAGCGTGATCACCGTATTGATGACGCCGCCGTCGGCCCGCGCCGTGTCGCGGCGGATCCAATCTTCCAACGCGGGCAGCGTGTTGCGAAAGTGCGGCTCGCCCGTGTCCGCATCCAGCAAGATCAACGACCCGGCTTCCACATGCAAAATCTGGCGGATGCTGTGCAGCGAAGTCGTGAGAACGCGATCGAGGTCCAGCGATGAGGTGACGGCGCGCGTGATCTCGTTGAGCACGGCCAGGTCTTCGCTGCGCTGCTGCGCGTCTTGATACAACCGCGCGCGCTCAATCGCCGCGCCGATCTGGCTGCCAATGGCCGTCAACAACTCGAGCGCATCCGGCCCGCTGCGCGTCAGGCCTGCGACGGTCAGCACACCCAGCACGCGATTGCGGCTGATCAGCGGCACACACGCCGTCCGTTCGATCATCACCGGCTCGCCGGTCTGCGCCACCTGCTCGGCCAGCAGGATATTGGGCGGCTCGTTGGCGGCCGGCCAGCGCTGCACCGCAACGACTTGATGCCCGCCGGCTGAGCGCAGCGTAATCAACCCCGCCGGGAGTTGCAGCGAATCAAGCACCTGCTCGAGCGCGGAGCGCAGCACGTCCGGCAGTTCCACGGCGCGGCCGATGGTCTGCGCTACGGCGTTCAGCGCGGCCAGCGCCTGATTGCGCGTCCACAGATCCTGCTCGGCGCGATGCAGGCGCAGCATGGAGCGCACGCGCGCCAGCAGTTCCTGCGGATCGAACGGCTTGGGGATGTAGTCGTCCGCACCGAGGTCGAGGCCCAGCGTCTTCTCCGTGGGCTTGTCGCGGCCCGTGACCATGATGATCAACAGCCGCGCGGTGCGCGGGGTCGAGCGCAGGCGGCGGCACACGGTATAGCCGTCCACGTCGGGCAGCATCACATCCAGCAGCACCAGATCGATCTCCTCCCGCTCGGGCGAGTGCAACCGATCGAGCGCGCCCTGGCCCGTCGGCTCCAGGCGCACCGTGTAGCCCGCTTCGCTCAGCAGCTCGTTGAGGAAACCCGCAATCAGAGGGTCGTCGTCGACCACGAGAATGGTGGCGCGATCGTTTGGCATGCCAGTGATTATAGAACGAAATGGAGTCAAAGAGGAAACGGAGTCGAAGACGAGAGAGTTGCATCCACTCGTCACACCGTAGTGCACCGCCTCCCGTGGGACTGCAAACAGTAGGTGCAGGTGTGCCTGAGGGCAGCGCGGACAGGGCGTGTCGGACATCCGGCATGTCGCGTTGGTTGTCGAATAAATTCCCGCCAACGGCGCGCGGGAATGACAGCGCTCCACCTCAACTCAACGCGGAGAAATCCTCGCAGAAGTCGCGCAGCGCCGCCAGGTGAACCTGCACGGCGGCTTGTTCGTCGGCAGGCAGCGATGCGGCGAGAGCGGTGGCGCGATCAGTGAAGTCGCGCGTCGCCGTTTCAAAGTCGCCCAGCAGTTCGCGATAAAGACGCTGCCCCGCCCGCACCTGATCTTCCGTTTCAATCTCGTGCTGCGTGGACGCCCGGATGTGATGTAACAAGGTGTGCAGCCGGTGCTCGGCGGCCTGCAATTCGCTGCCCTGATCGCCGGTGTCAGGCGAGCAATGCAGCGCTTTCACGAGCTGGCTGACCACGAAGGCCGTGTCGGCCATGGCGGCTTCCAGAAATTGCAGCTGCAGTTCCAACTTGAGAAAGTCGGCCTGGATGTCGGACATGGCGCCCCCTAACGCTCCGAATATTCGTACACGTAACCGGGATCGGGCAGCAGCGGATTCATGCTCAGGCCGTTGAGCCAGCCCTTGAGGTAGACCGGCTCATAGCGCGCCGAAAACGCATACGGCAGCATGATCAACGCGGCATCAGCGGACAACGCAGCGTTCAGTGCGGCATAGGTGGCGGCGCGCGCGGCCGCATCATACTCGATCGCGCCCTGATCGATCAAGACCCGATACTTTTCCGCCAGGTCAGCCGGCAGGTTGAAGCGCGCCGTGTAGGTATCCAACAGATAGGGCCGATACCAGTTGTGCGGATCGTGAAGGTCCTCCTGCCAGCCGATGGCAGCCAGCGGAATCTGCCCGGCGCGCAATTCGCGCAGCCAGTCCAGCGTCGAGATCGCCACCGGCGTGATGACGAAATTCGCGTTGACCTGCGCGATCTGCCGCGCCAGCTGATCGACCACAGCCTGCTGCACGCTGTCGCCGTCGCGATACGGCAGTTGCAGCGCAAAGCCGGTGTCCCACAGCGTCAGATCATCCGCGGTGCGAAACTCAGCGGCTTTGAATTCATCCGCGCAGCGCGCCGGATCGAAATCGGCGGCGGGGCTGCCCGCGTAGCCGGGCTGATCGGGCAGCGTGATCGCCAGCGGTATTTCGCCCTGCCCGGCCAGCGTACCGCTGATGAAGGCGCTGCGATCAAAACAGGCCTCGAAAGCGCGACGCACATGCCCGTCGGCGAAGAAGTCCGGCGGCACGCCCTGCCCGTCGAGCTGTCCGCTGCCCGCATACGGACTACCCTCGGGCAGCGCGAAGTTGAAGAAGACGTTATACCGCGTGAGCGACGGCAGACCGGCGTAGCGTCGCAGCGAACCTTTGAAATTGATCACGTCGCACTGGCCGTTCAGATCGCACTGTTCGCGCACCAGTTCGTCGAGCTGCGTCAGCTGATCGGGCGCTGCCGCCGCGATGAGATCCGCTTCGCGCGTCTGCAAAAACTGCCGGCGCTGATCGAAATTGCCGATCGGTTTGATCTCCACCCGATCGATCCGGGGCGGCCCCTGGCGATAGCCTGGATTCGCCGTCAAGACGAGCTCCGCGCCCGCGGTCCAGTGATCGAGTTGATACGGTCCGGTGCCGTTCGCCTGGGCGCGGATCAGCCCAGCGGTTGGAGGCAGGCCGTAGAAATAGTGCCAGGTCTGACAGTCGCCGTCCCACTCGCCGTGATCGACCAGCCATTTTTTCGACAGGATCGACGCGCCCGGCGTGGCCAGCACCGACATGAGCGGCGCGTAAGGCCGCGGCAGTTTGACAACGACGGTGCGGCCCCAGGTGTCATACGTGACCGCCGACTTCACTTGTTCGCAGGCGGCCCGCAGCGCGTTGGCTTTGGCCATGCGCAGGAACTCCGGATCGCCGACGAAGCGACCGGTGTCGTCGACCAACAGCGCGGCATCGTCCACCCCGAAGAGCGCCTCGAGCAGCAGGAAACCCGGGGTGCGGGTCGGCGCATCGAAGATCGTGCCCGCCCGATCGGTGCGACCCAGCAAGGCCGCGCGCCACAACGAGTAAGCCACGTCTTCTGCGCTGACCTCACCACCCTGCTGGAATTTGATCCCGTCGGGAATGACGAAGGTGTAGGTGACGCTGCCGTCTTCGGCGACGACGGGCTCCGGCACATACTCGGCCAGCAGCGACACAAATTCCGCCGGATTGGATTTGTCGTAGGTGACGAGTGTCTCGTAGATGTTGTGCAGCACGCCCGCGCCCGCCGCCGTGTAATCGACGTGCGGATCGAGCGTGTCCGGCTCGCTCTCGGCCAGATAGATCAACACGCCGGGATGACGCGACGCCGGCGCGGTGGGTGTGGGCGTCACCGTCGGCGTGGGCGTCACCGTGGGCGTGCGCGTAATAGTCGGCGTCAGGGTGATCGTCGGCGTGGGCTGCGGCGTGGGCGGCGCCGTGCACGCGGCCACAGCGAGCAAGACAAACAAGACCATCACCACTCCGTAACGTCGCATCAACATACTATTCCTCAAATTATGAAGTCGTCAAACAAAAGCGCAGACGCCCGCTGATTGTATCCAGCTCTGGAATCTGCGCCAGCGCTATATGGAGACAGAAGGCAAGACCTGCTCCAGAGTGAATCTACTCACGAGTGATAACAGCGCAATAATAGTCCATTTCTGACCAGGCCAACAACAGCACATCCGAACTGATCTCATCTGGGCCAGTGTCACGTGCAGGGTCGTGGATGACGGCGGTAGCAGATGTCAGGCCACCCAATACCACGGCGTGGGTGACATCTTCCTGCCAGCCAGGCAAACCGCCGGTGCGCAAGAAGATAATGACAGGAGTTTGTTGCTGGAGATAGTGCGGAAGTTGTTCGAGCGCGGTTTGCTCGTAAGTGACACGATAACCGCGCTGTGCCAGGCGTCGAACGCGGCTGGCGGGCGTGCCATACCATTCGGTGTCAAACAACTGCGCCAGTTGATCTTCGCTGGCATCATCACCCAACGCCAGCAGGACCATGCGAGCGCAGGCAGGAAGACAAGCGCCGCGCCGCAGCTGTCTAGTGTGCGTCAGCGGGAGCCAGTTGCCGGGCATGTCGTGTCAGAGACTCATACGTCTGGTGATCGGCCAGCACTTCGCCGGTTTGTGCATCCACATCAATGGCGCCGATGTCGCCCACGTGGCCCAGACCAGGCAGGGCGACGTGCAGGGGTACGCGCCACACCACGCGCTGTCGGCTGACGACGAGTTCAGGTCCGTCAGTGACGATACCGGTGCCGATTTCAGACAAGGCCAACCCGGCCACTTTTTGCTTAGCCGAGAACGCCGTGACGTTGAGCTGGCTGGTGACCCGAATCGTGACATCGATTTGCGCCGCCGGCAATGAAGGGACAATCTCACTGAGGGTTACTTCGGGTGTGCTCATCGATCGCCTCCCGCCTTGATTGTACCACGGTCACCGTACAGACTTAGACCCGCGTCACACCCAACCCCGGCCCGTCTGGCAGAATCAAGCGCGCGCCGTCAAAGCGCACGCCTTGATAGGGATCATTCGCGATCAGCAGCGGGCCGTCGAGATCGGCATAATCGCACAGCGGGGCCAGATGCGCGGCGGCCGTCACCCCCACCGAAGTCTCCACCATGCAGCTCACCATGATCTGCAAATCGTGCGCGCGGGCGATGTGGATGGCGCGCAGCGCCTCACGCAAGCCGCCGGTCTTCATCAACTTGATCACCACGCCGTCGATGGCGTCGGCATGCTGCGCAATATCGCGCGAGGTCTTGAGGCTTTCATCGGCAAAGATCGGCACACCGAAGTTTTGCTGCTTCAACCAGCGCAAGCCTTCGTAATCGTCCGCCGCTAACGGCTGCTCCACAAATTCAACGTTATACTGCTTCAAGCGCGGGATCAACTGCGCGGCCTGTGCGCGCGTCCAGCCGGCGTTGGCATCGACACGCAGCCTGGCCGTCGTCGCGCCGCGAATCGCTGCGACCATGGCTTCATCTTGATCGCTGCCGAGCTTGATTTTGATGATGGGCAGGCCCGACTCGGCGGCGCGCTGGGCCATGATGGCCGGTTCATCCATCGCGATGGTGAACGAGGTCGGCGGCACTCGATCGGGATTCACGCCAAACAGGCGATACAACGGCTGGCCCAACCGCTGGCCGACCAGATCGTGCAGCGCGATGTCGATGGCGGCTTTGGCGGCCGGCGGGCCGGGCGGCAGCCGATCGAGAATGTCCTCGATCACGAAAGGATCAGCGCCCATCCGATCGGCCGCGGCGGCGATATAGTCGATTAAACCCTGCTGCGTATCGCCGTAATAAGGCACCGCCGCGCCTTCGCCGATACCTTCATCGAGATGGGCAAAGACATTGAAGCGCTGCTGGCTGACGCCGTGCGCGATGCGAAAGGCGGTGCGGAGATTGAGGGTGACGGGTTCGGGAGTGAGGAGCATGATCAGTACCTTCGCACACCCGCCAGCGAATCGCGCAAGTCGGCGCGGAAAATGGGGCTGGCCGGGTTGAGGCTGTTGTAGGCGATGTTCCACGATGCGCCATTGGCGTGGATCAATTCATCGCCGCCCAATGAAATGGCGACATGCGTGATACGCTGCGTGCGGGCATCGGCCAGATTGGTGTCGTCACCGCCGAAGAAGAGCAGATCGCCGGGGCGCGGTTTGCCTTTGACGATCTTCCCCACACGGAATTGTTGATCGGCGTCGCGCGGAATGGGCACGCCCAGGAAAGCCCAGAAGGTCTGCGCCAAACCAGAGCAATCGTAGCCATAGGGACTGCGTCCGCCCCACATATACGGAATGCCGACGAAGGGCTTGATCCGATCGAGCGCGAAGGCGATGCCCGCCGCGTTCGGTTTAGGCCGCTCGGTTAGCGGCAACAAATCGGTTTCTTGTACCCACCACACGCGATCAGCGGGCAGGCGCAGCGCCGCCCAGCCGCGCTTGATTTCGATCAGCGGCAGCTTCACGCCAAAGGGCAGCGCGCCCACCAACTGCGCGCCGCGGCCCGCCCGATCGAACGACCGCGCGAGACCGGCCTGCACGACGACAGTGGCAAACTTGTGATAGGCGCGCACCACTTTGCGGTCGCACAGGTGCAGCGCGCTGGCGCGCGTCCAGCCCAGATAGCCGTCACGTTCGGCGCGAATCAATGACCAAGCGCCCTGCGTGTCGAGTACGCGCACACTCTCGCCGACGAGCAGCTGCGTGATCTGCTCGGCCAGGCCGTCGGGCACCCGGCGCACATCGGACACGCTGCGCTGCACCAGCGCCCACGGAGTCTGCTCTGTCAGCAGCACTTGAACCTGATCGTCGGCGGGCGCAACGGGCAACACGGCCAGCGCGGCTTGATGCTGCTCTTCGATCAGGACACGGCCCGTCAGGGAAACCGTTTCGCCAGCGGCAGCCCGCACCTCAAAAATTGTTTCACGCGCATCGGTATAGCGTGACTGGCGCAGCCGATAGAGCGCATCGTTGGCATCATCGCCGCGCCGTCGCAAGAAATCCAGCACGCGCTTTAGCCATTCCAACGGAATCTCGTGATGGACGTTGTGCGCGGCGCTTGCCGGGGTCCACAGCTCGGCGGCGGGAATGTGCTGCGCGATGAACTGCGCATGCCGATCGGGCGCGTTGACCACATCGTTGGCGCCTTGAATGACGAAGGTGGGACGCTGCACGCGCGCCAGATCAGCCGGCGTGTAATTCGGCTCGGTGATGATCTCGCGCAGGGTCAACTGGAGCAGATCGCGCCAGTAGTCCGGTCCGTGCGTGGAGCCGTGCAACGCGATCATCTGATTCATCCAGTCCGGCGCTTCGCGCGCCACCCGATCGGGATCGAAGACCGCCGGTTCACGATCGATCAAATACTGCAAAACGTAGGCATTGGCCGCCTGCGCGATGCAGGTCTGCACCACGTCGGGATGTTCGAGCAGGGTGACCAGCGCCACGTTGCCGCCGTTGCTGTGACCGATGATGTGCGCGCGTTCATAGCCCAGCGCGCGGATCAACGCGGCCACATCAGCGGCGAGTTCTTTGAAAGAGTAGGATAAATTGGGATTGCTGCTCTGGCCGTGGCCGCGGCAATCCGGCACGATGACGCGATAGTCAGTCGCAAGCAGCGGGGCGATGGCGCGCCAGTCGGCCTGACCGGTGTTCGTCGAGCCGTGGATCAGCACGATCGGGACACGATCGGATCGATCGGTGCCATAGCGTTCGTAATAGAGGTTCGCACCGTTGATGTCAATGAAGGGCATAAGGCACCGCACCGGGCTTAGCGAGGCTTCTGCTGCGAGAGGCGACGCATGATCAACACCGCCAGCACCACAACCCCAAACAGCAGGATAATGGCAATCGTCAGTGCCGATGTGTTATCAGGCAGGGGAACAGCTGCGCTGGCCGCCGGTGCAGGTGTTCGCTCAGGCCGCAAGCTGATTTGCTGCAAGGTATTCGGATCAAGCTGCGCGCCTGCCGGCACGATATTATTCTGCTCCAGCAAGTAAGCCACAAGTTGCAGGTACTGTTCCTCACGCAACGAACCCGGCGCGTTAAACGGCATCGCCGCGCGCACGTAGTCGAACATGCTGCGCGCCGTGGCAAATTTGATCAGCGTGCCCGGGCCGATCAAGGCAGGCACGGTCTTGGGCAGGGTGAAGCCGTTCTCGTAGGGGCGTTCGCCATGGCAGCCGGACTTCCAGCAATTGACGTCTTCCGGCGGATATTCGCGAGCGCGGAATTCGTCGGTCAGGCCCTGACCGGCATCGCCGTGACAGGGCATGCAGAACACGTGAAAAATATTTTGCCCATGGCCGCCCTGACTCGACGGCGTAGCGGTTGGATTGCTGAATGGTGTGGGCGTGGCCAGTTGAAAAGCGGGGGGCAGTTGGCTCAGGGCCGCGGTGGCGCTCTCGTCGACCACCGGACGCGGCACCCCCCAGAGCAACAGCCCCCAGCCCAGCACGATGAAGATTCCAAACATCCCATACGCCTGTAAGCGTTCTCTTCCGTTCATAGCTTTTATCATAACACAAATGGCCTCTTCCGCAGGAGAGGCCATTAAGCACAAACCGTCTGTGGCAAGAACGGCTAGATCAGCGCGTCTTGCGGGAGCGTGGATCCATCACGTCGCGCACCGCGTCGCCCACCAGATTCCAGGCCAGGACAAACAGAACCAGCGCCAGGCTGGGGAAGAAGACAATATACCAGTATTGATCGAGCGTGGTGATCCAGTTGCGGGCAAAGGAGATCAACTGGCCCCAGTCGGCAAAACCCTGTTCCGCGCCCAACCCCAGGAATGACAGGGCGGCGAAAGTCACCACATAGGTCCCGATATCCAGTGACGCCACCACCAAGGTGGGGAAAATCGCATTCGGGACAATGTGCTTCAGCATGATGTTGCGGTCTTTGGAGCCGACGGCGCGGGCAGCCATGACGTAGTCGCGCTCGCGCACCGAAAGGATGTCGCCGCGAATCAGGCGCGAGTAGCCCATCCAGCCAAAAATGACGATGGCAATGGCGGCTGTCAACAAGCCGGCACCGCCCACCCCGGCCCTGCTGCCGATGAGTGGCTGCAGCAAGGTGGCCGCAGTCATGGCCGCGACAAAGAAGGGGAAGGCCATGAAGATTTCGGTGATACGTTGGACTATCAAATCGACTTTCCCGCCGTAAAAAGCGGAGAAAGTCCCCACGGCTACGCCAATGGTCACCACAAAAAACGTGATGGCAATGCCGGCAATAAAGGCCGAGCGCGTCCCCCAAATCACGCCATAGTAAATGTCCCAGCCGCCGCTGGCGACGCCAAAGAAGTGCACCCACTTATCTTTGCCCGTTAACGGTGTATACCAAAAGGGAATGGGGGGCGGGTTCCGCTTCCATTCTGTACCGGGCGGCTGCGGCACTGTGCCAAAGCCGTCACGCGGAATCTTCATGGGATCGCGGGCGTTGGGCAAGGGTGGCGCCAACACTGGTGCGAAAATGGCAATCAGCGCAAACAGGCCCAGAATGATAAACCCGGTGACCGAGAGCGGATTAGACAGCAGCTGCCGCGGAATGCTT
This sequence comes from uncultured Anaerolineae bacterium, assembly GCA_964398185.1. Classification (GTDB taxonomy): domain Bacteria; phylum Chloroflexota; class Anaerolineae; order Fen-1058; family Fen-1058; genus Fen-1058. The sequence goes on along the minus strand of CAYNML010000010.1, from coordinate 19,861 downwards.
GGCGGCTTACGACCGGGCGGTAGTTCGTCGATATCCGCCGAGCCGGCGGCCGCCTTCAGAATATCAGGTTCATTGACGACACTGGACATACACTGCGCTCCTTAACTCAGCCGCACGCGGGGATCAACGACGGCATACAAGATATCAACCACCAGGTTGCCCACCAGCAGGATGATGCCGGTGAATAACGTCAGGCCTAGCACGGTTAGGATGTCGAGCTGCACTGCCGCTTGCGCCGCCACTGAACCGATGCCGGGGTAGTTGAAAATGGTCTCTGTGATGATCACACCGTTCAACAAACCCACGACCGTGGCGCCGCCGATCGTGACGACCGGAATCAAGGCGTTGGGCCGGGCATGGCGGTTGACAACCACCTTCTCCAGCAGACCTTTGGCGCGGGCGGTATTAACGTAGTCCTGTCGCAGCGATTCAAGCATGGACGAACGCGTAATCTTCAGCAACAAGGCCCACTGAATGTACGCCAGGGTCAGAATGGGCAGAACCAGGTGGCGCAAAGCGTCGAAGAAAATATCCAGGCGGCCGTTGAAGACAGCGTCGATGGTATTCAAGCCGGTGTACCGCACAAAAGCCTCGCTGTTCACCACAATTGTTGCCCAGTCTGACAACCGCCCCGGCGGGAACCATTGCAAGCGGGCGTAGAAGAACATCAGGAGCAGGAGGCCGACTACAAACGAGGGGAAAGACCAGCCAATAATGGAAAAGACTCGCAACACTTGGTCCTGCCATTTATTGTGTTTGACGGCGGCCGTTACGCCCATCCACACCCCGACGACGATAATGGGGACGATGGCCCACAGCGCCAACTCCACCGTAGCGGGGAAGCGCCGCGCAATGATGTTGGAGATGGTGTCAGAACCGGTTTTGGACCAGCCAAAATCACCGCGCAAAATGCCACCGCGAACTTTGACTTCGCCTGTAATGGGATCTTCACCCTCTTTGCCCAACAGCCAGTTGGCATACTGCACGTAGATGGGATCACGCAGACCGTACTTGATGGCCAACGCATTCGCCTGAGCTGGGGTCTTGGGCACATCCCGCAAGTACAAAGCCAACCGCGCATCCTCCGGCAGCAGGCCGATCATCAAAAAGAGCAGAATGGTAACGCCAAACAGCAGGACCGGCATCAACAACAGGCGGCGAACGATATAAGCATACATACGCTTTCTCCTCAGGCCCGATACCAGAGTTCACGACTCTAAGCGGGAGGTCTGGCCCCCACAACTCTGTGCACGGAAACTGTACGGCCTAATTGCACTGAATTCTATGGGGTAATACTCAGTGAGTCACGTTTAAGTTCAGATTGTTTCCAGCAGATCAGCACACAAGTAACCGAAACTCCAATCTGCCCCTTGTGAACTGATCTCCTGGCCACACCCGTTTGAGGATGGGCAGGCACCCAAGGATGCCTGCCCATCACCTGGTCTACATTGGGAGCCGAGCGGTCGAACAGACTCGGCCACCCAGCCAGCCCTTACAACTTACTTCGCAACATTATCCTTCGAGAGTTCATCGATCGCGCCGGGCGAAGAAACCAGTGGGTTCTGCGACGTGCCGCCCAGCCAGCCGTTCATGTACAGCTGTTCGTAGCGGCGGCCATTCGAAACAGACAGAATCACGTACGGCGCGTCCTCGTGGATCATCTGGTTCAGTTCGGTGTAGATCTCGGCGCGCTTGGCGTCGTCAGTTTCAATCGCGCCCGCGTTGATCAGCGGGGTGTACTTGTCCAGCAGTTCCTGGCTGATGTTGAAGCGGGAACCGTAGGTCGTCAGGAAGTAGGGCACGTACCAGTTGTGCGGGTCGTGAATGTCTTCCTGCCAGCCCGCGGCCGCCGTCGCCAGCTGGCCGGCGCGCAGTGTGCGCAGGTAGGTCGGCCACGGCAGTTGATTCGGGACGACGATGAACTTGCTGTTCACCTGGGACAGGCCGTCGGCCAGAATCTGGGCCATCGCCTCGCGGGCCGTGTTGCCCGAGTTGTAACCCAGCTGCAGATAGAAGCCGGTGTCCCACACATTGCCCACCGAGCCATCCGCCAGGGTACCGGTGATGGTGGAGGCCTTGAACTCTTCCTCGCACTTGGCCAGATCGTATTCGTAGATTGGCGTACCGTCATAGCCCAGCTGGCCGGGGAGGGTCAGCGCCAGCGAGCGGGTGGCTTCACCAAACTGAACCTGCTCGATGTACGTTTCGTAGTCAAAGCAGTAGTTGAAGGCGCGGCGGATATGGACATCGCTGAAGAAGTTCAACGGAACGCCTTCACCGTCCAGCTTGCCGCTACCGACGAAGGGACTGCCCTCGGCGATATTCTGATTCATACCGATGTCAGTGCGGGACAGGCTGAGGAGCGGCTTGATCACGCGCAGGATACCATCCGGATTCACTTCCTTGCACTCACCGGTATCGGCATTGCACTCTTCGCGGACCAACGTGTCCATCTGCGCCCAGTCGGCAGCGGAACCCACGGCGATGGCGTCAGCGTCACCGGCCTGCAGGGAGGCGAAGCGGGTGCCGAATTCACCTACGTACTTCATGACCTGGCGCGTGATCTTGGGCGTGCCATTGCGGTGACCGTCAAACGCCACCAGTACAAATTCCTCGCCCGGTGTCCAGTGATCGACCTTGTAGGGGCCGGTACCATTGGTCTGGTTGTAGGTCGGGCGGGATTCATTGGGCGTGGCATAGAACTTGTGCCAGGTCGCGCAATCGCCGTCCCATTCACCCAAGCCGGCGGTCCATTCCTTGTTCATCGCGCTGGCCCAGCGCTGGGCAATGGTGGCAATAAACGGCCCCCACGGTTGCTTCAACTTCATGGTCACGGTGCCGGCATCGTTGTCGAACTGGATGGCATCCTTGACCGTCTGGCACGCCGCTTCCAACTCGGCCGGGTCGGCCTGCGCCAACGCTTCGGCGTCGCCTTCCAGCGCGCCGGTCTCATCGATCAGCAGGGTCACGTCGATGATGCCCTGGCCCAGGAACGGCTCAGTCAACAGGAAGGCCGGGGTGTCGGGCGAACCGTTCAGCATCATGCGCCAGAACGAATAAGCGATGTCTTCCGGCGTCAATTCCTGCCCCTCATGGAACTTGATGCCCTTCTTGATGTTCCACGTGTAGGTCACGCCGCCATCGTCGGTCTTAACCGGGTCGGGAATCGACTCGGCCAGCACCGGCTTGAACTTGGCGGGGTCCTTGCCGTCGAACGACACCAAGCCTTCGTACACATTAAACAGGATGCCGCCGCCCGCAGTCTCATAGTTCATGAGCGGGTCGAGCGTTTCGGGTTCACCGAAGGTCATGATCGTATAGGTTGTCGGATCCTTGGGCTCCGGATACGGCTTGGGGCCGGCGGGCGCTGCGGTCGGCTCGGGGGCCTTGGTCGCTTCGGGGGCCTTGGTCGCTTCGGGGGCCTTGGTCGGCGCAGC
>CAYNML010000010.1:5107-16324 GCA_964398185.1 uncultured Anaerolineae bacterium | reverse complement strand
GGCGACACTTCACGCAATTGCGGGTCATCGCTATAGCAGCGCTCTTGCCGCACCGAACAGCGCGTGTTAAAGCGGCAGCCCGCCGGCGGATTGGCGGCGCTGGGCACATCGCCCTCCAGAATAATGCGCTTGCGCTTGGCCTCAATCACCGGATCAGGAATGGGAATGGCCGACAGCAGGGCCTGCGTATAGGGATGCTTGGGGTCGTCGTAGATGGCCTGCCAGTCGGCGATCTCCACAATGCGGCCCAGATACATCACGGCCACCCGATCGCTGATGTGGCGCACCATCGAAAGATCGTGTGCGATGAACAAATACGTCAGACCGAACTTGGCCTGTAGATCTTTCAGCAGGTTGACCACCTGGGCCTGGATGGATACATCCAGCGCCGCGATGGGCTCATCGCATACGATAAAGGAAGGATTCAACGCCAGCGCCCGCGCGATGCCGATGCGCTGCCGCTGGCCGCCGGAAAACTCGTGCGGAAAGCGCGCCATAAACTGCGGATTCAAGCCCACTACTCTAAGCAGATCCTTAACACGCTCTTCCTTTTCCTTGCCCTTAGCCACGCCGTGCACTTCGAGCGGCTCGCCGACAATCTGGCCGACATTCATGCGCGGGTTGAGCGAAGCAAACGGATCCTGGAAAATGATCTGCATCTTGCGGCGCATCAAGCGCAACTTCTCGCCCTTCAGTTGCACCAGATCAGTTCCGTCGAGCACGACTTCGCCCGCGGTCGGCCGATCGAGCTGGAGAATGGCCTTGCCGGTGGTCGATTTGCCGCAGCCGCTTTCGCCCACCAGCCCCAGGGTCTCGCCGCGCTTGACGGTGAAGCTAATGTTGTCGACAGCCTGCACATGCCCCACCACGCGCTGGAAGACGCCGCGCCGAATCGGGAAATACTTTTTCAAGTTGCGCACCACCACCAGATCATCGGCGGCTGGTACGGTTTGTGCCTGAAGCGTCGCACTCATTTCATTCTGCGCCATGGTTAACGGGGCCTCCCAGTCGTAACGTCAACCCAACATGCCGCCTCGTGCGTCAAGCTAACGGGGATGAGCGGCGGATTTTCTTCCGAGCAACGATCGATGGCAAAGCGGCAGCGCGGCTTGAACGGGCAGCCCTTGGGCATATCGACCAGGTCTGGCGGCGCACCTTGAATCGACACCAGACGTTCGCGGTCATGCGTATCCAGGCGCGGTAGCGAACCAAGCAAGCCCAGTGTGTAGGGATGGCTGGGCTGCGCGTACAACTCTTCAACCGGGGAACGCTCGATAATGAACCCGGCGTACATGACGACGACGTTCTTCACCAACCGGGCGACCACGCCCAAATCGTGCGTGATCCAGATGACGGCCATGCCCAATTCGTCGCGTAGTTTCTTGACCAAATCCACAATCTGCGCCTGAATTGTCACATCCAACGCGGTTGTCGGCTCGTCGGCAATGAGGACTTGCGGCATGCACGACAGCGCCATGGCGATCATCACGCGCTGGCGCATCCCGCCGGAGAATTGATGGGGGTAGTCGTCCAGCCGATCGGTTGCGCGCGGAATGCCAACCATCGTCAGCAGCTCGGCCGCGCGGGCCCGGGCCTGTTTCTTGTCCATGCCCATGTGCAATTCCAGGGCTTCCGTAATCTGCCGGCCAATCCGCATCACGGGATTGAGCGACGTCATCGGGTCCTGAAAAATCATCGCGATCTCTTTGCCGCGGACATGGCGCATTTCTTCTGTCGACAACTTCAGCAGGTCACGTCCGCTGTACAACACTTCGCCTTCATAGATCTCGCCCGGCGGCTGAGGAATCAGCCGCATGACGGACATCACGCCGACGCTTTTGCCGCAGCCGCTCTCGCCCACCACACCCAGCGAATCACCTTCGGTCAGAGAGTAGCTGATGCCGTTGACGGCATGCACGTATGCACCCGTAATCTTGAAACGAGTCTTCAGGTTCTTTACTTCCAGGAGTGGCTGTTGCTGCATAAAGCGGGCGTCCTCCGGTTCACTAGAATGACAACTCTTTCAAAAGCCAAAAACACGTCGGGCTATACGCCCGGCGTGCCTTTCTCATTACCGCACAGCGTACAAAGGCGCCGCCAGCATCAGCAAGTGCCGGCGCGCTACGGGAATTGCTGTTGTCACCGGGGTGCTCCAATCGACCGCTGATTCGCACTTGTCTTCCTGGAGCCCTTCAGCCACTGGCGGCACAGTCGGCCCCAAGGCGGAGCGCAAGGCGTCGTCCGCCGCCGCTGCCAGCAATGCTTCACGCACGGCAACAGACGGCTCGGCTGAACGCACCTCAGCCCGCAGCGCAGAGCGGATCACATGGTCGATGGTTTCTTGCTGGGCCATAATATATACGTTATCTAGCCTGCAGATGCCGGCCGGCGAGGCGATTAGCGGCCACCGGCTCAAGCCGCGGCCTCAGGTATTCTTCCAACTGCCGCTTCAAGTACTCCCGGCCATAATATAAACGCGATTTGACCGTACCCACCGGGCAATCCAGGATGTACGAAATTTCCTTCAAACTTAGGTCATTCAAATAATACAGGATCACTGTCATGCGCTGGTTGGGCTGCAATTGATCAATCGCCTGCTGGATAACGGATTGCAGCTCAGACATCTCGGCATGATGCTCGCTATTAGTGCGCGCCGGCGACACCAGCCGATCAATGACGTTCTCTAGCGAAGTAAGCCAGCGCGAGCGTCGGGTGACATAGGTATAAGCCAGGTTTACCGTAACCCGGTATAACCATGGCTCTAGAGGAAGGTTAACGTCGATGCGCCGCGCATAAGCATTAACCTTGAGGAAGCACTCCTGCAGGATATCCTCAGCCGCCGGGCGATCACGTGTAATCGCCAGGGCAGTATGGAACACCAGCAGGCGATAACGATCGTACAGAGTACCCAGGGCATTCAGGTCTCCGTCGCACAAACGCTGAATGAGCTCGCGGTCTGTCGGGGCTGACGTCATCTCGTCAATCAATACTCAGACCTCGTTCAAAAGGTTCAAAGAGGTTTGGATTTCGAACCAGGCTTGGAAGTTAATCGCTTGCGATTATACTGACTTTCATTAAAAAAGCAACTACTCCAATTTCTGACGCGCCTGGGCTTGGTCAAATTGCCTCAACCAGGCCCGCTCTGCCTCAGTCAATTCGACCTGTCCCAGCAGATCGGGACGCCGCCGCCACGTACGGAGCAGCGCCTGCTCCCGCCGCCAGCGATCGACCTTGCCGTGATCTCCGGACAATAATACCTCGGGCACCCCCCACCCCCGAAACTCCGGCGGGCGCGTGTAGTGCGGATATTCCAGCAGCCCGCCAGCGTGCGAATCGTCGATCGCACCAGTGGGATCGCCCAGCACGCCCGGTTTCAGCCGGATCACGGCATCCACCACCACCAGCGCGGCCAGCTCGCCGCCCGTCAAAACGTAATCGCCGATCGAGATCTCATCGGTGGCCAGGTGCTCGCGGATGCGCTCGTCGAACCCTTCATAGCGCCCACAGATCAGCGCCACCCGATCGTGCTGGGCCAGATCAAAGGCCACCTGCTGATTAAAGACACGGCCCTGCGGCGTGAGCAGCACAATCGGGGTTTCTGATTGCTGATTGCGGATTGCTGATTCCCTGGTTTCCTGATCCCCGATCCCTGATCCCCGATCCCTGATCCCTAAAACACCCTCCACCGCCGCAAACACCGGCTCCGGTTTCATCACCATCCCGCCGCCGCCGCCGTAGGGATAATCGTCGGTGACCTGGTGCCGGCCCTCCGCGTAATCGCGGATGTTGTGCAGCTGCACATCCAGCAAGCCGGACTCAATCGACCGCTTCAGCATGCTCGCACGCAGTGGCGATTCAAAGATGCCGGGGAACAGCGTAAAGATGTCAAAGCGCATGTCTCAATTCTAACACGATTGCGCCGCTCCTTCTGCGTCTTGCGTCCTGCCGCCTGCCCTTTGGTATAATCCGTGCATCTCATACAACAGGCGAACCATGCGCATCATCATCACCGGTTCCAAAGGCCAACTCGGACGCGCGCTCATGCGCCGCTTAGCGCCGCACGATCTGCTGGGCGTTGATCTGCCCGAAGTCGATCTCACCGATCTCGCGGCCACCCGATCGAGCCTCGCGGCTTTCCAGCCCGATGTGATCATCCATGCCGCCGCCATGACGGATGTGGACGGCGCAGCCCGCCAACCCGATCTGGCCTATCGCGTCAACGCGCTGGGCACGCGCAACGTCGCCGTCGCCGCCGAAGCGATCGGCGCGGCCTTGCTGGCCATCAGCACCAACGAAGTCTTCGACGGCGCGCAGCGCGAACCCTATCTCGAGTTCGATCCCACCCACCCCATCAACCCCTACGCCAAATCCAAACTCGCCGCCGAACAGTTTGTGCGCGACCTGACCACCCGTTTCTATATTGTACGCACTGCCTGGTTGTACGGCTTGGGCGGCAATAACTTCGTCAAGAAGATCATCACCCGCGCCGACACCGCCGGCCAGCTGCGCGTCGTCACCGACGAAGTCAGCTCGCCCACATACACCGAAGACTTGATTACCGCCCTCGAACAGCTCATGGTAACGGGCGCGTATGGCATCTATCACTTCACCAACGAGGGCGCCTGCTCGCGTCTTGAATTCGCGCAAAAGATTTTGGAGCTCAGCGGCCGCGCCCACATCCCGATCGAGCCGATCACCCTCAAAGATTTCTCGCGTCCCTCCACGCCGCCACCCTATGCGCCCCTGCGCAATTTCTGCGGCGCGCAGCTGGGCATCACCCTGCGCCCATGGGTAGACGCTTTGGCAGACTACATCCAGCATGAACAATTTTGAGTTGGCCGCTATCCACCAACAACCAGCACCCAACCACCAACCACTGGTTTCCATCATCATCGTCAACTGGAACGGCGCACCTCATCTGCCCGTCTGCCTCAACGCCTTGCGCGCCCAGACCTATCGCAACTTCGAAGTCATCGTCGCCGATAACGCCTCACACGATGAATCGCTATCCTTGCTCGCACGTGATTACCCCGAAGTGAAAGTCGTCGCCCTCTCGAAAAACCTCGGCTTCACGGGCGGCAACAACGCCGGCATCCGCGAAGCACACGGCGACATCATCATCCTGCTCAACAACGACACCGAAGCCGATCCGCACTGGCTGGCAGAGGCCCTCGCCGCCTTCGAGCGTCACCCCGCAGCGGGAATTGTCGCCTCCAAGATGAAGCTGTTCGATCGGCGCGATACGTTTCACACGGCCGGGGATTTCTATCGCCTCGACGGGATGCCGGGCAATCGCGGGGTGTGGGAGATCGATCGGGGGCAGTACGACCGCGAGGAGTACGTCTTCAGCGCGTGCGGCGGATCGGCGGCCTACCGCAAAGCCATGCTCGATCAGATCGGCTTGCTCGATGAAGACTTCTTCTACTCGTGCGAAGACATCGATCTGGCGTGGCGCGCGCAGTTGGCGGGCTGGAAGTGCGTCTACGCGCCCAGGGCCGTGGTCTATCACAAACTCAGCGCCACGGGCGGAGGGAAGACCGCGTCCTTCTACGATGGCCGCAACTTCATCGCCGTCATCGTCAAAAACTATCCGTCGTCGTTGTGGAAGGATTATCGGGGGGCCATCATCCGCCAACAGTGGAGGCTCTTCGCGGAAGCGCTGCGCGCCTGGCGCGGTCAAGCCGCGCGCGCCCGAATGCGCGGCATGATCAGCGGTGTCCTCCATCTGCCTCAACTGCTTCGCAAGCGCCGCCGCATTCAAGCCACCCGCAAAGTTGACGATGCCTACTTGCTGTCAGTGCTAAAACCATTGGACACGGATTGAAGAAACCGGGTTTCTCCGTTCCAAATGGAATCGGGCGTTTAGCACAGAGAAACCCGGTTTCTGTACCGGCCATCTTCCGTTAAAGTCAAGGGACTTCAAGCCAATCTGTGTTCATCCGCGCGAAGCGTCCGCGTCATCCGTGTCCCAAACCATTCGTGCTGATTCGTGTTAATTCGTGGATCGCCTTCTCCGAATAAACTTCTGCATCTCGATCGCCCAGAACACCACGCTGCTCACTACAATCGCGATGATCAAATCGGGGAGGGACAGCGGCTGTGTGTAAATGAACTGATTCATAAACGGCAGATAGATCGCCGCCAGCTGCGCCAGCGCCACCGCCCCCGCCATCCCCAGCAGCAAGCGATTGCCCAACAGCTTCATCTTGAAGAACGATTCGGTGCTCGAGCGTGTGGCAAACGCCTGCCCGATCTGCGAGAAGCACAGTACCGTGAAGATCATCGTCTGCCAGTACGGGCTGCCGCTGTGGTAGTACGTTACGCCCACCGCCAGCGCCACCGTGCCCGTCAACAACCCGACCAGCGCAATATAGCTCACCATGCCGCCCGCAAAAATACTTTCGCTGGGCCGCACCGGCGGACGCTGCATCACGTTCTTCTCGGCCGGTTCCACGCCCATACCCAGCCCCAACAAACCGTCGGTCAGCAAGTTCAACCACAGCAATTGCAGCGGTTGCAAGGGCAGCGGCAAACCAAACACCGGCAGCGGCCCCAGCAATGCCACCATGATCTTGCCCACATTGCCCGCAATCGAGAACTTCACAAACTTCTTGATGTTGTCAAAGATGACGCGGCCTTCTTCCACCGCCGCCACAATCGTCGCGAAGTTGTCGTCCAGCAGCACCATGTCCGCCGCTTCCTTCGATACATCCGTGCCCGTAATGCCCATCGCCACGCCGATGTTGGCCTTCTTCAACGCGGGCGCATCATTTACCCCGTCGCCCGTCATCGACGCGATCTCGCCGCGAGCCTGCAATGCGCCGACGATCTTCAGCTTATGCTCCGGCGACACGCGCGCAAACACCGACACGTCCGCGACCGCGTCTTGCAGTTCTACTTCGGACAGCTGCTCGACTTCCTGCCCGGTCAGCACGCGCCCGTTATTGGTGATGCCCAACTCCGTCGCAATTTGCCGCGCCGTCAACGGATGATCGCCCGTGATCATGATCGGGCGGATGCCCGCGCTGAGACACGTCGCCACGGCGTCCTTCACCTCGGCGCGCGGCGGATCGATCAGGCCGTACAGGCCGACGAAGATCAGATCATGCTCGATCGACACATCAGCGGCGGGCGCGTCAACCGGTCGAATGGCGACGCCGAGCACGCGCATGCCGTCCTGCGCCAGTTCATTGTTCGACTGCATGATCCGATCGCTCCACTCCGGCGTTAACGGTTCCACCCGATCGTTCACCCACACCCGATCGGACACCGCCACCAACCCGTCAGGCGATCCCTTGGTGAAGGCCATGTAGCGCGGCTGATCGATCGCGTCATAGGCCGCCTGCCACACACTTTGAAATTCGCTCGGCTCGATCGTTCCCCGCACTTCATTGATCGTCGTCATGCGCTTGCGATCGGAATCGAACGGCGCTTCGCCCACGCGTGGATACTGCCGATCGAGATCGGACTTCAACAAGCCCGCGTGCGCGGCCATCACAACCATCGCGCCTTCGGTGGGATCGCCGATCGTGCGGAAGTGCCCCTCGTCGCTCATCTTCAGCGTCGCATCGTTACACAGCGATCCGCCGATCAGCAGCAGCGCCAGCGAGGAATGCGCCTGCTGCGGAATCTTCGTCGCCACCTCGCCCACCGGCATGCCGCGCCGCAGCTCCTCGGTCTCCTGCTCCAGGCGATGACCGGCCACATCCAGCACCATCACCGTCATGCGATTTTCGGTCAGCGTGCCCGTCTTGTCGGAGCAGATCACCGTCACCGAGCCTAACGTCTCAACCGCGGGCAGCTTGCGAATCAACGCCTGCCGCTTCAACATGCGTTTCGCGCCCAGCGCCAGCGTGATCGTCACCACCGCGGGCAGACCTTCCGGCACGGCGGCCACCGCCACACTCACCGCTGTCATGAACATCAACTCGACAGGTTCACCATCGATGATGCCCAGCACGAAGATCAACCCTGCCACCACCAGCGCTACTATGCCCAGCGCTTTGCCCAACTGATCGAGCCGCTTTTGCAGCGGCGTCATTTCATTATCGACCTCTTGAATCAACGTGGCGATGTGGCCCAGCTCGGTGTTCATGCCCGTCTCAACCACCACGGCCACGCCGCGCCCGTAGGTCACGTTAGTCCCCATGAAGCCCATGTTGCGTCGATCGCCCAGCGGCACGCTTTGCGTGTCGCCGCTCAACGCGCCGGTCTCTTTGTCGATCGGCTCCGACTCGCCCGTAAGCGCCGCTTCTTGAATGCGTAGATTGTTACTCTCCACGATGCGCGCATCGGCCGGCACCACGTTGCCCGCCTCCAGCAGCACGATGTCACCCGGCGCCAGTTGCGACGCGGCCACCTCGCGCACCTCGCCGTCGCGCCGCACGCGCACGTTGGGCACGGCCAGCTTGCGCAGCGCCGCCATCGCCTTCTCGGCGCGATATTCCTGCGTAAAACCCAGCACGCCGAACAAAACCACAATCGCCAGAATCGCAACAGCATCCTTGAGGTCGCCGACCAGCAATGAGATCACGGCCGCTGCGATCAAGATCAGCACCATCACCGACGTGAACTGCTCGAACAGAATCTTCCACGGGTTCTTCGTGCCCCGATCGACCAACTCGTTCAAGCCATATTTCTGCAAGCGCCGATCGGCTTCCGCCTGCGTCAGGCCGTGTTCGACGGTTGTGTTCAATTGCCTTAGCACATCATCCGCTGCCATCTGGTGCCAGTCCATCCGTCGCTCCTCAACATGAATTGCACGGAAGCAACTCCGCATTGTCCTTCCGTGCAATCCCTCTTTACGTTTTACGCTTCACGCTTCACGTCGTTCGCAGTGCTTCAATCTTATCACCACGCACATTCTTTTCCAAAGCCGCCTGAATCAGCGCAAACTCCTGCACATTCTCCAGCGTCAACAGGCCGGCCAGCTGCCCGTCACGCAGCACAAGCAACGATCGCGCCTGCCCGGTCTGCAATTTCTCAGCCGCCGCCGTCAACGGATCGCCCGCCTCCACGGCGATAAAATCGCGCCGCATCGCCTGCGCCACCAGGCCCAGCGGCCCAAACTGCGTCAACGCGGTGAATAAATCCGCGCGCGTCATCAGCCCGATCGGCTTACCGTTCTCGACGACGGGAAATTCCTGTTGCGATCCGGCCAGCACCAGGTGCGTCACGTACCGCAGCGAATTGATCGGCGAGAGCGTCTCGAACGACGTCAGCATCGCGCGTTCTACCGGCACGCCCGCCAGCTTCGATTGCGTCTGCGTCATTTGCGACTCGCCCGCCGCGCCAAACCAGACGAACACCGCGATCAAGATCAAGAACGGATTGGTGAACAGCCCGACGATACCGAACACCACCGCGAAGCCCTGCCCGATCGTCGCCGCGGTGCTAGTCGCTTTGGCGTAGTCCATCTTCAGCGCTAGCCCCGCGCGCAGCACGCGTCCGCCGTCCATTGGGAACGCCGGGATCATATTGAACGCCACGAGAAACAGATTCGTCGTGAACAGCCGCTCGAAGAACGCGACGTTGGAAACTGCCACAATCGGGAGCAGGATCAGCGCAATCACCACGTTCACCGCCGGCCCGGCCAGCGCCACCACCAGTTCCTGCTTCGGATCGGTCGGCATCCGTTCCAGCCGCGCCACCCCGCCGATGGGCAGCAGCGTAATGTCCCTCGTCGGGATGCCGTAACGCCGCGCGGCCAGCGCGTGACCGAACTCGTGCAGCAGCACGCACAGGAACAGCGCCAGCAGGAAACCAATGTTGCCGACCACCGCGCCCGCATTGCGCGTGGCCGCGAATCCGGTCACGGCCAGAAACCCAATCAACAACAAAAACGTCACATGCAAATTCACTTCAATGCCAAACCATCTGCCTAACTTCAATGACCAGCCCATCTCACACCTCCGTAGTGCGCAGTCCGTATTCCGTCATCTACTTTTCCAGTAATCGGTCGCTTCGCTGATTCGCTGATTCGTTGCTTCACCGACTCGCTGCTTCGCTGTCTCGTTGTCTACGCCGCCGCCAACTCCAGCGCCGTCATGGCCCGCAAGCGCGCCACGCGCTCCTGCGTTGCCGGGTGTGTGCTGAACAACCCCGCCAGCCCGCCGTGCAGCGGATTGACGATGTAGAGATGCGACGTCGCCGGATTGACCTCCATCGGCACGCGCCGCGAAGTGATCTCCAACTTCTCCAGCGCGTCGGCCAGCGGAAGCGGATCGCCCACAATCTGCGCGCCGCCTGCATCGGCCGCGTACTCGCGCGAGCGCGAGATCGCCATCTGAATCAACAGCGCCGCAATCGGGGCCAGCACGATCATGATCAAACTGCCAAACACCCCGCCGCCGTTGTCCTCATCATCCGACGAACCGCCCAGCCCGCCGAAGAGCAGCGCCCACTGCGCCATGTTCGCCAGCATCGTAATCACGCCTGCCATCGTCGCCACGATGCTGGAAATCAACGTATCCCGGTGGCGGATGTGCGCCAACTCGTGCGCGATCACCCCGGCCACCTCATCCCGATCGAGCAGCCGCAGCAGTCCGGTCGTAACGGCCACCGCGCCCTTCGCAGGGCTGCGCCCGGTCGCAAACGCATTCGGCGCATCGCTCTCAATCACATACACCGCCGGTTTCGGAATATCCGCACGCGCGCTCAACGTCTCGATCATGCGGTGCAGTTCCGGCTGATCGCTCTCGCTCACCGGTTTTGCGCCGCTCATGCTCAACGCCAGCTTGTCGCTGAACCACCATGCGCCCAGGTTCAGCGCCACGGCGAACACGAACGCAATGATCATCCCGCTCGTCCCGCCCAGCGTTGATCCAACGACAACCAACAACCCTGTCAGGGTCGCCAGCAACACCGTTGTTTTCAGTGTATTCCACGCTTGCATGTTTATTTCCTCCTGATATAAGAAAAGACCACCACGACAACTTGTGTCATGGTGGTCTCGCCAATGTCTACTTGCATCCAATCAACCGGAAGCGATCTCCGCCTCGTATTGACGATTAATTGGCCTTGTGGTGGCTACTCCCCAACCTTGCAATAGTTGTACCCGATCTTGAACAATTTGTCTACAACCTCCTCCGACACTTCGCTGACAAAACCACAGGCCGCGTTTCATCTTCCCTTAACGGCAAGTCTTCATCCGTTACCATCCGCTGCCATCATCCGCTGCCATCATCCGCTGCCATCATCCGCTGCCATCATCCGCTG
>CAYNML010000010.1:0-5007 GCA_964398185.1 uncultured Anaerolineae bacterium | reverse complement strand
CTGCCATCATCCGCTGCCATCATCCGCTGCCATCATCCGCTGCCATCATCCGCTGCCATCATCCGCTGATTCGCTGCCTATCCGTTGACACCCTAACCCGATTGACGAATCGCATCGTTCGCGGTATTCTAACGTCACTCTGACCGCGCCCATCCGGCGCGGCTTTCGTGAGGATCGATCATCGCCACGCCACCGCTGTTATCCATTATCATCCCGGCGTACAACGAAGCAAACCGCCTGCCGACGAGCCTGGATCAGGTCGATCGGTTTGTGGCAGCCCAGTCGTACCCCATCGAAGTGATTGTCGTCAATAATAACAGCCGCGACGCCACGCCGCAGATCGCCGCTGAGTTCGCCGCCGCGCATTCCTACGCGCGCGTCCTGCACCAGCCGCGGCAGGGCAAGGGCGCAGCCGTGCAGCTGGGCATGCTCGCCGGCCAGGGCGACTACCTCTTCATCTGCGACGCGGACTTCTCCATGCCCGTCGAAGAAATCAGCAAATTCATGCCCCCCGCGGTTGATGCCTACGACGTCGCTATCGCGTCGCGCGAAGCGCCTGGTGCGCGCCGTGTCGGCGAACCGCAGTACCGCCATCTGATGGGCCGCGTCTTCAACCTCATTGTGCGCGTGCTGGCCATTCCCAAGATTCAAGACACGCAGTGCGGCTTCAAAGTCTTCCGCCGCGAAGTCGCGCGCGATGTCTTCGCCTTACAGACCATCGACGGCTGGGGCTTTGATGTGGAAGTGCTCTTCATCGCGCTGAAGCATCACTACAAATTGATCGAAGTGCCCATCACCTGGTACTACCGCCCGCAGAGCCGCATCAGCCCGCTCAAAGATTCGATCAACATGGTGCTGGAAGTGCTCAAAGTCCGGCGGAATGGCTGGCGCGGGTTATATGACCGGAAGTCGTAATCCCGCTTTACCCGATCGGCCTACGCTCGATCGCGAACGGCACTTGCAGCAGGCGGGTCATCGCCGCATCGCGGGCCTCGACGAAGCCGGGCGCGGCGCCTGGGCCGGCCCCGTGGTGGCTGCCGCCGTGATACTCAACCTCCCGGAGGCTTCAAGCCTCCGGGAGGTTAACGATTCCAAACAACTCTCGGCGCGCCAGCGCGACAAGTTGTATCAGATCATCATCGATCATTGCCTCGCGTACGGCATCGGCCAGGGCAGTGTTGCCGAGATTGATGAACTCGGCATTCTGCCCGCGACTCGGCTGGCCATGACACGCGCCGTGGCCGCGTTAGCGCCGCAGCCCGATGCGCTGATCATCGATGCGGTGCGCTTGCCGCAGGTGCCCCAACCGCAGGCCGTGTTCAATTTCGCCGACTCAATCTCGTTATCCGTGGCGGCGGCGTCCATTCTGGCCAAGGTCACGCGCGATCGGCTGTTGATCGATCTCGACGCGCACTATCCGGCTTACGGCTTCGCGCGCCACAAGGGATACGGCACACAGATTCATCGAGCCGCGCTACAATCGGTCGGGCCGTGCGCTATCCATCGTCGCTCATTCAAACCCATTAGTGCCCTGCTCGCTGATCGGCTAATCTGATTTTACGCATTACTCATTACTCGTTACGTTCCATGGAAGTTGCTCTCGTTCACGACTGGCTCAACCAAATGGGCGGCGCCGAAGCCGTGCTGGAAAATCTCGTCCAGCTGTTCCCGCGCGCGCCCATCTACACCAGCATCTACTGGCGCGACGAAATGCCGCCCGCTTACATGGGCTGGAATATTCGCCCCTTGTGGCTCAATCGCGCGCCCGGCATCTATGACCACCATCAACACTACCTTGCGCTCTATCCCGCCGCGTGGTCTTCTCTGAACCTGGCCCGCTACGATGTGGTGCTCAGCAACAAGAGCGGCTTCTGCCATGGCGTTCACACGCAGCAGCGAAAGAAACTGGCGCTGCACATCTGCTACTGCCTGGCGCCCACACGCTACGTCTGGGCCTTTGACGAGTACGCGCGCAGCGAGGGCCTGAGCAGTGCAGCGCGGCTCGCACTGAAGCCGTTGGTTGCGGCGCTGCGCCGCTGGGATTATCGCGCCGCCCAGCAGGTCGATCACTTCATCGCCATCAGCACCGAGATTCAGCAGCGCATCCAGCGTTACTACCGGCGCGAATCGGACATCATCTATCCACCGGTCGATATTCGCCGCTTTGCGCCGCAGCCCACGCACGGCGATTACTATCTCATCGTGTCGCGGCTGATCCCCTACAAGCGGCTCGATCTGGCGATCGAGGCCTTCAATCAACTGGGGCTGCCGCTGGTCATCGCCGGGGTGGGGCGTGACGCCGCCCGCCTGGAAAAGCTGGCGAAACCGAACGTGCAATTCCTGGGCCGCGTGCCCGATGCCGACCTGCCCGATTTGATGGCGCGCTGCAAAGCCTTCATCTTTCCGGGCCGCGAGGACTTCGGCATTACGCCCGTGGAAGCGCAGGCCAGCGGGCGCCCGGTCATCGCCTTTGGCGCCGGCGGCGCGCTGGACACGGTGATCGACGGCCAGACCGGCGTGCTCTTTGCCGAGCAGACCGTCGCATCGATCAGCGCCGCCGTCAAGCGCTGCAACACGCTGAAGTTTGATCCCGCCGTCATCCGCGCGCATGCCGAAACGTTCAGCACGGAAACGTTCCGGCAAAAATTGACGACGTTCATTGAAGAGAAGTATGCTGACTTCGTAAAGCGTCATGCGTAAAACGGAATGGCCCGTACGCTTTACGTTTCACGTTTGACACACGAGAGGCTCGCATGGAACTTCGCACCCTGCTCAAAATCCTGCAACGCTACTGGTATCTCATCATCCTGCCGCCGCTGCTCGTCGGCGTGTTCACGCTGATCACTTATCGCGCCCCGGCGGAGACCTACACCTCGACGCTGCGTTTCTCAGTGGGTTACACGCCCGAACAGCAGACCACATCCCTGTACGATCGCAAGTATCCGGCGTGGCTGACGTCGGAATACATCGCGGGCGGTCTCAGCGATTGGGCCAAGACCGGTGATTTTGCGCAGGCCGTGGCCAACGTGGCGGGCGGCGACATCACCGCCGGCGAGGTGGCTGGTTCGCTCGTGTCCGATCATCTCCGCAGCATCGTCGTACTCTATCTCAACGGCGGCAATCCCGATCGGCTCACGGCCATCGGCCATGCCGCGATCACAGTGCTGCAAATCCGTAATAACGTGATCTTTCCGCAGAATGGCGAAGGCGCGGTCGTGACGGCGCTCGATGGTGTCGTCGTGGCCCCGGCGGCCCCGTCACTGCGCACCCGGCTCGACATCCCGATCCGTCTCGCTTTAGGGTTGGCGTTGGGCGTGGTGCTGGCCTTTCTCGTCTGGTACTTCGATCCGCGCATTCGCGATCGGGCCGACGCCGAAGCGATCGGGTTAAACGTCATCGCCGAAATCCCGAAGAAGTAGCGCACGCAACACGCACCACGTAACACGTGTGGTAGAATCGCCCGTCGGAGGTCGAATCATTCATGGAATTACGCGACTACTTACGCATTCTGCGCAAGCGCGGCTGGATCATCATCTTGACCACCGTGCTGACCGCTGCCGCTGCCTGGGGCTTCAGCCAGATGCAAACGGTGGAATACAAAAGCACCATCAGCGTCTTCGTCCGGCCGCAGCGGATCGACAACGGCACACTGCTGGCCACCAAGCAAATTCTGCGCGGCTTCGTGCGCTACATCGACAGTCTCAACTTTTCGCAGCGCGTGATCAATCAGCTGGCGCTGGACATGAAGCCCGACACCCTGAAGGGCAAAGTCACCATCGCGTCGAAAGACGAGGATTACATCATCCAGATCGATGTAGTGGACACCGACCCGGCGCAGTCCGAGCGTGTGGCACTGGAATGGGCCAATCAGTTCGTGCAGTGGCGCGATCAAGACAACCTCAAACAGCGCAAAGAAGATCGCGTCGACGCCAACATCGTGCAGAATCCCACCACGGGCAAGTTCCGCCCGCAGACGACGTTGAATGTCGTCGCCGGCGCGATCATCGGCTTCCTATTAGGCATCGTCATTGTCTTCTTCCTGGAAGCGATTGAGTCCAACATCCTGCGCTCGCCCGACGATGTGGAGCGCGTGCTGGGCGCCACCGTCATCGGCGCGATTCCGGCGACCGCCACAGAAACCGTCCGCTCACGAAAGAGAAAAACGGCCTAACGAGTAACCAGTAACGAGTAATGAGATGTTACTCATTACTCGTTACTGGTTACTCGTTACTCATTACGCCTCACTCATCAGGATGCTCTATGTCCCAAACACCATCTGCTCTCATCACACTTTCCGATCCGCGTTCGCCGGCGGCCGAAGCCTATCGCACGCTGCGCACGAACATCGACTTCTCCAGCCTCGATCGGCCCATTCACACGCTGTTGGTCACGTCGGTCGCGCCCAACGAAAACAAATCGATCACCGTGGCGAACCTGGCCGTCTCGATGGCTCAGGGCGACAAGAAAACGATCCTGGTCGATGCCGACGTGCGCCGCCCGGCGCTGCACACGCTCTTCGGCCTGAGCAACGACAAAGGGCTGACGTCGCTTTTCATCGACGCCAAAGGGCCGATCGAGCCGGCGCTGCAGGCCGTCAACGTGCCCAACCTCAAGGTGCTGACCAGCGGTCCGCTGCCGCCCAACCCGGCAGAACTGCTCGGCTCGCGGCGCATGCTGGATGTGATCGAAGCGCTGAAGGCGCAGGCCGACATCGTGTTGTTCGATGCGCCGCCCGTCATTGCCGTGACCGATGCGTCGGTGCTGGGGACGCGCGTCGATGGCGTGTTACTGGTCGTGCAAGCCGGGCAGACGCGGCGCGAGCAAGCCAAGCGCGCCAAGCAGCAGTTGGAGAAACTCCACATCCGCGTCATCGGCGCGGTGTTATCCGGCGCGTCGCTGGACAGCGGCATGGGTGGATATTAGGTTTTTATCCGTCATTGCGAGCCGCAGTGCGCGAAGCAATCTCGGTCAAATCAAGGAGATTGCTTCGTCGGCTCAGCGCCTCCT
>CAYNML010000009.1:92954-109473 GCA_964398185.1 uncultured Anaerolineae bacterium | reverse complement strand
CGCTATGAAGGAAAGTGATGTATTAAAGCTGGCTGCAACGCGTTTGATTTCAGTTGCCTCTGGCTGACAATTCTGCTACAATGAGATTGTATTAAGTTGGGTGTATTTCGGCTGATATAGATTGCTGCCTCTGATAGACTGGTAAGTGTTGTTCTCTTGCGTGTGACAGGTGCTTGCTTATCCAAAACCCGCTCTGATATGTCAGGCAGAGTGGTTGTGGTTTCACCCATCTCTTTTGTGTAAGGAGTATCGTCCATGAACCGCAGCCGCGTATTGATCCTCTTGGGTATCCTGCTGTTGGTAGGCACGATAGCCGTGCTGGTTATCTTACCGCAGACTCTGGCGCAGCCGCCAGCTCAGGAACTGCCTACCCCAGTTCCCGAAGTCCGGACAACCGAGATTCTAGTGGCCGCGCAGAACATTCCGCGTGGCGCACTCATTAGTCCCGACGCAGTTGTGCCAAGCAAGTGGCCTAATGATAGCTTGCCACCAGCAGATTTGATTATCACGAACCCGGACCAGGCGGTTGGCAAAATTGCGCGCACAGATGTCCTGCGTGGCCAGCCTATGCTAGAGAGCCTGATCGCTGCCGATCCCAAAGATCTGGCTACCAAGGGCAGCGATGCCTCACTATTCATCCCGGCTGGCAAAGTCGCGATGGCTTTTCCCATCAGCAAGCTGACAAGTGTTGGATATGCCATCGGGGCCGGCGATCGCGTCGATGTCATCGTGTCGTTTGCGGTGATCGACGTTGATCAGGAAGGGCAATATCCGATTGTGCCGTTCAATCGCGATCTAGTCGATGACCTGATCTCGGCGGGTATGGAACCCCAGGAGGCTGTTTCGCGGGTCCTGAACAAGCTGGATAGCGTTCTCATCAAACCGCGGCTGCTGTCGCAGTTAACTTTGCAAAATATCGACGTCCTGCATGTTGGCGAGTGGCCTGTAGGCGGTATCCTGCCCAAGACGACCCCTACACTGTCGGTTGACCAACAGGCGGCGCAAGTGCAAGCGGCAGCCGGCACGCCCACGGCGACTCCGCCGCGTCCTGATATGGTCATCCTATTGGTCGACCAGCAGCAAGCTCTGATTCTGCAATGGCTGCTGCAGGAAGGTAACATCGCCTTGAATCTGGTACTGCGCGGCGCTGGCGATAATGCTCCTGTTTCGACTGAAACGGTTTCCTACCAGTATATCTTGACCAACTTTAATATCACGATCCCGCCCAAGTCGAATACCATCATCGTTGGTGAAGGCGGCGGTTCGACTGTCCCGCCCCAATAGCCGACGGCTGGCGCACCATCCTGCGGCGCTGAAAGTCAAGGCACATTTATGGCTGCTGGTACCGAGAAGATTCGTGTCCTCATCGTGGATGACATTCCAGAAACACGCGAGAATGTCCGTAAATTGCTGGCGTTTGAGACCGATGTAGAAGTCGTGGGCGTGGCGGCAACCGGCCGCGAAGCAGTTCAGCTGGCGCGCGACCTTCAGCCCAACATCGTTATGATGGACATTAACATGCCGGACATGGACGGCATTGCGGCGGTTGAGCAGATTACGCGCGATGTCCCCATTGCCCAGGTAATCATGATGTCCGTGCAGAGCGAGGCTGACTATCTTCGGCGCTCGATGCTGGCGGGGGCGCGTGACTTTCTGACCAAGCCTTTTACCAGTGAAGACCTGGTTTCCACTATCCGCCGAGTGCACCGCATGGGACAAACGCGTGCCGCGACCCTGGCAGCCGCGGCTCCGCAGGTGGCGCAACCACAAACTGGAAAAGGCGGTCCGACAGTTGCGGCACGTTCTGCTAAAGAAGGCGGTATCATCGTCGTGTTTGGGCCAAAGGGCGGCATCGGCACTACACTCTTGACGGTGAACCTGGCCGTCGCACTTCACCAGCGGCCTGATGCCAATCGAACGATCGTGGTCGATGCCAGTTTGCAGTTTGGCGATGTGGGAGTTTTCCTTAACCTCCCGCCGAACCGGAATATCACCGATCTGTGCGCGACGATCGAGGATTTGGATCCTGACTCAATCGATACCAGTGCGGTGGCGCATGCCTCCGGCGTGAAAGCGTTGTTGGCTCCGCCGCGACCGGAAATGGCCGATCTGGTCAGTCCCGATTACCTCAAACGCATCCTGGAAGAACTGCGCCGGCAGTATGATTTCGTCGTCGTCGACACGGCGACGATCATTAATGACACAGTTTTGACGGCGCTCGATCTGGCCGACCGGATCGTGCTGGTGGCGACGCCCGATATTCCCGCCATTAAAAACGCGCGCTTGTTTTTTGAGATAACCGATGCCTTGAACTATCCGCCGAACAAGATCATGCTCGTCCTCAACAAGATGGACCGCCGCAGCGGGATCACGGCCCAAATGATCGAGGACAATATCAAGCATCAGGTTGTCGGGCAAATCCCGCTTGACGAGATTCTGGCCTTGACCTCCATCAATCGCGGTGTGCCGCTCATGGTCGATCAAAGGGCCAAGCCCATCGGCCAGGCCATTCAGCAATTGGCCGATCGGGTGGCTGCCGAGTTCCGCCGCACGCCGGAGGCCGCGGGAGCAGCTGATGAAACGCGCAAGCGTACCGGGTTGTTCCGCTAGGTCAAGCACGTTGTTGCCCGTTTACAGGGAGGTTGTATGTCACTACTAAAGCGCATTGAAAAGAGCCAGCAGCAGACGACACCCGCCACCGCACCGACAGGTTCGGCGGCTTCTGGTACGCCAGCTGCGCGCCCGCCGGCAGGGGGCGAGCAGTCCAAATTGACGGAGATGCGTCTCAAGCGCGCGCCTGCCTCAACCTCGTCGACGCGCGATGCCTACCTCGATCTGAAGACGCGCGTGCAGAATAAATTACTGGCCGAGATGGATCCGTCCATGGATGTCAGCAAGACCGACGAGGTGCGCGCCACGATCGAGGGGTTGTACGACAGCGTGCTGGCTGAAGAAAACATCATTTTGAGCCGGATTGAGCGCCAGCGTCTGTTCGAGCAGATCGTTGCCGAGATCCTGGGCTTCGGCCCAATCGAACCGTTCCTGGCCGACGAAAGCATTACTGAAGTGATGGTCAACGGCCCCAAGAATATCTACATTGAGCGCGGCGGTAAGATCGTACGGACGACGGCGCAGTTTGAAAGCAATGACCACGTCATGCGCATCATCGATCGTATCGTGGCGCCGCTGGGCCGCCGCATCGACGAGGCGCAGCCCTACGTCGACGCCCGTCTGCCGGATGGCAGCCGCGTGAACGCCGTGATTCCTCCCATCTCGCTGGTCGGCCCGACGATCACTATCCGTAAGTTCTTCAAAATCCCCTTAACCGTAGAGCAAATCATCGCCAACGGTTCAATCACCCCGGAGGCGATTGAATTCTTGAAGGCCTGCGTGGTTTCGCGCCTGAATATGCTCGTGTCGGGCGGTACCGGCTCCGGCAAAACGACCCTGCTGAACATCCTGTCCGGCTTTATTCCTGAAGATGAGCGTATCGTCACAATTGAGAATGCGGCCGAACTGCAATTGCGCCAGGAGCACGTCGTCACGTTGGAGTCGCGCCCGCCCAACATTGAAGGACGCGGTGAAGTGTCCATTCGCGACCTGGTGATCAACTCGCTGCGTATGCGCCCTGAGCGCATCATCGTCGGCGAGTGCCGCGGCGCTGAATCGCTGGACATGTTGCAGGCGATGAACACCGGTCACGACGGCTCATTGACGACGCTCCATGCGAACACGCCGCGTGACGCGCTGGCGCGCATGGAAACCATGGTGCTGATGGCCGGCATGGAGCTGCCACACCGCGCGATTCGCGAGCAGATTTCGTCGGCGATTGATGTGATCGTGCAGCAGGAACGCATGCGCGACGGCTCGCGCCGGGTCGTAACCATCTCGGAAGTGCAGGGCATGGAAGGCGACGTCATCACCATGTCCGAGATCTTCTCCTTCGAGAAGACCGGCGTCGAAAACGGAAAGATCATCGGTCGGTTGTTGCCCACCGGCCTGCGCCCCAAGTTTATCGATCGGATTGAGGCGGCCGGCATCCGGTTGCCGCCCAACATCTTCGGCATCGGTGCGCGCGGCCGCTATTAGCCGCGAGGTTGTTCGTCGGCAGGTGGACAGGTTGCAAAGGAGAAATGGGCCATGCCCGTTCAAACCATTGTCTTGATTGTTGGCGCGCTGGGGCTGTTGATTCTGCTCGTGGGCATTGTCTCCGCCGTGCGCAGTCGGGGTTCGGTGGAGGAACGTTTGCAGACCTTCGCTGGCATGACTGACGTGCAAGTTACCGAGAAGAAAGAATCGAGGAAACGGTCCACTCCCATCGCTGATAGCCTCAATCGGGCGCTGGAAGGCCGTAAGGTCTCGGAAAACTTGTCGACCCAGTTGGCGCGCGCCGATCTGAAGTTGACGGTGGGTGAATTTTTGGCGTTGCAGCTGATTGTTGCGCTGGGCATCGGCGCAGGCGCTTTTATCTTGTCGGGACAGTCGATCGTGCTCGCGCTGGTGTTTATGGTTTTGGGCTGGTTCGCGCCGCGCTGGTTCGTCTCGTGGCGGCAGGGTCAGCGTCTGCGTGCCTTCAACGATCAGTTGGGCGATGCGCTGAATCTGATGGTCAATGGCTTGCGCTCCGGCTATAGTGTGCTGCAAGCGATGGAAGCCGTCTCGCGTGAGATGGCGCCGCCGATTGCGGTTGAATTTGCGCGTGTGGTGCAGGAAGTGCAAATTGGCCTGCCGCTGGATCAGGCCATGGGCAATATGCTGCGCCGCATCAAGAGCGACGACCTGGATCTGGTGGTCACCGCTATTAACGTGCAGCGCGAGGTGGGCGGCAACCTGGCCGAAATTCTCGACGTCATCAGTTTTACGATTCGCGAGCGGGTGCGCATTAAGGGCGAGATTCGGACGCTGACTGCTCAGGGCCGGTACTCGGGCTATGTCATCAGCTTGCTCCCGATTGGCCTGGCGCTAGTCTTATTCTGTGTCAATAAGCCTTACGTGGAGCGTTTGTTCACATCGGGCTGGTGCGGCTGGGCGATGGTGGTCTGCGGTTTACTGATGATCGGCACCGGCTTTATTGCGATCCAGAAGATTGTGGCGATTGAAGTGTAGTTAATAAATGGAGGTGGCTGATGCCAGTCCCCCTGATTATCGGCATAGTGGTCGTGGTGATCCTCGTAGTGGTCCTCGTGGTGGCCGGTTCGCGCAAGCCCGGCGACTCACTGTCGGCGCGGTTGGCTGAATATAGCATGCGCGAAACCCCGGCTACGCTGGAGGAAATCGAACTCTCGATGCCTTTCAGCGAGCGTGTCCTGGCGCCCATGATCAGGCGGGCCTCTGGTTTCATGTCCCGCTTCACCCCCGCGCAATCTCTGGAATCAACCCGTCACAAGCTTGACCTGGCCGGCAACCCCAACAACTGGACCCCGTCCGAATTCTTCGGAGTACGGCTGGTGGCGTGTGTCGCACTGGGAGGACTGATTTTTCTTGTTCTGTCCATTGCCAATGTCGATTTCCTGCCGCGCATCGGCTTTACCCTGCTCTTTGCCGTGCTGGGTTTCATGCTGCCGGCGCTGTGGCTGGGCAGCAAAATTCGCGGCCGCAAAAACTCGGTCATCAAGTCCCTGCCGGATGCGCTGGACCTGCTGACCATCTGCGTGGAAGCCGGCCTGGGTTTCGATCAGGCGATGCAGAAAGTGGCCGAGAAATGGGATGACGATCTCAGCCGGGCTTTTGCCCGCGTGCTGCACGAAATTCGCTTGGGCAAGACCCGGCGCGAAGCGTTGCGCGAACTGTCGAACCGCCTGGACGTGAGCGATGTCACCAGCTTTGTGGCCGCTGTCATTCAAGCCGAACAACTCGGTGTCAGCATTGCCAAAGTGCTGCGCATCCAGTCCGATCAGATGCGCGTCCGCCGCCGCCAGCGCGCGGAAGAAAAGGCGCACCAGGCGCCGGTGAAAATGCTGTTCCCGATGGTCTTTCTGATCTTCCCGGCGATCTGGGTGGTGTTGTTAGGTCCCGCTGTGTTGCAAGCCATGTTCACCTCCATCTGATTTGGCGGACCGGCCGCCGCAGTCGTTCAACCCGAACCTTAACCCGTCTGTGTTGCGAGGCCATCATGGCATCGCCGAGCAGCCTGCGTGGTCTAACGCGGTTTCAGCAGCAGGGTAGGCAGGCCTGGAGCCGCTTCATCGATCTGTTGTTCCCCCCCCGTTGCGGCGGCTGCCACGCTGCGGGCAGCTTGTGGTGTGCGGCTTGTCAGGCCGCCACCCCGCCGATCGAGCCGCCCTGGTGCGAAAAGTGCGGTGAGCCGTTTGTAACCGATCGGCTGTGCGCGAACTGCCAACGTCACCCGCTTGTGATTAACCAGATCCGATCGGTGGCACTGTTTGATGGTGTGCTGCGCCAGGCCGTGCATCGCTTCAAATACGAACGTCTGTCCAGCTTGGCTGAGCCGTTCGGTGACATGCTCGCCGCTTACTGGTTGGCGGCGCAGCTGGTCGCCGATTGGTTGATCCCCGTTCCCCTGCATCCCTCACGCGAGCGCGATCGAGGATATAATCAAAGTGATCTCTTAGCTCGCCAGTTGGGCCAGCGTGTCGGCGTGCCTGTCAGCAGCCGGGGACTGCGGCGCACACGCGCCACGGCGGTGCAAATGACGCTGAATGCGGCCGAGCGCCGCCAGAACGTCGCTGGCGCGTTTGAATGTGTAGAGCCGCGCGTGCAGGCGAAGCGCGTGGTGATCATCGACGACGTGGGCACGACCGGCGCGACGCTGGATGCGTGCGCACAAGCGGTGTTGCAAGCGGGCGCGGCGGCGGTGATGGGACTGACGCTGGCCCGTACACCTTAAGGGCTGCGGCCCTGACCTAAGGAGAACGAAAATGGAAATTGTCGTTCGCGGTAGAAATGTCACTGTCACAGAACGCGTACAGGAGTATGTCGAGAAGAAAATTGGCAAACTGGAACGGTATCTTCCCATCATTGACGAAGCCCGCATGGAGTTGTCGCAAGAGGAGACGCGCAGCGCGCAGCATCGCATGATCGCGCAGCTGACGGTGCGCAGTCGCGGCAAAGTCCTGCGGGCCGAAGAGCGCGATCAGGATCTGTTTGCCGCCATCGATTTGGTGGCCGAGAAAATGCAGCGTCAGATCACGCGCTTCAAGGATCGCCTGTACAGCCGGGGGCAGGTGCGCGGCGCGGAGACGCTGCGCGTGCCTGAGGCAACCGAGTTGGCGGTGGAAGCCGAAGCGGTGGCCGAGGTCGAAGTCGAACCGGTGGGCTCGATCGTGCGCACCAAGACCTTCGCCATGACGCCCATGAACCCCGAAGAAGCCATCGAGCAGATGGAGCTGCTGGGACATGACTTCTTCGTGTTCTACAACAGCGAGGTCGACGGCATTAATGTGTTGTATCGCCGCCGCACCGGCGATTACGGGCTGTTGCAGCCGGAACTCGCCTGAGCTGATTGCTTCCTAACTGATCAGCGCGGGGGTCTGGCATGGCTCCCGCGCTTTTTATTGGAGTGGGTCATGTCTGACAGCGTTGGTTTGATTGTTTTTGCCGGCGGACAGGCGCCGACGCATCCGCTGCTGCGCCAGATGCACGCCGTGCGGCAGGCCTGCGCGCACGATCTACTGGAACGAGCGATCGCGGCCCGCTCGTTTGCGCCGCTCATCGTCGTTACCGGCGATCGGATCTGGCTCCACTCGATCGGTGACCTCCCCGTCACGATCGATCTCGACAGCGATAACGCAACCTTTCATTTCGGCCATCGTCTGGCTAAAGTGATCGAGCGTTTTGCGTTGGAGCGTTTTCTCTATGTGGGTGGCGCGTCCGCTCCACTGCTCACCGCTTCTGATCTCGCGCAGATCGCTGAAGCTGCGCAGCATCATGATCGCGCCGTGATCGCCAACAACATCAACTCCACCGACTGGGCGGCCATCACCCCCGCGTCGATCGTGGACGCGTGGATCGATCGGTTGCCGAGTGACAACTCGCTGGGCTGGGTCTTGTCGCACGAAGCGGGTCTCGAACCGATCGGTTGGCCGCCGTCCCCCGCCACGCGTCTCGATCTCGACGTACCGATCGATGCGCAGATCGCCGCGCGGCATCCGCACTGCGGATCGCGTGTACGTGAAGCAGTCAGCCAATTGCCGTGGGACGATCGCCGCTTGCGCGCCGCGTGTGAGGTGTTGCAGACGCGGGCCTCGCGCCTGATCCTGGCGGGGCGTGTGTCGTCCTGGGCGATCGCGCAGCTGGAGCAGACTGTGCAGTGCTGGACGCGCGTGTACAGCGAAGAACGCGGCATGCGAGCGGCAGGCCGCTTGGGAACCGGGCAGGTACGATCGCTGCTGAGCGATCATCTGCATGCCGTTGGCCTGTCCCGTTTCATGGCCGATCTCTGCTCGATGACGGATGCGATGTTGTGGGACACGCGCGTTTTGTGGGCGGCCAACGGCGTCTGGCCATCGGAGGAAGATCGCTATGCGGCTGATCTGGGTTTGGTCGACGCGATCAGCGATCCGTTCATTCGTGACTTCACGCAGGCCATCCTCGACGCGCCAATCCCGATCGTGACGGGCGGACATGCGCTGGTGTCGGGTGGATTGTGGGCCTTATTGGAATCAATTAACAATGAATAATGATCAGTGATCAATGGGGAGCCATCGTCACACCGCACTGCACGCAGTGGGTGCAAGTGTGTCCGAGTGCCTGCGAAGCGTGTCGGGCATCCCGGCTGCTGATTGGCGAATCTGGATTCCCGCCCGCAGCGCACGGGAATGACAGAACGCTCCAAGCCCGCGTCCGCGCGGGCGGTCGGTGTAGCGCAAAACGCCCGCGCGGACGCGGGCTGAGAGTAGAGTCCCCTACACCGCCGGCGCGGCGAGTTTCTCAATCTTCGGCCACGTCTCCTGCCACGTCACGGTCGACAGGCCGAGTTTGTGGCGCAGTGTTTCTTCCTTCATCCCCGCGCGGCGATCGCGCACCGCGCACGTCCAGCGCAGCATCTCAAACGACAACGGCTTCGGCAGATTGGCGAGTTGACTGACATCGGCCAGCACGTATTCCAGCGTGCGCGAGGTGCAGGGGAACAACGTGTGCTCCACCTTGTACTGCATGCGATACTCTTGCAGCACGTGCGGCCACTTGCTATCGAGTTTGAGTTTGCGCTCCTTGTGGTGATAGCGCGGATCGGTGTAGCGAATCCACAGCGCCGGTTCGTCGGGATCGGATAGATCGATGTGCTCCAGCGTGATTGCCATGCACTCGTTCTTCTTGATGCCGGTCTTTAGCAGCAGCGTGATCAGCAGGTAAGCGCGTGTGTCGGGCTTCTCGGCATCGTGGCGGAATTTGTTCGCCGCGGCCAGCACTTCCTCGATCTGCTCTTCGGTCAAAATGTCGGGCAGGGGCGTCGAGACGGGCTTGTGCGCGATGGGGGCCGCCGGGTCTTCGTCGATGACGCCGTTGTCGCTGAGCCAACGGAAGAAGTTCTTCAACGTGACCAGCCGCCGTGACAGCGATTTGGGATTGCACGGCACACCGCGCCCGTTGACCAGCCAGTCCATGAAGTTCTCCAAATCCCGTTGCGCGATCTGGCCGACGGGCCGTGTGGCTCCCGCAAACTCGATCAGGATGTTGAGATCGTAGATGAATGACTTGACCGTGTGCGGCGAGAGTTCGCTGCCCGCGATGTGATCGTGATACGCTTCCACCGCATGCGCCAACGAAGTGTGCGCGTTGAGGCGCGTCGTGTTCTTCTTCGCTGCGCGCGCCTGATCGAGCGGTGTGGGTTGCGGCTCCGGTTCTGGTTCCGGCTTTTTCGGAACGTCGAATAGCGACAACTGCTGTGGCGAATCGGGCATGATCTTTCCCCCAGCGGTGATGAGTATTCTCCGCGTAAGGTTACTCTATCGATCTGGGGAAGTCAAGCGCATGGGCACAACGTTGTACACTCTCAATAAAAACACGACCGGTCGATCGACCGGTCGTGTTGGTGGTGAGCCGCACAGGACTTGAACCTGTAACCCACTGATTAAGAGTCAGTTGCTCTGCCGAATTGAGCTAGCGGCCCGTAACGCGCGCGCAATTTTACCATGCCTGCCGATAGAGTCAAGGGGTTGACGCAACGGCGCTTTCCTCAGCGCGCTCTCCGGCGCGCAGGCCCAGCACCTCATACACGGGCAGGGGCGCGCTGAATCCCTTCACCTCGATCGGATCGAGGGCGCGGGCGCGCACGTGATGCTGCACGGCCTGGTAGGTGTTCTCGTCGATCAGGATCTGCCCGCCCTTCGCGGCTTCCTGCAGGCGCCGCGCCAGGTTCACGCTGTTCCCGATCGCCGTGTAGTTCATCAACTGCGCCGTGCCGATGTTGCCCACCACCGCCTCGCCGCAGGCAATGCCCACGCCGAACTGCAGGCGCAGTTGCAGCGGCATGGTTTTGGCCTTGGCCGTCATACGCGATTGCATCTCCACGGCAGTCGCCACGGCGCGCAGCGCGTAGTCGGGCTGCGGCAGCGGCGCGTTGAAGAAAGCCATGATCGCATCGCCCATGAATTTGTCCAGCGTGCCTTCGTGATTCAGCACCGCCTGCGCGCCCAGCGAGAGGTGATAGTTGAGCGCGTCGAACAGCAGCTCCGGCTGCAATTGCTCGGCCAGCGAGGTGAAGCCGCGCACGTCGGCAAACAACACCGCCAGCGGCTGGCGCGCGCCGCCCAACGCCACCGACTGCGGGCTGCTCAATAATTGCTCAACAATCGCCGGCGTCACGTAACGCTCAAAGACGTTGCGGATGATCTGCTTCTCGCGCTCCTTCGATTCTTCCAGTTCGCGGAACAGGCGCGAATTCTCGATCGCGATCGCGGCGTAATCGGCCAGCGCTTGCAGCAGGTGCATGTCGTGATCGAGGAAGGGGCGCGTCCCGGCGTCGTTGATGGCATCCAGGGTGCCGATCAGCTTGCCGCCCACTTTCAGCGGCACGGCTACGGCGATCGGGGTGATGACGGGCTGCCCGGCGCGCAGCACCTGCTGCGCCACTTTGTCGTTTTCCGGCGGCAGCGCCGTGCTGCGCGTGCCGTTGATGGCCTGGATGCGCAGTTGGCCGGTGGCCCAATCGTACAGGCGCAGCAGGCACATCTGCGCGCCCGTCACGAACTGCGCCGCTTCCACGATGCGCCGCAGCAGGCTGTCGTGATCGAGCAGCATGGTCACGCTCTTGCTGATGCCGTACAGCGTGTTGAGCTCGCGCAGGCGCGCTTCCAGTGAGCGATTGGTTTGCAATAATTTCGCGAACAACTCATCGCGCTCTTTGCGCATGCGCGTCTCGGCCAGCGCGTGCTCGATGGCCTTGATCATCGTGTTGACTTCGAACGGCTTGGGGACATAGTCGCGCACGCCCAGCCGGAACGCTTCGATGGCGACCTGTTCCGAGCCGTGCGCGGTGGACATGATCACCGGGATGCTCAGCCCGTTGGCTTTCAGCGCGTGCAGCACCCCCATCCCGTCGAGGCGCGGCAGTTCCACGTCGAGGATGATCAAATCGGGGTGCTGCTCCACGGCCAGCTGCACGCCTTCTTCGCCGTCGACGGCCAGGATGGTGAGATAGCCTTTGGGTTTGAGCACGTAATCGACGATGAATTCGCGCGTGGGGCGCGAGTCGTCGACGACGAGAATGGTTTCACCGGCCATTTTGCACCGCTTCCAATTCCAGCGAGATGGCGCGCGACGCCGAGTCGGCGCCCATGCTGATGCCGTAGATCGTGTCGGCGGCTTCGATGGTGCCGCGATTGTGCGTGATGATCACGAACTGCGTGTCGTTACTCAATTCCTTGATCGTGTCACGGAAGCGGCCCACATTGGCCTCGTCCAGCGCCGCGTCGGTTTCGTCGAGGATGCAGAACGGCGGCGGTTTCACTTTCAAGATGGCAAACATCAGCGCGGCGGCGGTCAACGATCGCTCGCCGCCCGACAACAGCGCCAGCCCCTGCTGTTTCTTGCCCGGCGGGCGCGCCATGATCTCCACGCCCGTCGCCGCGATGTTCTCCGGATCGGTCAGCACCAGCTTGGCCGAGCCGCCGGCAAACAATTTCTGGAACATGCCCTTGAACTCTTCTGCGATCTTCTGGAATGTTTCGCGGAACGACGTCTCCATCAATTGATCGAGTTCGACGATGACCTGCTGCAACTGCTCGATCGCCTGTTCCAGGTCCGACGATTGCTGCGTCAAAAATTCAAAGCGCTGCTTGGTTTCCTCGTATTCGCTTTGCGCGTCGGCGTTGACGGGACCCAGGCGGCGAATCTGCGCCTTCATGCGCTGCAGTTCCTGCTCCAACCCTTCCGGTAACGTCTCCACAATGGGCAGTTCCGATACGATGGGCTTCAGCGGCAGCGGCTGCGGACCGCTGAGATCGGCCATTTCCAATTCCACCAGGCCCAGCTCTTCGTCGATGCGGGCGCGCAGGTGATTGAGCTCTTCTTCGCGCCGCGCCATGTCCAGCATGGCTTGATTGTAGAGCAGTTCCAGATCGCTCAGGCGGTTGCGCGCCGAGCGCTCTTCGCCCTCCAGCCGGTTCTGATCGATCTCCAATTCGCGCAGCTGCGCTTCCGCCGGATCGATCTGACGGGTGAAGGCGGCGAGTTCGTCGTGCAGCGTCGCTTCGCGTTGGTGCAAGTCAGCCACCTGCGCCCCAATCGCTTCGCGCTCCTGCACGATCTGGCTGGCACGCTCGAGCCGGTTCTGCAACTGTCCGCGCATCTGCTCCAGCCCCGATCGATACGACTCGACGACGTTGGCCTGACTGCGCCGCAGCTGATCGGACACAGCGGCTTCGGCTTGCAGCGCGGTCAGTTGTGCCGCCAACGTCTCCAGCGGCAGTTCGCTCAGTTGCCAATCGGCTTGTTGAATCGCGGCAGTGTGCTGCGCGATTTCACCATGCAGGCGTTCCTCTTCCACTTGCAATTGCGCATCTTGATCGCTCAATGCCGCGATCTCGGTCTGCGCCTGTGCGATCAAACCCTGCCGCCAATCGATGGCGCGCTGCACGTCTTCAATCTGGCGTTCGATCGCGCGGCGTTCGTCCGTCTTCGCTCCGATCGACTTCTCAGCCAATTTCGTTTCGTCATTCAATGCCGCCAACTGCCGCGTCACATCGTCGACGTTCTGCAGTGCGGCGGCTTGCTGATACAGGGCCGCTTCCGTCTGACGCGCCGCCTCGTCGATGCGCGCCGGCAGCTCGCGCCATTCACGTTCCCGCGCCAGGAATTCGCCGGAGCCTGCTGCGCGGCCCACCGTGATCAGCCCGGTGGTGTGCAGCACTTCGCCGCTGCGTGTGGCGATTCGATAGCCGTCGGGCAATTGCGGCTGCAATGCTTCCGCAGCGCCTAATGAATCGACCAGCACCACTTGCTTGAGCAGCGCTTCGAGGGCCGGGCGCAAGTCGTCGCTGCATTGGATGACGTCCGGCGCAAATTTCAAGCCGTCGGGCAGCCGGGGGCCGATCGGGTGTGGCGCGCCGCCGTTGCCTTCGCCGCCAGTCATGGCGCCGCGATGCAGCCACGCTCCAAACGGCAGACAGCCGCGCGCATTCGACGGTAGATCGATCGGCGCGTCATCCCCTGGTGGTTTGGCACGCGCCGCCAGCGGCAGCAGCGAGACGCGCCCGTCGCTGTTGCTCAATATCTCGCGCACGTCCGGCACAATACTCGCAGACTCGACGACGATCGCTTGAATGTCTTGACCCAGCGCCGCTTCGATGGCGCGCTCCCACGCGGGCTCTACATCGATGAGGGTGGTCAACAAGCCGCGTACGCCGCGCAGCTGCGCGCCCATGACCGCGCGCGTGCCCGCATCGAAACCGCCCAGCGCCGAACGCATCTCCGACAACAAGGCGTGCCGCTCGCGCAGCCGATTCTCCGCCGCGCGCGCTTCATCCAGCGCGGTGTCACGCTGCGCGGCGCTCTGCTTCGCTTGGTCGAGTTCGATACTCAGCGCATCGATCTGCTGCAAGAGATTGATGCGCTGTGCTTCGAGCGCATTCAGATCGGATTCGACGGCAGCGCGCTGCGTTTCAAATTCGGTTTGCCGTTGCTGCTGGGCTGCAATCTCGGCGTGGTGCGCAGCGAGGTCTTGGTCGATGGCGGTGCGCCGATCGGCGATCTGCGCCCGGCGGTTGCGGCGATCTTCGAGTGCGAGCTCGGCTTTCTGAAGCGCGGTTTGCGCTTCAGTGCGTGATTGCTGCAACGACTTGCGCTGCGTCTGACGTTCGCTTAACGCGGCCTGCGCCGTGGCGATGGCCGCGGCCTGCGTCTCGTAGCGCGCCACGATGCCGTTAAGTTCCGCTTCGGCCGCCGTAACGCGATCGGCTTGCGCCGACAACTGTGATTCGAGGGCGGCCTGATCGCTCTGCGTCTGATCGATCTGCTGCTGCAGCGATCGCGCACGTTCTTCCAGCACGGCCAACTGCCGCTGCAGCGCTTCGGCCTGCGTGTGCAGTCCGCTCGACGCGCGGTGCCATTCGCCGACCTGCGTGCGCAGCTCGAACTGCTGCTTGCGCACTGTCTCAATACGATCGTTGTAGCTGCCCATCTCGGCGCGGCGCGCGGTCAACACGGTTGTCTGCGCCTCGACGGTTTCCTTCGCGTCGCGCAGCGCGGCCTGGCCTTTGCCCCAGTGATAGCCGAACCAGATGCGCTCGGCGGCTTGCAGTTCGGCGGAGAGGCGGGCGTAGTCGCGGGCGCGCTGCGCCTGCCGTTCCATCGAGCGCACGCGCGGGCCGATCTCGGCGAGAATGTCGCGCACCCGTTCGAGGTTGCGTCGCGTCTCGTCGAGTTTCTTCAGCGCATCTTCGCGTTTGTGGCGATAGAGCGAAATGCCGGCAGCTTCCTCGAACAAGGCGCGCCGCTCGTCGGAGTTGATGGCCAGCGCCTGATCGACCATGCCCTGACCGATGACGGTATACGTGCGGCGCGCCAGCCCAGTCTTGGCGAGAAGTTCGCTCACATCGCGCAGGCGGACTTTGCTGCCGTTGAGCAGATATTCATTCTCGCCGTCGCGATAAGCCCGGCGGCCTACGACCACTTCATTGAAGTCGATCGGGAAGAAGCCGTCGGAATTGTCGAGCGTGAGGTACACTTCGGCCATGCCCGCGCGGGGGCGGCCATCGCCGCCGGCGAAGATGAGGTCTTCGGTCTTCTTGGCGCGCAGCGCCGAGAAGACCTGTTCGCCCAACACCCAGCGCAGGCCATCGGCTACGTTGCTTTTTCCGGAGCCGTTCGGGCCGACGATGGCCGTGATGCCGGTGGGAAAGACGAATTCAGTCTTGGTGGCAAAGGTCTTGAACCCTTGCATCTCGAGATGCTTCAGTCGCATAGCGGCGGCATTGTACCTTGTCTTAAGGCGACGGGCAAGGGGCAAGATAAAGGATGCACTGGGTGAGGTGCGTGTTGCGTGGCGCGTAAAACGTAATGCGTCAAGCGTAATAGAGAGCGCACTTGAGTGCTTGACCCATTGAGAGGCGGCGCTTATACTCGCAGTCGCGTTCTTGTGAAGAGCACGTTCGCATAGGCAATACACTATGACCTCTGCATTGGCAGAGGTATCTGATAAAGAAGAAACGCTACGCGCAGCCAGCGGCCAGCAACCAGCAACCAACAACCAATAACCAATGACCAACCACCACATTGCCATCTACCTTCACATTCCCTTTTGCCACCATCGCTGCTCGTATTGCGATTTCAACATTTACGCCGGGATGAAGTCGCTGTATGTGCCGTATGTCGAAGCGATCGCGGAAGAGATCGCTTCGACAGCCGCACGAATCGGGCGCATGAATGTGCCGTCGATCTATTTCGGTGGTGGCACGCCCTCATTGCTGCCTGCGGAGTTGATCGGCGGATTGTTGACGACCGTGCGGACGTTCTTTGAGGTGGACGATGAGGCAGAGGTGACGCTGGAAGCAAATCCGACGATGGACGATGGACAACAGACGAGAGATGGCGGTCAGCGGTCTATGGTCAGTCGTCAGTATTTCACACACTTGCGATCGCTGGGGATCAACCGCCTCAGCCTTGGGGTGCAGTCGAGCCATGAGGATGAGTTACAGCTATTGCGACGCGGGCATTCGTTTGCGTATGCGGTGGCGACGTATGAAGCGGCCCGCCGGGCTGGCTTCGAGAACGTGAACCTGGATCTAATCTACGGGCTGCCCGATCAGCCGCTTGAGAAGTGGCGCACGACGTTGGAGCGAGTGATCGCTCTGCAGCCCGATCACCTCTCAGCGTACAGCCTGCAGATCGAGCCGCGCACCGCCTTGCAGCGCTGGGTGCAAAACGGGCGCGTGCCGGAACCGGAAGAGGACGACGGCGCTGCGATGTATGAGTTGACGCAGGAGATGCTGGCGCAGGCGGGGTTCGCGCACTACGAGATTTCGAATTGGGCGCGACGTACTGAACCTGCTTCAGCAGGTTTGCCATATCAGGCATCGAATTCATTCGATGCGCTTGCCGCGCACGGCGAGTTACTTGCCGC
>CAYNML010000009.1:62653-92854 GCA_964398185.1 uncultured Anaerolineae bacterium | reverse complement strand
CTTGCCGCGCACGGCGAGTTACTTGCCGCTCACGGCGAGCTGCGCCTCACACCTCACGCCTCACGGCACAACCTCGTCTACTGGCGCAACGAGCCTTACTGCGGCTTTGGCTGCGGGGCGCATTCGTCGTTTGGCGGCAAGCGTTATTCGAACGTGCTGCATCCACGCGAGTACCTCGAACGCATCGGGCAAGGGGGTGAAGCCGTCGTCGAAGTCGAGGCGATCGATCGGGCGTTGGAGATGGGCGAGACGCTGATGTTGGGGCTGCGCCTGATCGAGGAAGGCGTCGAGCGTGCGCGTTTCAAAGATCGCTTCGGCGTGGAGTTGGATGAAGTTTACGGCGCGACAATTAAGCAGTTGATTGAACAGGGCTTGCTGGAATCCACCGCTGAACGAATTCGCTTGACGGTGAAAGGTCGCCTGCTGGGGAATCGCGTCTTTGCGGAGTTCTTGCCATGACGTCGCGGCGTGTGCGCGCACGTGAGGCGGGGATCATCATCGGCGAACTGACGACTGGGCCGCACAATGCCATCACCGATGTGGCTGGTGTGCGCGTGGGCCATACCACACTGATCGATGGCGAGGGGAAGTTGCAGCCCGGACTTGGCCCGGTGCGCACCGGCGTCACGGTGATTCTGCCGCACGCGGAAAACATTTTTCGATCAAAGGTAGGCGCGGCCGGGCATACGATCAACGGCTTCGGCAAGGTGCTGGGCTTCGAGCAAGTGCGCGAATTGGGCGTGCTCGAGTCGCCCATCGCGCTGACGAACACGCTCAACGTTGGGCTGGTGGCCGATGCGCTGGTGCAGTACGCTATTCGGCAGAATCCCGATATTGGTATCACAACCAGCAGTGTGAATGTCGTGGTGGGTGAAACCAACGATGGGTATTTGAACGATCTGCAAGGGCGGCATGTGCGCGCCGCTCACGTCTTCGCGGCGATCGAATCGGCTTCAGATGGCGCAGTGGCTGAAGGCGCCGTGGGCGCAGGCGCCGGGACGATGTGCTTCGGCTGGAAGGGCGGCATCGGCACGGCGAGTCGCGTGCTGCCGATCGAGTTGGGCGGCTTCACGCTGGGCGCGCTGGTGCAGTCGAATTTTGGGAGGGCCAGCGATCTGGTGATCGCCGGTGTGCCGATCGGTCGATCGTTACAGCCGCCCAGTCATTCCCGCGCGCCGTTGGCGGGAATCCAGCAATCCCATGCGCAGACCGCGTTACTTAATGACATGGATGCCCGACACGCTTCGCGACACTCGGGCATGACGGATGACAAAGGCTCGATCATGATCGTGCTGGCGACGGATGCGCCGCTCGATGCGCGCCAACTGCATCGACTGTGTGTGCGGGCCGGCGCCGGGTTGGCGCGCGTCGGCAGCCATTACGGCCACGGCAGCGGCGATTTCGTCATCGGGTTCAGTACGGTCAATCGGGTTGAGCACGAACCGATCGGGCTGGTGGGGACGCACACGATCGTGATCGACGAAGCAAAGGCGCTGGCGGGCTTGTTTCGCGCGGCGGTGGAAGCCGTGGAAGAGGCCATCGTCAATTCACTGTTTTGTGCGGAAACGATGACGGGGCGCGATGATCACGTCGCCTGGGCGCTGCCAATTTCTGAGGTGCTGGCCAACTTGTTGACCAATTCGCGCAGACGTGACACGCCAAATGATTTGATCAAGACGTAGTCGGCCAGACCTTCGGCCGACTCGGCCATGTAGAGATCGGCCGTCAGCACGATGACGGGGAGGTTGGTCAGCGCTTCTGTGGCGCGGATGACCTTGAGTAGTTCAAGGCCGGAAACGTAGGGTAAGTGAATGTCCAGCAGGATCAGGCTGGGTTTCACGGTGGACAACCGCTTCAACGCTTCATCGCCACGCCGGATGACTTCAACCGCATATCCGGCCTGCGTCACCACCGTTTCATAGATGGTGCACAGTTTGGGATCGTCTTCGATGATCAGAGCCACAGGTTGGGTCATGGTTTTTTCCTAATCAGGCTGCAGGGGCAGGGTGAGCGTAAACGTGCTGCCGCGCCCCGCCTCACTGTCCAGACTGACCGTGCCGCCCATCAATTCTACCAGACGTTTGACAATGGATAAACCCAGGCCGGTGCCGCGATACTCGCGCGTGATGGAACCGTCCACCTGCCGGAAGGGCTCAAAGATATACTGACGCGCGTCAGCCGGAATGCCGGGGCCGGTGTCGCTGACTGCCAGCGCCCACCAGTGATCGTCAACGCGATAGAGTCGGGCCTGCACGGCGCCGCTTTCGGTGAATTTGATGGCGTTGCCGATCAGATTGATCAGCAGTTGGCGCAGGCGCGATTCGTCGCCCTGCAGGATTTCCGGCAAAGCGGGATCGAGCGACGTGGTCAGGGCCAGGCCCTTGTTACGCGCCAGCACCGCCAGGGTATTCTCCACGCGCTGCAGCAGCTCGCCCGGATCGAACGGTCGGATACGCAGCTGCAGGGCGCCGGCTTCCAACTGTGCTGTATCCAATAGTTCGTTGACCAGAATAGTCAGTTCCTGTGAGCTGCCCATCATCTCCAGGATGGCCTGGCGCTGCGGCTCGGCCAGGTCGCCGAAGCTGCCGTCCAGCAGCAGCTCCGTGTAGCCCAGGATGGCGCTGAGCGGCGTGCGCAGCTCGTGGCTGACGCGGGCCAGCAGTTCGCTTTTCAGGTGGCTGGCTGCCAAGGCTCGATCGCGCGCGTCGACCAGTTCGGTGACGTCATGGACCAGCAGCACGCGCCCAAGTGAGCGCCCCCGCCCGTCTTTCAGCGGCGCGAAGCGCAGTTCAAAATCGCGCCGGTCGGCGCCGCGGCCCACGCGGATTTCGGCGCGTTGCTCCGAAGTGGATCGATAGCGCTCCAGCAGCGCGGGCCAGCGCTCGAACAGCTGGTGGGCCGGCTGCCCGATCGCTGCCGTGGTCACGCCTAACAGTTGCTGCGCGCTGGGATTGAGATCGACGAGATTGTGTTGTTCGTCGAATACCAGCACACTGTCGTTCAGGTTCTCGATCACGGTGGCCTGCGCCACAGGAGTCAGTGAGAGCAGGCGGAAGCGCGACAGGGCCAGCACTATGGCGGCTTCTGACAGCACAAAGGCGAACGGCGTTAGATCCAGCGGCGCAACGGGATTCAGGCCGCTGACATAGAGGAAGTTGCCCAGCCACGGCAATAACGCCGCCAGCAGAATCAAGCTGGCCTGCCAGCGATAGGGACGCCGCGCCCCGGCCAGGGTGCGGATCAGAATGATGGTGCCGGACAAGACCACGACTTGCGAGTAGAGCCAGTAGATCCAGAACCACGCGCCATGCTCCAGCAGCAACGGCATGGCATTGCCAGCTGGATCGAGATCAACCGTGGTCCAGATCAATCCGTGAAGATCGTTGGTGAAAGCGGCCAGGATCGTCAGAGCGGGGATGATACTTGCCAGCGCGATGTTGCGGGGCGTTAGCCACTGATCGCGTCCCGCGTACGCGACGGCGAACAGCAGCCAGCATAATGGCACGGCAGCAATGCCGATGTATTGCACCTTGGCCCAGAAGAGTTTGGTGGGCAGATCGACGGCCGCGATTTCCAGGGCATAGCCCAGCGACCAGATCATGGTCATGGCGGCGAGCCAGGCGGCGGCCGTCGCCCCGCGTTTCGGTCGCATGCGCCACGCATAGATTGCAATGAGGAGCGCGACGAAAGCGGCGATCAACGGCAGCACTGCGAGCAGGCTGAACTGATAGTTCGTCATGATGTGCTTTTGCCGGGTGAACTTGTGCCAAACAACAGGCGTCTGCCGCGGGGCGGCTGCGCCTCCCAGCGATCGATCAACGCTTGTGCGGCAGCAGCATCCCACGTGCGCGCGATTTGTTCGTGTCGATTCGTGATAATTCGTGGATCAAGCATT
Organism: uncultured Anaerolineae bacterium; assembly: GCA_964398185.1. Lineage (GTDB taxonomy): Bacteria > Chloroflexota > Anaerolineae > Fen-1058 > Fen-1058 > Fen-1058. The sequence goes on along the minus strand of CAYNML010000009.1, from coordinate 88,959 downwards.
GCGCTTCAGGAGTTGATTCGCTAACTCATGCAGGGCCTGCGTCGCTGGATTGTCCTGCCGTGTTGCTTCCAGCGCGCTCAAGGCCTGCCGTTGATGTTGCACTGCCAGATGTTCTGCGTACTCGCGTGCGCCCATGCGATCGAGCTCGATCAAGACGGCGGCCACATCTACTTCCGATCGGACGTACAGGCGACGGAGTTCCCCGCTGCGATCCAGCGCATACGCCACCGGCAGCGACTTCTTGTGGTTGCGCAGATCGTTGCCCGCCGGTTTGCCTGTCATTTTCGGATCACCCCAGATGCCGAGTACGTCATCTTGAATCTGGAAAGCCAGGCCGAGTTCGCGCCCGAAGTCTTCGTAGTGCGTGGCGAGATCACTGCCGTTGACCAGCGCGCCCAGTCCGCACGCCGCTTCGATGAGTGCCGCCGTCTTGCCGTAGATCATCGCGAGGTATTCGGCTTCGGTGACGCTTGCGCGTGATTCAAAGCCGAGATCGAGATGCTGACCTTGCGTCAGCGTGAGGCACGCGCGATCGAAACGTTGACGTGCGGCAAGGATGCGCTCGGCGGTGACGTGATGTTCGCCGAGGCCGTTGAGCGTGGTGTGCGCGATCGTGTAGAGCGCATCACCGGCGTTGATGGCCTGCGCTATGCCCCACTGCTTCCACAACGTCGGCCGGCCGCGCCGTACCGGATCGCTGTCTTCGATGTCGTCATGAATCAGCGAGAAGTTGTGCAGCAGTTCGACGGCGGCAGCGGCGGGCAGGGCGGTGCGCCACTCGCCGCCGGAGGCTTCGCAGCACAGCAGTGACAAGATAGGCCGGATACGCTTGCCGCCGTCAAATTGCGCAGGCTTGAAGTCCGCATCGACCCAGCCGAGGTGATAGTGCAGCATGCCGTAGAACATCGCCAGCGTCGGATCGTTCGGCGGGGCGACGGCGCGGCGCATTTCAGTTTCGATGGCGGGCAGGAATTGAGCAACGTAGTGTGCGAGTGACATGATGGGTGACGAGTGAGGAAAAGGATTTCGGCGTTCAAGTCATGGGCTTGCTATTCACCCGCTGGGGGTGTATCCCAGTAAGGCCGCGTCCATTTGCCCTTCCAGCACGCAGTCGATAGACAAATCGACCCGGGGCACTTTGACAAAAGCGCGAGCCAGACGCAAGCGATTGGCTTTGGTCAACGGATATTCGATCATCGCTGCGCTTGTCCAGTACAGACGGGTTAGCGCACTTTCACCAACGGTGTCCGCTTCAGCGCCTCGATGTTGCCCGCTCCTGCCGCGAACATCGCAATGCGCAAGACGCGAATGGTCTCTTCCAGCGTCTCGGCGACGGCGTCCGCTGAGATCGTCGCTGCCTTGAGGAACGGCCCGGCCATGCCGCCGATCTCTGCCCCCAGCGCGATGGCCTTGGCAATGTCGATGCCGGAGCGGATGCCGCCCGAGGCGATGACGGGCAGCTGCGGCGCGGCGCGCTTCACCAGCTGGATCGAATCAACCGTGGGGATGCCCCAATCGCGGAAGGCGGCGGCCACCCGTCGATGAAGATCATCAGGCGCGCGGAACAGCTCGACCTGGCTCCACGAGGTGCCGCCCGAACCCGCCACATCGATCGCGGCAACGCCGGCTTCAGCGAGCAACTTGGCGGCCTGTTCGCTGATACCCCAGCCCACTTCCTTGGCGATGACGGGCACTTTGAGTTTCTTCACGACTTCTTCGATCTTCTTCGCCAGCCCGGCGAAATTGACATCGCCCTCAGGCTGCACGGCCTCTTGCAGCGGGTTCAGGTGCAGGATCAGCGCATCGGCTTCGATCATCTCGACCGCTTCGTAGCAATGCTCCACGTCGAACCCGTAGTTGAACTGCACCGCGCCGATATTGGCAAAGAGCAGAATGTCGGGCGCGACATGCCGTACCCTGAAGGTGTCGCGTGTTTCGGGGCGAACAATGCCCGCCCGCTGCGAGCCGAGGCCCATCGCCACGCCGTACTGCTGCGCCGCCGCGGCCAGGTTGAGGTTAATCTGCTGCGCTTGCGCGGTGCCGCCCGTCATCGACGAAATCAGAACCGGGGCCTGCAGGGGCTTGTGGAACAATCGGGTGGTGAGATCAACCGCCGCCAGATCGAGTTCTGGCAGCGCCTGATGGATGAAGCGGTAGTTCTCGAAGCCCACCGTCAGCCGATCGAACCCCACGTCTTCATCAAGATTGATGCGAATGTGGTCGGCTTTGCGGTTCTCGATGGTCATAGTTTGCCTCATCAGGGGGCCAAGTTACCAACTCGCCCCACGGCGCAACTCTCATCACGGCGGCGGGTTATATTCCAACGGACATGGTAACACGTCCATAACGGATGTCAAGCCTGCTTGACGTCAGGCTCGCTTGACAATTTCATTTCAGCCGATACAATTGGCCCATCATTCGGGCCACCAAGGAGAGAACAGGCATGACCGAGCAAGAAGTGTTTGAAAAAGTCAAAGGCATCATCGTTGAGCTGTTGGGCGTGGACGCCGCCAAGGTTACACCGGAAGCGCGCTTCCGTGAAGACCTGGAAGCCGATTCGCTGGACCTGGTCGAACTGATCATGGCCTTCGAAGAAGAATTCAACGCAGAGATTCCCGACGAAGACGCGCAGAAGATCACCACGGTAGGCGGAGCCGTGTCCTACGTCATGGAGCGCGCCCAGGCCAAGGGTGCCGCGTAAGTTCGGCCCATTTCGCTGTTGGCAACTTCAACCGGACTCACGGCCATCGATAGGGTTATCGATGGCCGTGCGTTGTTTTGTCGGTGACCAGAGTGGACAGCAAGCATATCTCCGATTCGCAGGTGATCCTGGCGCAATTCATGCAGCCCGAGCACGCCAATTCGCTGGGCAACGTGCACGGCGGCTGGATCATGAAATTGATCGACGAGGCCGGCGGCCTGTGCGCCACGCGCCACGCCCGACGTCCCGCCGTTACAGTGGCGGTCGATTCGCTGCGTTTCCTGTCGCCCGTCCACGTGGGCGATTACGTGACCTTCACCGCGCATCTCAACTGGACGGGCCGCACCTCCATGGAGGTCGAAGTCAACGTCGAGGCGGAGAACCTGCTGACGGGTGAGAAGACGCACACCAACAGCGCCTACCTGGTTTTTGTCGCGCTCGGTTCCGATGGACATCCGCTGGAAGTGCCGGGCTTGATTCTGGAAACCGAAGAGGAACGGCGGCGCTGGATGCAGGGGGCACAGCGCCAGTCCGATCGGTTGTCCCGCGCGAAACGGGAGGCGGCATGAACGCGCCCATCAAGTATCACGCGGCTGGCGGCGTGGTCATCCGCGAGAACGGCCGCATGATGCTGCTGCTGGAAGTGGCCGGCCGCAAAGAGCTGCGCCTGCCCAAGGGCCACATCGAGGACGGCGAAACGGTGGCGCAGGCCGCCGTCCGCGAAGTGCAGGAGGAGACGTGCTACGCCGATGTGGAGATCATCGATGACCTCGGTTCGGTGACGCACACCTTCTACAACTTCCGCAAAGACGCCAACATCACGCGCACGGAGTCGTACTTCTTGATGCGCCTCAACAGCGAGCAGCCCTACGCCGGCCCGCAGTACGAGCACGAGCGTTTCAGGCGGCGCTGGGTGCGCACTGACGACGCCGATCGCTTGCTGACCTACGAAAGCGAGCGTGAATTCGCTCGCCGCGCGCGGCAGGCGATTTTGAGCGGCAAACGCTAAGTGACTGTCTTTAGGCTTGCTCCACGACCGCGTCCGCGCGGTCGTGGAGCGTTTTGAGACGCGCTCCAGGCGGACAACAGTCCGCCGTTCCCTGGCGCTCATCGTCGGCGTGACGGTGGGGTTGGGCCGCGCCTCGCTGATCGATCCGCTGACGATTGCGAGCGGCGTGCTCGCGCTGGTGATCCAGCTGCGCTTCAAGATCAACTCGACATGGCTTGTCCTCGGCGGGGCGCTGCTGGGGCTCCTCGCCTTCTCCCTGCGTTAGTCGCTGCCGTTTTATCCGTTGTATAATGCATTCGTCGCGCGTTGTTTTACGCCTTACTCGTTACTCATGACGCTCCATGCCCAAACCGACATCTCAACTCCTTGACATTCTCAACAAGACCAACCCCGCCAGGCGCATTTTGGCGGCGCCGACAGTCGATCGCGGTCTGGTCGAAGCGCCGCGCTATCCGCTGCTGGCGCTGGTGGGCCAGACCGAAATGAAATTGGCGTTGGTGCTCAACCTGATCAATCCGCTGATTGGCGGAGTGCTGCTGGTGGGACCACGCGGCACAGGCAAGACCACCGCCGTGCGCGGCCTGATCGATTTGCTGCCGACCGTGGAGCGCAGCACCTGCCCCAACGGCTTCGGCTGCGAACCCGAGGCGGTCTTCGCGCAGGGTCTGACGGCCATCTGTTCCGACTGCGCGGAGAAGCTGGGCCGCGGTGAGCCGATCGCCGCGGCCGATCGCATGCGCTTGATCGAGCTGCCGCTGAACGCGCAACTCAACGATGTGATTGGCGGGTTGAATGAGCGCGTGGCGTTGGAGCAGAATCGCGTGCGGTTGGAGCGCGGTATTCTGGCGCAGGCCGATCAGAACGTGTTGTACATCGATGAGGTGAATTTGCTCGACGAGCAGATCATCGATGCGATTCTGGATGCAGCCGCGCAGGGACAATATACCGTGCGGCGCGGTCCGCTGGCGGCCACCTATCGCTCGCGGCTGGTGCTCATCGGCACGATGAACCCCGAAGAGGGTTTGCTGCGCCCGCAGATCCAAGATCGCTTCGGGCTGCGGGTGGTGGTGCGCGGCCTGTCCAAAGAACCCGATCGGTTGGCCATCTATCAGCGGGCGCAGGCGTACCGCTCGAATCCGTATGCGCTGGCGCTCGATTGGCTGGACGAGACGCGCGCGGCGGCGGAAGAGATCGTGGCGGCGCGCGCGCGGCTGGCGAAGGTGATGCTGTCGGTCAAGGTGCAGCGTTTGGGCCTGCGCTGGATCCGGGGCTTGAAGATTGATTCACACCGCACGGAGCTGGCGTTGTTCGAAGCGGCGCGCGCGTATGCCGCGGCCGACTCGCGCACGAACGTGACCGAGAAGGATTTGCGCGCCGTGGCTCCGCTGGCGCTGCGGCACCGCCACAGCGATTTCATGCACGACTATTTTGTGCAGCATGACGCTGAAGAGCGGCGCATCAAGCGGGTGATGAACCAACGCGGAGGCTCGTCAGTGCGAGGCGCGTAGTGTGCGACGAAGCAATCTCAAAGGGTACAAGGAGATTGCTTCGCATCAAGCGCTCGCCATGACGCGACTGTCATATGATGCTGCGGCGTCTCTTGTGGATCGCGTTGTTTCTGATCGGCGCGGGATATTTTGGACCGTGGGTGTGGCACCAGGCCGCCGGGCTGATACTCTCTGCCGACGATCTGGGCGAGTGGATCAAGTTCCTGCCGGCGTGGAAAGCCGGTCAACTGCCGGTGCTGCGCGAACTGTTCTATCTGCCCATCTGGCTCACGTCGATCGGGTTGGGGTTAATGGCCGGGCGCATCAGGTCGTGGCCGTGGAAGTTGAGCGTGCTGGGGTTGAGCGTGGTGCTGGTGTTGACGCCGCTGCCCAAGTACCCCGAACTGCTCAGTGCTTATCGTGAGCCGGAGTTCAGCCTGACGTTCTGGGCGACGCTGGCGGCTCTGATCTTGAGCGTGCTCTTCACGTTCTTCGGGTCGCGCTTGCCCGCTCGGGTGGAGGCGGTCCTGTGGATTGTGATCGGCGTCAGCGCGGCGTTGTTCGCGCCGTGGATGTTTGGCCGCGCGATGCCGGATATCGATCGGCTGTACCACTACGCGATCGGCTGGGGCGTCGTCGCCGAGGTGATCGGCGGGTTGCTGCTGGCGCTGATCGGCGGGGTGCTGTTGTTCAAGAAAAACCTCCGAGGTTTTTGAAACCTCGGAGGTTTTGTCAGCATGGCTACTCTTTCGCTTCGGTGATCATCACCGTGGTCTTGCCGCCACCTGAATCGGCGCTGATCATGACCTGCACGCTGCGTCCATCCTTGGTGTAGTTCTTCATCGACAGGCCGTCGGCGCTCATACCGCCCTCGGCTTCCGTCCAGCCGTTGGCCGGCATTTCCTTCTCGTAGAACGCCACTACGTCCTCGAACTTGCTGGGCGTGGAATAGGTGCTGGCGCCGCCGAACGCCGCTTGATCCTGCGCGTCGGCCATCATGGGAATGTCTTCCGCCGCGCCGCCGCAGTCCGCGGGGGCCTGGATATCGATCGGCTGGTTGACTTCCGTGAGTTCGTAGATCCATTTGATGGTGCCTTCCTTGCTGCCAGCGCCCATGCCGAACAACTTGTCGGTGCCTGTCGCCTGGAAGGCATACTTGACCACGAACTTGCCCGATTCTGCCACCCACACATCACCATCGCCGTTGAGATAGCCCATCGTTTCCAGGCCGGTCACGTCGAGCTTGTAGTGTACGGCGGGGATGCCGTTGACGGTTTCATTGCCCACGCGCTGCGCGCCGCGCACGCCGCCGATGATGCTGTTGGGATCCATCATGGTGGTGGCCTGCGGGCCGCTGTCGGCGGTCACTTGCGAGCAGATGTCGCCCATTTTGCTGTACATCTTGCCGCCCACTTCAATCAACTCGATGCCGCCTTCGCTGGCGTTGCTGTTGTCCGTGCCGCCGCCCAGCATGGAGCCAAAGCCGGTGATGATGGTGCGCTTGGCCGGCGGTTCTTTGACGAACTCTTCGGTGAAGGCCAAGGTGCTGGTCTTGGGCTGCCCGTCTTCCTGGCCTTCAAACGTCATGGTGAATGAGGCTTTGTAGGAGTTCAGCTCATTCAGGCCGGCGGTTACATTGGACAGTTCGAGCGTTTCAGGCTCGGCGGTTGGCTCCACAGCAGTCGGCTGTTCGACGGGAGGTGTTGTGGCCTGCGCGGCGGGTTTGTTCTCTGCCGGTTTGCTGCTGGGCTCGGTGGCGGCAGACTGCACGCCACCGCTGGGCGCGGCGCCGCCGCCGCAGGCGGCCAGCAGCAGCGCGGCAATCATGATCACGACGATAACGGGTAGTAGTTTCTTCATGGTTCGGCTCCTTGTTTTCAAAAGGTGAGGTTTTGGTCACAACCGCCGGGAAACATCGTAGCACGGATTGATCGATTGTCAAATAAGGCGGGGTGAGAAACCGGCTTTCCGCGTAGCGAGTCCAAATGCAAGCGAGGTCTGGCGCGGAGAAACCCGGTTTCTGGATCGATGGCATTAATCGTAGCCGGGATACGGCCCGTAGGATTTGATGATGTCTTCTTCCTTGTAGACTTGCTTCATGGCATCCCACCACGGCAGGCCGTCGGTCTTCTGAAAGTGCCACCATTCCACATCGGGATAATACGAGCGCCAGCGATAGATGGCGCGCACGCGTTCCCAGCCGTAGTCTTTAGCCAGCGTGGTGAAATCGACGTAGTAGCCGGTGGGGATTTTGTCCATAGGCCGGCCGCCTTCGGCTGTGCCGGTGGCCAGCAGCCACGGCGCTTCGCGCAGCGGTTCGCCCATGCTGCCGTCTTGATTCTTCGCTTTGATGTACACCCGCCAGTACGTCACCCCGCCGATATCTTCACGCACGATGACGGTCGAATTGTCGGCGCTCTGAAATGGTTCTTGATTGATGTCCACGGCGCGCCCGGCCACGTGATACGAGCGGCGGCTTTGGCCGGGGCGCGGGGTGTGATTCATCGAGCGCCAGGTATTGCCGACCAGATTAAGATAATCGATGCCGGTTTCCAGCAGCACGCGCGCCCGCAACGCGCGGAGCGAATCGTCGACGGCGTCGCTGAGCAGCTGGCCGGGCGGATCGATGTTTTCCAGTTCCACAAAGACGTAGGGGGGCTGGCCGCGCCCGGTGGGGCTGACCACCTCTGTGTATAACGGCGGCGATTTCAGGGGCGCTTCGTCCAGGCTGCGTTGAATGGCATCTGGCGGAATGGGCTGCTTGCTCCACGTGGGATGCGCAATGTATTCGCGTCCGCCAAACGCTTCCTGGGCCACGCCCCAGCCGCCCAGATTCGCACCGATCAACACATCGCTGGCGCCGCGATGATACGTGAACACGATGGCCTTGCCGTCCGGTGACCAGGTCGGTTCGCTGCCCTGGCCGAACAGCCCCACCTCGGCTTCCTGCAAACTTTTGTATTTCAAGTCGAAGGTGTTGACGTAGATCAATTGATCGCCGGGGCGGCCTGAGGTATAAGCGAGCTGCGCGCCATCGGGCGACCAGGCCGGATGATCCTCATCTCGATCGGGCGTGTTGGTCAGGTTCGCCAGATCGTCTTCGCCTTCGTCGGAATCGAGCGGCAGCAAATAGATATCCTTGTTGCCGTCGCGATAGGACGCAAACGTGATCGATTTGCCGTCGGGTGCCCAGGCCGGACTGGTATCCGGCGCGGGATCGGTGGTGAGACGTTTGACGTTCTTGCCGTCGCGATCCATCGTGTAGAGATCGAGATTGCCGTCGCGGTACGATTCAAACACGATCTGTTCGCCGTCTGGCGACCAGGCGGGCGCGCCATCGTACGTCGTGGTGAAAGTCAGGCGCGCGGTGACGCCGCTGCCCACATTCATCCGATAGATATCCCAATTCCCGTCCCGATGTGAAGCGAAGGCGATCTCTTTGCCGTCTGGCGAAAACGCCGCCGCGCGATCGTCGGCGGGATGGCTGACAAGGCGGATCAGTTGCTTGTCGCCGGCATTCACCGCATAAATGTCCGAGTTGCCGTTGCGGCGCAGCGTGAACGCCAGGGCCCCACCTCCGCCAAACGGCGAGATGGGTGTGGCGGTGGGCGTGACGGGCTGCGGGGTGGGCGTGATGGTCGGGACGACGGTGCGCGTGGGCAGCGACACCGCCTGCGGCACGATCTTTTCCACAATTTGTACGGGGGGTGCGCTGAAGGCGATGACGGCCAGCACGATCAAGACGAGAACATTGAACAGGAAGAAGACGCCGATCAGCGCTGCCTGGCGGCGACTGAGCGTGATGACGGGCGGCGGCTCATTCCGATCGGGACGTGGTGAGAACGACGACATGCGTGTGACTATATCACGCGCGGCGAAGCGCTGTCAAATGCCGCACCGTGGCGCCGGGCGGATTTTCGCTACGGCAAAGTTACAATGTCATTGCGGTGGTTGACTTTTTACCGGGTTGCGTTAAGCTGAGCGCGTGACGAACAAGATGCGGCTTGATCAATTGTTGGTGCAGCGTCAGCTGGCAGACAGCCGCGAGAAGGCGCAGCGCTTGATTATGGCCGGCGAGGTGCTGGTGAACGATCGGGTGGCCGACAAGCCGGGCATGCCGATCGCCGCCAATGCCGCCCTCCGCATCAAGGCGCAATTGCCTTACGTGAGCCGCGGCGGCCTGAAGCTGGCGGCCGCCCTCGATCGGTTTCCCATCCCGATCGAGCACGCTGTCTGCGCGGACGTGGGCGCTTCCACTGGCGGGTTCACGGACTGTCTGCTGCAGCGCGGCGCGGCCAAAGTGTACGCCCTCGATGTAGGATACGGCCAGTTGGACTGGAAGCTGCGCAGCGATCCGCGCGTGGTGGTCATGGACCGCACCAACGCGCGGTACGTGGAGTCGCTGCCGGAGCCGATCGGGCTGGCCGTGATCGATACGTCGTTTATTTCGCTGCGCCTGATCTTGCCGGCTGTGCTAAAATGGTTAATAGCCGAAGCGCACATCGTCGCGCTGATCAAGCCGCAGTTTGAGGCCGGGCGCGATCGAGTGGGGAAGGGCGGCGTGGTGCGCGATCCACAGGTGCACGCTGACGTGGTGCGCTCGATTGTGCAGGCAGCGCGGGAACTGGGCTGTACCCCGATCGATCTGATCCGCTCGCCAATCGAAGGCCCGGCGGGCAACGTGGAATTCCTCATCTGGCTGCGCCCCGGCGTGCATGTGCCGGCGCGCTCTACCGACGAGTTGATTCAGACCAGTGTGGCTTGACAGGCGGATTGGACATGCCCGACTCACAACTCCCTCCTTCACGCGATTGGACTAGAAACACACGCCCGCTGCCGTCCACGGGTGATTTGCGCCGCAGTTTCACCATGCTGCGCCGCACCGCCGATCGGCTGCAGCGCATCCTCGAAATCAGCCAGATTCTGACCAGCACCTATGATCTGGAAGAACTGCTGCAGATGATTCTGGATGCGGCCACGGAATTGACGCGGACCGAGACCGCTTCGATATTGCTGCTGGACGAGGGGCGGGTGGAACTGCGCTTTGCGGCCACCACCGGGAGCAATCGGGACAAGCTGATGGCGCTGCGCGTGCCGGTGGACGGCAGCCTGGCCGGTACGATCCTGCGCTCGGGTGAGCCGATGGTCTTTGACGACGTGCAGCAGGATCCGCGCCACTTTGACGGCGTGGACAAGCAGATCGCTTTCGAGTCGCGCTCGATGCTGGGCGTGCCGCTGCTGGTGCGCGATCGACCGGTAGGGGTGCTGGAGGCGCTGAACAAGCTGGATAGTTCGCCGTTCAGCGAAGAAGACGGTCAGGTGCTGATGACGCTGGCCGCGCAGGCTGCCGTGGCGATCGAGAACGCGCGCCTGGTCACGGCGCTGCAAAAGGCCTACGAGCAGTTGAACCGGGTCGATCAGATCAAGAGCAATTTTATTGCCGTCGCCTCACACGAACTGCGGACGCCGCTGGGCGTGATTATGGGCTACGCCGCCATGCTCAAGGAAGACGCGGAAAATCCGGAGACCGCCGCGCATCTGGACAAGGTGCTGGGCAGCGCGCTGCGGCTGCGCGATCTGATCGACGACATGGTCAACGTGCAGCACATCGAAGAGGGCAAGGCCAAGCTGGTGCTGACCGAATTCGTACTGCAGGAAGTGGTGCAGCACGTGCTGGAGGCCGTGAGCGAGTTGTATTCGGTGAAGGAGCAGGAAGTGCTGGTCAATCTGCCGCCGCAGCCGTTGTCGCTGACCGCCGATCGCGAGAAGATCACGCTGGTGATCAACAACCTGTTGACCAACGCCATCAAGTTCACCGACGCGCGCGGGCGCATCATGCTCACGGCAGAGCGCAACAACGGCGACGTGCAGGTGCACGTGGCCGACACCGGCATCGGTATTCCGGCGCGCGAGGTGGAGCACATCTTCGACCGCTTTTATCAAGTGGAGCCACACCTGACGCGTACGCACGGCGGGCTGGGGCTGGGACTTGCCATTGCCAAAGGCATGGTCGAATTGCACGGCGGCAAGATCTGGGTGGAGAGCGTGGAAGGGCTGGGCAGCCGCTTCTCATTCAGTGTACCCGTGAGTGGCCCGGAGTAGACTGGATGAGCCAAATTTGATCTGACAGACGGAGTGGCGTCACGGCCAGTCCGTCTGTTTTTTTGTTGATGAAGCGAACTGCGTAGGTTACAATTGTTGAGCACGGCCCAGCCAGCGGTGCTGTAGATAACTCAGGGAGGGGAACTCAGCGATGACGGATCAGCCACCCGGTGATCAGCACGATTCTCAACAGCCGTCTTCAACCGAATTGATTACGAATGTCAGCGGCGGCATCAGCCTCGATGCGCAGCGCGATGTGAACATTGGCGGCGATGTCGTGGGGCGTGACAAGATCACGGAGATCGTCACAGGCGACAAAGTCGCCGGTGACAAAATCGTCGAGCAGCAGATCACGGCGACCGGGCGCGGCATCGCCATCGGCAAGCTCAACATCCCGATCGTGCCGTTGGCGGCCGCTTTGGGACTCGGCCTGGTGGCGCTCGTGTTGATCGTGTTTATCTCCTCGCGCACGCAGCAGCAAGTTCAACAGTTTTTGCCTACCCCAACGCCGGTCAAGATGCAGCGCACGTTCAACGTTGCCATTGCGGAATTCGCAGAGGAAGACGCCGCCGGGCGCGTGCAGGTGACGGACAGCAGCCGCCGCCTCAGCCAGAGAGTGTACGATACGCTCCTGGGGGAAAGGGATGCGTTTCCCGAGTCACAGCTCAAGACGGCGATTGAGATTCGCTATGGCCCCATGCCGATTACAGATAACCTGGTGCTGGATGAACCCGCGGCCGCGTTGGTCGCCGATCGGTTGGGAGCCGATATGGTGATCTACGGCTTGCTCGATCGGGCGGGCAATTTGACGCCGCAGTTTTACGTGTCGTCACAGGTGCGGGCGGATATTGACGCCTTGCTCACGGGCAATCATCGCGTGGGCGATCAACCGATTCAGTTTGCGCAGGATTCCCGCGTCAACGCTGATACCGATTTAGGCGTGCGGGCCAGCGCGTTATTTTACCTGGCTGCAGGCCTGACGTATGACGTCTTTGGACGGATCGATAAATCACTCAAGTTGTATCGTCAAGCTGAGGAAGTGTTGGCTGATTGGCCTGAGATAGGCGCGGGCAAAGAGCTGTTGTATTTTTTCATCGGTCAGGCCGCCTTGTTCCGTGCGCAGCAAGAGCGGCAGACCGATCGTGCCGCAGCGCAAGAGTTGGTCGATGAAGCTGAGACGGCCTTCCGGCAGGCGCTGAGGAGCAAGCCTGATTATGCGCGGGCTTACGTCGGGTTGGGCAGTGTATTTTACACGCGTCTGCAACTCGCGCCGGCGATTGGCGAGATGCGTGACTCGACCGACATGCAGCAAATGTTTGAGGGCTATGCCGCCGGTCAACAACTCGCCCGTGACGCTGGGGAGCGTCTCGTCGAGCTGGTCGCCACCTGGTCTGTGGGGTTGGGTTATTACCAGAAGGGACGTGCCACCCAGGCACAGGACGGCCCTCAGGCGGCAGACCTTTACCGGCAGGCGATCACGCTGATTCAGAGTACGCTTGATCCGCTCAAGCAGCTCAATCAGCCGCGTGTGTTGGCGCAAGCTTATCTGGGCCTGGGCGCGGTGCAGCGCGAATTGGCTGCTTTGCTCAAGTCGCAAGGCGATGAAGCGGGAAGTCGAGCGGCAAGCGATGAGGCGAAGCAGGCACTGCAGGAGTGCATCGCTTTGGGAAGCGCCTCGCAGGATCGCGTCTTGAAGGAATTGATCGCCGGGCAGCGCTGCCAGCCGGTCTACGACAAGCTCATGCAAAATCCATAATTCACGTCAAGGGAGGGCTCTTGTGCTGCGGGAAAATGCATTGCATCTGGCCGTGTTGGCCTGTTTGATTCTGTTGTTAGCCGCCTGTAGTGGATCGGCGGAAGCGCCGACACCCGATCGGGTGAGCACGCGCGTTGCGGAAGAGCTAGCTGTGGCACGTAAGTTGACGGCTGTGGCGCAAAGTTCCATTGTGCCAACCCAGATCACTCAAGCGCCGACGGCTGCATCCGCCACGCCCGTACCGCCGACGGAGACTCTACTGCCGCCCACGGCCACACACGCATCTGTGCCGCCTACTCAAGCACCTGCCGCGGCGGCTCCGCTCGCCGATGATCCTACCGCTCCGGGTTTTGGCACGCCTAAGGGATTGATCGGCAAGATTTTGCTACCCGGCTACTCCGGCCCGCTGGACGTGCCAGTCTTCCGCGATCGGATTGTCTTCAAGCTGCTGGTCTTCGATCCGGCCTTCGGCAATTTCGACGGGGCAGGCATCAAGAGCGTCAAAATTGAAGCGTTCGATCCGCAGGGTCGCACCGTGATCGATCGACGCGAGGGCAACTGGGCTTACTGCGCTTTTGGCAATCCCCAGAACAGCCCCGATTGCGAAGCGTGGCGTTTCAGCCAGAACGGGTTCACGTGGCCTAATGGCACTCCGGTGTGTGCCGGTGCGGGCTACAGCGTCAACATGATCGTTGAGACGGAGAATCCCGCCAACAACGAGGCCAACTGGGGCTTTGTATTTGCCGTTGAATCACCGGACGGCAGTTTGCCGAGCTGTTTCTGAGGCGCTGAAGTCGCAGAAGCGAAGGCACACCGTAATGACGAACCAGTCACCGATTGTTCAACACGATTCTCCAAAGCCACCTGTGGCAGAATCAAACACGAACATCAGCGGCGGGATTGACCTCGACGCGCAGCGCGATGTGGAGATTGACGGCGATGTCGTCGGGCGCGACAAGATCGTCGGCGACGACGAGGTGCACGGCGATCAGCAAGTGATCAACGTCGAAGCAGGCAGCGTGGTCGTGGCGCAGGGCGGACGGCTGACGAATGTCCATATCCCGCGCGGGGTGCAGATCGCCGTCGGCGTTGCCGTGTTGGCGTTCGTCGTCCTCGTGATCAAAGCAGTTAGTCCTCCTTCCACAGGCGCCAAAGTCCATACGGAGTTCATCTTCGACACTTCAGCCGTGATGGCACAGTCGGAACGCTGGTCGATCGCACAGACGATCTTCGGCGATCAGGCGACGTACGCCACACGCCGCGAGCAGCTGGCCTTGCGGACTGTTGGCGGCGGTTGCACCGTGCCTGACGATCCAACGGTGCCCTTTGGGGCTGATCAAGCCGATCGGTTGGTGACTGCCGTGAAGAGTTTGAAGCCGGAAGGCGACGCGGCACTCGTCGATTCGATCAAAGCGGCGGCTGACGATCTTCCATCCGATGCCGAGGCGCAGAACACGATTATTGTGGTGAGCGCCGGTGAGGATACGTGCCTGATCAAGGCGCAGAAAGATCCGTGCACGGCAATCACGGCGGTGGCAGAGAGCCTGAAGCGGGCAGGAATCAAGTTCACGTTACACATCGTTGCTTTGCAAGCGGGTGAGAAGGCGCGACAGCAGTTGGTGTGTCTGGCGCGCGCCAGCGCGAACGGTTACGTGTATCAGGCGAACTCAGTGGAAGATTTGCGCGAAGTCTTGCAGCAAGTTGAGCGTGGTGAGCAGCCCGCGCAAATTCCAGAGAACTGGCCGATCTCGCACACGCTGGAACTTCCCTATCAAGCTTATGATCTGGGCTGGTCAGCGGATGGAAAGCAAATTGTGGCGAGTACAGCTCGCGGGACGTTGTCGTGGGATTTGGAATCCAATCAAACGGTCACAACCTCACAGTATGGTGGGGTAACCGGTGTCTGGTCGCCCGATGGAAAGCGGTTGGCTGCTTCTGGTGCAACTGGTAGCATCGTCATCTGGGATGGCGTTTCAGAGATCGTTTTGAAAAGTGCTGCCAGTGGCTACGCTGGCGGGTATGATTTTGCCTGGTCGCCTGACGGCAAAAAGATCGCAGCGGGTAGTCTGGATGGTACGGTTCCGATCTGGGACATCGCCAGCAAAACTTCGCAGCGGTTGCCCGGTCATACGGGTGCGGTGTTCAAGGTGGCTTGGTCGCCCGACGGCAAGTACGTGGCCTCCGGTGGTCAAGACGGAACCGTTCGGATCTGGGATGCGGCCAGCGGTCAAGCGGTGTATGTGTTCAATGCCGACGGGAACAGAGGGCTAGCGTGGTCGCCCGATAGCCGACAGATTGCTGCTACAGCTTTCGGTCCGGTTAGCATGTGGAATGTCACCACGGGGCAATTGGTGACGACCATTGATACTAAAGGGGCTTTCGACGATGTCCGCTGGTCGCCCGATGGTGCGTATTTGATCACCAGCGGCAATGAAGTGCTTGACGTGAAGCGTCAGCAGAGTCTCGGCCGGCTGGTTGATCCTCGAGAGCAAGTGATGTCAGCCAATTCATTGGCCTGGTCACCTGACGGAGAGCAAGTCGCCATCGGTTCTCTCATGCCGCAACCGGGCGGGGATCGCTATTTCATTCAGGTGTGGGCCGTTCCGCAAGTTTCGCGTTAATACGCGTTGATCGCAGAGACCTGACAGCCCACACACTGTCAGGTCTCTTCCGTTTGCGGTATAATCGCTCCGCTATGGATGAAACGCATATTCGCAACTTTTGTATTATCGCTCACGTCGATCACGGCAAGTCCACGCTGGCCGATCGGCTGTTGGAGCACACCGGCACGCTGTCCGCGCGCGAGATGACGGCGCAGGTGCTGGACTCGATGGACCTCGAGCGCGAGAAGGGTGTGACGATCAAGGCCTCGGCGGTGCGCATGAAATACACGGCGCGCAGCGGCGAAGTGTACGAGATGAACCTGATCGATACGCCGGGGCACGTGGACTTCACTTACGAAGTGAGCCGCGCCTTGTTTGCGTGCGAAGGCGCGATCCTCGTCATCGATGCGACGCAGGGGGTGGAAGCGCAGACGCTGGCGAATCTGTATCTGGCGATCGACGCCGATCTGGCGATTGTGCCGGTGCTGAACAAGATCGATCTGGCCTCGGCGCGGCCCGATGAAGTGGCCGAGGAGGTCACGCACATTCTCGGCGGCAGGCCGGAAGATGTGCTGCGCGTATCGGCCAAGGAAGGCATCGGTATCGACGATCTGCTCGAAGCGATTGTGCAGCAGATGCCGCCGCCGCGCGGCAACCCGGACGCACCCCTGCGCGCGTTGATCTTTGACAGCCATTACGACACCTACAAAGGCGTGGTCGCTTACGTGCGCGTCATCGACGGTGCGGTTGATCTCAAGACGCGCGTCCGGCCGATGGCGACCGGGGCCGAGGCCGACCCGATGGAGATCGGCATCTTCGCGCCGACGATGAAGATCACCGATCGACTGGAGGCGGGCGAAGTGGGTTACATCGCTACTGGCCTCAAGACGATTCGCGATTGCCACGTGGGCGATACCATCACCAGCGCGATCAATCCTGCCCCGCAGCCGCTGCCCGGCTATCGCCCGGCCAAGCCGATGGTCTTCGCGGGCATCTATCCGGTCGAGACGGACGACTATCCGCTGTTGAAGGATGCGCTGGAAAAACTGCAGCTCAACGACGCGTCGTTGATCTACGAACCGGAAACTTCGCAGGCGTTGAACTTCGGTTTTCGCTGCGGCTTTCTGGGGCTGTTCCACATGGAGATTATCCAGGAGCGCATCGAGCGCGAATACGATCTGGACATCATCGCTACCGCGCCCAGCGTGGAGTACGAGGTGTTGATGCAGACCGGCGAAGTGATCACGATCGATTCGCCCGCACAGCTGCCGGATCCGTCGGGCATCGAAGAAATCCGCGAGCCGTGGATGAAGGTGCAGATCTTCACGCCCACGGAATATGTGGGCACTGTGATGGATCTGGTCATCAAGCGGCGCGGCGAGCAGAAAGAGCTGGAGTACCTCGATCCCACGCGCGTCATGATCACTTATGCGCTGCCGCTGTCCGAGTTGATCGTGGACTTCCACGACAATCTGAAGAGCCGCACGCGCGGTTACGCCTCGATGGACTATTCCTTCCTCGAATATCGCGCCGAAGACCTGGTGAAGATGGACATCCTGGTCAACGAAGTCGTCGTTGATGCGCTGGCGATGATCGTGCACCGCGACATGGCCTACAACAAAGGCAGCGCCATCGTCTCGAAGATGAAGGAACTGATCCCGTCGCAGTTGTTCGTGATTCCCATTCAGGCGGCGGTGGGCGGCAAGATCATCTCGCGCGCCAACGTGCGGGCGCAGCGCAAGGATGTGCTGGCCAAGTGCTACGGCGGCGACATCACCCGCAAGCGTAAATTGTTGGAGAAGCAGAAGGCCGGCAAGAAGCGCATGAAGATGGTCGGCTCGGTGGAAGTGCCGCAGGAAGCGTTTATGGCGATTTTGAAGGTGGGCGAGGATTGACATGTCCATTGAACTAAAAACCCGCGAACAAATCGCCATCATGCGCGAGGCGGGCCGCATCGTGGCCGAAGTGTACGAGGTCTTGCGGCCGCACGTCGTGCCGGGCGTGACCACGCTCGATCTCGATCGGATGGCGGAGGAATATATCCGCAAGCGCGGCGCGATTCCGGTGTACAAAGGCTATGTGCCCGCCGGCGGGCGCGGCATCCCGCCGTTTCCAGGGACGATCTGCGCCTCGGTCAACGAAGTGATCTGCCACGGCATCCCCAGCCAGAAAGTGCGCCTGAACGAAGGCGACATCATCGGCGTGGACATTGGCGTGAAGTTTAAGGGCTGGTGCGGCGATTCGTGTTACACGTACGCCGTGGGCCAGGTCGATCCCGTCTCGCAGCGTTTGATGGATGTGACCAGGCACAGTCTGGAACTAGCCATCGCCGAAGCGCGGCCCGGCAATCAACTGGGCGACATCGGGTACGCGATTCAGCGGCACGTGGAGGCCAACGGCTTTTCGGTGGTGCGCGAATACACCGGGCACGGCCTGGGGCGCGAGCTGCACGAAGCGCCCACGGTGCTCCACCACGGGCAGCGCGGCAAGGGGATGAAGATCCGCGCAGGCATGGTCTTCACGATCGAGCCGATGGTGAACGCCGGAAAGCCTGAGACCAAGCTCATGGCCGATCACTGGGGTGTGCGCACGGCCGATGGATCACGCTCGGCGCAGTTCGAGCATTCACTGGCCATCACCGAGAATGGCGCGGCGATTCTAACGCTGTTGTAAGCGTCGCCGCCTGCTCGCCAACTGCGTCCCCACGGTTGGCGTCGACCGCGAGGAGGCGGTGGTTGAGCAAGGTTGTTACCCCGTTGTGAGGGACGAGCGTGTTATAATCGCAGCACTGCGGCGGCCTGCTTCGGAGGAAGAAAGAGCCGCCGCAGATCATGATCGGGTGAGACACGAAGCATGTGGCGAAAACCACAAGTCTGGCTGGGCGTGCTGTTCAGCATCGGCGCTTTGTACCTGGCCTTTCGCGATGTCAACTGGACCGAGTTTGGCGCGGCGCTGGCCGGGGCGCAATACCTCTGGCTGATCCCTTCGGCGGTGGTGCTCATCATCGCGGTCTGGATCCGTGGCGAGCGCTGGCGCTGGTTGTTCGGCGCGCAGCGGGACCATCTGCCGCGCGCGCGCTACGTCAACGCCACCGCCATCGGCTATCTCGTCTCCAATACCTTCCCGCTGCGTCTCGGCGAACTGGCGCGCCTCTTCTTCATTGCCCGCGACAAACAGCAGACTTACGGCCTGGCCGCTTCGACCATCGTCGTGGAAAAAGTGCTCGACGTGCTGGTGGTGCTGGGCATTCTCATTGTCATCGTGTTGACGGGGAGTTTGCCGGTACCCCCTCAGACGCAGCAGGGCGCTGTGACATTAGGCATACTGTTTGGCGGCGCGTTGCTCGTCATGTTGATCATGGTGTGGCAGCGTCAGGTGGTGTTGCGGCTGGCCGGCAGCGTCTTGTCCGTCATCCCGCGCCTCAATCGTGAGAAATGGATCGACGTGCTGAGTCATGTGCTGGACGGCTTTGCCGTGCTGCGCCCGGGGCTGCCACTGGTAATGGTGCTATGCTGGTCGGTGGCGGGCTGGTTGTGCTCGGCGCTGTCCGTCTATCTGGCTTTGCTGGCTTTCGTACCGGAGACGACTTTCGCGGTGGCGTTGTTCACGACCGTCGTCACGACGTTCGTGTTACTGCTGCCTGCCACGCCGGGCAGCATCGGCACGATGTGGTACGGCATTCAACAGGCGCTGCTGGTGTTCGGTATCGCCGAAGCGGTGGGCCTGAGCTTTGCCATCGTCTTTCACGTGATGGAGATCATCGTCATGGATTTGTTTGGCGTGGTCTGCCTGCTGCGCGAAGCCGGCTCGTGGGCCAAGGCCAAAGAATCGCTGCGCGCAGTGACGGCGCAGGCTGAAGGCCCGTCAACCGCGCCCGGCGAGCAAGCCTGACTTTCTACGGAGCGATCACTTCGATGCGAATTCTCATCACTGGCGGCGCAGGGTTCATCGGTTCCAATGCCGCTCACCGTTTCTTGCAGCGCGGCGCGCAGGTCACCCTCTACGACAATCTCTCGCGGCGCGGAGCGCGCAGCAATCTTGACTGGCTGCGCGCGCAGCACGGCGCGGATTCCTTCAAGTTGATCCAGGCGGATCTGCGCGAAGCCGATCGGTTGGCCGAGGCCGCGCGGGGGCAGGATGTGATCCTGCATTATGCCGGACAGGTCGCCGTCACCACTTCGGTGCACAATCCGCGCGGCGATTTCGAGGACAATGCGCTGGGCACGTTCAATGCGCTGGAAGCGGCGCGGCTCTCCGGGTCGCATCCCATCTTCATGTATTCGTCGACCAACAAGGTTTATGGCGGTATGGAGCACATCGGGCTGGTCGAGACGGAAACCCGCTACGCTTACCGCGATTATCCCTACGGCATCTCTGAGGAATTCCCGCTTGATTTTCATTCGCCTTACGGGTGCAGTAAAGGCGCGGGCGATCAATACGTGCGCGATTATGCCCGCATCTACGGCCTGCGCACGGTGGTCTTTCGCCAATCGGCGATCTACGGGCCGCGCCAGTTCGGCATCGAGGACCAGGGCTGGATCGCGTGGTTCATCATCGCGGCGGTCACCGGCCAGCCGATTACGATCTACGGCGACGGCAAGCAGGTGCGCGACGTGCTGTACATCGACGATTTGATCGACGCCTACGAACTGGCGATCGCAAAAATCGAGCAAGCGGCCGGGCAGGTCTTCAACATTGGCGGCGGTGTAAACAACACGCTGACCATTTGGACCGAGACCGGCCCGCTGCTGGAAAAACTCCTGGGCCGTCCCCTGCCGATCGGGCGGAGTGATTGGCGTCCCGGCGATCAACGCATCTGCGTGATGGACATCCGCAAAGCGCAGGCGGTACTGGGCTGGTCGCCTGGCATTTCCGTCGAGAGCGGGGTGACCAGGTTGTATCAGTGGGTGGCGGCGAATCGTCACCTGTTTGAAGCCTGATGCGTGGGGCGTGATGAAAATTCTGCTAGCGCTTACCTACTATCGACCGCACACCAGCGGTTTGACCATCTACGCCGAACGGCTGGCGCGCGCGCTGGCCGATCGCGGACATCGCGTCACCGTCCTGACTTCGCAGTACGACCAGTCGCTGCCCCGTGAAGAGCAGCTGCACGGCGTCGACGTGGTGCGTGTGCCGGTGGCCTTTCGCGTCAGCAAAGGTGTGATCATGCCGACGTTCGGCGCGGTGGCGTGGAAGATGGTGCGCAGCCACGATGTACTGAGCCTGCACTTGCCGCAGTTCGACGCCAGCGGCCTGGCGGCGCGCGGCCGCCTCTTAAAGAAACCGGTGACACTGACCTATCACTGCGATCTGCAACTACCGCCGGGCGTGTTCAGCCGCATCGTCGATAAAGTCGTGTTCGGCAGCAACGTGCTGGCCGCGCAGTTCGCCGATACGATCGTGGCCTACACCAAAGACTACGCCACACACTCGCCGTTTCTCTCGCGCTATCTGGACAAGGTAAAGGTCATCCCGCCGCCGGTCCACGTGCCCGAAGTGACGCTCGACGAGATCGCGGCGTTCCGTGCGAAATGGCAGTTGGCTGATCGGCGCGTCATCGGTTTTGCGGCGCGGCTCGCCACCGAGAAGGGCGTGGAGATCATGTTGGAGGCGCTGCCGCGCATCTTGCAGGCGCATCCCAATGCGCGGGTCTTGTTCGCCGGGCCGTATCAGAACGTGCTGGGCGAAGAAGCGTACGCGAAGCGCGTCATGCCGTTGGTCGAGCAGTACCAAGATCATTGGACCTTCCTTGGCGTACTCAATCCGCACGAGATGGCCGCCTTCTTCCACAACTGCGACGTGACCGTGCTGCCCAGTTTGAACTCCACGGAATCGTTTGGCCTGGTGCAGGTGGAAGGGATGCTGTGCGGCGCGCCGTCGATTGCGAGCGCGCTGCCGGGTGTGCGCCAGCCGGTGACGATGACGGGCATGGGCGAGGTCGTCCCGATCGGCGACAGCGCCGCGTTGGCCGAGGCGGTGATTCGCGTCTTGAACGACAAGGCGCAGTACACTCGTTCCCGCTCGGACATCGAGAGCCTGTTCAGCACACCGCGCACCGCCGAGCTGTACGAGAAGCTATTTGAAGATTTGCTGGCGCAGAAGACGGGCCGTGCGGCTGCGGAATATCACGAGTCGGCGAACGAGAACGCGGGATGAGACACCGCACACGGTGGTTGATCGGATTGCAATTGGGAGTGGGGCTGCTGTTCGCCGGCCTCGGCCACTACGCCACAGCCACCGCCCGATCGATCTACCCGCTCGACGGTTTCTTCTTCTACGGTCTGGCCATCATCTGTTTCGGCTTCGCGTGGCGCACCGCGCGGCATGAGCAGAACGCGGTGTGGGCGGCGCTGTGGAATTTGTGGCGCGGCGCATGGCAGGAGATCCGCGCGGTAGTGGACGAGGCGTGGCGGGCGCTGCCGCGGGCGCTGCCGTACATCTCGACGCGCGCGATCGTGATCGCCGCCCTCGCCTTGAACCTTGCCGCCGCGATCGGCGCCTTCTTCTGGCCGCCGCTGTGGTGGTTGTGGGCTTTGGCCTGGGGCGTGACGATCGTCGCCCTGATCGCGTATCTGTGGCCCCGATCGATCACGCCGCGCTCGACGAATGCCGCTCCGCCGGTGATGCGCACCCACGCTGAGCCGGCGATCGAAACCGGGGCGCGCGTCAACCCGATCGGACTGATCATCTCGATCGGCCTGCTGCTGGCCGGGCAGCTGTTGTTGATGTCGGCCGGGCCAACAAGCGGCGTCATGCCCGACGATGTGCTGCACTTGAACCTGCCGGGTGATGCCGCGCTGATCGGGGTCGGTGTGCTGGCGATGCTCGGTGGTGCGCTGTCGTTTGCCGTTGTCACGCGGCGTGCAGCGCTGAGCGATTATTCGCCGTTGACGATCAGTGAAGCCGGATCGAGTTGGCAGCGCGGCCGCTGGCTGGTGGTGATCGCCGTTGCCGGGATTGCGCTGTGGCTGCTGGCGCTCAATGCGCTCGCCGCGCAAGCCGATCGGGCGGCGGCGCTGTGGCTGCTCGCGCTGTTGGTGATCGGCGCGTGCTGGTGGCGGATCGATCGGCTGCGCGGCGTGCAGCTGGCGCTGCACATCGAGCGGCGTGAAGCGCTGCTGCTGGCCGCGGCGCTGATCGCAGTATTGGTGGCGCTGGCTTTTCAGATCGGCCAGATTCCCAACAGCCTGTGGGGCGACGAGGGCGCGTTCTTCGTCAATGCGCGTGATGCGGCGCGCGGCGCGGTGACGCTGGATGTGCTCGGCTTTGGCACGTACAACGAACCGGCCTTCACGACGTTGTGGCAGAGTGGGTGGCTCAGTCTGTTGGGAGCGAACGTCACCGCGTGGCGCTTGAGTTCCGTGCTGGCGGCGTGGCTGGCAGCGATTCCGCTGTATTTCCTGGCGCGTGAAACGTTGGGCAGGCGCACCGCGTGGCTTGCATTGGCGTTCTATGCCATCTCGCCGTGGGTGTTGACGTATGCGCGCATGGGTTACAATGCCGCGCAGGCCATTCTGCCGGTGGTATTGACGCTGGCGTTGACGTGGCTGGCCGTGCGGCGCGACAGCCGCTTCTATATGTTTTTGGCGGGCGGCGCGGCGGGCCTGAGTTTCTTCACGCCCGCCTCAGCCCGTATTGCGCTGGTGCTGGCGCCGCTGTGGTTGAGCTGGATGTGGATCACACGCCGGGTCAGCGGTAGAACGATCGGGCGGCAGTTGGCCGCAGGCGTGTTGGGAATCGTCATGGTGGCCGCGCCGCCGATCGTCAACGGCATGGCGCACGCGCCCGAAGCGTATCTGGGCAAGCAGGTCGAGTCGTCATTCAACAACGTTTTCTATGCGCGCGATTTTTATTCCGAAGAGCAGTTGTTTGCCTGGTATAACCCTATCGCGGCGGGGCAGCAGCAGATTTTTTACGATCCCCAGTATTATGCACCGTTGATCGGGCGCGGCGTGATCCGCACAGCGCTGGCGCTGCACTTGCCAGCGCTGGTGAACGAGAATTATCTAGCCGGTGCACTGGCTGAACCGTTTGGCGTGTTGTATCTCATGGGCCTGGCGTGGAGCGTCACACGCTTGCGCCGAGCGGGATACGCAATCTGGCCGGCCTGGTTGTTGCTCGGCGGATTCTTGACGAGTGCGCTAAGTGCTTATCCGCCCCGCGCGACCCTGGCGCTGCCCATCGCTCCGGCCTTGATCGTGTTGAGCGCGCTGGGGCTGGTCGCCATCGTCGATGTACTGGCAAGTCTGCTTGGAAATATTTCTGAGCGAGTAAAGGCCTACGGCTTGGCGGGCGTAACACTTGTGTTGGCGCTGCTGGGCTTGCGGCAATACTACATCGAAATGCCGGCGCAGTTTCCGCCCGATCTGGATAGTGCCGTGTTCTGGGAAGCGCAGGCGCTGAAGCCTGGTTCGGACGTGACGCTGATTCAACCCGATGGTGTGGCCGACGATTACGTGCCGTGGGGCTTGCAGCACTTCGATCTGGGTATGAACTATCACTTGATCAAAAAAGCGGATGTCCCCGGCACCGATTGGAATAGTTTGTGCCCGACAGGCGAGTGCCGTTTTGTGTATGTGAGCGCGGATCGTGACGGCGTCTATCCTTTCTTGGCGCAAGCATTCGGCGAACACGCTCCCGTCGAGATTCGTGGTACGGATGGATCGGTTCAGATCTACGTTTATGCGCGATGAGGGAGCGCCAGCGAGAGTGCCATCGCGCCATCGAGTGAACTCGATGGCTGGTAGAGGAAACGTGTTGAAACACGTTTTAACGTGTTTCCGCTAACAGCGTGGCTCGCCGCGTGGCGAGCCATGCGAATCAATCTTCCGTTAATGTTGGGAATGTAGAATGAGCGACAAAGATTTGCAAGCTGCCAGGGATATTCTGTGGCAGCACCTGAGCCAGCTGCCCGCCTTTCGCGCGTTAATCCGCGCCATCGAGCATCGCCTCCTGCTGGAGCTCGGCCCGCTGCCGCGCCCGCTGCTGGACATCGGCTGCGGCGATGGGCACTTTGCTGCAGTGACGTTCAAGCAGGCCGAGGTGGGCCTTGACATCGCGCACGCCAGTCTGGTGGAAGCGAACAAGCGCGGCGTGTATGGCCATCTCGACGTGGCGAGCGCGTGGAACATTCCGTATCGCAGCGGCACATTTGCGGCGGCGCTGGCGAACTGCGCCGTGGAGCACATGCCCAAGCTCGATCAGGTCTTCGGCGAAGTGGCGCGCGTGCTGCGACCCGGCGGGAAGTTCATCCTGTCGGTGCCGACCGATCAACTGAACAAGAATCTGGTGGTGGCTCGTACGCTCGATCGGGTTGGGGCGAAGGGCCAGGCGGCGCGCTATCGCGAGTGGTTCCGGACGATGCAGGTGCATTATCACATGTATTCGCCCGACGAATGGCAGCGGCGGCTGGAGGCGCAGGGGTTCAAGATCACGCTGCGGCGCGGCTATCTCTCGCCGCGCGCGACGCAGTATCTGGAGTTGGGCCACTACTACGGCGTGCCGAATTTGTTGACGCGCAAGGTGACGGGCAAGTGGGTGGCGTGGCCGTGGCGTCCGCGTTTCGCGCTGGAAGAAGCGGTACTGGCGCCGCGCGTGCTGGAAGAAGATGTGCCGAATTCCGGCTGCTGTTTCTTTGTGGCGGAAAGAGCGTAAAGCGTAATGCGTAAAGGCAGTCCACGCACTACGTTTCCGTGTTCAAAATGCGTTTATCTGGCCTGATTTATTACGCCCGTTCAGTTCCGAAATTGCTATGGCACGTTTCACCACGCGCCAAAGTGGTTGCGCTGTTCGCTGGACAAAGACAAAGTGCACCCTTGATGATTCACCTGCGCGGAAGCGGCTTGCAGTTCCGCGTGCGCACGGCCATGGATGTGTGGGTCGTCAAGGAGACGTGTCTCGATCGGGATTATGAGAACGGCCTGATCTTGCAAGACGGCTGGACGATCATCGACATCGGCGCGGGGCTGGGCGATTTTACGGCCTGCGCCGCGCAGCGCAATCCCCACGGCCGCGTGCTGGCCTTCGAGCCGTTCCCGGAATCGTTTGCGCTGTTGCAGCAGAACGTGGCGCTGAACAACTTGCCGCATGTTACCGCGCAGCCGTGCGCCATCGCTGAGAAGCCAGGATCGCTGGCGCTGAACATCGGGCTGGGCGAGGCCGTGCAGCATTCGACGACGCAGGCGGGCACGC
Source organism: uncultured Anaerolineae bacterium (assembly GCA_964398185.1). Classification (GTDB taxonomy): domain Bacteria; phylum Chloroflexota; class Anaerolineae; order Fen-1058; family Fen-1058; genus Fen-1058. The sequence goes on along the minus strand of CAYNML010000009.1, from coordinate 63,110 downwards.
AGACGATCGAAGTGCAAGCGATTACGTTGCAACAGGTTTTTGATGAGTACAGACTTGATCGCTGCGATTTCCTGAAGATGGACATCGAAGGCGGCGAGTATGCGATCTTGCGCAGTATGGATGCCGGGCTATTGCAGCGCATTGAGCGCATCGCCTTGGAGTATCACGACAACACGTCTGCCGGACAGCACGACGAGTTGGTGCAGCTCTTGCAGCGCGCCGGCTTTCAAGTGCAGGTGCAGCCCAATCCGGTGCACGATTATTTGGGTTACTTATACGCGACGAGAAACTGATTCTCACACGTCATGCCCGAGTGCTTTCGTCGGGCATCCAGGCCGCCGCCATGCCATACCGCTGGTTGTGTCTGTGGATTCCCGCCGGAGGCGCGCGGCAATGACGTCGCTGCTGTGAACAATATATTCGCGTGACTTTCTATGACCATCGAACCGACGACGAC
>CAYNML010000009.1:0-62553 GCA_964398185.1 uncultured Anaerolineae bacterium | reverse complement strand
CTGCTGTGAACAATATATTCGCGTGACTTTCTATGACCATCGAACCGACGACGACATCACCTCAACCTGAAACTGTTGCTCCACCCGCACCTGCCGCCAAAAAGCGCTGGACGTGGCTACCTGTGGCATTGCTGCTGTTGGGCATCCTTGCTTTCGGCGCGTACTTCCGCCTCGGCGGATTGGACTGGAGCCAGGGCCATCCGCTGCATCCCGACGAGAACTTCCTTTCGCAAGTGACGTCGGCCATTCAACCGGCGGCGGACCTGAACGAATACTTCGACTCGCAGACCTCGCCGCTGAATCCGTACACCAAGGGCTTTGGCCTGTTCGTCTACGGCGATCTGCCCATCTTCATCACACGCTACACAGCCGATATTCTTGATGGTGTGTGCAAAGCGAACGAGCAACTGTGCCTATCGAAAGATGGCATGACGTATCCGTTTGCCAGTTATCAGGGTGTGCAGTTATTGGGCCGCGCGCTGTCAGCCATCTTCGATCTGTTCACGCTGATCTTCATGTTTCTCATCGGCAAGCGGCTATTTGGCGTGAAGGCCGGCCTGTTGGCGGCGGCGCTGGGTGCGGCTACGGTGATGCAGATTCAGCAGTCGCACTTCTACACCGCCGATATTTTCGCCACGTTCTTCGTCGTCGCGGCGCTGTTCTTCATCATCCGTCTGGGCGATACCTTCTCGTGGCTCGATACAATTGCGGCGGGCGTCGCCAGCGGCCTGGCGGTGGCGAGTCGCATCAACGTCGCGCCCATCGTCGGGATTTTGGCTGTCGCTTTGTTCGTGCCCGTCTTCCGCCAGTGGCGCGATCCGCAGCGCAAAGCATCTATCGAAGGCGCGTTGGCGCGTTTAGTGGTAGCCGGCTTTGCTGCGTTGATCGCTTTCCGCATCTTCATGCCTTACGCCTTCGACGGTTTGCTGCGCTTCGACGAGCGCTGGTCGAGCAACATGGCCTACGCGCAGAAATTGAATTCCGGCGAAGACCCGGGCGGGCCGCCGGGCATCCAGTGGTCCGAGCGGACGCCGCTGGTGTTCCCGTGGGTCAACATCGTTTTCTGGGGCATGGGCCTGCCGTTGGGGCTGGCGGCCTGGATCGGTTGGGCGTGGGCCGCGTGGCAGACGTTCATCACGCCGTATTTGCGCAATCGGCACGGCAAGATCATGGATTGGGTCAGCAGTGTGGCGCAGTCGCGTTCGCTGCTGATCTGGTTGTGGGTCACCGGTTACTTCGTGTGGATGGGATCGGCCTTCGTCAAATCGGTTCGCTATCAACTGCCGATCTATCCCTTCCTGTCGATCCTGGCGGCGGCCGGTCTGGTGGCGCTGCTCGATCGCGCCACGCGCGCCCGACGGACCACCTTGTGGCGCGCGGTCTCGATCGCCGTGACGGCGTTCGTCATCGTCGGCGCGTATGGCTGGGCCTTCGCCTTCACCGACATCTATCGGCAGACCACCACGCGCGTTGCTGCCTCCGCATGGATCTTCGAGAATGTGCCGACGGCGGTGACCTTGCGCGTCGAGCAGGACGGCGCGGCCAAAGCGATTCAACTCCCGTTCTTGAATACCACCATCCTGCTGGAGAACAATCAGCCGGCGGCGGCCTTCTTCCAGACGGAGGCCGACAGCACCCTGCACACGGCCAGCGTGAATCGGTTGATCGATCTCAACGGCGATGTCGAGCCGGAGACGCTGCGCCTGACGATCAGCACTTCGCCGGACGGCGCCAACCCGATCGCTTCAGCTGACTTGACGGCCAACGTCGAGCAGGCGGGTGCGCGCGGCGGATCGTTCACGTTCAACTTTGCGCCGGTGACGCTGCCCGCCGGTGATTACTTCGCGCTGCTCACCGCCGTCAACGGCGCGCCGCTGCAAGCCGAGAGCAGCACCATCGCCGTGGAATCGTGGGATGAAACGGTGCCGGTGCGCGTGGGCGGCCGCGACGGTTACAGCATCTATCATGGCGTCGAGGTGCAGCGGCAGTGGGAAGACACGCCGGAGAAATTGAACGCGCTGGTGGATTGGCTGAATCAAAGCGACTACGTGACGATGGCCAGCGCACGCGCGTATGCGCCTATGTCGCGTCAGCCGCGGCACTTCCCGCTGACGACGGAATACTATCGGGCCATGTTCAGCGGTGAACTGGGATTCAAGCTGGTCGGCTCGTTTGAAGCGTATCCCACGCTGGGGCCGTTCAACTTCCCCGATCAAGAGACAACGCAGTACATGGGCTTATGGCCTGATCCCACGCGCTGCCCACAGGCCGGCGTGGAGACGTGCCGCAGCTTGATCAACGTGCCCATGCCGCCCGCCGAAGAAGCCTTCAGCGTGTACGATCATCCGCGCGTGTTGATCTTCGAGAAGACGCCGGACTTCGATCCGGAAAAGGTGCGCGCCGTGCTGAGCAAGGTTGATCTGAGCACGATCCTCAATGACATCTCGCCCAAAGATTATGCGGCGGCGGCCGGCGGCTTGATGTTGTCCGACAAAGTCTGGCAGGCACAGCAGGAAACGGGCACGTGGTCGGACCTGTTCGATCGGAACGGGCTGCTCAATCAAGCGCCGTTGATCGGCGGGCTGGTGTGGTATGCGGCGATCTTCCTGATCGGGCTGTTCGCTTTCCCGCTTGTCTTTGCGGCGGCCCCCGGGCTGCGTGATCGCGGCTATGGCATCGCGCGCATGGCAGGGCTGCTCGTCGCCGTGTTCGCCATCTGGTTCCTCGCCAGTTACCAGATTGTGCCGTTCACACGCACAACGATTCTGCTCAGCGTGCTGGGGCTGGGCCTCGTGGGCGGTATGGCCGCGTGGCGGCAGCGCGTGGAACTGCGCGCGTTCTTCAAAGATCAGCGCCGCACATTGTTGATCGAAGAAGCGCTGTTCGGCGCGGCCTTCCTATTCTTCCTGCTCGTGCGTTTCGGCAATCCCGATCTGTGGCATCCCGTCATGGGCGGTGAGAAGCCGATGGACTTTGCCTACCTCAACGCGGTGATCAAGAGCCAGTACTTCCCGCCGTACGATCCGTGGCACGCGGGCGGGCAGATCACATATTACTATTTTGGCTTCGTACTGATTGCGGCGCTGACGAAATTGTTGGGCATCCTGCCGTCGATCGCGTACAACTTCGCGATTCCGACGTTGTTTGCGCTGACGGCGCTGGGCGCGTTCTGCGTGGCGTTCAATCTGGTGCAGGCCTTCGGGCGCTGGGTGCGCGATCGATCATACTGGCTGAAAGATCCGGCGGTGATTGGCGTCATCGCGGCGGTGTTTGTGGTGTTCATGGGCAACCTGGGCGGCGTGCAGGTGGTGCAGCAGCAGATCAGCAAATACGGCGGCGAGACGTTCCAGAGCACCATCACGCCGTTGAAGCAGGTGGCCGATACCGTGCAGGGCATCGTCAAGATGACGCAGGACAAGACCGAGTTGAAGAGCCTCATGCGCCCCGAGTGGTGGTACTTCACCCCCACGCGCGAGATCCCCGCGCCGCCGTCGGAAGCGGGTCCCATCTCGGAATTTCCGTACTTCACGTTCTTGTACGCCGATCTGCACGCGCACATGATCGCCATGCCGCTGACGCTGCTGGTGCTGGCGCTGGCCGTGAGCTGGCTCACGCGTCCGCCGCTCTGGACGTGGGGCGGCGTCGTCTCGATCGGGTTGGGGGGGCTGGCCGCCGGCGCGCTCCGCCCGACGAACACGTGGGATTATCCGACTTATCTGGTGATCGGCGTGGCCGCGTTGTTCATGGGCACGTGGGCCAACGAACCGCTCGATCGTGTCTCGTCGTGGGTGCGTTTCATCGCTCGCACAGCGGGCTTTGTCTTGATTGGCATTGTGGCGTTCACGCCGTTCACGCGCAGTTACGCCACGGCCTATTCCAGTATCGAAGAATGGAAGGGATCGCTGACGCCGTGGTGGGCGTATCTCAACATCCATCTGCTGTTCCTGTTCCCCATCGTCACGTTCATTCTGTGGGAGATCAAGCGTTGGGGCTGGCGCTGGTGGCGGACCGTGTGGGGCGCGTTGAAGGGTTGGCGCTGGGCGGCGATTGTGGGCGGCGTAATCCTGGTCGTGCTGATCGCCCTGCTGTATCGCGCGAACCGCGAGATCATCAACCTCGACGGACTCATGCTCAAGACGCAGCGCGACGTGGCGCTGATTGTCCTGCCGATCGTGGTGGTCTGCATCGCGCTGGCCGTGCGACCGCGCCTGGCAGCCGCGCAGCGCTTCTGGTATTTTGTCGTGTGTCTGGCGTTGGGCTTGACGCTGGTGGTGGAGATCGTCGTGTTGAAGGGTGACATCAGCCGCATGAACACGACCTTCAAATTCTACTTGCAGGTGTGGATTTTGCTGGGCATCAGCGCGGCGGTGGCGCTGGGCTGGCTGGCCGATCGGTTGCAGCGCTGGCACGGCTGGGGCGCGTGGTTGTGGAAGGGCTGCATGGGCGTGCTGGCGGCGGCGTCGTTCTTCTATGTGCTGACGGCGACGCCCAACAAGATCAGCGATCGCTGGGTGGCGAATCAGGCGCCAGGTCTCAACGGCACGGATTACATGACAGTGGCCGAGTACGGCATTCCGGCGTATAAGTTGCAGTGGGATTACGAAGCCATTCAGTGGCTGCAAGACAACGTGCAGGGCACGCCCGTCGTCGCCGAGGCGGGTTCCGGCCTGTTGAACGTCGGGTTGTATCAGTGGGGATCGCGCATCTCGATCAATACGGGGCTGCCCACCATCATCGGTTGGGACTGGCATCAGCGCCAGCAGCGATCGATCATGCCGGGCTGGGTGATCGATCGGCGCTTGCAGGATGTGTCCACCCTGTATCGCACGCTCGATCCAGCAGTAGCGCAGGAAGTGTTGAATCGCTACAATGTGAAGTACATCGTCGTCGGGCCGCTGGAGCGCGCCACCTATGCACCCGAAGGGTTCGATCCTGCCCTGACGCTCGATCCGACTTACATCTCGCCAAGTTTGACCAAGTTCGATCAGATGGCGGCCGAAGGGACGTTGAAGGTTGTCTTCCAGAATGAGGGAACGAAGATTTATGAAGTGGTACGGTAATCAGTGATCGGTTAATGGGTGATCGGTCAATCAGGTCCTAGCCAGGCATCGATTACTGACAGGCAATGCGAAAGGAGGCTGGTATGGCGGAAGGGTTTGAGAGTTTGCAGGCTTGGCAAAAGGCTCATGCTTTGATGCTATTGACGCACCGTGAAGTGGTTCCACACCTGCCTCCAGAAGAGAAGTGGGACCTGGCCGATCAAATCCGCCGTTCCAGTAAAAGCGTCGGGGCGAATATCGCCGAAGGTCATGGGCGTTTCTACTACCGCGATCGCGTCCGGTTTTGTTACAATGCGCGTGGATCGCTCAGCGAAACAGAAAATCATTTGCGCGCTGCGCGCGAGTTGGGCTACATTTCTGAACATCTTTATCGTCAGGCGCGCGATCTGGCCGGCGAAGCGCAACACCTGCTAAACGGTTACATCGATTACTTGAAACGTGAGCAACCGGGCAAGAATGAGCCCGGTCATGACATCAACGTCGACCGCCCGGAGCCTGATCCCGGCGATCTGCCACGCCGTTGACCCGATCTCTGATTAACCGATCCCTGATTAACTGACTTATCATGTCCGAACCCATTGCTGTCTTCATGTGGTGGTTGATTATCCAGATTCTGGGCTGGGCCGCGTGGCCGGTGGTGACGCGCTGGCTGCGCTGGCTGCCCGATCGCGGCTACATGCTGGTCAAGCCGCTCGGGTTGCTGTTCGTGTCGTATGGCCTGTGGCTGCTGGCTTCGTTGGGCGTGATTCAGAACTCGACGGGCGGCATCCTCGTGGTGCTGATCGGCGTGGCGCTGGCCAGTGTGTGGGGCTGGCGGGGCGATGACCAGCGCGCCGATCTGCGCGGCCTGTGGCGCGACTACCGCTGGCTGTTCATCGCGTATGAGATCGTCTTTGCCGTGGCGTTGATCGGCTGGGCGGTCTTCCGCGCCCACGCGCCCGATCTGTCGACCACCGAAAAGCCGATGGAGTTTGCCTTCTTCAACGCGATCAATCGCAGCGCCACATTCCCGCCGCTCGATCCGTGGCTGTCGGGTTACGCCATCGCCTATTATTACTTTGGTTACGTGATGATGTCGTTGATGCACCAGTTGACGGGTGTGGCGGCGGGTGCGGCCTTCAGCCTGAGCAATGCCTTCTGGTTCGCGCTCGCCGCGGCCAGCGCGTTTGGCGTGGTGGGCAATCTGGTGTTGGCGTTCAAGCGCCAGGCCAAGACCGCGGCCATCATCTTCGCCACGCTGGGCGCGGTGATGCTGGCCGTGATGGGCAACTTCCAGGGACCGCTGGAGGTGGCACACGCGAGTAACGTTGGCTCGCCGGAGTTCTGGCGCTGGCTGGATATTCTGGAGCTCAACGGCCCCGCCGTGCAAAATCCTCCCGAAATGCCGTGGTGGACGCCGCGCCAGGGCTGGTGGTGGTGGCGATCATCGCGCGTGATTCATGACTATCCGCCGGAGCAAGTGAGTCCGCTGTTGGCGCAGATTACGGGACTGCCAGCGGCCAGCGCGTCGTCCTATCAGGAAGTCATCGACGAGTTTCCGCAGTTCAGTTACATTCTGGGTGACATGCATCCGCACGTGCTGGCGCTGCCCTTTGCGCTGGTGATCATGGCGCTGGCGCTGAATTTGTATCAGGGTGCGGCGCGCGGCGCGATCACGTCGCTGTGGCGGGGACCGCAACGCGCGCCGCTGTGGCCGTTGTATGCGCTGGCGGTGGGCAGCCTGGGCTTTTTGAACACGTGGGATTTTCCGATCTACGCCTTTGTGTTGATGATGGCGCTGGGCCTGGGTTACTGGCGCGCGCACAAGCCGCGTTTGTGGGAAGTGACGATCGATGTGGCCGTGCTCGGCGCGATCGGCGTGGCGCTGTATCTGCCGTTCTATCGCGGCTTCACTTCGCAGGCGGGCGGCATCGCGCCGAATATCTACAATGGCACGCGCTTCCCGCAGTTCTTCGTGATGTTCGGGCCATATCTGATCATCGGGCTGATGTTCGGCCTGGCGCTGATCTATCTGGCGGCGAAAGGCAAGCAGCTGCGTGTTGTGCCCTTCCTTGCCAAGGCGGTCGGTGGCGGGATCGGATTTGTCGTGCTGCTGGCGCTGATTGCCAGTGTGTTGGGCGTCGGCATGACGGCGATCTCTGAGCGGGCGCGTGCGGCGCTCGACAACGTAGCGGCGGCGATGGCGCAGAACGGCCTGAGCCTCACCGATCATTTGATGGCGCGCTTGCTCAGTCCATGGACGCCCATCTTGATCGGCATCGCGCTGGCGGCGATCGTGTTGTTGTGGATCGCGCGGCGGAAGCCAAGCGAGATCGAGACGGACACTTCGCGTCAACCCGCATCGCCGATCGATTTTGCGCTGCTGCTCTTCGGGGTCGGCTTGCTGTTGACCATCGGTACGGAGTTCTTCTATCTTGTCGATGGCTTCGGCTATCGCATGAACACGATCTTCAAGTTCTACTATCAAGCGTGGGCGCTGTGGGCGGTGGCCTCGGCGTTTGCGGCGTACTATTTAATTGCGGGCGGCCGCTTGCACCGCGTCGTGCGCGCGGTGGCGGCGGCGGTCGTGGTGGTGGTTGTGGCGCTGGGGCTATTCTTCCCGGCGATGGCGCTGCCCACGCTGACGGCGGGAGCGAGCGCGCCAATGCTGGATGCACTCAAGTTCACCGGCCAGTTCGCACCCGATGATTACGCGGCGGCCCAATGGCTGATGGCGAACGGGCAGGGTAATCCCGTGATTCTGGAAACACCCGGCGATCAGTATCACGCCGAGATGTCGCGCCTGTCGGCGTGGACGGGCTTGCCCACCGTAGTGGGGTGGGCGGGTCACGAAGGTCAGTGGCGCGGCAACTACGACATCCAGGGTCCGCGCGCGGCGCAGATCGATGAGATTTACACGACGGGCGATGCGAATCGCATGCTGGAATTGCTGCGTGACTTAAAGGTGCGCTACGTCGTCGTCGGCCCGAACGAGCAGCGGCGTTATCCGCCCGCCGGGCTGGCGAAGTTTGCGCAGTATCTGCCGGCGGCGTTCCAGCAGGGCGGAGTTACGATTTATCAGGTGCCGTGACGTGCCTAACGAGTAAAGAGTAACGGCTCTTCCGGGTTCAGCGGGATTATTGTCACCAACGTGCGTCATTGCGACCCCGCCAACGGCGCGGGGCAGGTGAGCGCTGTTCGCGACGAAGCAATCTCAGTACCGGTCGAAAGGAGATTGCTTCGCAGGAAGCGCTCGCAATGACGATGCACCGACGGTTTCCCGCCAAAGTCGGAAGACCCAGAGTAACGAGTAACGAGTAATGAGATGAAAGCAACGTCAACGACAATCAACCCGACAAAGACGGCCAAGGCGATCGAAGCACCGCAGGCGGGCGTGGTCATTACAGCAGAGGTTGCGTTGTACGCTGTAATTCTGGGCGTGGCGGCGGTGCTGCGGTTGTGGAATCTGGAAGCGGCGCCGTTATCCACTCGCGAAGCGGCGCAGGCGATAGCGGCGTTCGATGGTGCGGCCATGCCCGTGGGCGGCAGTCCGCTGTTGTTTGCGATCAATCAGGTGTTGTTCGGCCTGTTTGGCACGACGGTGACCGATAGTTGGGTGCGGCTCGTCCCGGCGCTGCTGGGAACGATCATGGTGCTGCTGCCCGCGCTGTTCCGATCGCACATCGGGCGCTATGGCGCGCTGGGGGCGGCGCTGCTGCTGGCGGTTTCGCCCACGCTGGTGGCTGCGTCGCGATCGCTTGACGGCGCGATCGGGACGGCCGCGTGCGCGCTGGCGGCGATCGGCTGTGGGCTGCGCTATGTCACCACGCAGCAGCGGATCGATCTGATCGGGTTGGGTATTTCGATCGGGTTGTTGGTGGCCAGCGGGCCGGGGTTGATCACGATCGCGCTGGTGCTGATCCCGGCGTTATTGATCGCATATTTCTGGATCGCGTCGGACGAGGATCGCGCCACGGTGCAGCAGCTGCGGCGCGACGAGCATGCCGTGCGCGATGCGGTGCTGATCGGCGGGGTGACGTGCATTGCGGCGGCGACGGGGCTGTTCCTGCGACCGGCGGGGTTGGCGCATGTGCCGGAGAGCCTGACGGCGTGGGTGGCCGCATGGAGCGCCGTGGAATCGATTGGGGCGCTGCGCTTGTTCCAGATTCTGATCGTGTATGAGCCGCTGATCGTGATCTTTGGACTGGCAGGGTTGATTGCGTCGCTGCGCCGCGTGACCGGCCTGATCCTGCTGTTGGGTATCTGGACTATCGGCGCGTTCAGCGTCGCCTTGCTGCAACCTGGTCGGCAGGTGCTGGATTTGACGTTGATGCTGACGCCGCTGGCGCTGCTGGGCGGTGTGCTGCTCGAGCGGCTGGCGCGCGATCTGGAACAACATGGCGCGTGGCAGGCCGAGGGTGTGTTCTGGCTGACGGCGGCGGTGGTGCTGGGCTTTTTGGCGATCAATACGGCGCAGACGGCAGTGGGGCCAACGTCCTCTAGCACCTTCCTCGGCCTGTCGCTAAGCCTGGGCAGCACCGTCGCGATTGGCATGGTGCTGCTGGCGGCGGTGATGCTGGGCGTGTTTGTGTTGTTGATCGGCTGGCGGGCCACGCTGCGCGCCGCCGTGGCGACGTTGTTCGTGTCGCTGACGATCACATCGTTCAGCAGCGCGTGGAGTGTGACGCAGCGGCAGGCGGGCAATCCGCGCGAGCTGTTGTGGGGGCCGACGGCGGTGACGCCGGACGTGCGCGATCTGCGCGCGCTGGTGCAGGCGGCGTCCAGGCGCGCGACCGGGTTTGTCGATCAGGCGCAGGTGGCGGTGACGCTGCCCCAGGATGATGCCGTTGTGCGCTGGGCGCTGCGCGATTTCAAACGCGCGCAGTACAACGCCGTAGTCAGCGATCTGGCGCCGATCGTGATCGCGCCGCTGGGCAGCGCGTTCCCGCCATTTGTGACCGAGACCTATCGCGGCCAGCGCTTTGAAACGCAGCGGTTGTGGGAGCCGTCGCAGTTGACGGACAACGATCTGCTGCGCTGGTGGCTATACCGCGAAAGCGACACGGCGCCGCTGCCGGTGCAGACGTATGTGGTGTGGGAGAAGGCAAGGCCGTAGGGACGACCCCTGCGGGAGAGGTTGAGTTTATGAATGTAGCAATGTGGGGCAAGGCGCTGCGGATTATTCCGCGCATCAGCACCGATGAATGGAAGCAGCTCGACGTGATCTCGAAGTGGTTGATCTCCACCCGGGCGGCTGTGCTGATCATGACGTTCATCTCGGCGGCGATTGCAGGCCTGTTGGCGCTGCTCGCCGGTAAGTTCGACTTTGTGCCGTGGCTGCTGATGACGATCGGTTTGGTGCTGGCGCACGCGACGAACAATCTGCTGAACGATTACACCGACTACGTGCGCGGCGTGGACAAGGACAATTACTATCGAGCGCAGTACGGACCGCAGCCGTTGGAACATGGCCTGATGACCAAGCGCCAATTGCTGACGTATGCTGCGGTCACCGGGTTGCTGGCGCTGGTCTGCGGCCTGGTGCTCGTGGCTTGGCGCGGGCCGCTGGCGCTGCTGCTGCTAGGTCTGGGCGCATTCTTTGTGCTGTTTTATACGTGGCCGTTGAAGTACATCGGCCTGGGCGAGATTGCGGTGCTGATCGTGTGGGGACCGTTGATGATCGGCGGTGGCTACTTTGTGGTGGCGGGCGAGTGGAGTTGGCCGGTGGTGCTGGCCGGGCTGCCGTATGCGCTGGGCGTGACCACAGTGATCTTCGGCAAGCACATCGACAAGTGCGACGCGGACAAAGCCAAGCGCATCCACACGCTGCCGGTGATCCTCGGCGAGCGCAATTCGCGTTATGCGGCGATCGGTATGATGGTGCTGATGTACCTGCTGGTGATCGCGCTGGTGGTGGCCGGCGCCTATCACTGGATCATGCTGATCGTGTTGTTGGCCTTGACCATGCTGCGCACGGTGCTGCCGCAATTTTTGCAGCCCAAACCTGCCGCGCCGCCGGAGTGGTATCCCCAAGCAGCCTGGCCGTTGTGGTTCGTCTCGCTGGCCTTTATCCACAATCGCCGCTATGGCCTGCTGTTTCTGGCGGGTCTGATCGGCATGGTCGTCGTGAAACTGGTGCTGAAAATTTGAATCTCACCCCCTGGCCCCCTCTCCTGAGTTGTGCTGCTCAACTCAGGAGAGGGGGAAGCGGGTTGAAATCCTGAAATAGAGATCAGAATTCTATGAGCGCATCTGTACCCGTAACCGAACGCAAAATCAGTTGGCTGGACCGCGCCGTGCTGGCCTCGGTTCATCTCGACGTGGAGAAGACACTGTACCTCGTCTTCATCGTGATCGCCATCCTCACGCGCTTCTGGGCGCTGGGCGATCGCGGCATGAGCCACGATGAGAGTTTGCACGTCTACTACTCGTGGAACCTGTACAAGGGCGGCGGCTTTCAGCACACGCCGTTGATGCACGGTCCGTTCCTGTTCCACATCAACGCGTTGATCTACAGCCTGTTCGGCGCCGACGATTTCACGGCCCGCATCTCGGTGGCGATCTTCGGCGTGGCGCTGGTGGGCCTGCCGTATTTCATGCGGCGCTGGCTGGGCCGCACCGGCGCGCTGCTGACGTCGTTCATGCTGTTGATCTCGCCGTCGATCTGGTATCACGGGCGCTACATCCGCGACGAAGCGTACATGCTGGTGTGGGCGGTCCTCATCGCGTGGGGCATCTTCGCCTACATCCAGCAGCGCGAGAACAAGTGGTTGTACCTCATCGCCGGCGCGCTGGCCTTCGGTTTCCTGTCGATGGAGTCCACGTTCATCGTGGCGGTGATCTTTGGCGTGTTTGTCGCGGTCGCGGCGTTGCTGGAATTGGGAAAGAACCAGAATTTCTGGATCGGTATTTTGGGCCGGGCGGTGCTGGGTCTGGCCGTGGCGGCCCTCATCGCCATTGCCGTGGTGGTGGTGCAGGCGCTGATCATGGGGGCGGTGGGTCTGGGGCCGGGCGATCCGATGCCATTCCCTGTGCCTCCGCAACCCCTGCAACCGGGACTGCCCGTCGAGTTCAGCGCGCAGCTGACGTACTGGCTGCAAATGGCCGGCGCATGGGCCAGGGTGGCGTTGTTCACGCTGGCGCCGTTCATCATCATCACGGTGGCCGTCTACTTCTGGCTCAAGTTTATCCTGCCCGATCGCTTGCGCGAGTCCCCCTCGTTCGATCTGGCGGTCGTGATCCTGACACTGAGCCTGTTCATGCTGTCGGCAGGCGCGCTGGTGGTGTTCAATCCGGTGTGGAAGCTGGTCTTCGGCGCAGAGTTCGTCAATGTCGCCTTTTTCCACGACGGCAACTTCCCCACCAACGACATCGGCCCGGTGATGCGGCTGGCCGCGTTGTTCGGCGCGTTCGCGGCCGCGGCCCTGGCGATCGGGTGGTGGTGGAAGCGGCGGGTGTGGTTGATCGCCACCGCCATCTTCCTCGGCATCACCATTCCGTTCTTTACCACGTTTTTCACCAACGGTGTGGGGTTGGGTACCGGCTTCGTCGGCTCGCTGGGCTACTGGCTGGAGCAGCAGGGCGTGCAGCGCGGTTCGCAGCCCATCTACTACTACTTCATCGTCACACCCATCTACGAATACCTGCCGCTGCTGATTTCGATCAGCGCCGCGATCTTCTACATGGTTCGCGGCGTGATCAACTGGCGGCGCGGCGTAAAGTCTGCGGCTGCTTGGGATCTGCGGCTCGTTGTCCCGTTCTTGATCTGGTGGTGCTTCGGCAGCTGGCTGGCGTTTTCCTACGCGGGCGAGAAGATGCCGTGGCTCATGGTCTACCTGGCGCTGCCGATGATCTTTCTGAGCGGCAAATTCCTGGGCGACTGGTTCGAGCGCATTCCGTGGAAATCGTTCATCACGGAGCGCTGGTGGCTGGCCGCGCTACTGCTGGCAGCGGCGATCGTGTCGGGGGCGTGGTTGATCGGCGCCTTGCAGAAAGCCTTCGGCGGGCAGCAGCTCGACAACCTCTCGGCCTTTGGGGCGTGGTTCGCCGCGCTGATCGTGCTGGCCTTCTCGCTGTGGGGGCTGTGGCGCATGACACCGCGACCTACGTGGCAGACGCTGCTGCGATTGGCGGCGCTCATGGGCCTGCTGCTCTTGACGGTGCTGACGATTCGCACCGGCTGGATCTGGAACTTCATCACCTATGATTCGGCGCTGGAGTACGGCGTGTATGCGCATGGCGGACCGGGCCTGCACCTGGCCATGAAACAGATTGAAGAGCTCTCACAGCGCAGCGCGGGCGGCAAGACCATCCGCATCGGCTTCGACGCGGAATCGTCGTGGCCGTTCTACTGGTATCTGCGCGACTATCCCAACAAGTACCAGTATGCCGACTCGCCGTCGCGCGGCGATCTGGACGCGCCCATCATCATCGCCAGTGACAAGACCTGGGGCGTGGCCGACAGCGTGCTGCGGCAGACGCACACTTACTGGCAGGGGCATCGCATCTGGTGGCCGATGGAAGATTACAAGTTCATGGCCGACTGCCCGCCCAATGAGATTGACGCCGCCACCGGCGCGGCCATGCCGGTGAGTGCCACCGACGAGAACCAGGACGGCGCGATCGATGCGAGCGAGAAACGCGCCGGCCAACTGCGCTGCACGCTGTACAGCTTGAAGAAACTACCGGAGAATCTGGGCATTCTGGCGCGCTGGATCATCGAGCCGCAGCGGCGCAGCGCTTTGGTCGACATCTTCCTCAACCGCGATTACACGCAGTACGTGAACGTGCGCAACGCCGGCGGACAGCAGCTTGGCCCGCACACGCCCGACAACTGGCCGCTGGTCAGCGACTTCCGCCTGTACGTGCGCAACGATCTGGCCGCGCAAATCTGGAGCGAATCCCTCGGTGTCGGCCAGCCGATCGAGCAACAGCCCTACGTCGATCCCTATGTCGAAGGCTGGCAGGACATCACGGCCGAGCAGGTCCTGGGCGCAGGCATCGGCGCCGGCGCGGGCCAGTTCCAATCGCCGCAGGGCATTGCGGTGGCCGAGGATGGATCGATCTTTGTGGCCGATAGCTACAACCACCGCATCCAGAAATTTGATCGCACCGGGCAGTTCATCACCTCGATCGGTGGTCCTGCCGCGTCGAATCAGCCGGGCCTGTTCAACGAACCGTGGTCGGTGGCCGTCGCGCCGGACGGCACGCTCTACATCGCCGACACATGGAACCATCGCGTGCAGCATTTCACCGCCGACGGCGCGTACATGAACGGCTGGGGCGTTGAGGGCAACACGGGCGGCGCGGCCACCGGCGATCCGGGCGTATTCTTCGGGCCGCGCGGCATTGCGGTGGACCAGGACGGGCGCGTGCTGGTGAGCGATACCGGCAACAAGCGCGTGCAGATCTTCGATGGCGAGGGGGCGTTCATCAGCCAGTTCGGCGGATCGGGCCTGCTGCCCGGTCAGCTGGATGAGCCGGTCGGGATTGCCACCGACGCGGAGGGCAACATCGCCGTGGCCGACACGTGGAATGGACGCGTGCAGACCTTCAATCGCGATGGCGTATCCATTGCCAGTTGGGAGATTGATGGCTGGCTGGACAAGGACAAAGTCGGGAAGCCGTACGTGGCGATGGATCGGCAGGGCCGGGTTTACGTGGCGGATCAGGCCGGGCTGCGTATTCTGGTCTTCAGCCGTGACGGCGGCTATCTGGGCAGCTTTGGTCAGTACGGCAACGGCACGGACAATACCGGCTTCGGGCTGCCCGGCGGCATCGCCGTCGACCAACACGGATTCGTGTACGTGGTCGATACGGTGTTCGGTCGGGTGTTGAAGTATCCCCCGTTTGTTGGGGCGATTCCCACCGGCTCGTTCGATCAACTCCCATAAGTTTCACATCCCGCCGCTTAACGCAGCTGATCGGCGGGATGTTCCTGTTGTATAATGCCGTAGCACTCAACCCACAACCCCGGAGGACAGTGTGAAACTGCACGAGTATCAGTCGAAGCAACTGTTTGGCAAGTATGGGCTGCCCATTCCCCGCGGCGAGATTGCGACGACACCGGAAGATGCGCGGCGCATTGCGCGCGATCTGGGCCGGCGTGTCGTGATCAAGTCGCAGGTGCTGGTGGGCGGGCGCGGCAAGGCCGGTGGCGTCAAGCTGGCCAACACCCCCGACGAGGCCGAGATCGTCGCGGGCCAGATTCTGGGCATGAACATCAAGGGCCTGACGGTGCGCAAGGTGCTGGTGGACGAAGCCGCCGATATTGCGCAGGAAATCTATCTCGGCATCGTGCTCGATCGGCTGCGGCGCCGGGCCGTGATGATGGCCTCGGCGGCGGGCGGCATCGACATTGAGGAGGTGGCGCGCGAAACGCCGGAGAAGATCATCCGCGTCACCATCGATCCTTTCCTGGGCCTGCGCGAATACCAGACTCGGCAGATTGCGTACGGCATCGGCCTGAAGCGCGAGATGATCAAAGATTTCAACACCATCGCGCAGGGGCTGTATCGCTGCTTCGTGGATCTGGATGCCAGCCTGGCCGAAGTGAATCCGCTGGTGATTACGGGTGCGGGCGTGCTGCAAGCGCTGGACGGCAAGATCCTGGTCGACGACAATGCGCTGTATCGCCATCCCGATCTGGCGGCGCTGCGCGACGTGGACGAAGAAGCGCCGTCGGAAACCGAAGCGCGCCAGCGCGGGCTGTCGTACATCAAGCTCGACGGTGAGATCGGCTGCATGGTCAACGGCGCGGGCCTGGCCATGGCGACGATGGACATGACCAAGTTGTTCGGCGGCAGCCCGGCGAACTTCCTGGACATCGGCGGCGGCGCGCAGGCCGATAAAGTGGCGGCAGCTCTGCGGATCATTCTGGCCGATCCCAATGTGAAAGCGGTGCTCTTCAACATTTTCGGGGGCATCACGCGCTGCGACGAAGTGGCGCGCGGCATCGTGGCGGCGATGGAAGAGGTGCAGCCCCATGTGCCGATGGTAGCGCGCCTCGTCGGCACCAACGAAGAGGAAGGCCGGCGCATTCTGGCGGCAGCCAACATGCAGACCGCCTCGACGCTGGCGGAAGCCGCGCAAAAAGCGGTGGCGCTGGTAAAGGGCGAAGCGGCGGTGGTGCAGCTGCCGCCGGTGGAGATCAAGCCATTGAAGGCCAAGCGGGCGAACACCAGGCAGAAAGTCGCTGCGAAGCAACCGGCCAAGAAGGCGGTGGTGAAAAGGCCGCTGGCGAAGAAAGCAGCGGCGAAGAAGAAACTCCGGAAATAACTAAGCGAGGCGACTTCGATGGCTGCGACGCGCTTCCGCTTCTACATTGATGACGAGACTGATCTGCCGCATATCTACCAGCATGATGTTGCTGAAGATGAAGTCATCGAGATCCTACTGGCCCCCGGTGAGGATCGGCGCGGACGAGAAGGTTCTCGTGTAGCGATTGGGCAGACTGAGGCTGGACGCTATCTGCGCGTTATTTATGTGCCCGATCCGCAGCCCGGAAGTGTCTTTGTGATCACCGCTTATGAGCTACAAGGCAAGGCGCTGGTAGCATATCGGCGTCGACAGCGCAGGAGATAATCATGGCACGCAATCGCTTCCCGCCCGGCTGGGATGAAAAGAAGACTCGCCGCGTTCTGTCTTACTATGAAAATCAGTCTGCTGAAAAAGCGGCGGTTGAAGATGATCGCGCTTTTGCCCGTAAGCGGCGGACGGTTATTGAAGTCCCCTCTGAACTCGTTCCTCTCATTCGCGGTATGTTGGAATTGTTGCCGCCGGCTGAGGCAGCGACTCAACCGCCGGCAAAAGTCAAGAAATCGCGCGCAAATAAATCAGTGGAGGCCCAATGAGCATCCTTGTCGGAAAGAACACCCGCTTGATTGTGCAGGGCATGACCGGCCGTGAAGGCGAGTTTCACACCAAACAAATGATCGAATACGGCACCAGGGTCGTGGGCGGCGTCACGCCCGGCAAGGGCGGCGAGTGGGCCGCCGGCGTGCCGGTGTTCGATACCGTCAAAGAAGCGGTCGATGCGACCGGCGCTAATACCTCAGTGATCTTTGTCCCGGCGCGCTTTGCGCCCGACGCGATTCTGGAAGCCGCCGACGGCGGCATCTCGCTCGTCGTCTGCATCACCGAAGGCATCCCCGTGCTGGACATGATCAAGGTTCGCGCGTATCTGGACACCAAGCCGCAGATTCGTTTGATCGGCCCGAACTGCCCCGGCTTGATTACGCCCGGTGAAGCCAAAGTCGGCATTCTGCCCGGGCACATTACCAAAACCGGCCACGTGGGCATTGTGGCGCGCAGCGGCACGCTCACCTACGAAGTGATCTACGCGCTGACCAATCGCGGCATGGGGCAGAGCACGTGCGTGGGCATTGGCGGTGATCCGATCAATGGCACCAACTTCATCGACGTGCTGCAGCTGTTCGAAGATGATCCGCTGACCGATCAAATTGTGCTCATCGGCGAGATCGGCGGATCGGACGAAGAGCGCGCGGCCGAATTCATCGCCGCCAAGATGACCAAACCGGTCACGGCCTTCATTGCCGGGCAGACCGCGCCGCCCGGCAAGCGCATGGGACACGCGGGCGCCATCATCGAAGGCGGCGCGGGCACCGCTGCGGGCAAGATCGCGGCGCTGGAAGCCGTGGGCGTGCGCGTGGCCAAGCACCCTGAGGAAATTCCCGAACTGTGCGCCTATGCGGTGCGCTGATAGCCTCTCTGCTGACAGGCAGTGCTGAACTGCCTGTCAGTCTCTCTGTTTGAATTTCACCGCCCTCGGTCAATGAAGACCCGCTTGCCTCGTTTCGATTTGAATCTCATCACGATCTTGATCATCGTCGTGATCGCGGCGCTGCCATTCCTCACACGCCCCGGCCTGCCGCGTCACACCGATCTGGAACTGCACATCTTCCGCGCGGCGGAATACGGCGAGGTGCTGCGCGACGGGGTGTTGTATCCGCGCTGGGCGCCGGACTTCTACTACGGCTACGGCTATCCCATCTTCAACTACTACGCGCCGCTGACGTACGCCCTGGCCAATGCCTTTGATCTGATCCCCGGCGTCGATACGGTGCTCGGCGTCAAGCTGGTCATGCTGGCGGCGTATGCGCTCGGGGCGTATGGCGTGTATTTCTTCGCGCGGCGTCACTTCGGATCGGCGGCGGGTGTCATCGCTTCCACGGCATTCGTGATGTCGCCGTATTTCCTGTTCATCGATCCACTCATGCGCGGCGATCTGGCCGAGTTCCTGGCGTTGAGCCTGCTGCCGTGGGTGTTCTACGTTTTCGATCAGCCCCGGCACTTCTCGATCGCGCAACCGCTGATCCTGGCGGCCTTCGTGTTCAGCCACAATTTGCTGGCCTTAATCGGCGCGGCGCTGCTGGCACTCTATTTACTGTGGCGCGGCTTGTTTGTCGATGGACCGCAGCGCTGGGGGACTGATCTCTTCTCGATTGTTCTGGCGGCGGCCCTGACGGCCGTCTTCTGGCTGCCGTTCATCGCCGAACGCGAGGCGATCCGGCTTGACGTGGCCGGCCCCGGCCACTTCGATTATCACAATCACTTCATTTCGCCGACGATGCTGCTCTCGCCGTCGCCCGCGCTGGACATGGGGGCGACCTCGCCCCGGTTCATTTACAATCTGGGGTTGGTGCAGTGGCTGCTCTTGATCCCGGCAGCGATCATCGCTGTGCTGCGCCGCAGCGCAGTCACGTTGTTCTTTGTGCTGGCGACGCTGGGTCTTGTCTTTCTCATCACACCACTGTCTGAATTCCTGTGGGACTTGATCCCGCCCGCCGCTTTTGTGCAGTTCCCGTGGCGCTTCCTCGGCCCGGCGGCTTTCACCTTAGCCATGAGCCTCGGTATGCTCTTCCGTGCTGAACCAGCTGAACAGTGCACTCCATTACGCATTACGCATTATGCATTACGAAGTACGCTCTTTCCTGCGCTCGTTTTGCTCGCGTTGCTCGTCTCCGCCTTGCCCGCCATGTATCCGCCGCTGTGGGAGGCGGACTTCGGCGACACCTCGCCGCGCGGCCTGATCGATTTTGAGTTGAGCGGCGTCGCGTTGGGCACCACCTCCACCGGCGATTTTTTGCCGCAAGCCGCAGGGCGCGTGCCGGGGCCGACGGCGTCGCTGCTGGATTCGTATACGGCAGCGGCGATCGATAAATTCGATCGATCGACGCTGCCCGCGGGGGCGACCGTGCAAGCCGAAGAACATTCGGCCATTTACGATCGCTTGGCGGTGACTACGCCGGTCGCGTTCAAGGGGCGTCTGCTGACGTTCTTGTTTCCCGGCTGGCGCGTGTTGATCGACGGGGTGGAGGTGGTGGTCACGCCGCAGGATCAAACGGGCTTGATGGAATTTCAGATTCCTGCCGGTTCACCGCGCATCGAGGCCGAGCTGGGCGTGACGCAGTCGCAGCTGATCGGCGCGTTGATCTCGTTCAGTGCGCTGGTGGCGCTCTTCATTCTGGGCGTCAGCCGTCGCAAGCCGGCGCCGGCGCGCGAAGTTGCGGCGGCGCAGTCCACCTGCGCGGTGGCGCTGCTGATCGTGAGCGTTGCTTTTCTGGCGGCGAAAATCGCCTGGATTGATCGCTGTGATACGTGCTTCCGTTACACCTCGCCGGTGGGGCAGGTGCTGGGCGCGCAGCATCAGCAGCGGGCGAACGTTGGGGGGCACATCGAATTGCTGGGTTACGATCTGCCGTCGGTTGAGGTTGAATCCGGACAGGCGCTGCCGCTGACCTTGTACTGGCGCGCCACGGCGCCCGTGCCGCATAATTATCAAGTCTTCGCACATTTGACCAATCCGGCCACGACGCTGTGGGGCCAGAGTGACAAGCTCAACCCCGGTGATTTCCCGTCAACGCGCTGGCCGCTCGATCGCTTTGTGTGGGACGCGCATCGCTTGCAGGTGCTGCCGGGTACGCCGCCGGGTGAGTATCGCTTGTCGGTGGGGCTGTATGATTTGGGCTCCGGGCAGCGCGCGCCGATCTTGGCCGACGGGCAGATCGTCGGCGATAACGTTGTGCTGGACACGGTGGTGAAAGTGACCGCGCCGCGGCGGCCGCCCACGCTTGAGTCGCTGGCGGTGCAAGGCCGGATCGATCGGGACTATGGCGGTTCGCGCTGGCTGGGCTGGTCGATCGAAAACCCGATCGTACCACTGCCCAACTTCGCGCGCTTGACGTTGTTCTGGCAAGGGCTGAGCGATCAATCTTCAACCGCGATCGTGCGGGCTGAGTTGATCGATCGGGCGGGCAGCCGCGCGCAGGTTGTTGAAGCGGCTGTGCCGCATCTGGCGCGCGACGAAATCCGCCGCGATCAGATTGGCTTCTGGCTGCCGCCAGATTTTCCAGCGGGCGAGTACGATGTGCGGGTCACCGTGCTGGACGAGAATCGGCAAGTGGTAGATACTGTGGACATCACTTCTTTTGAGGTGCAACGATGAATAAGCGAGAACGATTAGAAGCGGCCATCGCGGGCCAGGCGGTCGATCGCGTCCCGGTGGCGTTGTGGCGGCATTTCCCCGGCGACGATCAAGACCCCGCTGATCTGGCCGCGGCGACGGTGGCGTTTCAGCGGCGCTGGGATTTTGATTTTGTGAAGGTGACGCCTGCCAGCAGTTTCCAGATCAAGGACTGGGGTGTGCAGGATGAATGGCGCGGCAACACCGAAGGCACGCGGCACTACACCACCCGTCCGATCCAGCGCGCCGGTGATTGGCGGAATCTCAAAGTGCTGGATGCGCGCTCGGGTGCGCTGGGCACGCAGTTGAAGTGCCTGGAGACGATCGTGCAGGCGCTGCCTGATGTGCCTGTGATCCAGACGGTATTCAGTCCGCTGGCGCAGATGAAGAACCTGGCCGGCGAGCGACTGCTGATCGATCTGCGGCAGCACCCGGTCGAGTTCAAAGCTGCGCTGGACGTGATCACGCAAACGACGCTAGCTTTTGTGCGTGAAATCGCGGCGGCGGGCGCGGCGGGCATTTTCTATGCGGTGCAGCACGCCACGGCGAATCTGCTGAGCCCCGCCGAGTTTGCGGGCTTCGGGCGCGAATACGATCTGCGGATTCTGGAAGCGACGAAACACTACTGGCTGAACGTGATGCACCTGCATGGCGACAATGTGTACTTTGACGCGGTGGCCGACTATCCGCTGCAAGTCTGGAACTGGCACGATCGGGAAACGGGGCCGTCGCTCAAAGACGGGTTGGCGAAGATCAAGGGTGCGGCGTGCGGCGGCCTGGCGCGCGACAGTGTGATGTTGTGCGGCCAGCCGGCTGACGTGCGACGGCAAGTTGCCGAGGCCCTGGCGCAGACGAATGGCCGGCGGTATATCATCGGCACCGGTTGTGTGACGCTGATCCCAACGCCCGAGGCGAACATCCGCGCTGCCCTGGAATGTGCTGCACCGGCCTAACTGCGAGCAGCTGCGCGTTGAGTGGTGTCCATGTACGTGCTTGATCCTGCCCAAGTTGACGCTCACGTCCTGCGGCGGCAGCATCTGGCGCCTGGCGTGCCGGATTACGATGTCGTGCGGTTGGTGAAGGACATCAGCGGCCTGTATGCGGCCAGCGCCCTGACGCCGTATCTGTCCTTGTTGGCGCGCGCGCCGAATTTTAAGCGGGAGCAATTGGATGAGGAGCTCTACACGCGCCGCACACTGGGGCGGATTCGCTGCATGCGCAAGGTCATCTACATCCTGCCGATCGATCTTTTGGTCGCCGCACACTGGGCTACGCGCAGCCTGAATGTCGAGGCCTCGCGGCGCTATCTGGAGTATCGCGGGGTGCCGCACGCGGTGTACGAACCGCTGGCGCGGCAGATTCTTGATTTGCTCAAGGGGCGCGAGCTGACCGCGGGCGACATTCGACACGCGCTGCGCACGGCGTTGGATGTGCCGGCGCTTCTCAGTTTCATGTGTGATCAAGGTCTGCTGATCCGAACCCGGCCCGAACGGGGCGGCCCTGATCCAAATTTCTGCTACGCGTTGTTTGCGGAGTATTTTCCGCGGGTGCGCCTGGAGCCCATGGGTGAGCGTGAAGCGGCGATGCACATCGTGCGGCAATATCTGCGCTCCTTCGGTCCGGCGACCGAGGCCGACATTGCCGCGTGGACGGGGTTGGGCCAGGTCAGCGCGCACATCGCGGTGGAGCACATGCGCGGCGAGGTTGTGCGGGTGCAGATTGCCAGGCGGGTGGAGCACTATTTGATGTTGAACACGGAAGTTGAGGTGTGCCGCAGCGCGGCGGCGCTTGCACCATCAGTCGTCACGCTTTTGCCCAGTCACGATCCGTATCTGCTGGCTTATCAAGATCGCAGCCGCTATCTTGATGTGCGGCACAGCGATCGCGTGTTTGATCAAACCGGCCACGTCACGTCAACGATCCTCTCGAACGGGCGCGTGATTGGTGTGTGGGATGTGATGGCGGAAAGTTGCCTGGTGAAGGTGCACCTCTTTCAGGCGGCCAGTGATGAACTGCGCGCGAGCATCGAGGCTGAGGCGCGCCGAACCGGCCGCTTCATCTGCCGGGCGGCGGTCGCTGTGCAGTGGTGCGCGGCCATGCTGCCTTTGACGCGCCAACCGTTGGGCAGCGTGGCGGCGCCGCTGAGAAATTGTTAGCCGCTCTTGACATGCTTTCAAGACAAGGTGTAGGATAGATCATGCTTTCCGTGGCCGAAGCACAACGAATCATGCTGGCGCAGATCAAACGACTGGAACCGGAAACGGTGCCGCTGTTAGAGGCGTTGGGTCGTGTGCTGGCGGAAGATATCAGCGCCGACGGCGCGCTGCCGCCCTTCGACAATTCAGCGATGGATGGCTACGCCGTGCGCGCAGAGGATCTGGCGGGTGCGTCGCCCGATCGTCCGGTGCGTCTGCCCGTCGTCGCCGATGTGCCTGCCGGGCATCCGGCTGCTGGCGAAGTGGCCGCCGGGACGGCCGCGCGCATCACCACCGGGGCTATGCTGCCGCGCGGCGCCGATACGGTGGTGCCGGTGGAAGACACAGACGATCACGCGCGCGGCGCCAGCGAACTGTTGACGGCTGTGACCTTCCATGCCGCACCGCGCCGCGGCGCACATGTGCGCACTGCCGGCAGCGATGTGCCGCACGGCGCGCAGGTGCTGCGCCAGGGTGTACTCATCCGACCGGCCGAGATTGCGCTGTTGTCTGCCGTGGGACACAGCCGCGTGGCGGTGTATCGACGGCCGCGCGTGGCGCTGCTGGCCACCGGCGATGAACTGGTTGCGCCCGATCAACAGCCCGGTCCAGGACAGATTCGCAATGTGAATGAGTATTCGACGGCGGCGCTGGTGCTGCGCTATGGCGGCGTGCCGCTGCTGCTGGGCATTGCGCGCGATCTCGTTGACGACGTGACTGCGAAACTGGAAGAAGCGATCGGGCAGGGGGCTGATCTCATCGTTGCGTCGGCGGGCGTGTCGGTGGGCGCGTATGATGTGGTGAAAGATGCCGTGCGGGCGCAGGGCTCGATCGATTTGTGGAAGGTCCGTATGCGCCCTGGCAAACCGATTGCGTTCGGTCATTATCGGCGCGTGCCGTTCTTTGGGTTGCCGGGCAACCCCGTTTCAGCCATGATGACGTTTGAGCAATTTGTGCGCCCGGCGCTGCGTCTTATGAGCGGTTTCACCCGGTGGCAGAAGCCGACGATTACGGTCACGCTGCTGGAGGCCATTGAGAGCGACGGGCGCGAGACGTATGCGCGCGCGTGGGTGGAACGTGACGGCGATGGCTGGAAGGCGCGCTTGAGCGGCGGGCAGGGATCGAACATGCTGCACAGCCTGGCGCGCGCCAATGCGCTGGTAATCGTACCCGATGGGATTACGCACCTCGCCGCAGGCGCGGCGGCGCGAGCGCAAATGCTGGACTGGCCCGAAGAAATTGGCGCAGTCTAGCCGACGCGCAGCTGGCGCATCATCTTGCGCGAACATGACTTTTTGCTATAATCGCCTCGACTTCATCGAGAGCGGCATAGCTTTTTCAGGGGGCCACACAATGCCACGCATTCGCTGCAACTACGAAGGCTGCATTCATCTGGAAGGTAATTTTTGCACGGCCAGCGAGATCGAACTCGATCAGGAACTGGGCTGCCTGACGTTCAGCCAGGTCGAGGAAGAAGAGATCGCGGGCGTGGAAGACGAGATTGAGGAAGTGGAAGAAGTGGAAGAGGAAGATGAGTGGGAAGAAGAGGACCTCGATGACGAGGACCTGGAGGACTGGGAAGACGACGAAGACTGGGAAGAAGAGGATGACGATGATGATGATGATGATGATGATGATGGCTGGTCGTCGTCCAAGTCCAAGTCGCGCCGCCGCTAAGCCCGATCGGGCGAGGCAGGCCGATCGGGTTGCGTGATTAACGAAAAAAGAACCGGACTCAACTGAGTCCGGTTCTTGTGTATCCTACCCGTTGGTCGCGCGGTGCTGTTGAATCGTGCGGGCGAAAATATCTTCCTGCTCGCTGCGCTTGACGATGGTCTTGGGTTTGGCGGTCGTCGCGGGCTGGTTCTGCTGGCGCGCCGCCTGGAAGGCCAACTGCATGGGCGTCAACACGACTTCTTCCGGCTCGGCGGTTTCTGCTTCGACCTCGGCCAGATCCAGCTTCATAGTGAGCTTGATCTGGCGTTTCTTGGGGTTAAGTTCGATCACGCGCACTTCCACTTCCTGACCGACTTTCACCACGTCGGACGGGCGCGCCACATAGCCGGTTTCCATCTCGCTGACGTGCACCATGCCTTCACGCTCGGCGCCGATGTCCACGAACGCGCCGAAGTTTTCCACGCGCGTGACCTTGCCGTTGAAGGTCTGACCCACTTTGATGTCGGCCCAATCGACCGCGGGCGGCTCAACCATGCTGAGGCCGATGCGGTTTTCTTTCTTCGAAGCCTTGGTGACCCACACGGTCACATCGTCGCCGTCTTTTACCAGATCGGACGGCTTATCGACACGCGTCTTGGCCATGGCGCTGACGGGCACCAGCCCGTCCTTGGGCGCGCCAATGTTTACGAACACGCCGAAGTCTTCCACCTTGACGATCTTGCCCTGTAACTTCAGGCCGCGTTGCAAGTCGGCCCATTCCAACGCGGGCGGCTCAATGCGTGTGAGCAGGATGACGCCTTCCTGCGGTTTGACCTGCTTGACCCACGCGGTGATGGCGTCGCCTTCTTTCAAGACGTCGGCCACGCGGGTGACCACCTGGCGGCCCGGTTGCAGTTCCGAAATGTGCAGGAACGCTTCGCGCTCTGCGCCGATGTCAACGCGCGCGCCGGCCAGTTCCACCTTGGTGACTTTGCCCTCAATCTTCATTTTGGGCCTGATGTTGGAGATCGATAGTGTTTCGGTCACGACTAACCTTCCTGAGCAGAGATACATGACAACGCCCCGATAGGGCGGGGCACTGGAATGTGCTGCGAGGTCTATCTGGCAACGGCGCGGATTATATAGCTCTGCGGAAGGACTGTCAAACAAGTTGGGCTAATCGATGCGCGGCGGCCCCTGTTGAAGGCGTTGTAGTACCGCGGCTAGATCAACCGTCTGAGCGGGATCGCCCCACAACGCCTCAATCCACCAGGTCGCTCCGGCGTCAGTCCATGCGCGAACGATCTCGGCTGCCCGATCGGGATCAGCGCCCGGCGTTTGACCTTCGACCACGATGTCGAACGCGCCTGTTTCAGATCGGTTGGCGACCACGTAAGCGCGCATGGTGCGGACATCTTCGTATGTCATGGCGCGATGCTGCCCTTGATCGTTCATCACATTAGGCAGTAACCCGTCGTAGCGCAGCACGCGCTGCATGGATTTTGTCTTCGGCCACGCGCCGACGACCCAGATGGGGATGCGGGGCTGCTGGATGGGCGGCGGCAGCGGATAGAACTTCGTTTCCTTAATGTGATAGTGCTTGCCGTCATAATTGAAGGGCTGGCCGCGCTACAAGCCGGTGATGATGTCCAGCCCCTCGTCGAGCAGTTCGGCGCGCGTTCTCCGATCGATCACTTCGCCGAATTCGGCAAAGCCGGTGTCGACTGCGCCCAGTCCCACGGCGAGGATCACGCGTCCATTCGAGAGATGATCGAGCGTGACCGTTTTGCTCGCCAGTTCCCAGGGCCGCATGCGCGAGACGGGCGTGATCATGGTGCCCAGCTTGATGCGCTGGGTACGCATGGCCGCCGCCGTGAGCAGCAGCCACGCTTCCCAGCCCCAGACCGGCTCCCACACAAAGAAGCCATCCCAGCCGGCTTGCTCGGCGGCAAAGGCGAGATCGGCGGCGGTGCGAGCGTCGCCGTAGGGCAGCACAAAGCCGTATTTCATCTCAACTTCACCAGACTCTCAAGCCAGATGGCTACGCAGAAATTCGACCGTCCGCTGCCACGCCAGTTCAGCCGCCGCAGGGTCGTAATAGTCGGGTTGGTTGTTTTCTGTGAACCAGTGCTGCGTGTTGGGGTAGATGTGGAAATCGACGCTCAAGCCCTTGCTCCGCAAGGCCTGCGCAAACTGCCGGACGTTCTCCAGCGGTTCGAATTCATCGTTGTCCGCGAAGTGCCCCAGGATTGCGGCGTTGGTGGAGACGTATTCAAGCGGGACGGTGGCATAGTAGATGACAACCGCAGCAACGCCTCGACTCAAGGCTACCGCCCAGCTGCCACCCAGTGAGAAGCCCACCACACCGATCGGGCGACCTGCAACACCGGGTTGGGTCTGCAGCTCGGCGACGGCGCGGTCGATCAGCGCATACGTTGCCTCGCTATTCAAAGTTGAGCTAAGCTGGTCGGCTTGTTCGCGTGTGGCGGCGGTGCGCCCGTGATATAGATCCGGCGCCAGCGCCACAAAGCCGGCCTCAGCCAACCGATCGCAAACGGCTGTGAAGACTTCGGTCAAGCCCCACCATGCGTGCAGCACCAACACGCCCTGACCATTACCGGCCTTGGGCCGCGCGAGATAGATAGTGTCGCCCGTCGAGGTAATTTGTCGTTCGTCCATGGTGACGGTCACTCCAGTGTGAAGCTGAACACCATGCTTATTCCTGCTCGTAAGCCTGTCGCATGACGGCGAGGTCAAGCTTGCTCATTGTAAGCATGGCGGCCATTGCGCGCTGCGCTCCGGCTGGATCTGGGCCTTGCACATATTCCATCATGGCTGTGGGCACGATCTGCCACGACAGGCCGAATTGATCTTTGAGCCAGCCGCATTGGCTTGGTTCGCCGCCAGCGGCGATCAGTTTGTCCCACAGTTCATCCACTTCCTCCTGCGACGCGCAATCGACTTCCAGCGAAATGGCTTCGGTGAATTTGAACTGCGGCCCGCCATTGAGCGCCGTCAGCGTCAATCCTTCGATTTCGAAGTTGATGGTCATAACCTTGCCCGGCTCGCCCGGCCCGGCGTCGCCGTAGCGCGACACGGAGTTGATCTTCGAATTCTTGAAAGTGGATACGTAGAAGTTGACAGCTTCCTCGGCGTTGTCGTCGAACCACAGAAAGGGGGTGATTTTTTGCATGAGGGGTTCTCCCGTGTTGTGAGACGCTGTTACCGTGTGCTCAAGGCCCAATATTGTTTCGTTAGCGCTCGCCAACCGCGTCCGCACGGTTGGGCCGCCCGCGTCCTCGCGGGCCTGGAGCCTTATCGAAGTATTGGCTCTAGGCCACAGGCCGATAGCGTTGAAACACGACGCCCGTGGGAAGCGCCTGCGATTCGACGAGTTCCAGATTGACCCGTTTCCCGGCAGGGAATAGTTGTTTGCCGCTGCCCAGCACCAGCGGATAAACATGCAGCGCATATTCATCGACCAGGTCGGCTTGGATGAGCGTGTGAGCCAGCACGCTGCTGCCATCGAGCAGGATGTTCTTGCCCCGTTGCTGCTTGAGCTGATGTACTGCCTCAACCACGTTGGCGCTGATCAGCGTGGAATTCCGCCACGCTGAGGCCGATGTCAAGGTCGTCGACACCACGTATTTGGCGATGCCGTTCATTACATCGCCGAAGGGATCGCCGGGCGGCATCGGCTCAAACGCACCGCCATGGATTTGCCATGTCTTGCGTCCCAGCAAGAGGGCATCGGCTTGCTGCATGGCCTGATCGAAATGTAGGCCAATGTCATCGTGCCAGTACGGGTGCGTCCAACCGCCGTGTTGAAAGCCGCCCTCGGTGTCTTCATCCGCGCCCCCCGGCGCCTGTATCACACCATCGCGCGTGATGAACTCGGCAATGATCAGTTTACGCATATTTCCTCCCTGAAATGGCGCTCAGCCGCCGGCCATCGCGCCTACCACGCGAAACGGTTCCGCCCCCGTCGCGATCGCCTCGGGCAGGGGGATGTCCACCGCTTGATGTGACAAATCCTGTCCGCATGCAAAGAAGCGGATGAACGGCCGGCGCTGGTGCGTGACGTGATCGCGGATCGTGCCACGCAGCATGGGATACTGATCTTCTACGGTGTCCAACACCGTCCCGATTGTGATCGGCCCCTCGACGTGCAGCTCGACTTCTTTGCCGACGTTCGCCAATGTTCGCAGATGATGCGGCAGCGCCACACGGATCATGGCAGCGTCTGAACCTCGACCGAGAGCACGGGCGGCAGATCATGAACGATAGCCGACCAGCTATCGCCGGAATCGGCAGAAGCGTAGACCTGCCCGCCCGTTGTGCCGAAGTAGACGCCGCACGAATCGCATGTGTCGATCGCCAGGGCGCTGCGCAAGACGTTGACGTAGCAATCTTTTTGCGGCAGCCCTTTGGTCAGCGCTTCCCACTCGTTGCCGCCGCTGCGGCTGCGATAGACGCGCAGCTTGCCATCGGGCGGATAGTGTTCCGAGTCGCTTTTGATCGGCACGACGTAGATCGTTTCCGGTTCGTGGGCGTGAACCGCGATCGGGAAGCCGAAGTCGGTCGGCAGGTTGCCGCTGACTTCGTGCCACGAATCGCCGGCATCATCGCTGCGCATCACGTCCCAGTGCTTCTGCATGAACAGCGCGTTGGGCCGCGCAGGGTGCATCGCCAGATTGTGGACGCAGTGACCCACTTCGGGTGTGGCGTCGGGCAATTCATACGCCGACTTAAGACCGTTGTTAATCGCCCGCCACGTTTGCCCGCCATCGTCGGTGCGGAACGCGCCCGCGGCCGAGATGGCCACGAAGATCCGATCGGGATTGGCGGGATCCAACAAGATTGTATGCAGACACATCCCGCCTGCACCCGGCATCCACTGATCTCCCTTCACTTTGCGCAGACCGGCGAGTTCCTGCCATGATCGGCCGCCGTCAATCGACTTGAATAGCGCGGCGTCTTCCACGCCGGCATAGACTGTATCGGGATCGGTGAGCGAGGGCTTGAGCTGCCACACCCGCTTGAATTCCCACAGATGCTGTGTGCCGTCGTACCACTGGTGCGTGCCGATCTCGCCTTCGTAAACGAACTTGTTGCTTTCACCGCGCGGCATACCGTCTGGCCCTTGCTCCGGTCCGCCGCCGGGCGTCTCCCACGTCTGGCCGCCATCGCTGGAGCGCTGAATGATCTGCCCGAACCAGCCGTTGGACTGCGACGCATACAGTCGATCCGGATCGGCGGGTGAGCCGTTGATGTGATAAATCTCCCAGCCCGCAAAGTGCGGGCCGCTGATCTTCCAGCGCTTGCGCTTCTCGTTCGACGTCAAAATGAACGCGCCTTTGCGCGTGCCAACCAAGACACGTACCCCGCTCATGAAATTCTCCTTTGGTTACGGTTTCTTCATTAGGCGATTGATTAAACCATTTGTTGCCGCAGAATCTTTTCCAGCGGCTTCCCTTTTGCGAGCTCATCAATCAGCTTGTCTAAATAGCGTATCTTTTGCATCAGCGGATCGTCGATCTCTTCGATGCGAACACCGCACACGACACCCTTAATCAGCGAGCTATTCGGGTGAATGGCCGGGGCTTGAGCAAAAAAGGTTTCAAAATCGTTTCCCCGGTCGATTTGCTGTTGCAATCCCGCCTGATCGTAGCCGGTTAGCCAGCAAATGATCTGGTCCACTTCTTCTCTGGTGCGATTTTTGCGTTCCGCTTTCTGAACATACAGCGGATAGACCCCGGCAAATTTTGTGGCGAAAATTCTATGACCAGGCATCGTCATTTCTCCTGCGTATCGGGGGCCGATATGCACGCCGCCTTCAGTCGTCAGTCGAGAGGGCTGCGCGCTGTGAGGTCGGTCCCCGGCGTGCTCGGAGTTACAGCCTCTTCGTTTCATCAACCCAACGCTTCACAGCCTTCTTGAACAGATTTCTTTTGGCTGAAAAGTCTGCAAGGTCACGAAAGGTTATGGTTGCTCGAATGTTTGAATTCCAGTCAAGAAGCCCCGTATCATCTTGATACAGGTGTGGCGCTTTTTTGTCCTCTTTCGGTTTAGCGCCAGTGTGGAAAATAACACCAACGCTGTCGCTTTTGTGAAGCATAAGTGTCAGGCGATCTTTGCCTTCATCGCAAAAGGTTGGTGCATTCCACTTGATGGTTTCGGAAAGGTTGGGGCATTCCTCAATGACGGCTTTAAGCACTGCCTCAACGAGCGGCTTCCGGTTATCACGAAAGTTGGACAGAAACTCCTGATGCCTTGTTGTCATATCTTCTCGCCTCAAGCGGCTAACAACCGCTTAGGCCGTCGGCCGCTGCACCACGTCGAAGTCATTGCCGTACAGGTCTTCAAACACGAAGTCGCTGCCCCACGGATTGACGTTGATCTCGGTCCGTAGCTTCACGCCTTTGGCCTTGAGCGCGGCGTAATCGGCGTGGATGTCGTTGGAGGCGAAGACGAAAATGCCCTGCTTGCCCACACCGGCCAATTGCTCAGGCGTGGTGGCAAGGTTGAGGACAATCTCAAAGTTGTCGTGTTGCGGGGCTACGGTCAACCAGCGATAACCGGGCATGCTGGTCGAGTCATCGGCGGTGACTTTGAAGCCCAACGTGTCACGGTAGAACTTCAGGGCTTCGTCTTGATCCTTGACCCAAATCGAGGCGTGCGTAACTTTGGTAATCATGGTGCCCCTCCCAAGGCTGTGCTATGTGGTTGTTATCAGAACATGATCGCGGCAGCGCCGGTCATCATGAACTGGTCCCCCGGCAAGTGTATCATGAAAAGACAGGCTCAGCCTTGCGAGGGTCGCTAGGTGATTCTCGCAAGGCTGAAGCCGTGTGCTGCTGAAATGGATGCGGCTTTATTCTTCCTCGACAACAGCTTCGGCCACCGCTTCGGCAATGGCGACGGCGTCCATCTCTTCTTCCTCGTCGTCACTATCCTCAGTGGGCAAACTGCCCGCCGCCAGCTGCGCGGCCTTCTCGACGTTGGCGCGAATCGCCGCTTCGATCTCGTTGGCGATTTCAGGATGATCGCGCAGAAAGTCTTTGCCGTTTTCGCGCCCCTGGCCCAGCTTCACGTCCCCGTAGGTGAAGAACGCGCCGCGCTTGGTGATGATGTCCATATTCACGCCGATGTCAAGGATGTCGCCCACCTTGCTGATGCCTTCGTTGAACATGATGTCGAACTCGGCTTCGCGGAAGGGCGGGGCGACCTTGTTCTTGGTGACGCGCACTTTCACGCGATTACCCACGACCTCGGCGTTGGTCTTGATGCTTTGCGTGCGGCGAATATCGAGGCGCACCGACGCGTAGAACTTCAACGCATTGCCGCCCGTCGTGGTTTCGGGATTGCCGAACATGACGCCGATCTTCATGCGGAGTTGATTGGTGAAGACCAGCGCGGTGTTGGATTGCTTGATCGCGCCGGAGAGTTTTCGCAGGGCCTGGGACATCAGTCGGGCTTGCAGACCCATGTGACTGTCGCCCATCTCGCCTTCGATCTCAGCGCGCGGCACCAGCGCGGCGACCGAATCGATCACGATAATG
Organism: uncultured Anaerolineae bacterium; assembly: GCA_964398185.1. Taxonomy (GTDB): domain Bacteria; phylum Chloroflexota; class Anaerolineae; order Fen-1058; family Fen-1058; genus Fen-1058. Next base: position 30,617 of record CAYNML010000009.1, on the reverse strand, counting down.
TCTACCGCGCCCGATCGGACCAGCTGCTCGGCGATTTCCAGCGCCTGTTCGCCGGTATCGGGTTGCGAGATGTAAAGGTTATCGATGTCCACCCCGCAGCGCGCGGCATATGCCGGATCGAGCGCGTGCTCCATGTCGATGTAGGCCGCCACCCCGCCGCGCTTCTGCGCTTCGGCCACGATGTGCTGGCACAGCGTCGTCTTGCCAGCCGATTCCGGCCCGTAGATCTCGGTGACGCGGCCACGCGGGATGCCGCCCACGCCGAGCGCAATGTCGATGGCCAGTGAACCGGTGGGGATGGTTTCAACCTGCAGGTGAGTGGCTTCGCCTAAGCGCATGATCGAGCCTTCACCAAATCTTTTGGTGATGTTGCCCAGTACGGCGTCCAAAGCGCGCGCCCGGCCCGGATCCATCTCGGATTTCTTAGGCTCGGCGGCTTTGGCCTTCTTGCTTTTCGCCTCTTCGATGAATTCGCTCAGGTCTTCAGTTGATTCGGCTTCGGACTTCTTTTTGCGTGCCATGTAGGGTCTCCTCTCGGTTGTGGGTTGCGGCAAACACGCCGGTGGCAGACACGCTTCGCGTCTGTGCATGGAGATGTTAGTACAGATGTTCTAGGCTGTCAATCGAACACTACCTTAAAATTTGACGCGCGCGGGGGTGACACATGACACAATCGGCTGGAGAAAACGGCTGACGGTGTTGGTAGTATAATCAGCAGCATGACTGAAAAAGCTCGCATCCACCACAAGCATTCAGCGCTCAGCCTGGTCTCACTGAACTTATTGGACGATCTGGATTTATGGGATCAGCGCGAGCCGCTGATCGTGCGCGAACTGCAGCGCTTGCAACCGGATGTGATTGCGTTCCAGGAAGTGCGCATGTCGATCAACAACGCGCAAGCGATTGCGGACAAGTTGGGCGGTTACAAGGTGTTCTTGTGCCCGAAGACCGGTGAGCGGGGACGACGTGACGCGCTGGCGATTTTAAGCCGCCTGCCGGTGAAGGAACATCATAAATTTGCGCTGGGGCATCAAGATCGGGTGGCGCTGCGCGTGGTGATTGAGCACGAAGGCGCAACGTGGCACGTGGCGACGACGCACACCCACTGGCACCCGCTCGACGATCGGACACGGCTGCACGAAGCGCAGCGCCTGATCGCATGGCTGCCGCAGCCCGGCGTGATTTGCGGCGACTTCAACGCGGAGCCGCATTATCCATCGATGTTGAAGATGAAGGAGCGTTTTCAGTCGGCGCATGTGGCCGTGCACGGCCATGAGCCAACCTACACGTGCCCGACCCCGCTGTTTCGCGGGGCGGGACCGTTGAACACAGCACGGCGCACGGCCTTGAATGTGGCCGGTCTGGTCTCGAAGCGGAAGCTGGAGCCGTGGACGGGTGTCATCGATTTCATCTTTGCCGATCCGGTGATCAAGGTGCAAGACTGTCACGTCGCGTTCAATCATCCGGCGGGGCACGATCATCGCATGTATGCCTCCGATCATCTGGGGCTGTACGCGAAGTTGCAGCAATGGATTGAGGTTGTTTGACGCGCCTGCTCGGCCATGCTAGAATGTGCGCGTTGCCCTCGTAGCTCAATGGATAGAGCATCTGACTTCGGATCAGGCGGCTGCAGATTCGAGTTCTGCCGAGGGCACACCTCTTACGCAACACGGAAGATTCTCAAGCGCATCATCTTGGGCATCTTCCGTGCTTACATTCATGGCAACGACGACGAGAAGAGGCACCTATGAAACGCTGTGCAGTGTGCAAAGAAAGCAAGCCAGAAGAAGAATTCAACTGGCGCTGGAAAGCCCAGGGCCGGCGTTGGGGTACCTGCAAGGCATGCCAACGGCAGCAAAAGAATCGCTACTATGCAACTCATCGCGAGGAATACAACGCTAGAAAACGAGTTCGCACGCAGCTTACTCGTGATTCAGCCCGGCAATATGTTCTCGACTATCTAGCGACTCATCCCTGCGTTGAATGTGGTGAGAGCGATCCAATGGTCTTGGAGTTCGACCATGTACACGGCGACAAACACAAAGCTGTATCACTGATGGTATTGGAAGGCAGAACCTTCAAGGCAATCCAAGTGGAGATCGACAAGTGTCAGGTGCTTTGCGCTAATTGCCACCGGCGCAAGACGATGAAGGAAAAGGGCTGGTTCAGATCGAGGCAATAGAACTTTCCTTCGCAGAGGGCACTCCATCTTTATTCAACACAATAGCCGACGGCGATGCACTGTGCGCATCGCCGTCGGCTTGCTGTTTGCCGCCCTTACTTACCAGCCCGCGGAAAAGTGCTGACTTATTTGCCTCCCGCCGCTGCTCCGACATGCGCCGTGACACCAACCAATTCGCCTTGCACATCTGCCGGATACGCCGCCGAGCCGTGCTCGTGGTAATCCAGCCCGGCCAGCTCTTCCTCGCGCGAGACCCGCAGCCCGATCGTCTTCTTCAGGGCAAAGAACAGCAGCCCGCCGGTCGCCACACACCACATTCCGACCGCGGCGATGCCGATCACCTGCGCGATCAGTTGGCCGGCTTGGCCGGTGGTCAACAAGCCGGTATCGGTGGCGAACAGACCCACGGCCAGTGTGCCCCAGATACCGTTCATCAAATGCACCGGCACGGCGCTGACGGGATCGTCGACCTTCACGCGCTCCAGCAGCATCACGCCGAGCACGACGACGACGCCGCCCACCGCTCCGATGATCACAGCCGCCAGCGGCGAAACAAAGGCGCACGGTGCGGTGATCGCCACCAGACCGGCCAGGACACCGTTAAGCGTCGATCCCAGATCGGGTTTCTTGGTGAAGTACCACGCCAGCAGCATCGCGGCCAGGCCACCGGCTGCCGCGGCCAGGTTCGTGTTGGCGGCCACCAGCGCAATCGCATCCGCGTTGGCGCCATCCGCCGCCAGCTGGCTGCCCGGATTGAAGCCGAACCAACCGAACCACAGGATGAAGACGCCCAGCACCACCAGCGCGATCGAATGTCCTGGAATCGCTTTAGCTTTGCCGTCCTTCGTGAAGCGCCCCAGGCGTGGCCCTAACGCAATCGCGCCGAGCAGGGCGATCCAGCCGCCGATGCTATGCACCACTGTTGAGCCTGCAAAATCGCGGAAGCTCGTGCCGCCGGTGATGGTCGTCGTTTCACCCAACGTTGATAGCCAGCCGCCGCCCCAGATCCAGTGCGCGGCAATGGGGTAGATGAAAGCCGAGATCAGAAAACTGTAGCCCAGATACGCGATGAACTTGGTGCGCTCGGCCATCGCGCCCGAAACGATCGTGGCGGCGGTTCCGGCGAATACCAGCTGGAAGAACCAGAAGGCCATGACGGGCAGACCAGCCACATCTGTTTGACCGGAGGCAGTTGTCGGATCGAGAACAAATCCGCTAGTGCCGATGATGCCGCCCAGATCGGTGCCGAACATGAACGCGTAACCGATAGCCCAGAAGGCCAGCGTTGCCACGACAAAATCGATCGTGTTCTTGAAGAAAATGTTGACGGTATTCTTGGCGCGCGTCATGCCGGCCTCGACCAGTGCAAAGCCGGCCTGCATGAAGAACACCAGGAACGCGGCGACCAACACCCAGACCGTGTTCAGGCCGCGCCCGAGGTTGGCGACCGGGTCTTCATCGGCGGCGAAGGCCGGCGTGGCCGCCACCAAGAGTACCACCACCAGCGCCGGAATCACTACCCAGCGCACCCAGCGCAATGTTGATAACGTCCATTTGCCTTTCATGATAAACCTCCCAGTTGATTGAGAATTTAATACCAGCCGATGTGTCCTTTGAGCATCACCATCGCCGTCGCAAAGATCATGACGATGAGTGTCGGCGCCAGGGCCATCGTCACCCAGCGCTTCCAACCGATCTTGCCGTGGTTCTTCTCCACCATCGAATACGCCACGACGTTGGCCGACGCGCCGATCGGAGTGAGGTTGCCGCCCAGATTGACGCCCAACGCCAGCGCCCACACCATCAAGGCGAGCGCGGGCATGCCGGGAGTTTGCGACAAATCTTTGAGTACGTAGCTCATGGCCAGTGCCAACGGTACGTTGTCGACCACGCCGCTCATCATGCCCGGCCCCCAGTGCAGCGCGACGACCAGGCCGGTTGGATTGGTGGAGGCCACGCCCGCCAGACTCTCGGCCAACCGATCGAAGATGTGGACTTTCTCCAGTCCGCCGATCAGTACAAACAGACCCATGAAGAACAGCAGACTGCTCTTGTCGATCCGGTGCAAGACCAGCCGCCGATCAGCGTTAGCCAGACATATCAGGGCGATCGTCGCCGGGATTAAGGCGCTGGCCGCGCCCGTGATCTCAATGTGCAGCGCGTGCGACAGGGGAAGGTGCAGCACCAGCAGCGTCACCGCCACGCCGAAGGCGATCAGGCCGACGCGCGTCATGTGCGCGCGCACGGGATCGTTGTGCAGCTGCTCGATCTCGCGAATGGTGGCCGGCGTCAAAGCCGCGTGCGCATCACGCAAGCGGCGGCGATTGATGAAATAGAAGATGCCCAGCAGGGCGAGCGCGGCGATGGCGCTGATCGGCCCGGTGTGCTGCGCGAAGTCCGCAAAGTTGAAGCCCAGCGTCGTGCCCAAAATGACGTTGGGTGGATCGCCGACCAGGGTGGCCGATCCGCCGGTGTTGGCCGCGCACACTTCGGCAATGATCAGCGGCACCGGATCGAGTTTGAGCAAACGGCACAGTTGCAGCGTCAACACCGAGAGGAACAGCATCACCGTGATGCTGTCCATGAACATCGCCAGGAATGCGGCCATCAGCAGCAGGATCACGAACAACCACGACGGGTGATAGTTCACTTTGCGAATCGCCGTCATGGCCAGCCACTTGAAGAAGCCGGCCTCTTCCAAAATGGCGACCAGCGCGAACATGCCTGCCAGCAGGCCGATGGTTTCCCAGTTGATGTAGTGGAACGCCTCGAGCGGACTGAGCACGCCCGATACGATCAGGATCACCCCGCCGATCAATGCGACCCAATGACGCGGGAACTTCTCGCTGGCAATGAAAATGTAGGCGATGATGAAAACGACTAGCGCGATGACCATGACGCCTCCTGAAAAGAAAAACGCCCAACGCACGGTGCATCGTGCGTTGGGCGTCTCGGCCCGACTGCGTTCTTCTCTTGGAAAAAGATTCTGCCCCGGTCCGGGCGACGCGCCCAGCAGGACGGGCGACGCCCTCAACGTTTGCGCGTTGAGGGCGTCTTGGCCCAAACCCACACCCCGGAGGAATCTGTTGTTGCGAGAAGGTCTGTCCCTCTCACGCGGCACACTATATCAAACTCCTGAAGGTGAAACAACCCCCAGACGGGTGATTTTGTTGGTGACACATTGGAGGCACGGAACAAGTGGCCAAACTACGCCCGTTGTATTTTGTGCAAAGTACCCGGAAACGGGCGACGCCCTCGATGTTGTGCATCGAGGGCGCCTTGGCCCAAACCCACACCCCGGAGGAATCAATTGTTGTGAGAAGTTTTCGCGCCTAGAGCGGTTGCCCCTCACGCGCATTACTATATCAAAATCAGTGTGACGCAACAACCCCCATTCAGGTGATTTTTTGTACAAGACAAACCTGACTGCGCTGACCATTGATCACATTGTCGATCAGATCTTCATGCAAGTCATGCAGCCTGCACAAATCGCGGATCATTTTTCAGACGCCGTCTTCAGAAACCGGGATTCTTCGATCAGCCCGTATTCCTTAATCCCGACGCAATGCCGTTGATCGTCATCACGATCACTTCGCGCACTGCTTCTGCTTCGGCCCCGGCTGGATCGCGCAAAGCGCGCAAACGACGCAGCATATCCACTTGAATGTAATTCAACGGATCGACGTAGGGGTTGCGGAGTTGGATCGATCGCTGGATGATGGGATCGCTGTCCATGAGGTTGGCGTGATTCGTCGCGCGCAGCACGGCCTCCACCGTTCGATCGTACTCGGCGCGCACCCGATCGAACAACGGCTGCGCGGCAGCTTGATCCGACGCGAGTTGTGAATACAACGCCGCAATGCCCATGTCGGCTTTCAGCAGCGACATCTCGGCGTTATCCAGCAGGGCGCGGAAGAACGGCCACTGCTCGTACATCTCTCGATTCAACGCGGCGGACTGTTCGTTCAACGCTGCGCCCAGTCCGTACCAGCCCGGCAAGTTGAAACGGCTCTGCATCCACGAAAACACCCACGGGATGGCACGCACGTGTTCCAACTGCAGCGCATTGCCGCGCCGTGCCGTCGGGCGCGATCCAATTCGCAGGCGGCTGATCTCGTCGATGGGCGTCGCCACACGCCAGTATTCGAGAAACTCAGGCGTGTCGTACACCAACGATCGATACGCGCGCCAGGCGGCCTGCGCGAGGCGATCCATCGTGCCGCGCCAGTCCGGCGGGATCGCCACCGGATCGATCGGGGCGGAGGCCAGCAATACCGCGCTGGCGAGCTGCTCCAGATGCCGATGGGCCAGATCGGGATTGCCGTACTTCGACGCGATCGTCTCGCCTTGCTCCGTCATGCGGAAGCGGCCCGCGCTGGTGCCGGGCGGCTGCGCGCGAATGGCGCGATTGGCCGGCCCTCCGCCGCGCGCTACCGATCCACCGCGCCCGTGAAACAACGTCAACTTCACGCCGTGCTCGCGGCACACCTGCGCGATGTTTTCCTGCGCGCGATACAAGGCCCAGTTGGCCGCCAGATACCCGCCGTCTTTGTTACTGTCCGAATAGCCGATCATGATCGTCTGTTCGTTGTTGCAGCGCGCCAGATGGGATCGATACACGTTCAGCGTGAATAACTCGGCCAGAATGCGCGGCGCCTGCGTCAAATCATCCAGCGTCTCAAACAGCGGCGTGATGGATAAGCCGTCAGCGCAGCCCGTCCAGCGCGCCAGCAGCAGCACCGTCAAGACATCGGCTGCGCCATGCGTCATCGAAATGATGAACGGCCCCAGCAATTCGGCGCCGTAGATGTGCCGCGTGCGCGCCAGCAGGCGGAAAGTGGCCCACGTCTCGGCGGTTTCCGGCGTGATACCCGGCTGCCGCGCCAACTGCGGTGTTGGCCCGGCCAACAGGCGCAGCAGCGTGCGCGCGCGATCAGCGTGGCCGTTGCGATCGAATGTGGTGTCAAGATCGAGCGCGCGCAGGATTTCGCCCAGCGCTGCCGTCAGACGCGCCGCGTCTTCACGAATATCCAGGCGTGCGGCGTGCAAGCCAAAGATGTTCAATTGCCGCTGCACCGTGCGCAGCGGATAATCGACCAGCGCAGGGGGTGTCGCCGAGGCGATGAGATCGATCGGATGCGTGAGATCGTTCAGCGCGATGCGCGCCGTATGCGGTGTGTCTTCCAGCAAGCGCAGCGTCATCCGTTCCTGCGAGGCATATTCCAGATCGGCGGACAGCAGCGACAGCGTCAAGCGATACGGCTCACCAGCATAGCGTCTTTCGAGAAAAGCCACGTGATCGGGCAGCGGACGCCGCGACTCAAGCCATGCTTGCAGCTCGGCGGGTGGCGGCACGCGGCGTGCGCTGAGACTGAAACGCCGCGCGACTTCGTGCAGCGCTGTGCGATGCTGCTCGATGGCGAGGCCGCGATGCAGACGCAGCGTCTCGGCGGTGACTTCGGCGGTGACGTTGGGGTTGCCATCTCGATCGCCCCCGATCCACGACGCGAGCGTCAGCCAGCGATCGGGACAGCGTAGTTCGGGATAATGTTGTTGCAGGGCACGCTCGAGATCGGCGTAGAGACGCGGCAGCACCTCCCAGAAAATCTCGCCGATGAAATACAGGCCGGTGCGCACTTCGTCGGTGACACTGGGCTTGGCGGTGCGCGCCTGATCGGTGAGCCACAGAGCCGTGATCTCGGCGCGCAGCGCCTGCAGGATCTCTTCACGCTCGTGCGGCAACAGATTGTCGGAATCCAGACGCCGCAGCCCCTGACCTACCCGCTGCAACTTGGACAGGATGGTGCGGCGCTTCGCTTCGGTGGGGTGCGCGGTGAGCACCAGTTCGATGTGCAGTTGATCGAGCAGCGCCGCCAGTTGATCGCTCGTTACGCCGTGCTGCTTCAGCTGCGCGATCGCGTCAGCGATCGATTCACCGATCGGGTTGGGGTAGAGATCGCGTTGGCGCTGGCGCAGGGCCTGCACCCGATAGTCCTCTTCGGCGACGTTGACCAGATCGAAATACAAGGCAAAGGCCGCCGCCACGCCGCGCGCTTCGTCGGGCCGCAGCGCCGTGACCTCGGCTGCAAGCTGATCGCCGGCCTGCACATCTCCCGCCCGGCGCACTTTGGCCAGCGCGCGAATTCTTTCTTCCGCTTCGAACAACTGCGGCGATTCTTCGGCGCTGATCACTTGCCCCAACAGATCGCCGAGCAGACGTACGGCGTCGGACAAATCCATGCGCCTGGCGGGATTGGCGGCGTCTGACATGAAGGTCCTTTTGTGACTCGTGGGACGTCATGCCCGAGCGTTTTAGTCGGGCATCCAGTGCACTGACGGGTAGACGTTGCCAACACGGGCCTGGATTCCCGCTGAAAGCACGCGGGAACACATGCACCCATTGCGTGCAGTGCGGGGTGACGTTGCTGCAAAATGCTATTCCGAAATCCGGCTATGTCGTCAAATGGCCTTGTCCATCTGTGGAATCCGTTAAATCCGTGTTCGCAAAAATCAATTCTTCTCGGCGCGCAGGGCCACGGCCACCGCCGCCGCGCGCGTGCTGACCTGCAACTTCTGCAGGATGTGATCGACGTGTTTTTTGACCGTGTTGGCCGTGATGCCCAGCTGATCGGCGATCTGCGGATTGGTGCGGCCCTGCACCAGCAGTTCCAGCACATCGCGCTCCCGATCGGTTAACTCGCTCAACGCCGAATCGATCGGCGCTTTCTGATCGGGCGACGCTTCCGCCGTTTGCGCGGTCAGCCGATGCGAGCGAATCGCATCGGCGATCATCGTGCGGAACTCGCGCCGATCGAACCCTTCTTTCTCGACGAAAGCGAACACGTTGAATTCTTCGTAGGCCCGATCGATGTCATCCGGCGCGCCAAGGGCGCTGACGACAATGGTCGGGATGCGGCGCTGCTGCGCGGCGCGCAGCATCCAGAAGCCGTCACGATTGTCGTCGGGCTTGGCCGAACTGATGAGATGCAGATCGACGATGGCTAGCGCGATCTCTTCGCGCTGCAGCCAGCCGCGCGCCTCACCGTAACTGATGGCGCTGTGCAGCACGTAGCCTTCGTCGGACAACACGTCGTCGTAGATGTCGCGCCAGCGCTGGTCGTCTTCCACGATCAGGATGTGCGGCGCTGCGACGATGGCCGGCGCGCCGATCTGCCGCACGAGGTTGATGAACACATCGCGGCGGAAGGCGGTCTTGGGCAGGAAGTCGAGCACGCGCGGCAGTTGCTTGATCTGCGCGGCGAGATCGTCGTCTTCCAGGCCGGACAGCACCACGCACGGCGTGCCCTGCGCGGTGACCTGCCGGGTCAACTCCAGCCCGTCGCGATTGCGCGCTACGATCGGATCGAGCGCGATGTCGAGCACGGCCAGTTGATAGCCGCGCACATCGTCGGGCGGCGCGGCCAGCGCCGTGATGCTCCAGCCGAGTTCGCTCAGCACTTCCGCCACGATCGCGCGCCAGCGCGGATCGTCGTCGACGATGAGGGCGCGCAGCGACTGCGCGGCGGGTTCAAGGGTGATGGGAGTCATAGAGTTTCCTTGTCGGGCGAGATGTTATCTCGCCTGCGCGAGTTACCAACTCGCGCTACAGATCCAGCGACGGCAGCTGCACGATGAAGGTGCAGCCGCGATCGGGATTGTTGTCCACGCGGATGGCGCCGCCGAAGCGCTGGATCAACGATCGGGTCCACCACAGGCCGAAGCCCATCTTCTTGGCCGAGCCTTTCGTCGAAAAGGCCGGCTCGAAGACCTTATCGCGCAAGTCCGGATCGATGCCGGGGCCGTCGTCTTTGACGGTGATCTCGATCAGGCGGCGCGTCTCGTCGAGCGGATCATCCACCACGCGCCCGCGCACTTCGATCTGGCCGGGCTGCTCGCCCAGCGCGTCGATGGCGTTGTCGATGAGATTGAAAAAAACGAGACGCAGCTGCTCCTCGCTGGCCAGGACCGGCGGCAGCTGCGCCAGATCGAAAGCCGACACACTGATGTGCGGCGGCAGTTTGACGCGCTTCAACGCCGTATCGTAACACTTCTCGATCGAGGTCGGCTGCTCGCGCACGGGGCGCAGATAGGCCATCGTTTCGCGCGCCGCCTCCATCGCGGCGCGAGCGCTGTCTTCGATCTCGCGCAGCGCATTCGCGACGTAGGCGTCGTCGTTCACTGCCGGGCGTTTGTCGATCACACCCTGCACGCGCACCGGGATCACGCCGATGAGGTTGTTGACGCGATGCAGGAGATTCGCGGAGATGTCGCCGAACACCGCAAACGTCTCGGCCAGGACCTGCCGCGTGCGCGCCGCTTTGAGCTGCTCCACGGCCTGCGCCTGTTGAATGGCGACCGCGGCGTGATTGGCGAGACAGGCCAGCAGGCGCATGTCCCAGTCGGAGAAATCACGCGGCGTGCTGCTGTACACGCCGAACGCGCCGCGCGCTTTGCCCTCTCGATCGATCAGCGGCGCGATCAAGGCCGACATGAGTCCCAGCCGCTGCACCAGGTCGGGCCGCTGCACGCGCGGATCGGTGATCAGGTCGAGCGATTTGGCCGGTTCGCGCAGCTGCATGACAGAGCCGAGCAGACTGCCGTGCACGGGGACCGGGTAGGGCTGCGGAATCGATCGGGTGGCCGAGCGCAGCGTCAGCATCTTCGTATCGCGCGGATCGATTTCCCAGATCGCGGCGTGCTCCACGTTGAGCAGATCGCAGACGCGCTCGATCAACAGCGCAAAGACTTCGGCGGGCGAATGGCCCACTAGATGCGACGTGACTTCCTCGATGGTGTTGAGCAGCTTGGCCTCTTGAATGGCAATGACGGCCTGCGTGGCTAACGCATCAAGCATTTGTTGATCGTCGAGGGTGAAGGCGGCGACGCGCGGACTTTCCACATTGAGCACGCCTTCCAGACCGCCGCCAGGACCGAGCAGCGGCACGGCCAGTTCCGAGCGCATTTCGTGGTCGGCATGAAACGGCCGATAAATCTCGGACCACGGCGGCTCGCGCAGATCGTCGATGCGGATGGGCTGCCGGTGCAGCGCGGCCCAGCCCATGACGCCGCTGTCCTCGCTGATGGGCAACCCGATTTCGGGATCATCGTCCGTGCCGCCGATGTTCACGTTCTTGTGCAACCGGTTCGTTGACTTATTCAACAAGCCAAACGATCCGTAATCGGCTTGAATGAGTTCGAGCGCCGCGTTGAGAATCTCGCGCAGCGTGTCGTCCATGTGCAGCCGCGAACTGATCAGGCGGCTGGCGTCTTGCAGGCGTTCCAACTCGTCGATCTTGCGCTGCAGGGCGCGGTTGATGCCCTGATACTGGCGCGTGTTGTAAATGGCGACGGCGGCCAACTGCACGAACGTGTCGAAGATCAACAGCTCGTGGGGCGTGAAGTGCCGATCGGAATACAGGCCGAAGTACAACGCCCCGATCGGCTGTCCCGAGACCAACAGCGGATAGCAGGCGGCGGTGCGAATGCCGGCTTGGTATTTGAGCGGATGAAAGGCGATGTCCGGTTCTTCGTAGGACAGCACGCGCGTGCGGCGCGCGAGCGCGGTGGCGCCGACGCCGCCGGGGCGCGGGGTATCGTCGATGAGCGGGCGATCACCTTCACCGGCCGAGACGCGCGATCGAGTTTCAAACGCGCCGGTGATCGGATCGCAGGTGTAGATGACGGTGTTGGCGTTGTCGGCGGGCTGCGTGTCGATCAACTGTAAGGCGGTCGAGGCGATGAGGTGCAGCGCTTCGGTCAGCGAGGTCTGCGGGCCGAGGCGGCTGATCTCACTGCCGGTATCGCGCAGGATGAGCAGGGCGCGGTGGAGGTAAGTGTTGACGGGATCGTCGGGTGTTGACATTGGTTGTTGGTTGTTGGTAATTGGTTACACCGGATGGGCGAGAGTGTACCCGCGCGCTGGACGGTTGTCAATGATTGAGCGGCCTCGATTGTGCCACAAAGCACCTGAAAATGGAGGCGGTGGGTTTGTGTAGATTCACTAAATGGTTTTGGCGAAAGCTATGCAGATTGACGGTTGACGTTAAGAGGCGCGAATGATAAAGTTGCGCCCGTTAAGGGAATAATGCATGTCTACCATTAAGGTGCTGGCGCCCCGTTCCAAGCGTTCTAAGGTTACCGTCCATCCCCTGGGGAAGGTCGGACGCTGAACGTTTAGCACGCGCCTGCATCACGAAGAGACAACGCGCACGCGACACGGAAGCCCGCCGGAACCCGGCGGGCTTTTTATTTTTGAAAGGAGTCTCATGCCTAAACCTAAGGTCAACAAAGTTGTGCTGGCGTATTCTGGAGGATTGGATACATCCGTGATCGTGCCGTGGCTGCGCGAGAACTATGGCTGCGAAGTCATCTGCTTCTGCGCGGACATCGGCCAGAAGGAGGAACTGTCGGGGCTGGACGAGAAAGCCAAAGCCAGCGGCGCCAGCAAATTGATCATCAAAGACCTGCGCGACGAGTTTGCCAGCGATTATCTCTTTCCTCTTTTGCAGTCCAGCGCGGTCTACGAGCGTAAGTACTTGCTGGGGACCTCGGTGGCCCGACCGCTCATCGCCAAATACCAGGTGATGATCGCTCACGACGAAGGCGCGGATGCGGTGGCGCACGGCTGCACGGGCAAGGGTAACGATCAGGTGCGCTTTGAATTGACGTACGCGGCGCTCGATCCGCGCTTGAAGGCCATCGTGCCGTGGCGCGAGTGGAACATTCGCTCGCGGCAGGATGCGCTGGATTACGCGCGCGCTCACAATGTGCCCGTAACGGCGACTGAGCGATCGATCTACAGCCGCGATCGCAACCTGTGGCACCTGTCGCACGAAGGCGGCCTGCTGGAAGATCCGTGGATGGAGCCGGAAGAGAGCATGTTCCAACTCAGCGTCTCGCCGGAGACTGCGCCCGATGAGCCGCAGCTGGTCACGATCGATTTTGTGCGCGGCGTGCCGGTGGCTATCGACGGGCAGGAATACGGCCCGGCGGCCATCATCGAGACGCTGAATGAGATTGGCGGCAAGCACGGCATCGGCCGCGTCGATCTGGTGGAGAACCGGTTGGTGGGCATGAAGTCGCACGGCGTGTACGAGACACCCGGCGGCACGATCTTGTATGCCGCGCACCGCGAACTTGAATCGATCACGCTCGATCGCGATACGCTGCACTACAAAGATACCGTCGCGCAGCGCTTTGCGGAACTGGTCTACTTCGGGCAGTGGTTTACGCCGCTGCGCGAGGCGCTGCAAGTCTTCTTCGACAAGACGCAGCAGAAAGTCACCGGCTCGGTGCGGCTGAAGTTGTACAAGGGCAACGCCATTCCGGTGGGACGCAAGAGTCCGTTCAGTTTGTATCGCGAGGACTTCGCCACGTTCGGAGAAGAGGACGTGTACGATCAGAAGGATGCCGCGGGCTTCATCAAGTTGTTCAGTCTGCCGGTGAAGGTGCGCGCGATGATGGACGTGGCGGGCAGCGGGCAATCACGATACGCCGAGCCGGATTATTCGGTGTTTAAGAGAGACTAGACCAAATTGTTGATTGATGATTTCTGATTGCTGATTAAAACCGGCGCAGACAATCATCAATCAGCAATCCACAATCGGCAATCCGAAATGACACTTTGGGGCGGGCGGTTTAGCGAAAATCAAAATCAACTGGCGGCGGAGTTCAATAACTCACTGCCGTTCGATTGGCGGCTGGCGGCGGTGGATGTGCGCGGCTCGATCGCGTGGGCGCTGGCCCTGGCGCGCGCGAATGTGATCACGGCGCTGGAGGCCGAGCAACTCGTCGCCGGGTTGAACACCATTCAGGATGAGATCGAATCCGGCATGCTCGACTTCAACACAGGCGAGGAAGACATCCACACGTTGATCGAGCGACGGTTGGGTGAGATCGTCGGAGCGGTAGCGGGCAAGCTGCACACCGGGCGCAGCCGCAACGATCAGGTGGCGACGGATTTTCGATTGTGGGTGATGGACGCCAGCGCGCAGATCGATGTGCAGGTGAAGAATTTGCAGGCCGTGCTGATCAAGCGGGCGGAGTTGGATCTGGAATGGAACGTGCTGCTGCCCGGCTACACACATTTTCAGCGCGCGCAACCGATTCTGCTAAGTCACTGGTGGCTCTCGCATTTCTGGCCGTTGCAGCGCGATCGAGAACGGTTGAGACAGCTGCGCGATCGGACGGCGGTGAGTCCGCTGGGTGCCGGCGCGTTGGCGGGCACGGCGTTCTCGATCGACCGATCAGCTTTGGCGACCGATCTCGGTTTCGATCACGCTGCGCCCAATAGTCTCGATGCGGTGTCCGATCGAGACTTCGCCGCCGAGTTCCTGTTCGTGGCGGCATTGCTGGGTGTGCATCTGTCGAAGTTGTCCGAGGCGCTGATCTTATATTCGACGATGGAGTTCGGCTTCATCGAACTGGCCGATGCTTTCTCCACCGGATCGAGCCTGATGCCGCAGAAGAAGAACCCCGACCCCCTCGAACTGACGCGCGGCAAATCTGGAACATTGATCGGATATTTGACCGGCTTGCTGGCGACGCTCAAAGCCTTGCCTTCCGCTTACGACAAAGATTTGCAAGAAGATAAACCGGCGGTGTTTGCGGCGGCGGACACGCTCATGGTGATGCTGCCGGTCATGGCCGGTGCGATCGACACGTTGACCGTGCATGTCGATCGGATGCAGGCCGCGTTGGATGCCAATATGCTGGCGACGGATCTGGCCGATTATCTGGTGCTGCGCGGCGTGCCGTTCCGCGAAGCGCACGGGCTGGCCGGTCGGGCGGTGAAGAAAGCGATCGAGTTGGGGGTGAGCCTCGATCGGCTGCCGGCTTACGAATGGAAAGCGATCAGCCCGCTAATCGAAGGGGATGTGGCGAGCGTGTTCGACTTCACGGCTTCCGTGAAGCGCAGAAATGTGATCGGCGGAACGGGAAGTGATGCGGTGAAGCAGCAGTTGGAGCAAGCAAAACGAGTAATGAGTAACGAGTAAAACGTGAAACGTAAAACGTAAAACGTGATATTACGCCTTACGTTTTACGCATTACACCGCACAAACGAAATTGCAGCAAACCGATAAGTAAACCAAAACTTCAATCATCTCGAAGGAGAGTCTCATGTCTGGCAGTGTGAATTGTCCCGAATGTGATGCGACGCTGAATTTGAAGGATGTGGTGCAGGGCGAGATCGTGCAGTGCCCGGACTGCGGCGTCGATCTGGAAGTGGTGGCGGTGGATCCGTTGCAGGTGGAGCTGGCCCCGATGGAAGAAGAGGATTGGGGGGAGTAGGCCCCCACCCCTGAGACCCCCACCCCAGCCCTCCCCCGTTCTGCCGAACAGGGGAGGGGGGAAAGAGAGTGAATATGAAACTAGGTGTGTTGTTTTCACGTGTGCGCGTGGAAGAGAAGTGGCTGTTCGAGGCGCTGGAGAAGCGCGGCGTGGATTACGATCGCATTGACGACCGCGAGGCGATCTTCGACATCGCGCAGCAGGAGAAGTGGCAGCAGTACGATGCCGTGCTGGAGCGCAGCATTTCGTTCGCGCGCGGGTTATACGCGACGCAGATTCTGAATGCGTGGGGCGTGCCGACGGTGAACATGTCGCACGTGGCGGCGATCTGCGGCGATAAGCTCACGACGACGCTGGCGCTGCAGAAGGCGGGCGTGCCGCAGCCGCGCGTCAAAGTGGCGTTCACTCCCGAAGCCGCCATCGCCGCGATCGAAGAGATGGGCTACCCGGTCGTGCTGAAACCGGTCGTGGGATCGTGGGGCCGCTTGTTGTCGAAGATCAACGATCGGGAGGCCGCCGAAGCGATCCTGGAGCATAAGGACACGCTGGGATCGTACCAGCACTCGATCTTCTACATTCAAGAGTACATCACCAAGCCGGGGCGCGACATCCGCGCGTTTGTGATCGGCAACGAGACGGTGTGCGCGATCTATCGCAGCTCGCCGCACTGGATTACGAATACGGCGCGCGGCGGACAAGGCAGTCAGTGCCCGGTGACCCCGGCGCTGAATGCGATCTGCGTCGAGGCGGCCAAGGCGGTGGGCGGCGGCGTGCTGGCGATCGATATTCTGGAAGATCAAGAGCGCGGTTACCTGGTGAACGAAGTCAATCACACGATGGAGTTCCACACGACGGTGCCGACGACGGGCGTGGACATCCCGGGCATGATCGTCGATTACTTGATCGGCGTGGCGAAGCGGCACATCAAGCCGAATGCGACCATGCCCGTGCTGCTGGATTTTGCGAGTAATGGACAGGGCCATCCGGCGTATGCCGCGTTGTGAGGGATGTGTGGTCAACAGCAGGCGATGCGGATAAGCCGAATGAACGGATCAAGGAAAATCTGAAATGAAAGTGTCGATCGTTGGGGCATCGGGGTACACGGGCGGGGAATTGCTGCGGCTGTTGCTGTTTCATCCGCAGGTGGAGATCGGGCAGGTGACGTCGGAGAGCAAGGTGGGCGAGTATGTGTATCACCAGCATCCGAATCTGCGGAAGCGGACGCAGTTGCAGTTCACATCACGCGATCAATTGGAGCCGTGCGATGTGCTCTTCCTGGCGCTGCCGCATGGCGAGGCGCAGAAGCATATCGAGAAGTACATGAGCCTTGCTCCGAAGATAGTGGACTTATCGGCGGACTTTCGCTTGAAAGATGCCGCGTTATATCTGAAGTGGTACGGCGAGGATCACAAGGCTCCGCAGTATCTGGGCAAGTTCGTCTATGGCCTGCCGGAGTTGCAGCGTGAAGCGATGAAGACGGCGAGTTACATCAGCGGCGTAGGCTGCAATGCCACGGTGTCGAATCTGGCGCTGCTGCCGCTGGTGAAAGCGAACCTGATTGATCTCGACAAGCCGATCGTGGTGGACATTAAAACTGGATCGTCTGAGGGCGGCGCGAGCGTCAACGCCGGCTCGCATCACCCCGAGAAGAGTCATTCGGTGCGCGCGTATGCTCCGACCGGGCATCGGCACACCGCCGAAGTGATTCAAGAACTGGGCTTGCAGAATGTACATCTCAGCATGACGGCGGTCGATCTGGTGCGCGGGGTGTTGGGTGCGGCACATGTCTTCGTCAAGCCAGGAACAGCCGAGAAAGATTTGTGGAAAGCCTATCGGGCAGCGTACAACAACGAGCCGTTCGTGCGGATCGTGAAGGATAAGACGGGTATTCATCGCGTGCCTGATCCGAAGATCCTGGCGGGATCAAACTATGCCGATGTGGGCTTCGAACTCGATCCCGATACAGGGCGTGTGGTGTCACTGGCGGCGATCGATAATCTCATGAAGGGCGCGTCAGGCAGCGCGGTGCAGGCGATGAATATCATGTGCGGCTTTGAGGAAACGGCGGGGTTGGAGTTTCCAGGGCTGCATCCGATTTAACCACGGATTACACGGATTAACACGGATGAGGATGATTGAATGATCGTTATCAAAATTGGCGGGACGAACGGCGTCAACATCGACGCGGTGATTGCGGATGTGGCCGCGCAGGTGCAGGCGGGGCAGAAGTTGATCGTGGTGCACGGCGGTTCGGGCGAGACGAATGCGATCTCGGAACAGCTGGGGCATCCGCCGAGGTTTGTCACAGCCGTATCGGGCTTCACCAGCCGCTACACCGATCGTGAAACGCTGGAGATTTTCGCGATGGTGACATCCGGCAAAATCAACACGATTCTCGTGGAGAAATTGCAGAAGGCGGGCGTGAATGCGTTCGGCCTGTCGGGAGTGGATGGCCGCTTGATGGTGGCGAAGCGCAAGGATGCGATCCGCATCGTCGAGAACGGCAAACAGCGCATGCTGCGCGATGATTACACGGGCAAGATCGAGACGGTGAATGCGAGGCTGCTGAACATGCTGCTTGACGCTGGCTACGTGCCGGTCGTGGCTCCGCTGGCGATCTCGCACGAGGGCGATGCGGTCAACGTCGATGCCGATCGGGCGGCGGCGATGGTGGCGGGTGCGGTGCGGGCCGAGCAGCTGATCATCCTCTCGAACGTGCCGGGGTTGATGCGCAACTTCCCGGATGAAGCGACGGTGATTCCGCACATCGACAAAGCGAAGGTGGAACAGTCGCTCGATTTTGCGGAAGGTCGTATGAAGAAGAAGGTGCTGGGCGCAAGCGAGGCGCTGCAATTGGGTGTAAGCAAAGTAGTGTTTGCCGACGGACGAGTTGATCAGCCCATTGCCAAAGCACTGCAAGGCAAGGGAACCGTGATTTCTTAAGATTTGATCCACGAATCACACGAATCTTCACTAATTTCAATTCATTCGTGCAAATTCGTGTGATTCGTGGATCGCTTTTTGTGAAGGATGATCGATGACCATTCAGGAATTGGAATCTCAATTTACTTCCGGTGTGTACACCAAACGCCCGATCGCTTTAGTGCGTGGTCGCGGGGCGCGGGTGTGGGACAGCGACGAGAACGAGTACGTCGATTGCGTGGGCGGGCAGGGATCGGTCAACGTGGGACATGCGAATCCCGTGGTGGCCGAGGCAATTGCCAAGCAGGCCCAGACGTTGATCACGTGCCCCGAGATGTTCTACAACGATCGACGGGCGGAGTTAGAGCAGAAACTCACGTCGATCACCGGCATGCCGCGCGTGTTCTTGTGCAACTCGGGCACTGAAGCCGTAGAGGCCGCGATCAAGTTTGCGCGCTTGGCGACGAAGCGCACCGGCATCGTGGCGGCGATGCGGGGCTTTCACGGGCGCACGTATGGGGCGTTGTCGGCGACGTGGGAGAAGAAATACCGCGAGCCGTTCGAGCCGCTGGTGCCGGATTTCAGTCACATTTCGTACAACGATGTGGCGTCATTGGATGAAGCCGTCGATCACAAAACGGCGGCGGTCTTGCTGGAAGTGGTGCAGGGTGAGGGCGGTGTGCGACCGGGCACAGCCGAGTTCCTGACGAAGGCACAAGCGATTTGCCGCGATCGCGGTGCGCTATTGATTCTCGATGAGGTGCAAACAGGCTTCGGGCGCACCGGGAAGATGTTCGCGTTCCAGCACTATGGCCTGCAGCCCGATCTGCTATGTGTGGCGAAATCGATGGCGGGCGGCTTCCCGATGGGCGCGACATTAATTGGATCGCGGTTGGGCGCGATGCCGTCGCAAGTGCACGGCTCGACGTTCGGCGGTAATCCGTTGGGGTGTGCAGCGTCTCTCGCGGCGATCGATTTCCTCGAAGGGCAGCAGCTGGCCGATCGGGCGGCGGAGTTGGGCGCGTGGTTTATCGATCAATTGAAGCAGATCGAGTCGCCGGTGATTCGCGAAGTGCGCGGTCTCGGTTTGATGGTGGGCATCGAGTTGAAGCAGAAGGTGACGCCGTATTTGCAAGAGTTGATGAAGCACGGTGTGCTGGCGCTGCCAGCCGGCCTGACGACGATGCGCTTCCTGCCGCCGCTGGTGGTGGAGCAGGCGGATCTTGCCAGGGTGGTTGCGGTAGTGCGAGAAGTGTTGAGCACTGAGATCGCGTGATGCGTAATACGTAATGCGTAATACGTAATGCGTAAAATCTAAAATCTGCAATCGAAAATCCAAAATGGACGAGCCTTTTCGTTTTCGCCAATATCAACCCCGCGCGCTGGAGATCATCGACACGACGCTGCGCGACGGGCAGCAGACGTCGCTGCTGCACGATCACCACAAGTATTTTTTCACGCGCGCGGACAAGGAAGAGATCGTCCGCGCGTTGATTATCTATGGCGTCAAGTTCATCGAGTTGTTTGCGCCGCTGGTCAGCCCGCAGGAGCGCGACGATTGGCAGGCGCTGCGCGCGGTGCGCGATAGTCTGATCACGCAGAAAGGCTACACGTTCCTGCTGGCGCACGTGCGCTGCCATCCGCGCGACGTGGAAAGCGCCATCGACGGCGGAGCCGACGGCCTCAACTTCTATATCGGCACGTCGCCTGAGTCGCGCACCTACAATCACGGCAACGACCTTGACACGATCGTCAAGAAGGCGGCGGCGCTGTTTGAAGAAGTGCGGCGCAACTATCCGCACTTGATTCTGCGCTTCAGCGGCGAGGATGCCTTTCGCACGCGTGAGGACGAACTGTTCCACGTGTATGACGCCGTCGCGCCGTACGTCGATCGGTTTGGCACGCCCGACACGGTGGGCATCGCCACGCCGCCGGGCGTGGCGCGGCGTGTGCGCATGCTGCGTGAGCGCTATCCGCACGTCGAGTTGGAAGGCCACTTCCACGACGATCGCGGCTTCTCGCTGATCAATGCGCTGGAAGCGGTGAAGAATGGCATGCGCTACATCAACACCACGCTGTTGGGCATCGCGGAGCGATCGGGGATTACCAGCATGACGGCGCTGCTGTTCAACTTGTACATCGATCGCGAGTTCGACAAGTTGGAAGGTTACCATCTGCGCGGCTCGTATCCCATCAACGTGCTGGCGGCTGATAAGATGAAGATGCTGGTGCCGTCGCGTGAACCGGTCAGCCTGACCAATCGCACGCACACGGCGGGCGTGCATCAAAATGCGGTGCTGCATGATGCGTCGGTGTACGAAGCGCATCCGCTCGATCTGTTTGGCGTGAGTGAAACGGAAATTTTGCTGGGACCGTTATCGGGCTGGAACATCATTCACTACTTCCTCAAAGAGATCCGTTACTTTGAGATTGACGAGGCGACGGCGAAGGAGATTGCGGCGGTGTTCAAAGAGCGCGTGTATAAACTCGCGCCGGATATTTCGCCGGAACAAGTGTTGATCGATATTGCCGAAAAAGAATTCGGTCTGGCGCGCTTGAACCTGCCAAAGGTTGCGCCGTCCATCGTGCAGCGGCTCGATTCGTCGAACGGTGCGAAGCCGACCCCGGCGAATGGGATTCATGTCAAGCGCGAGGCCGCATGAGGGATCGGTCGGTTGCGGCCCGGCGAGCTTCGCAGCCTCCCAGCGAGTGAACTCGCTGGCTGATAAGCGAAACGTGTTGAAACACGTTTTAACGTGTTTTCGCTGCCAGCGGGCGAATTCATTCGCCGCAAACAACGAGGAATGTTTCAATGGGTTACACCTTTGCCGAAAAAGCGCTGGCGCGCGCTGCCGGCCTGCCGCAAGCGGTGGCCGGTCAAGTCGTCGATGCCAAGCCCGCTGTCGCTTTGTCGCACGATAACACGGCGCCGATTGCGCGCATCTTTCGCGCGATTGGTCTGGAGAAGGTCGCCATACCCGATCGGATGTGCGTGACCCTCGATCATGCGGTGCCGCCGCCGACGCCCAAGCATGCGCAGAATCACGTCGAAGTGCGCGCCTTTGTGGCGGAACAGGGCATCCAGAATTTTTTCGAAGTGGGACGCGGCATCTGCCATCAAGTGCTGAGCGAAGAAGCATTGGTGCTGCCCGGGCAATTGATCCTCGGCGCAGATAGTCACACGACGCATTACGGCTGGCTCGGCGCGTTCGGCGCGGGCGTGGGCCGCACGGAGATGGCGGCGATCTGGGCGACGGGCGAGTTGTGGCTGCGCGTACCGGAGAGCATGAAGGTCATCGTCAACGGGCGCTTGGGGCGCGGCGTCACCGCCAAGGATTTGTGCCTCCATCTGATCGGACTGCTGGGCGCCGACGGCGGTCTCTACCGCTCGATTGAATTTCACGGCCCGGCGATCGCAGCGCTGCCGCTGCACGAGCGCATGGTGATTCCCAACATGATGGCCGAGTTCGGCGCGAAGAACGGTTATCTGCCGCCCGATGGTTTTGTCTTCGACTACTTGGCCGAACGCCGAGCGCAACGCTTGAATGCAGCGGTCAGAGATCAGAAATCAGAAATCGAGGCGCTGGCGATTTATCCCGATGAGGATGCGCTCTACGCTTCGACGCACGTCATCCAGGCCGATGAGATCGAATTGAAGATCGCGTGTCCGCACACGGTGGACAATGTGCAGCCGTTGAAAGCGGTGAAGGGGACGCGGATTCAGCAGGCATTTTTGGGGACGTGTACCAACGGTCGGTTGGAAGATCTGGCCGCCGCGGCTGAGATCGTCAAAGGCAAGCGGGTGGCAGCCGGTACTCGATTGTTGGTCATTCCAGCTTCAGCGGAAGTTTACGTGGATGCGCTAAAAGCCGGTTACGTGCAGACGTTGATCGAGGCGGGCGCCGTGTTTGGCACGCCGGGCTGTGGGCCGTGCATGGGCGTACACATGGGTGTGTTGGGGCCAGGCGAAGCCTGCATCTCGACGGCCAATCGCAACTTCAAGGGCCGCATGGGCCAACCGGACGCCGAGATTTATCTGGCAAGTCCAGCGGTGGTGGCGGCGAGCGCGCTTCGCGGCGTGATCAGCGATCCGCGCGAGATTGATTGAGGGATGGAGAGACAGAGGGAATGAGCGACGCGTCTCTACCAACAACTAGCAACCAGCAACTAACAACGATTTCTGGTCATGCGTGGAAGTACGGCGATGGCGTCAACACAGACGTGATCTTTCCCGGCAAATACACGTACTCGCTGAAAGAGCCGAGCGAGATCGCCGCGCACGCGCTGGAGGATCTCGATCCGCAGTTTGCGAGCGATGCACAGCCCGGTGATGTGATCGTGGCGGGGCGCAACTGGGGCAACGGCAGTTCGCGCGAGCAGGCCGTGACGGCGTTGAAGTACAAGGGTATTGCCGCGGTGGTGGCGAAGTCGTTCGCGCGGATTTATTTCCGCAACGGGATCAATCAAGGCTTGCTGCTGATCACGTGCCCGGAGGTCGTCGATGCGGCGCAGGCGGGTGACACGATCGAGATCGATCTGGCGTGCAATGTCATTCGCTTGAATGAGCGTGAGTTCGCTTTCCCGCCGCTGTCCGCCACGGCGCTGGGGATCATCAACGATGGCGGGTTGGTGCCGCACATCCGCAAGAAGTTGGGCTTGACGAGCACCGAAGCAATTGCTGCGGGTGGGGGCGACTGATGCTTAATGCGTAATGCGTAAAGCGTAATGCGTAAAGCATAATGCGCAAAAGGCGGTCTTACGGTTTACGCTTCACGTTTTACGAGTGAGGTGCGTTACTTGACGAAGATTTGTTTGATCAACGGCGATGGTGTTGGCAAGGAAGTGATTCCGGCGGCGGCGGAAGTGTTGGCGGCGTTGGGATTGGGGCTGGAGTTCACCGAAGCCAACGCGGGATTTGAATATTTCAGGCAGAGCAGCAACGCGATTCCCGATGCAACATTAGCTGAAATCGAAGCGTGCGGTGTGGCGTTGTTCGGTGCGACGTCGTCGCCCTCGACGAAGGTGGATGGTTATCGCAGTCCCATTCTGGCGATGCGGAAGGCGTTCGATCTGTACGTCAATCTGCGGCCCGTGCAGTCATTGCCCGGAAAGTTCTCACGGCCCAATCTCGATCTGCTGATCGTGCGCGAAAACACCGAAGGATTGTACGCCGGGCGTGAACGATTGGAAGGCGACACCGCCATCGCCGAACGGGTGATCACGCGCAATGGCTCAACGCGCATCGTGCGCGTGGCATTTGAGCAGGCGAAGAAACGGGTTGTTGGTCGTTGGTTGTTGGCCGCGGGTAAGAACGATTCACCAGCAACTAACAACCAGCAACTAGCAACCGTTACAATTGTCCACAAAGCCAATGTGCTGAAAGTGACCGATGGCCTGTTCCGCGAATGTGCGCTGGCTGTAGCGAAGGATTATCCTGAGATCGCCGTGAAGGAAATGCTCGTCGATGCCATGGCAATGCGCCTGGTGCGCGATCCGGAGAACTTTGATGTGATCGTGACGACGAATCTGTTCGGCGATATTCTCTCTGATGAAGCGAGTGCCTTGATTGGCGGATTAGGCGTCGCGCCGTCGGCCAACATCGGCGGGAAGGTTGCCGTGTTTGAGCCGGTGCACGGCTCGGCGCCAGACATTGCCGGGCAGGGCATCGCCAATCCGATTGGGGCAATCTTGTCGGCGGCGCTGCTGTTGGATCATATCGGGCAGGGGGCGCAGGCCGATCGGGTGCGGAAGGCCGTGCAGGCGACGATCGCGCAGGGAGTGCTGCCGCGCGATCTGGGCGGCACGGCGACGACGCGAGACGTTACACGAGGCGTCATCGGCAATTTGTGGTAACTACTCCACCCACCGTCATTGCGAGCATTCTGAGCGAAGCAGCATCTTTTCGTTGCGAAGTCGAAGGATGCGAAGCAATCTCCTGGTCGAGCACGAGATTGCTTCGTCGCAAACAGCGCTCCTCGCAATGACGGTTGAGCAGTAACAATTTGTGACTTGGAAAACAAACGATCCGCGAATCACACGAATTCTCACGAATGATTCGTGTTTGTTCGTGAGAATTCGTGGATCATCTTGCGGGCATGGTTATGAACGAGATCGAACTGTTAGAGGGTTTGCTGCAAAGATATAGCCCGACCATGCAAGAAGCCGAGGCGGTGAATTACCTCGTGGCGCAGATGCGGGCGGCGGGGTTTGAGGCGCGCGTGGATGAGGCCGGTAATGCCGTCGGCGTGCTGGGCGATGGCCCGCGCGAAGTGATGATGCTGGGGCACATCGATACGGTGCCGGGCTTCATCGAGGTGCGGCGTGAAGACGATCGACTGTACGGACGCGGCGCGGTCGATGCGAAGGGGCCGCTGGCCTGCTTTGCGGCGGCGACGGCGCGGGCCGGGGCGCGTGAAGGCCATCGCTTCATGGTGATCGGCGCGGTGGGCGAAGAAGGCGATTCACGCGGGGCACAGTTCGTGCGCGATCACTACAAGCCGGACATGCTGATCATCGGCGAGCCGAGCAGTTGGGATCGCGTGACGCTGGGTTACAAAGGCAGCGCGTGGTTCGAGTATGAAGTGCAGCGCACGCTGGCGCACACTTCGGCCAATGTGGAGAGCGCCTGCCAGGCCGCGGTGAGTTTCTGGAATCGCGTGCTGGATCGATCGGGGCGGTGGAATACCGGGCGCTTGAAGATGTTCGATCAATTGATCCCATCGCTGCGTGCCATGAACTCCCGATCGGATGGTTTCGTCGAAACAGCGGAGTTGAAATTCAATTTGCGTGTGCCGTTGGGGATCAGCCTGAATGAAGTGGAGACGTTGGTGCGCGAGCAAGTGCAAGACGCCGAATTGAAAATGGTCGAGGGGTGTGCGGCCTATCGGGCGGAGAAGAACACGCCGCTGGTGCGATCGTTTTTGGCGGCGATCCGGCAGCACGGCGGCTCGCCCGCCTTCACGGTCAAATCGGGTACGTCCGACATGAACATCACTGCGCCGGTGTGGCAATGTCCGACCGTGGCGTATGGTCCCGGCGATTCCGATCTCGATCATACGCCGCACGAGCACATTCTGCTGTCGGAATATCGGCGCAGTATTCAAGTGTTGACCGAGGTGTTGCGGACGGTGTAGCGCGGCGGCCCGTCAGCGCCACAGTGCATTAGGCCAATCTCGCTTACTTGATGTAGAATTCCACCGATTCGTGTGTCTCCGGGCTGAGGAGAAAGTCATGCGTAAACGCTTCGGTGGAAGCAGCAACCTGGTGTCGCTAGCCCTGTTGATCGGCTTTGTGGGGTTGGCCGCCGTGCCCCTCGTTCTGACGTTGTTGTACGCTCCTGAATTTGACTTCTGGTACGTCCCCATCGCTTCCTGGGTGGTGCTGTTGCAAAGCGGCTTGCTGCTGATCGCTTTCGTCGTCGTCTGGCGGAGATCGCGTGCGGCGAGCCGCCTCACTCCCCTCGCGCTGCCGGCTGACAGCGCCGTGCCGATCGTGCGCGGACACCGACAGTTGGAACAGGCGGAGCACATCTGCCTGCTGCAAAAGTTATTCATGCAGCACGCTCCCCAGGTGAATGCCATCGACGTGAAACTGCTGCCGGGCGGGTACGGCGGCAGCCTCTCGGTGCTGGCCGAGTTGCGCGCCGCCGATCGATCCGTCCTGCCGCGCCAGGTCGTCGTGAAACTGGGCGAGCGCCGCGATCTGGCCGACGAGCGGCACAAGTTCGATCGGTACGTGAAACTGCATCTGGGCCGCGCGGCGGAGTTTTACGCCTACGCCGAGTGCGAAGCGCAGGCCGGGGTGGCCTACTTGTTTGCCGGGTTGGATCAGCGCAGCGCCATTCAGAGCTTCCACCAGTTTTATCAGGGACGGACGGCGGGTGAAGTGGTCAAGCTCATCGACGAGGTGTTTGCCTGTCTGAGCAGCGCCTGGTACAAGCGCGGCCGCGTCGAAACGGCCAACGGCTACGACGAGTATCACCTGCTGCTCACAAAACGCGACGAAATTTTCGGTCATGCCGAGCAGCTGCTCGACGATTCCGATCCATACCGCATCAACTTCACGGCGCTGCCAGAACGCTTGCAGCCGCACTTGCGGCCCGGTTACTGTCCGCTGCCCGATCTGCCCTGGTACGATCCGGTGGCGTTTCTTAAGACGTGGCCGGGGCGACAGCTCAACGCGCCGCTGCACCGCGCGATCGTGCACGGCGATCTGCACGCGCGCAACATCCTGGTCGAGATCGATCCCAACGGCGGCCAGCAGGTGTGGTTCATCGATTTCTCGCACACCGGCAACGGCTTAACAGCGGCGCGCACGGTTGAGGCGCAGCGCGCGGGGCACAACCTCGATCCCGATCGCGGCCACACGCTGCGCGATTTTGCCCGGCTGGAAGCGGATGTGAAGTTTGTGCTGACCCCGCTATACGACGAGGCCGATCTGAAACGGGCCTTGATCTTCGAGGCTGCGCTGCTGCAGGGCGGCTGGCCGGCGAACGGTCATTCGTTCGCGGCTGCGCCGGAAGAGGTTGCGAGCGATGAGCGCTTTGCGAAAGCGTGGCAGGCGATTGCGCGTATTCGCCGCCAGGCCAGTGCGTATGTGAGTCGTGAGGATTATCGCCCGTATTACCTCAGCCTGGTGAATGCCACGCTGCCGATCGATTATTATCATCCCGGCCAGTTTGCGGGCAGCGCCAGCGAGCGCTGGCAGAAGCGTTACGCGTTTCTGGCCGCCGGCCTGCTGTGCAGTCAGCTGTAGCTTCAACCTGTGAGCCGATAGCCGGTGTCGCGGATGGTCTCGATGCACGTATAGGCTTCGTCGTGCAGCAAGCGCCGGGCGATCGGATCGAGCGCGCGGCGCAGCCGCTGGATGATCTGCGATAAGGCAGCGTTGCTGACCCCCGCGGCTTCGCGGCCATAGGCCCGCTCGATCAGTTCCGCGTTGCTGAGCAGCTGCCCCCGCGCCTCGACCAGTTCCACCAACACTGCGAACAATTTGGGTGACAGGCTTACCTGCTCAGCCGCCGCCGCTGTTTCCAGGCGCGCCTGATTGGGCATGACGGCCGTGATGCGTAGCGCACCGCGTTGCGCGGCGGCCTGCTCGCGCACATAGCCGGCGAATACCGGACTGAAGACCGTGTAGCTCGACGGCGCCGTCTCGACGATCAAGCGACTGCGCCGCAGCCAGCGCGCGGCGGCGTCGGCAGCCTGGCGCGCGTTAAGCGCGCCGTGCGCGGCTTGTCCCAGCAGCGCCTGCTCGGCCGCCGTGAAGTCAAGCCACAGTTCCTCGCATAAACTTCTGATCTTCTCGGACTGCAAACTCTGGCGTGCGATCGCCTCGGGCGGTTGTTCAAGATCGAGTTCGCCGCCCGCGGCCACTTCGCACAGGTTCTTCAACAGGCCCGGATGTCCGCCGCTGGCCGCGATCAGGCGATCGCGTTCGAGCGCGTTGAACGATCGGCTCAGGCGGACCGCGTCGCGCCCGATCGCGTCGAGTGCGTCCGTCCGGTCGAAGGGGCCGACGACGCAGCTGTCGTCCAGCAGTTCTTGCAGCCCGCCCAGGTTGTTCAGGGGCCGGCGGGTCACAAACAGATAAGACACATTGCCGCGCGGCCGGGCGTTGCGCAGGTGCGCCAGGTAGTTGAAAAATTCCTGGTTCAGACGCGCAGCAGCGGCGTCGAACTCGTCAAAGACGATTGCCAGGTTGAGACGCGGATCAATGTTCAGCCAGTGGGTCTTGAAAGCGCGGCGGACTTCAGCCGGTGGCGCAGGTCCTAATGGCGGCGTCAATCCGGCGCGCTCCAGCTCCACGGCGAGCTCGCGCAGCACGGCGGCCTCACTGACCTCGTCCAGCCCTGCACCGTCCACGTGCGCGAACACGTAAGCGGCGGCGCGATCCTGCCAATAGCGCGCGCGGGCTTCGGCGTGCGCGAGAATAAAGCGCACCACGTTGGATTTGCCCATGCCGGCTGCGCCCGTGATTGTGATGCTGCGCAGGCGAAACACCGCCAGCATAATCTGGCGCACCGGCGCTGCTCGATAGTGCGTGGGAAAGGTCGCTTCTTTATACAGCTGCATCACCCTACCTCCTGCCGCCAGGTGGACCACCTCGATTGTAGCACGCTTGCGCCGGTGGCCTGCCTTTTCAACAAAGCTGTTGAAGAACTGTTGGCGGCGGTTGACGACTTGAGCCGAAAAGATCAAGCAGCGCGGACGCAACAGGTGTATACCTGAAGACAGTGAAGGCAGTGCCCACATTCATCCAGTGAAAGGAGATACACCATGAGTTTCTTGCAAAAACTGTTCGGCCAGGCGCAGGGCCAGCGCGGCGTTGAGCGCTGTTATCAATGCGACAAGTCGCTGCGCGAGGTTTCGTCCGGCATCTACGGCGGCGGCGATCTAGTGTCCATGATCAGTGGATCGCCTTATCCCTGTAAGTCGTGCGGCGTCAACTTCTGCGTGGATTGCATGGCGAAGTTGCGAACGCGCGGCGGCTGCCCCAGCTGCGGGGGCAGCCTCGGCTGGTGAAGGTGGACATCATTTTGTCACAGAAGGAGAAACCGGAATGACAACTCCTAAGCGGCTCTCTCGGCTGTTGGTTCTGGGCGCGCTCTGCGTGAGTCTGGGATTGGTCGCAATGCTGGCCGTCTGGGGAAGCGCTGCGGCGGCCAGCCCGGCCAGCTGGGCGCATTTTGGCTCTGATGCAGCTTTCACCGCCTATAACCCGGTAGAAAGCGCCATCGGCGCAGCAAATGTGAATACACTCGAGCGCAAGTGGGGCAT
The DNA here is from genome assembly GCA_964398185.1 of uncultured Anaerolineae bacterium. Taxonomy (GTDB): domain Bacteria; phylum Chloroflexota; class Anaerolineae; order Fen-1058; family Fen-1058; genus Fen-1058. The sequence continues at coordinate 1,445 of CAYNML010000009.1, read as the reverse complement.
TGGGTGTGACGATGGCTATTTCAGCGTCATGTCGCGCTCGCCGGCGATTCGGGACGGCGTGCTGTATGTCAGCAGTGCGGGCAGCAAATTGACGGCTTACCAGGCGCGCACCGGTCAAAAACTGTGGCAGTTCGGCAACGGCAATTATGCCTGGGCGCCGCAGCCGACCGTCGCTGAAGATGGCACCGTGTTCTATCTGGAAGGTTCTTATCCGACGCACCTGTACGCCGTCAATGGGCAGACCGGCGCGCAGGTGTGGGAAGCTGAATTGGCGTTTGATCTGGGCTATAACGATACGGCCGTGGTGACCGTCGACGAAGCGCGCGGCCTGGTCTATCTCGTCGAGTCGCCCTTCATCGGCGACGGCAAGCTGTACGCCCTGCACAAGCAGACGGGCAGCGTGGCCTGGGTGCTGAAGCGCGATACGGACGGCGTGGGCTTCAAGGGCGATTACGTGCTGCAGCACGGGCCTGAGCTGTACGCCATCGCCGATGCGCCTATGCCAGGTTATCCGTCGCACGGCGATCACCTATTGAAGATCAACGTCATTTCGCGGACGATTGTGCTCAAGTACAACCGGCCCGCGCCCGAAAACTATTACGACATCGATCATCATTTGTTGTGCGGCAACCGGCTGATCGCCAGTTTCAATTACCGGTCCGACACTACCAAATTAATCGTCGCTTACGATCCGCTCTCGCCCACCATCGCCTGGCAGAAACCGGTGTCCAGCACGCTCAGCACGCTGGCTTGCGATCCGGTCAAGCAGCGGCTCTACGTTCCTGATAAATCGTGGCTCTACGCGCTGGATGCGACGACGGGTGCTGAGGTCTGGAAGTACACGGGTCTGGCCGACATCTATAACCCGTCCGTGGCGAACGGGATCATCTACTTTCTGTCCAACACGAACATGTACGCCATTGACGCGGACACGCGCACGCAGCTGTTGCGTTATCCGCTGGGTTATGCGGCCTATGAAACCACGCAGGTCGCCGTTGCCGATGGGCTGCTATACTTCTCGGGCAACGGGGGCACATGTGACCTGTTTGCCCTGGGTTTACCGGGACCTAAAGTATACTTGCCCCTGATCAAGCGGTGACATTCCACACTTGACCAGACTCAGTAATTGCACCACCATCCGTCGTAGCGGCTTCAGTCGCTGGCCGACGCAGAACGGCTGAAGTCGTCAGTACGAAATATGATTTGGCTCTTCCGGGTTCAGCGGGATTATTGTCACCAACGTGCGTCATTGCGACCCCGCCAACGGCGCGGGGCAGGTGAGCGCTGTTCGCGACGAAGCAATCTCAGTACCGGTCGAAAGGAGATTGCTTCGCAGGAAGCGCTCGCAATGACGATGCACCGACGGTTTCCCGCCAAAGTCGGAAGACCCTATGATTTTTGGAGGCTGATATGAAGACGCTGGCGCTGTTGCAACGCATGATTTT
>CAYNML010000008.1:0-113173 GCA_964398185.1 uncultured Anaerolineae bacterium | reverse complement strand
GGTTGGAGCAGCCGAAAAGTATCAGTTAATTTCGAGGCGGTTTCTTCTCATTTCGTCCTGGGCGATACAGTCACCCCTTTGCCGTCGGGATAGATCGTCTGCGTGCGATTGCCGACCGGATCGTATCGATACTGCACCGTGCCCGTAAACGGATCGGTCACTTGCTTGAGGCGATTCAATTCGTCGTACACGTAGCGCGTCACGCCCAGCGAATCGGTCATCACCTTGCGGTTGCCGACCTGATCGTACTCAAACGTCACCACGCTCGTGCCGTAATCGATCTGGGTGTTGCGGTCGAGCGCGTCGTAGGTGTAGGTGATCGTCTGTCCGTTGGCGTCGATCACTTTAGTGCTTAAGGATCGGGAGTGACTGTTAGCAGATTTGGCTCATGCAGTTCGTACACCGGCCCTGTGACCCCATCAGGGGACTTAGTAAACGGAACGAGCATAATTCCACGTGAGGGTAATTGTAAATTCCCAATCACCATAAACACCCCCTCACCAGGAGTGTCTACCCATTTGTTTTGACAGCTATCATGCCAATAGGCCGCATCACCGAATGGATCTTTTGTGTCCCCAGGCGTAACTGGCTCAATGCCCGATTGCCCCGTGCGGCAGTCGATTTGCCACCAGTAGGCGCACATCAGCAATCCTTCCAAATGCAGGTATGGCAAGCCCTGTTCGGAATAGGTGACTCGCCACGGCAGCCAGCCACTTTCATACTGGAATCCCGTTCGCTTGACGTTTATGATTTGTTTGTAGTGGCCATCTTCCCGGATGACGATGAGAGAATCCCATGCATGTTCTATGTCACCGCCCCACGTGCCGATCAAGTCCGACTCCGAGAACTTCTCTTTTGCGGGCCAATCGCATCCTCTCTTCGGATCCTCTGCGTTACAAGCAACGAGAAACAAGATCATTAAAAGCAACGTGAAAGCGTGCTTCCTATTCATCATGTTTCACCTCTGCAAGTCGCCTCTAGCTTCTACTGGGCAGGCCAACCTGGTGGGTCCATGGTTTTGGCCTTAAAATCGCTCCAGCCCCAGACTTGGTAGTCATGCCCCCAGGAACTCCACCAATTCCACCAACTGGGAGATACGCAATCGTATTCCTCAGTCCAGTAGTACGTCTGATACAGATTTCCGCCACCTTGGCCGCCGGTTTCGTCTTTAGTTCTGTTCCGTAGTATCGAAATGACCTGATACCTCTCGTCTCTTATGATTTCAGCGATCGGTTTACTTGCTAAGCTTTGGTCTCGCTCAATTAACTGTTCCACACTGTTGACGAAATATTTTCCACTCTCGTATCTACCGACTACATGGCTGCCAGATGACAGCGTCGTGTCGTTGTCGATTCGAAAACCGACTCGAGCGCCGTTGTCCAGCGGTACGGCCTGATACCAGAAAGAGCCAACAAGCATTGAAATCGACACACTCAGTTCGTTCATGGATTTCCAAACATCCATGACTGCTTGAATCTGCTGCGGCACGTCGAACTGGTATTCTCTTATCCCGGGATCATGAAGTTGTCCGCTGTAATACCATGACCTTATCTGATCAATCTCACCCGTTTTTGCTAACTCTTGCGTCAAAGGTTGATTGGCGTCAAAATAGAGCCAATCGGTATGATTTCCCCTGTAATCATACACGAACCACCCAAATAGATCGTGAGCTGTCTTCGGCAAATCCGAGGCAAAATCAAAGCCACGAGCAGGAACATATCCCCAATTTGCTTGACTGTATGCTGCCCTGCAGATGTTCACGGCTTGTTGGGCGGTTATGAAGGCTCCAAGGGGAAAATGCCCCAATATTTTAGGCCCTAATCCAAGTGGTTCGAATGTATGGAAATTGAAACAGTAACCGAAATACCCTATTCCTAAACCTGAAGATTGGAAACCACTTGGATCATTGAGGTTAACGGGATTCCCCGTTGCATAGTTGAAGCCATTAAAGGTCCATGGCTGCATTACATCCCCGCTCCACGGATCACGCGCGAGGAAGATGCCCAACCTCGGTTGCATGTATCGTGCTCGCAGATAGATCAATCCCGTCGTATCGATCTGCTCGCCGGCGTAAGCGAAGATCGAACTGGCCGTGCCGGTGCTGGTCAACAGCGTGCCGTAAGGTTCGTAGGACTTCGCTAAGGTGACGTTGCCGTTCGCATCGACGATCTGGCGGACGGAGCCCAATGCATCCGGTAAGAGATATTCCCAGGCGTCGGTGTATGCGCCCATTTGCGCCAATGGCCGTGTGCCCATACCATACAGATACCGAGCAACAACCGTCGCGACATCGGGTTCCTGGATCTCGTCTTGCAGCACTACCGGCAGCGGCGCGACGAGGTCTTGCGTATACGTCGTCACCACACCCGCAACAATCTGCTTCAATCTTACGCCGTCCCCGTTGTAGTTGAACAGCGAGGTCGCTGAATTCAGCGTCGTGCTGATCAAGCGATTGGCCCGATCATAGCGATACAACGCGCTGCCATCATTGATCAGATTCCCATTGTTGTCCCAAGTGTACGTTACACCGCCGGCCTTTGTCATCCGGTTGGCGTTGTCGTACTGGTACGTGATCACTTGCGTGTTGGTGATTGTCCGCGTCTGGACCGTGCGGTTGCCGACGGCGTCGTAGACATACTGGAAGCGCTGGCCGGTGGAGTAGGTCGCCTCGGTTAAGCGATACAGGGGATCATAGCCATAGGTGATGACCGTTGGCGCGCTGGCATAGCGGGCCTGGATTTCGGCGGCGCTCCACGGCCGCCGATCGAGCGCCACCTGGTCGATGATACCCTTCCAGCCGCGCCAGGTATATTGCGAATTGTTCCCGATCCACAGCGCATAATTGTTGGCGTTGATGGTGCCCGAGCAACTCTGCGAGGCTTTTTCTTGGCCGTTGATGTAAATTTTGCACGTCGCGCCGTCATACGTGCCGACGACAAAGAACCAGTCCGTGGCGTTGAACATGACCCCCGAATCCAGGCGGAACAAGCCCGCATCCGTATTCAGGTGAAATTCAAACGTGCCGGTGTCGCGCACCACGAGGCGATAAGTGTCATCGCCTTTAGCCAGGATCGTGTAGAACTGACTGGGATTGGTGGTGGTGTCCGATTTGACCCAGGCCAGCACCGTGGCCGTGGACAAGTCATCCAAGCCAGCGTGATCGGGAATGGCGACGCGATCGCTGTTGCTGGCGAAGCGCAGCGCCGCGCCGCTGATGCCCGTCGTCCAGGTCGCCCCGGTCACTGTGCCGGTGTGCCCATTGCCGCTGGCATCGACGACGCTGGAACCGCTGCCTTCATCCAGGTTCCACTGGCCGACCCGGTTGGCGTACAGAGACTGGATTTCACTCGCCGTCCAGGCCCGCTGGTACAGCGCCACCTGATCGATGATGCCTTTCCAGCGCCGCCAGGTGTACTGCGAGTTATTCCCCATCCACAACGCGTAATTGTTGGTATTGACCGTGCCCGAGCAACTTTGCGCGACAGCCTCTTGCCCATTGAGATACAAGCGACACGTCGCGCCGTCATACGTGCCCACGACGAAGAACCAGTCCGTCGCGTTGAACGCCACCTCGGAATCAAGCATGAAGAGCCCCGCGCTCGTATTCAGGTGGAACGAAAACTTCCCCGTGCTGCCCACGACGAGGCGATAGGTGTTGTCGCCTTTAGCGAGAATGGTGTAGTGCTGCGAGGGATTAACCGACGTGTCGGACTTGACCCAGGCCATCACCGTCAAGGCGGGCATGCCTTCCAGGGCGGGATCGTCGGGCACGCTGGCATAGTCGTCAATGCCGTCGAAGCGCAGGGCTTTGCCCACCAACCCATTTGTCCAGGCCGCACCATAAATCGTTCCGGTGTGGGTAAAGCCGCTCGAATCGGCGATGCTGGTGCCCGCGCCTTCGTCCATGTTCCAGAGAGCCAGGATGTCCGTGCCAGAGTACGCCATCCCCATAGCCGCGCCCGATGTGACCGTAGTTGAATCACTTTCAGCGCTCCACTCGGCGGCCGGGTACGGGCCGGTAGTGGTCTGCGCCGTCGTGATCCAGTGCGTCTCCGTCACGATTCCTGTATTTGTCACGATCGCCATTGATACACTGCCCGGCGTCGGCAGCGGCAAGGGCGTGGGAACCGGCCCCGTCGAAGGAACAGGCGATAGGGTCAGCGGCAGGGTCGGCGTTGGCCCCCAGGAAGCCAGGGCGAGCGGTGAAGCCGTGCTCGTACTGGTCGTCAGCAGGGTGGCCTCATTCCCCGGCTCAGAGAACAGGGCGCTGAACTGACCTCCGCCATCGGCGGGCGGTCGCGCGGTTTCGGTGACGGCGACCCGATTGCCCACGGCATCGAGTACAAACTGATAGTCGCCCAGCACGACGCCGTCGCTGAGGCGCGTGTGCGTCAAGCGCGTGGTGCGATTGGCGTCGTCGTAGGCACTGATCGTTTGCACATCGTTCGGCAGCGTCGTCGTGATCAAGCGCCCGGCTTTGTCAAACTGATACGTCGTGAGTTGCCCATCCCAACTCAGCGTACCGGTCAAACGATTCGCTGCGTCGAAAGTAGTCGTCACCCCTTTGCCGTCGGGATAGATCGTCTGCGTGCGATTGCCGACCGGATCGTATCGATACTGCACCGTGCCCGTAAACGGATCGGTCACTTGCTTGAGGCGATTCAATTCGTCGTACACGTAGCGCGTCACGCCCAGCGAATCGGTCATCACCTTGCGGTTGCCGACCTGATCGTACTCAAACGTCACCACGCTCGTGCCGTAATCGATCTGGGTGTTGCGGTCGAGCGCGTCGTAGGTGTAGGTGATCGTCTGGTTGTTGGCGTCGATGACTTTGGTGCGATTGCCCACCGCGTCATATTGGTAGCGGGTGAGGCTGCCTCGTGCATCCTGCATGACGATCAGGCGCGACAGCAATGAAGTAGGTGTACACAGTTCCATTATCCGTCAGGAAACCAACCACGGAGGTGTAATGTCAATTTCATCAAAGGGTATGCTAATAGGCACTATCGATCGCTCTGGGCAACGTTTTGCACTAAGTGCCATCGTTGCCATGATGCGAACCTGAGTGTTAAGTCCGTTCAAAATAAATAGGCGATACTTCCTCAAGGCGAATTGGATCTTCTCTCCATTGCCTCCAAAGTCCGACTTATTTACACGTTGAAGTATTGCTAAATGTTCATCTCGTGTTCCGATACGAAAATCTGCTCCCTGCCACCACATAGGGCCCTCAAAATAAAGCACGCCTTCAAATCCCAAACACATTATCTCTCCTGCATTGACAGCAACGCTAGAAGACGTCGTTACTCTGACAAACAGTTGAGAGTGTCCCATTGCGTATTCTAGAACTCTGCATTGACAATCGTTTGGTTCTGGCAGTGCAAATATGTTGCTTGAAGTAATCATCTCGGTTCCTTTCCAAGTTTAGACTTATTGACAGATCGCAGTCTTCCTGGGCAGAGAGGGGGTCAAATTTGTACTGCCCGTTTCGTAGAAATCGGTTTTAGCACATAGTCCCGGTTGGTGTTTGATCAAATACAATTCAGCCGCAGTAACTATGATTCCTGGGAGATCAAGCTGACCTTGGCTCCCGAATTTTTCAGCGAAGTCGTTCGGATCACCTCTAATACCCTCAAGATTGAAATGGATACGTTCTGCTCGGGATGTCGCTTGCTTAAATGCTAACCCGAAAGTACCTTTTGCCGTTGAAGCTTGAACATCTGACAGGCGCGCATTTTTCCACTCGTCAAAAGTGTATACGTATATGTTTTGAGGATTGAACTTCTGATTAAGTCCACGCCAAAAGCCAAACATATATTCTGCCACCCCAAGCGCGATGTGTTTCCTCTGGGGATCTTCTGTCGGCGTACATGTAATCCATGGCACTGGATCACGCGGCCCGCGCGGTTCGGGATTGGGTTCCGGCGTCGGTTCACGTTGCGGATTTGGCGCAGGTGAGCGTCCTGTCCAACCGCCATCACGCGCAATATCATCGGCAGTCCGTGGCTGAGGAATAGGGCTGACATGAATGGTCGGAATAGGTTTAGGTGGTGCGGGTGCAGGAACTGGCGGAACAGGTAAAGTGGGTGGCGCATGAAACATGTCGTAGATGATGCCGCCCACTATAACCACCCCTGTGCCGACAACCAAAACTTGTCCGCCAATCACAATGACACCGGAGATAATCGTGCCGCCACCCGTGGCAACTGCCGTTAACAGCGCCACACATTGTTGCATATACAATTGGCAATCGATCACGATACCTTGGGCTTGCAAGCCGTTGGCGTCAGTTCGGTTGACCGGATTTTCCTCGCCGTAGCTGAATCCGTTCAACGACTGCGGTCTGAATGTATCACCAGCCCATAGATCACGCGACAAGAACACACCCAAATCAGACCGCAAATATCTTGCTCGCAAGAAAATCAACCCGCTTTGATCGCGTTCCTCGCCGGTAAACCCGTATACACTCTGTCCACTCCCGCTACTATTCAGCACACTACCATACGGCTCATAGTCTTGCGTGCGAATGATATACCCATTCACATTTGCAATCTGCCGCACACTGCCCAATGCATCCGGCAGCAGATATTCCCACGCGGTGGAGTTCTGCGCAACTGGCCGCGTGCCCAGGCTATACAAATACTTCGTTGTCGTTACACTCGTCTTCGCTTGCAAGACGACAGGCAATGGCGCCGCAACATCCTGCGTGTAAGTGGTGACCGTCCCCGCAACAATTTGCTTCAACCGCACGCCGTCCCCATTGTAACTGAACAGCGTCGTTGCGCCGCTCAACGTCGTGCTGATCAAACGATTCGCGCGATCATAGCGATACAGTGCATTCCCATCGTTAATCAGATTCCCGTTGTTGTCCCAAGTGTACGTCACACCACCTGCATTGCTCAAGCGATTCGCGTTGTCGTACTGATAGGCTGTCGTGCTTACCGTCGTCGTCATGGCCGTGCGATTGCCGACGCGATCATAACCGTACTGGTAGCATTCACCCGAAGAATACGCCGCTTGACTCAAACGAGACAAGGGATCATATGTGTAACTGATCACGCGCGTATCGCCGATGCCCGTCGGCAGCGTGCAGCCCGGCGGTGGCGACTGCGGCGACAGGAACGGCATGGGCGCAGGGATCGCTCCGCTTGCGCGTGTGTGCGTCTGGCCGACGACGACCAGCGTGCCTGTTAGCACCGCCACGAGCAGCGCCCACTTGCGGCCTTTCCGGCTGGCGACCACGGCGGCCAATGCGATTGGCGCGATGATCAGCAGCGCGGGATCAAACATCGGCGCCGCCGCGCTGTTCGGCGGAAGACTTGATGTGGGCAAGAGTGGCGAATCAAACGGCGCGGGTGTGGATAGCGGTGACGCAAACGGTGTCATTTGTTCGCCGGACATCATCTCGCCACCGCTGCCATCTTTCAGGATCACCGGCAAGTAGTTGAACGGCGTGAGCTGGTCGAAGCCAAAACAAATTGACGCATAAATGACCTCCGAATGCGCAGGACGTTACCTTTCTGGGCCCAACGCTATTAGTTCTTGCGTATCACCAAAATAAAGAAACACATAACCATTCGAGGCAGCAATACTGTAAAGCGTTGTATCAGGATCTATTTGCGTTACTCCACTAAACTCCACCGATCCAATCATTTGTCCCGTCTTGAGATCATATTCAGCTAAAGCGCCGTCCCGTCGAATAACATATAGTCTACTATTATCGACTGCAAAATCAGACGCAAAACATTCTTCACATTCCCACAACACTTGTCCCGACACAAGATCGAACACTGTAACTGAGTGCCATACACTTGTAATCTGCTTTAGATAAGGAACAACGAGAATGTCATTCGCACGAATAGGGTCTGCGCTTCGCGGTCGCGTTACAGTCTGTTTGGCCTGGTTAGATTTCATGTCTTCCACCCAGAGGGTGTCGATAGGTTGCCGAGTATAGCGGTATTTTGAGTCGATTGTGCTTAATATTCTGCTTGACTCCTGAAAGTTCCCAACAGACCCTGTTTCAGGATCAATCTGAGTATATAAGTAACGGGCATTCCTGTCAGTAATCAAATATAAATCTCCATCATCAAACGATATCTTGTAGCTTTCATGGGCTGGCGGGGGTTGATTGGAAGTCCATCTTTTATTGCCATCACTCGCATCGTAGGCAGTAATGCCAGCTGTGGATGCTACAAATAGCGTTGTTGGACTTGCGGTAAGACTATGAATGTGCCCCATTGGTTCACTAGCCCACCGTTGTTGCCCGGTACGAGAATTTAGAGCAAGAACTTGTAAGGGCATGAGTTCGTCTTTGGCTGCAGGATGATTCGTAATCACGTATAGAGAATCTTGCAGCGCAATGAAAACATCGGACGAGGGAATTGAAGCGCTTCCCGCATATTCATAAGTCTTTTGCACTTGCTTCCGCCATGCCTCGCGTGTTGGCAAGGTCGAATGTGCAATCTGACGTGACAAGGTTGCCACCGACGACACAGGTGTTACCGCCACAGTATTGTTGAGATTACTCCAGCAACCAGAAAGAGCTGCAATAGCAACGGCCCAGAAAACTAGTTTCCCCAATCCGTGAAACGCTAAATACACCGGCCTCTTATCAAAATTACTTAACTCATTGAACATGTTTCAGCCTTTCATTGTAGTAAATAGAAATTGCCTTTACGCGTTTGTATATCGTACAATCGCGCAACTACGGCCGTCCTGAACGGTGCCAAAGCAGGCGCTATCTTGCTTGGACTATACTGTGGTGGTGAGTCATTGCCAGCAAGGATATCTTGTGCCATCTTCTTCACAGACCTATAAACCTTATATTTAGAACGATCTGGCGTATAGTTTAACTCCGACCAGCTAATCGCAGCCTTCAGTTCTACAAATGGCCAAGATACATCGGGCCCCGTGAAGAATCCTGCCGAAAATCCAGAAAAATCCCCGTACTTTGCACGATACGGACAGACTGATCCACTCACTAACCCAATAGGGCCAACAGAAACACCCGTACTCGCGCAATCATTAATAAATGGTCCACTATAATCACCCATTAAATCATTTTGCGGGTTGTTTACGCCATAATCCTTGACACCTTTGCCATAACCGCCAGACACATAGTCTGCTTGACCTACAGAGATTAATGTCAATCTTTGGATAACGAATCCACGAACACTGAATGTGGCACGTTCCAGAGTGTTAAGGTTATAGGCCACTTCGACGCCCATCCACGCTCCCCATTTTCCAAAGTAGGCGGTTGCAACTGCGGCCGATCCTTCGGCATATACCTCAGATGCGCCAGGATACTCAGGGGTAGGCAGATATTCACAGGAAGTGCTCGCTTTCCCGTTTTGATCAACTCGATTAACCGGATTCCCTTCCACGTATGCAAACCCGTTCAACGACTGTGGTCTGAGGGTATCCCCACTCCACGGATCGCGTGCGAGGAAGATACCCAGCCTCGGCTGCAGGTACCTTGCCCGCAAGAAAATCAATCCACTTTGATCGCGTTCCTCTCCGGTAAAACCATATACGCTCTGTCCGCTTCCACTACTACTCAACATACTTCCATACGGCTCATAGTCTTGTGTGCGAATGATGTAGGCATTCGCATTCGCTATCTGCCGCACCGATCCCAGCGCATCCGGCAGCAGATATTCCCATGCCGTCGCATTCTGCGCCAATGGTCGTGTAGCCGTGGCATACAAATACTTTGTGGTAGTCACGCCTGTCCTGGATTGTAGGACAACCGGCAGGGGTGCGGCAACGTCTTGCGTGTACGTCGTAACCACACCCGCCACGATTTGCTTCAATCGCACGCCATCGCCATTATAGTTGAACAGCGAGGTCGCTGAATTCAGCGTCGTGCTGATCAAGCGATTGGCGCGAATATAGCGCCATAGTCTGCTCCCATGACATCCTCGTTGTTGTTGCCTTATCAGATGATTTCACTACCGGACACATTTTGAGTGACGGCTGACACTCTGGTATGCTTCGTTCTCACCACAAGAAGCGGAGCGGACCCATGAGTGACAGCCGTCGGACCTATCGTGCCATAAAGAAAGCGATTCTGCAACTGTATCCCACGAAGCCACAAGGTAACTTGGCGCGCCACTTGGGGACGTTGGTGGGCTTGGTCAGCGGCATCGTGTTGAGCAAGAGTTGTCAACTGCCCAAGATGGCGAGTGCCGTGCCCGGCGACGTGCATCCTGATAGTCGCGCCAAGCAGTTCAGCCGCTGGATCAATAACGACGCGATCACGTTTGACCTGTATTTTCTGCCGTTTCTCGAACCGTTGTTGATAAAGTTGGCGACCATTCGACCGCTGGTGTTGGTCGTGGACGGGAGCACGGTAGCGCGGGGCTGTGTGACGTTGATGGTCAGTGTGTTGTATGCGGGGCGCGCTCTGCCACTGGCCTGGTTGGTGATTCAAGGGGCCAAAGGGCACTTCCCGGCTGAGACACACGTTACCCTGCTGCGTGAAGTCAAAACGCGTATCCCGGCGGATGCGACGGTCATCTTGCTGGGTGATGGGGAATTTGATAGCCCAGAGTTGCAGGCAGAAGTCGTCAGCTATGGCTGGGACTATGTGTGTCGCACGGCCAAGAACATTCAGATCAGTGCCGACGGAGAAACATGGTCGAGTTTGGACGATTTGGGGGTGATCCGTGGCGGCCACATCTTTCGCAAAGGTGTGCTGTTCACCAAAAAGGCCTACGGGCCGGTTATGGTCGTCGCTTGGTGGGGTCGCGCGTATGCCGAGCCGATTTACCTGGTCAGCAACCTGATGAGTGGCCAAGCCGCCTGCGATTGGTATCGCAAGCGAGCACAGATTGAAACGTTCTTTTCCGACCAGAAAAGCCGTGGATTTCAGGTGGATCGCAGCCATGTTAGCGACCCAGTGCGTGTCACACGCCTGATGTTGGCGGCGTGCTTGGCCTACCTGTGGGTCATTTACTTGGGGACCGTGGCACGCGACGACGGCTGGGTGGCCTACATTCATCGCCAACATCGCTGTGATCTGAGCCTGTTTCAGTTGGGCTTGCGTCTGTTGGAGTATCTCTTGAATCACGAGCATTCGATTCCCAGCTCATTTGATCTCGAACCAGAAAGTGTCCGGTAGTGAATCAGATGATAAGTAATCTATTTCTCGGTCAATCGAAAAGCCCATGAGTATACTAAAGGAGGCTCTTGGCCTTGAGTCACCTGCAATTCTACAAGATATTCACCGGGGTCTAAAATCATTCTCCAGCATACATTCAGGCTAGATGTTTGTTTTGCACGAGATGGCAAAATTGATCCCGGAACCGATTGCGTTCCCCACCTTAATCGCCCAGCACCTGCCTCTTGAACGGAGTCTTCGTTCAATTTTATTGTCACCTGGGAGAGAAGCTGATCCGGTGATGTTATATTGGTGATGACACTATCAATTTGTGCACAAATTACGCCTGCGCCAGGCCAAAACCGATTTTCAATCCCTACTCCATAAACAGCACTTTCAATGGGCACAGTTTCGCCAGGAACGGGTCCTAGTGCCTGCACCCAAGCTGGCGTCGGTATTGGGCGCGAGAGCAATGCTGCGCGGCGCATTTGAAAATCATGATCTCTAATAGATGTGAAAACAAGAACGGCGATCCCAAGCGCTATCACAACTATTAGTGAGATAAGCCCAACCACTCGGCGATAAGCACCTTGTGAGTAACGCATGGCTTACCTCCCACCTGTGCTATATAAACTGAACCAAGATACTCCCTCCTGACCCTCCGACCGCAATGAACCAATAACTGAACCACTGAGCCATAATCCGCTACCTGAATCACCTTCGCTTGTGTCAATCTCAACTCGCGTAAAAGGTGGAATTCCTCGACCCTCTCTATCGATCTCTTTCACTTTGCCCGGAAATACTGCTAGACCGTGTGTCAGGTCTGAGTCCATCCATCTGGGGGCCATTACCTGATCGCCTATCCGCAAATTTTGGGCATCGACAAGATTAGCGCCGATAACCCCTTTAGCCGCTAAGTTTACTGTGGTAAGCGAGTAAAATCCATATGCGTCGTGAACGACTCCTGGCATTTGCTGGATATCAGAGCCATTGACAATAGCAATAGGATTTCCGCCCTTCGGGCTATAAATATAGACTTTATCGGCCTTTGATGGGTCTACTTTCTTGAAGTGGTCGTGGGTGAATAGCTGCCCATTCTGCAAAAAGGTCGCAATCGCTGGTTCATAACTGGGAGACCCGTTCTCGGAAGAAACCACTGCTAATCCGACAGTGGAACCAAGTATTTGATCTGGTGTAGTTGTTGGTTGTTGAGAAGATGAATCGCTACTGCATGCTGCCGCGAGGATTGCAATAATGATCCAGCACATGGGGCATTTACCTGAAGGATCAGTGAGAAGAACCGGATTCCCCTCTATATATGAGTATCCATTCATCGATCCGGATCTTAACTGATCTCCCGGCCACGGATCTCGCGACAGGAATATACCTAACTCCGGTTGCATATACCTCGCCCGCAAGAAAATCAACCCGCTTTGATCCCGTTCCTCACCGGTAAAACCATAGGTGCTCTGACCGCTTCCATTGCTGTTCAAGGCGCTGCCATACGGCTTGTAATCTTGGGTGCGAATGATATTGCCACTGGCATCGGCAATCTGGCGCACCGAGCCTAACGCATCTGGCATGAGATACTCCCACGAGCCAGCGTTTTCAGCTAATGGCCGCGTGCTGAGAGCATAGATATACTGCGTAGTCGCTGATCCTGCCTTGGCTTGCAGAACAACCGGTAATGGCGCAGCCAAGTCCTGTGTGTAAGTGGTCACTACCCCCGCCACGACTTGCTTCAAGCGTGCGCCGTCGCCATTGTAGTTAAACAGCGAAGTCGTCGAACTCAACGTCGTGCTGATCAACCGATTCGCCTGATCGTAGCGGTACAAGGCGCTGCCATCATTGAGCAGATTGCCGTTGTCGTCCCACGTATATGTTTGTCCATCTACACTGCTCAAACGATTTGCATTGTCATATTGATACGTCGTTGTCCCTACCGTCGTGGTCATGGCGGCGCGATTTCCAACGCGATCATAGGCATACTGGTAGCATTCGCCACTGGAATACGCCGCCTGACTCAACCGATACAGCGGATCGTAGGTGTAACTGATGACGCGCATATCGCCGATGGCGTTTGGCAGCGTGCAGCCCGGCGGCGGCGATTGCGGCGACAGGAATGGCATCGGTGCTGGCGTGGCTCCGCTTGTCTGCGTCAGGCCAACTGTAATCAACGCGCCGGCCAGTACCGCCAGCGGCAAGGTCCATTTCTGCCCTTTCTTGCGCCGTCCGACGAGCGCCGCGAGTACAGTCGGCGTCATCACCAAGAGCGTGAGATCAGAAATTGGACTGGCGGGAATAGAGGCACTGCCCGTGGTCGTAGGAGTGGGCAGCGGCGACTGAAATGGGGCAGGCACAGCCAGAGGCGACACAAACGGCGTCGTTCGCTCGCCGGGCATCATCTGCTCACCACTCCCGTCGAAGTCCTTCATGATCACTGGCAAGTAAATCAACGGCGTCGGCGGCAGGACGCGCTCGATCACCGCCAGACGATTGCTCAACGCATCCAGCGTGTAAGTGTAAGTCGCCAGGACCCAGTGTCCCACGTGTGTCATATTCAACAGCCGCCCGGCATCATCATAGCGGTAGAGGGTAGTTAACCCGTTCGGCCACGTCGTTGTGATCAATCGTCCGGCGCGATCGTAGAAGTAGGCGGTGGCTTGTCCATCCCAACTCAACGTGCGCGTCAGGCGATTGTTGGCGTCAAAGGTATACGTGACGATCTTGCCGTCAGGATATTTCAAGCCGGTGCGATTGCCGGCGAGGTCATAGGTGTAGGTGATCGTCTGATTAAAAGGATCAGCCACTTGCTTCAAGCGGTTCAGGTCGTCGTATTGATAACGGGTGACGCCCAGTGAATCCGTCATCACCGTGCGATTCCCCAGCGCATCATAGGCATAGCGCACCGTTTTCGCTTCAGCCGTGTAGGTGATGACCAGCAGGCGGTTGGCTTTGTCATAGCCGTAGAGGGTCACGGTTCGATTCGCATCGGTCATGACGGCGTGATTGCCGAGCGCATCGTACTGGTATTCGACGGTGTGCGAAAGCGGATCGCGCATGGCGATTAGACGTGACACGGCATCGTAGGTGTACGTGGTAGTAAAGCCGCGCGCATTGGTCATCACCGTGCGGTTGCCGACCTTGTCATAGCCGTAAGAGGTCGAGACATTCGTCTGGCTATCGATCGGGCCGGTTAACGAATAGTTCTCCGTGACAGACAACAAACGTGATTGAATATCATACGTGTAGCGCGTGACAACGCCATTGGCGTCTGTCATCGCCACGCGATTTCCGATGCGGTCATACTCGTAACGCGTCGTGCCGCCCATCGCATCCGTCTGCGCGATCAATTGCCCACGCAGGTTGTAAGTGTACACCGTGGCATGACCGAGCGCATCCGTAACCCTGGTGCGGTTACCCATGGGATCGTAGGTATTGACTACCCAGCCGGTGTAGGGGAACGTCGTCGTGATCAGGCGATTGAGTTTGTCGTACTCGTAGCGGATGGCGTGCGTGAGGACATCGGTGACCAGCATGCGATTGCCCACCGCATCATACCTGGTCAAGGTCGTACCGCTCAAGGCATTCGTCGTCGAGATCAACCGGTTCAATTCATCATAGCGGAACCAGGCGGGATGATTCAGCGGATCAAGAGACTTAATGGCATTGCCTGCTGCATCATAAGTCGTCACCGTCGTCAGATCGAGGTCAGGTTGAGCAGCGTTGTAGATGCCATCGACAAAGTTGCGCGTGACCGTAATCGGGCGGTTAAGATTGTCATACCATGTGCGCGTGACCCGATCGAGCGCGCCGTTCGCCGACATCTCGATCTGCTCGATCACGTTGCCCGCTGGATCATAGTGCGTGACATGCGCCAAATCTTCGTCGGGCTTCGCCGGATCGTAGAAGCCGTTCACGTAATTGGTCGTCACCGTGATCGGTCGATTCAGGTTGTCGAAGTCCGTCTTCGTGACCAGGTTGCGTGTATCTGTAACCAGAACGCGATTGCCGACAGCATCGTAGCCATAGCGCGTCGTAAGGTTGTACAGGTTCGGATCGACGCCGGGTGTGGTGGTGAAGTTGGCCGTCGTCAAGACCAATTGTCCCGCGTCGTTGTAGTAGTTGCGTGTGATCCGCCCAATGGTATCGGTGATGGCGATCTGGCGTCCCGCGCTGTCATACGCGTACAACGTCGTCAGATTGTACAGGCGCGGATCGGCATTCGCATTGGGATTGAAGTTGACCGTCGTGCTGATGAGATTCCCTGCGCCGTCGTAACGGTTGAGCGAGGTGCGCTCATAGGCAGGCTGATCAGCGTTGACCGTCGTCGAGATCAACCGCCCGATCTCATCGTAACCATAGCGCGTGACGTTGTTCAATGCATCGGTCATCACAACGCGCTGGCCCAGCGTGTCGTACCCGTAGGCGGTGACATTGCCTCTTGCATCCTGCATCTTGCTCAGCAAATTCCGTCCGTCGCTGGTCGGCGTATAAATCCACGTGTTGCCCAACGCATCCACCTTGCGCGTCAGGAACGTGCCGGAATACGTGAACGTCGTGGTGAAACCGCGCGCGTCCGTGATCACCTTCAGGTTGTTCAGACCATCGTACTGCATGGTGGTCGTGTACCCGCCCGCGTCGACGATCTGATTCAAGTTGTTGCCGTCCGGGCTCCATAGCATCCTACTGCTGTTGCCATTTTGATCGGCCAGATTGACCGGGCGAAAATTCAGATCGTAGTTACGCGTGATCGGGCGGCTGTTGGCGTCCAAACTGCCGATCCACGTGCCGCCCACATACGTATCCGTCGAGGTGAGATTGCGGGCGTCGGTCAAGATCGTCGTGCTGCCCAATCCGAAGTCCAGTTTGACGGTGCGGTTGTCCAGACCGTCATATTGCGCGACGGCGCGGCCCTGTGCATCGTATTCAGTTCGTATCACGGTGCGTTGATCGGGATCGATCACTTTCCACAGCAGATGCGAGCCGGTATAGACATACGTCCACGTCAAACCGCGCACATCGATCAGGCTCGTCAAATCGCCGGTGATGTTGTACGTGAAGGTGATCGTGCGCCCGCTGTGGTCAAAGACCGTCTTCAGCCGGCCCTGATCGTAGGTGAACTTCAGCCAGCGGCCCGTGCTGACATCGGTGACTTGCGTCAGCGTGTTGGGCAACGTGTAGCTGAACGTTGTGAGATAGCCCAGCGAACTGCGTTTGCTCAGCATCGCGCCGCTCGTCGTAAACACATACGTCGTCTGGAGTTTATCCACCATCGTGTACGTGACGATATTGCCCGCGACCACGCGCGTTAGCGCCGCCGTCACGCCCAGATCGGGCGCATAGGTGCCGGTGCTGGTCGTGCTCACCACGCGGAAGAATTGCAGCAGTGAACCGTTGCCCGTTTGTAAAGTCAACGTGACCGGATGTGCTGTGGCCGCCGGAGCGATGATGCGGCTGTCGAAGTTGTTGGCCCAGCCGTAACCCAGCGAACGTGGCACGTTGCTGTCCACGGAGGCGTAACTGCGCTGGAAGGTCAGATTGCCACCCAGCGAGGCCACGGACAAATCGGTGACCTGATAACTCATATTCCCATTGCTCGTATCGATCGGATCGTTGACCCAGTGCACGGGCGGGGCGCAGCTCAGCGCGCAGTCGGTTTCCTTGCCGCGCCGCGAGAGATCACGAAGGGATTGATCGCGTTGGCGGGCGACTTGCGAGGGGAGAAAGGCGCGTACCAATTCTCCATGATTTGGGCCGCTCCATCCGCCAATCTGGCTTTTCCAATACCCGGTCTTGTCCTGCCAGGATATACCCCCGTCAACTGAGAAGACCACGACTCGATCAGCGCTGCCGGCGCTAACGACGCCAAGGCGTGGTATAAGGATTCGTTCAGGATTATCGATCCAAACAGTCGGCGCTGCCGCAAACTGACTCACATTGTTGAGCACAAAGGGCTGTGTATAGGTGATAAAAGTGCCAGCGCCATCAAATGATCTCTGGAATGAATTATTACCGAATGAATCGGTCCCGGCGCTGTAGTACAACAACTGGTCAGTCTGGGGAACACCTTGCAGTATATATCGGTAAGCCCTCCATTGTGGTGTAGGTTCTTGTGTCTTGGGAAGGAAGGTCCAGGTCCTTCCGCCGTCTGTTGATTTACCAATCAAAGTGGTTTTCATACCATGGTCCGGATCAATGATCATGAAAAGAGAGCCTTGCGCATAGTACAGTGTGCGAGGCGCCCCAATCGCTTGGGTGTACCATATTGTTTGCCAGGTGCCGCCGTAATCATCCGAATGAAGAAGAAATGAATTTCTATTCGCTTCAGGTTCATTAAATGCACCTAGCCAAATACGAGCAGAGCCATCTTGGCTTACTGCTAATCCTGTCGGTCCCCCATATGGTTTGATTGTTCCTAGATAGGACTTCCCCGGAGTTCCACCACACCACCCATTAGGCACTTCATGCCATGACCATGTTTCACCAGAGTTAAATGTTCTGCCGACATAGGAGTGCGCATATTTTCCAGTAATCGGATCAGGCTCTGTGCAGCCGCCATTGTTTCCTACTGCAACAAAAAAATAACCCGGGCGGCTAACATCTCCAACAATATGTGAGATGCCTTTGATACCCGGATTATTAGGGCTGTCTGGCGCCAAGCGTCCTCCTTGCCCGATGATAGTTGTCGTGATATCGAAGGTACTTTTCACAAGATCCCATGACGGAGTATCTGCATTCAAGTTAGTTGTTTTCCATATCCCCGTGTCGCCTACCGCCCATGCCTTATGATAGGGATCGCTCGGGTCGAGCGCAAAATCATAAATGGCATTCAGCCCGAGTGTGCCGGCCGGCCCGGTGGTCATGGTGGTAACCAGGCTCCAGGTTGGACTGATCGCCGAGAAATTTCGCGTGCGTCCAATTTGCTCGTGATTGACGAGATAGACGATGTCTTCGCCGTTCGTGATCACCTGGCTGGCCGACACGGCTGGCAGCATACTTGCCGGTGCGTTGGGAGCCAGCGCCGACATGGCAGACCCTGTCTTGTAGATGACGGGCAGGTAGGGCCGATCAGGTAATGTAGCCATAACTGGAGCAGCAGGCGCTTCTGCCACACCATCACGCGCTAGATATTCATTGGCGGCCACCGGCGCGCTCTTCTCGACAGGGTGGTTGGAACTCATCGCCAATAATGGAAAGATCGGCTGTAACAAGAGTGAAATCACCAGCACCACCGTCAGGGAACGTACTTTGCTCATGACAAATTCTCCTGTTTGAAATATCAACAGTATGACTTGTTCGTTTTTTTTATGGGCAGCCGTCTCACGGGCGTGCTTCATCGACAGCTGTGCCCTACGCTAGGCGCAGCTGAACATTTGAAGCAAGGGTTTGGCGCTCAGGCGTTAGGGTATTCAGGTTGCAGTTGATGTCCGGGGCACATAAATCATGCCGGGGTGATGGTGGGGCATCCCCCCGGCAGCGGTTCAATTCGGCAGCGATGTCCTGAAGCCGGGCGGGGTTCTCGTTGAAGGGGGCCAAACCTTGACGCGAACCCCGGCTCTGCTGCGCTAAGCCGCTTTCGGCTTGCGCACAGGCTTCTTGCGCTCACTCTTGCGCACGCCGCCCGCCTTCTCGTACTCGTTGCTGTCCTTGCCAAATTTCACGCCCACACCGTCCAACATGCGCTCGCTCAATGCGGCCAGCTGTTTCTCTCCGGCCGTCACATCGTTGTTCAGTGCGTCGATCTCGCTGAGCAGGTTGTTATACCTGTCCAACTTGGCTTGCAGCGCGCCGATGGTCGCCTGGTAGGCGGTCAGGGTCAGGCCGCTGCCCAGGTCCAGCAGCGGATCGATGGAGAGCAAATTCGTGGCGCGGGTCTGGGCTTTCACCAATTCCTTGGAACTGCGCTTCAAGCGTGACATGGCGATGGCGCTCCGTGAGAAGAGGATGCGCCTATCCTAGCATTTTTTTTCTCAAACTGTCAAGCGGAAAATTTGTTCGATCTATCCCGAATTTGATGTCGGGAACTCCTGACGCCATTATCGCTTGACCGGAAATGATCATGAGTATATGCCTTCTATTCTGCAGCGTCCGGTATTTGATGACAGGTTCTCAAAATCAAAAGCGAAGTACCCAAAATTAAAATTCTGGTTCTGTGAATTTAGTGTTGCGTACCTCTGACTTGAATCATGGCACACGCAAATCGATGAGGAGTATTCGTCCATCATCGCGCAGAACTCATCTTCGCTAGCGGGGTGACGGTTTGCTGAATGAGGGTAATCATCTCCATTGACCACGCGCCCGCGCAGTGCTATGATCGTCGTGCCAAAGCGCATCAGGCGATCGCGGGCGGACTTCGATCCGTCTGAGGAAAGTCCGAACTCCACAGAGCACGCTGCCGGATAACGTCCGGGCGCGGTGACGCGCGGAGCAGGGCCACAGAAACAAACGGCCTCATCGTAGGTCGGCATCCCTATGCCGACCGCCCGGCATGTGGATGCCGGCCTACGGTGCGGTCACGGTGAAAAGGTGAGGTAAGAGCTCACCGGCGCAGGCGGTAACGCTTGCGGCCAGGCAACCCCCAGCAGGAGCAAGGCCAAGCATGCGAGCGGCGTTCCTTCCGCGGAAGGACGCACAGCGGCGGCTCGTCGCCAGTCTCGCGGGTAGGCCGCACGAGCCGCTCGGTAACGATCGGCCCAGAGAAATGATCGCCACCCGGCCTCGGTCGGGCACAGAATTCGGCTTATCGCTGCCTTTGGCAAAACATGTAGGGGCGAGGCATTCGTTCGCAGGATCAGATCGATCAAGAATCCTGCGCGCATGCCTCGCCCCTACACCATTTTCCGCCTCCGCGATCGATTCTTCAAACCTCTCACAAACCGATCGTTCTACTTTCTCCAACGAACCTTAAATTTTCCACATTAGTAGTAGACACAAAGCCCAAAAGTGGTGTATACTGACCCTATCTGTGGGGGAAAGTGGGGGAAAGTGGGGATACTTTTCCCCACTTGGGATAAAAACAGACTCGAAGTGGGAGATATGGAACGCATGTTCTTAGGTGAATACGCCCACACCATCGACGACAAAGGCCGCCTTACTCTTCCGGCTAAGTATCGCACAGAATTGGCGGCCGGGGTAGTGGTCACGCGCGGCCTCGATAAATGTCTGTTCGTATTCCCCATGGATGAGTGGAAGAAGCTGGCGGAAAAAGTCAGCGCGCTGCCCATCACCGATGTGTCCGCGCGCGAGTTCCGCCGCCAGTTGTTCTCCGGCGCCGACGATGTGGAGCTGGACAAACAAGGCCGCGTGTTGCTGCCGCAATACCTGCGCGAGTATGCCGGGCTGAACGGCAACGTCATCGTGGCGGGCCTCAACACGCACATGGAAATCTGGGCACCCGACGCATGGAATACCATCCGCGCCAATATCGACTCGGCCGACAACGCCGAGCAGTGGGCCAAGCTGGGCATCTGACGTTTGGCCTGTCATTCGCTTCGCTCTTCGCGCTGCCCACTTCTTCACGCATCGCGACGACGCAGCACGTCTCGGTCCTGCTGAACGAGACGCTCGACGGGCTGGCGATCAAACCGGGGAGCCGTTACATCGACGGCACGGTGGGCGGCGGCGGCCACAGCGAAGCCATCCTCGCCAGCGCGCCCGACGTGGAACTGCTGGGCCTCGATGCTGATCCGGCGGCGTTGGAACGCGCGGCGCTTCGTCTATTACCCTTCGGTTCGCGGGTGACACTGGTCAACGCGAACTTCGCGCAGCTGAGCGTCGTTGCACACGCCCACGGCTTCGATCAAGTGGACGGCGTCGTGCTCGATCTGGGGCTGTCGTCCGATCAGCTGGGTGATCCCGATCGGGGTTTTGGGTTTCTCGCGGGCGGGCCGCTGGACATGCGTTTCGATCAGACGCGCGGCCCATCGGCGGCCGATCTGTGCAACGAACTCGATCAGGACGAACTGGCCGATCTGATCTATCGGTATGGCGAAGAACCGGCGAGCCGCAAAATCGCCCGATCGATCGTGGCGGCCCGACCGATCACCACCGCCGATCAGCTGGCGAACGTGATCGAGAAAGCCGTCGGGCGGCGCGGGCGCATTCATCCAGCGACGCTCACGTTCCAGGCGCTGCGCATCGCCGTGAACGACGAACTTGGCTCGTTGATGAGCGCACTCCCGCAGGCGACCGAACTGTTGCACCGCGGCGGACGCCTGGCGGTGATTTCGTTTCACTCGCTGGAAGATCGCATCGTCAAGGAATATTTCCGCGCGGCGTCACAGGAACACGTGCCGCAGCCGGACGATGTCCCGGGTCTGGTCTATCGCTCGGCGGCGCTGCGCCTGATCACGCGCAAGCCGCTCGTCGCGTCAGAGGCCGAAGTGTTGAGCAATCCGCGCGCCCGCAGCGCCAAATTGCGAATTGCGGAGAAACTGTGATTCTGATGACGTCATTCCCGCGGTAGTAGGCGGGAATCCAGCAGTTTGATTAGCGGTGATTACCTATCAGTAGTCTGGATGCCCGACAACTGCACTCGGGCATGACGTGACAGGAGTTAAACACCATGCCAGCCAAAAACAACACCCCCAGCGCCAATCAACGCTTCACCGCGTGGTTGAATCAGGGCTTGAAGCGCCAGAACTGGTCGGCGCGCCGCATCGCGCAAATGGGCCTGCTGCTCGCGCTGGGCGTGGTGGTGGCGGCGCTGTACCTGGTGCAGTCCAGCCAGATCGTCACGAGCACGCGCCAGGTGCAGGTGCTGCGCGAGCAGCTGGCCGAACTGCAGCAAGCCAACGCCGATCTGGCATTGAAGATCAGCCTGATGAGCACGCGGGCGCAGTTGCAGCCGCGCGCCGACGCACTGGGCTTTGCTTACACGGGCAACGTGTTATACGTTGGCGTGCCGCATCTGCCTGAAGATGATTCGCCGTCGATCGCCAACGTCTACCTGCCCGAATCCCAACCCTAACCGACCGCCGCCGGTGGAGTGGAGACCATGGATTCCTTTCGCAACCGTTTCAACGTCTTTCTGGCCCTCATCTCGATCATCGCCGCGCTGGTGGGCGTGCAGCTGATCCGCTTCCAGCTGGTGCAGCACGTCGAATCCAGGCGCGACGTGCCCGAGCTGCTCTCGGTGGAACCGGCGGCGCGCGGCCGCATCTTCGATCGCAACGGCTATCTGCTGGTCGGTGACGAAACGCACTTTGAGCTGGCTTACGATCGCAGCGGCGCGCAATACGAGCGCTTCATGAAAGAACTCGCGCCCACCGTCGGCATTACGGTGTCCGAAATTCTGGCGCTCAAGGAGCAGCCGGCCATCCTTCACAAGCAGCTCGCCAAAGACCTGTCCTACGATGTGGGCAACTTCGTGCGCGAGGCTGACGTGTGGGGCTTCACCGCGCATCCATATTGGAAGCGCGCCTACCCCGAAGGCGCCCTGGCCGCGCACGTGCTGG
Organism: uncultured Anaerolineae bacterium; assembly: GCA_964398185.1. Lineage (GTDB taxonomy): Bacteria > Chloroflexota > Anaerolineae > Fen-1058 > Fen-1058 > Fen-1058. The sequence continues at coordinate 90,616 of CAYNML010000008.1, read as the reverse complement.
GCATCGTCAATGCTGATCGCCTCGGGATGTATGGCATCGAGGGGTGGTATAACGATGTCCTGTCGCCCACCTTGCAGGCCGACGGCACCTACGCGCCCGGCGCCGACGTGGTGCTGACCATCGATCGGAATGCGCAGGCCATCACGGAAGAGACGCTGGCCGATGCGCTGCGCGACACCGGCGCCGTGGCGGGCCAGATCATCGTGGCGAATCCGCGCAACGGCGAGATTTTGGCGATGGCGTCGGCGCCCGGTTACGACGCGACGAAGATTGCCGAGACGTTCGCCCAGAACGAAAAGGCCTTTGTCAATCCCGGCGTCAGCGACTTGTACGAGCCGGGCTCGATCTTCAAAGTGTTGACCATGGCCGCGGCGCTGGACTCGGGCACGGTCACGCGCGATTCGGTTTACAACGACACGGCCAGCATCGAGCTGGGCGGGCAGGTCTTCTGGAACTGGGATCGCGGCGGGTACGGCACCTTGGACATGACGGGCTTGCTGGCCAAGTCGCGCAACGTAGGCGCGGCGACGCTGGCTGTGCAAATGGGCCAGCAGGCATTCTACAAATATCTGCGCGCCTTTGGGCTGGGCCAACCCACCGGCATCGATCTGCAGAACGAAGCGGCCGGACTGGTCATCACGCGCGATAAAAACCCCGATCGCTGGTCGGAAGCGATTCTGGCTTCCAATTCCTTCGGGCAAGCCATCGCCGTGACGCCCATTCAGATGGTGGCCGCCATCGGCGCGGTGGCGAACGACGGGGTGCTGGTGCAGCCGCACGTGGTGAAGAAGATCATCCGCGCCGATCGCGTGGACGAGACCAGGATCGTGCCGCTAAGCCGCCCCATCTCGCGCCAGACGGCCAATACCCTCAGCGACATGCTGGCCAACGCGGTGCTCAGCGAAGCGCCCGAAGGGCTGGTGGACGGCTACACGATTGCGGGCAAGACCGGCACGGCGCAGATTCCGATTCCCGGCGGCTACGATGATCCGTGGACGATTGCGTCGTTCATCGCCTATGCGCCCGCGCACGATCCGCAAGTCATCGTGCTCGTCAAACTCGATCGGCCCACCAGCTCGATGTGGGGCTCCGAGACCGCTGTGCCGGTGTTTCAGCGGCTGGCGACGCGCTTGTTCCCGGTGCTGGGCGTGCGACCGGATAATCAAGTAGCAATTAACAATTAACAATGAACAATGAACAATGAACAATGAACAATGATCAATGATCAATGAACAATGATCAATGAACAATGGGCAACTGCTCCCTGATTAACTGATCCCTGAATAACTGATCCCTGATTAACTGATCCCTGATTTGCCATGTTCACACTTGCCGATCTCATCGAAGGGTTGACGGGCCGCCGGCCGAGCGCGGCCGCGCAGGTCATTCACGGCTTCGCGATCGATTCGCGCGAGGTGCAGCCTGGCGATGTCTTCGTGGCGTTCAAGGGCGAGCAGACCGACGGGCACTTCTACGTCAGTGCGGCCTTCGGGCGCGGGGCGGTGGCCGCCCTCGTCGAGCAGGAGGTGCCGATCGAGGCGCTGCATTACGACCTGCGGCACAACATCACGCAGCGCGGCATCAAACAGTGGACGCTGCCCGTGATCTGCCGCGTCGATAATTCTCTGACGGCTTTGCAGGAACTGGCCCGGTGGTGGCGGCAGCGCCAGAAGAATCTGCGCGTCATCGGCGTGACGGGCAGCGTGGGCAAGAGCAGCACCAAGGAACTTATCGCCACCGTGCTGGAACGCGACAGCGTGGTGTTGAAGAGCGCGGGCAACCTCAACAACGAGATTGGCCTGCCGCTGACGCTGCTGCAACTGGAACCGAAGCATCAGCGCGCCGTGCTGGAGATGGGGATGTACGCCCGCGGCGAAATCGCGCGCCTGGCGGAACTGGCGCAGCCGATCGTGGGAGTGGTGACCAACGTCGGGCCGGTGCACCTGGAACGGCTCGGATCGATCGACGCGATTGCCGCCGCCAAGGCCGAGTTGGTGCAGGCGCTGCCGCCGGATGGCACGGCGATTCTGAACTTCGATGACGAGCGCGTGCTGGCCATGCGCGCTCAGACACGAGCGCAGGTGCTGACGTACGGACTTGATCCCCAGGCCGACGTGTGGGCAGACGAAATCATCAGCGAAGGTCTGGAAGGCATTCACTTTGCGCTGCACTATCGCAGCGAGGAGTTTCACGTGCAGGTGCCGCTGCTGGGACGGCATAGTGTGCATACGTCGTTGCGGGCGGTAGCCGTGGGGCTGGCCGAAGGCATGTCGTGGGATCACATCCTGGAAGGTCTGCAGGATCGCCGCGCGCAGCTGCGGCTGGTGGCGGTGCCCGGCCCCAACGGCTCGACCATCCTGGACGATTCATACAACGCCAGCCCGGCTTCGATGATCGCCGCGCTGAACCTGCTGGCCGATCTCAACGGGCGCAAGATCGCCGTCTTGGGCGACATGCTGGAACTGGGCGAGTACGAAGACGAGGGACATCGCATGGTGGGCCTGCGCGCCATCGACGCGGCCGATGTCCTGGTGACCGTGGGCGAGTTGGGACGCGCCATGGCGCAGGAGGCGTTGAACAACGGCATGGCGCCGGAGCGCGTGCAGGTGTGCGCCGGCAACGAAGAGGCGACGGCATATCTGACGGCCATCGTACAGCCGGGCGACATGATCCTGATCAAAGGTTCGCGCGGGCTGCACATGGAAGATATTGTGAACGCGCTGGTGCTCGGCTAATCGCCGTCAGCGTGAGCGCAGTTGGCGCAGCACTCTCATTAGCCGCGCAGGAGATTGCTGCGGCGCACACAACGCTCTTCGCAATGACGAGCTTGCAATCAAGGACTTATCTTGGCCGCATCATTATTCCTGGGTGGTCTGGCTTTTTTGTTCGCAGTGGTGTGGGGCGCGCCGCTGATTCGTTTTTTGCGTTCCAAACGCATCGGCAAGCAGATTCGCATTGAAGGACCGCAGACGCACCTGGTCAAGGCGGGCACGCCCACCATGGGCGGCCTGATGATCGTCGTGCCGGTGGTGGTCATCAGCGGCGTCATCGCGTTGATCAACCTGCTGGTCGAGATGAACCAGGGGCGGCCCATTGCCAACCTGGGGCAGCAGATTCTGGTGCCGGTGGGCACGATGGTGGCGTTTGCTGTCGTGGGCGCCATCGACGATTGGGAGAACGTGCGCGGCAGGCGCGTCAAAGGCGAAGGCATGTCGGCGCGCGCCAAGATGGCGTTTCAAGTGGTCATCGCCACCATCATCGCGCTGGTGCTGCACTTCGGGCCGTCGCAGCTGCGCAGCGTGGCGATTCCGGGCGTGATCGAGAAGATCGACATCGGCCTGCTGTGGATCCCGATCGCCGTCTTCTGGATTGTGGGGTTCAGCAATGCCGTGAACTTCACCGACGGGCTGGATGGCTTGGCGGGCATCATCTCGGCCACGGCGTTCATGGCCTATGCCGTCATCGCTTATTTACAATCATTTGCCGGGGCGCAGCCGGGCGTGCAGCCGCCTGTGTCGAGCCTGGTGCCGTTTTCGCTGATCATCGTGGGCGCGACGCTGGCGTTTTTGTGGTTCAACGCGCATCCGGCGCAGTTGTTCATGGGCGACACCGGCTCGCTGTCGCTGGGCGCGGCGCTGGCGGTGGTGGCGCTGATGACGGGGCAGTGGCTGCTGCTGCCGGTGATTGCGCTGGTGCCGGTGGTGGAGACGCTGGTCGTCATTCTGCAAGTGAGTTACTTCAAATTCACCAAGCGGCGTTACGGCGCGGGCCGCCGCCTGTTCAAAATGTCGCCGCTGCACAATCACTTTGAGATGAAGGGCTGGAGCGAGACGCAGATCGTGCAGCGTTTCTGGCTCATCGGTATCTGGGCGGCGATGATTGGGATTGCGCTGGCGCTGTTATAGGGCAAGATGGTATCTTGCCCGCGCGAGTTAACAACCTGCGCTACAAGAGTGTAAATGACCACACCGATCGCAGATCAACACGTTGTCGTTCTGGGGCTGGCCCGGCAGGGGCTGGCGGTGACGCGCTGGTTGATGGAGCAGGGCGCGCACGTTACCGTGAGCGATGCCAAGCCTGAGGCTGAGCTGTCAGACCCGATCGGCTCCCTGCGCGACCTGGACGTGAAGTTCGTGCTGGGCGGGCATCCGTTGTCGCTGCTGGACGAGTGCGATGTGCTGTGCCTGAGCGGCGGGGTGCCGATCGATCTGCCGATCGTGCTGGAGGCGCAGCGGCGCGGCATTCCGTTGACGAACGATGCGCAGTTGTTTGTGGAGCGCTGCCCGGCGCCCATCGTCGGCATCACGGGGTCGGCGGGCAAGACGACGACGACGGCGTTGACGGGCGAAATTTTCAAGGCGGCGCATCACACCACGTGGGTGGGCGGCAACATCGGCAATCCGTTGATCGGCGATCTGGCCGAGATCGTGCCGACCGATCGGGTGGTGCTGGAACTGTCGAGTTTTCAGCTGGACGTGATGACGACCAGTCCGCACGTGGCGGCCGTGTTGAACATCACGCCCAATCACCTCGATCGGCACCCGTCGATGGAGGCCTACATTGAGGCCAAGCGGCACATTCTGGATTTTCAGTCGTTCGACGATATTGCGGTGCTGGGCTACGACAACGAGATCACGCGGGCGTTATCGGGCCGCGCCAACGGCTATGTGCGCTTCTTCAGCCGCGAAAAAATGGTGGGGCGCGGCGCGTTCTTGAAGGGCGATCGGATCATGGTGGTGCACAACCGCGAAGAGGAAGTGTGCCGGCTGGCCGACATACCACTGCGCGGCGATCACAATGTGCTGAACGTGCTGGCGGCGTGCGCCATGACCGCGGCATTGGGGGTGGACGTGGAACCGATGGCGCAGGCGATTCGCGCGTTCAAGGGCGTGGCGCATCGCTTGCAGTTGGTGCGCGACGTGAACGGCGTGAAGTACTACGACGATAGCATTGCCACGGCGCCGGAACGGTTGATGGCGGGCCTGCAAGCGTTCCATGAGCCGATCGTGCTGCTGGCGGGCGGACGCGACAAGCACCTGCCGTGGGAAGACGCCGCACAGCTGATCGTGGAACGGGTGCGCGCGTTGATCGTGTTTGGCGAGATGGCCGAGCTGGTGCGCGGGGCCGTGGAAGCGCAGCTGAGCCGATCGGATGAACGGCGGCTCGAAAAGATCCACCTCGTCAGGACGCTGGATGAAGCGGTGACGCGGGCGGCGCAGATCGCGCGATCGGGCGAGGTGGTGCTGTTATCGCCAGGCGGCACTTCGTATGACGCGTTCCAGGATTTTGCGGAGCGCGGGGATAAGTTTCAAGCCTTAGTGTACGGCTTGTAAGGGGGCGCGATGGCACAGTTCACGCAGGTGCGATCCAATCAGAAGGGCAAGGAACAGCGCGCGTGGTTGGCGGGGCTGCCGCGGCTGGATTATCTGCTGCTGGGCGCGGTGGGCACGCTGGTGCTGCTGGGCCTGATGCTGGTGTACAGCGGCAGTTACGATCTGGCGTACATCACGCAGGACGGCAACTCGGCGTACTACCTGCTGCGGCAGGTGGTGTTCATGGCGATCGGCGTGGTGCTGATGTTCCTGCTGGCGCGCAGCGATTACGTGAGCTGGCGGCGTTGGTCGGTGCTGTTGATGGGCGGCGCGCTGATCCTGCTGGCGATCGTGCTGCTGTTCGGATCGGAGCGTTACGGCGCGCAGCGCACGCTGCTGCAAGGCTCGGTGCAGCCCAGCGAAATTATCAAATTGATTACGGTGTTATACATTGCGGACTGGCTGGCGTCCAAGGGCGATCGGCTGCACGACTGGGGTTACGGCCTGGCGCCGTTTGCGGTGATCATCGGCGCGATTACGGGCATGATTTTGCTGCAGCCGGACCTCGGCACGGCGATTGCGATTGTGGTGACGGCGGGCGCGATGTTGTTCATGGCCGGCATCGATTGGAAGCAGATGTTGTTGGCGCTGGTCATGGCGCTGGCGGCGATTGTGATCATGATGCTGATCTTCCCGTACACGCGCGAACGCCTGGATCAATACCTGGCGGGCATGCAGGATCCGGCGCTGGCCAGTGAGCAGATGCAGCAGGTGTGGCTGGCCATGCGCATGGGCGGCTTGTTCGGCGTGGGGCTGGGCAACGGCTTGATCCAGGTCGGTTACCTGCCGCTGGCGCACACCGACTCGGTGTTTGCGGTGGCGGCGATTGAGCTGGGTCTGCTGGGCCTGCTGGCCATTATCGCGCTGTACGGCATCATCGGGTGGCGGGGCTACCGGGTGGCGTTGAATACGGGCAATACTTACGGGCAGCTGCTAGTCTTTGGCGCGACGACGTTGATCGTGGTGCAGGCGGTGATCAACATTGCGGTGATGGCCGGGGTGCTGCCGTTGACGGGCATTCCCCTGCCGCTGGTGAGCTACGGCGGATCCTCGCTGGTGGCGATGCTGGCGGCGGTGGGCGTGATTCAAAGCGTGTATCGCGGCACACGCAAAGGATCGGTGTTTGGTGGGTATCTGGGTGGCAGCCGGCGGAACCGGCGGGCACGTCTATCCGGCGCTGGCGATCGTTGAGCGATTAGAGGCCGGCACGCCCGTTTTGTGGATCGGCGGTGAGGGCGGCGTGGAGCAAGCATTGGTGGAGCGCGCCGGGATTCCGTTCACGGCGATTCCAGCGGGCGGTCTGCACGGGGTGGGCCTGGTGCGGATGGCGCGCAACACGTTCAAGCTGATCGCCGGTACCTGCAAAGCATGGCGCTTGGTGGGGCGGCAGAAGCCGCGGGCGCTGTTGACGACCGGCGGTTTTGTGAGCGCGCCGGTGGCGGTGGCGTGCTGGCTGCGCCGGGCGCCGATCTTGTTGTATCTGCCGGATATCGAGCCGGGGCTGGCCGTGAAGTTCGTGGCGAAGTTTGCGGCGCAGATTGGCGTGACGACGGAAGAATCGACGAAGTATTTTCCGGCGCGCAAGGTGATCGTGACGGGCTACCCCACGCGATCGGATTTAGCGCAGGCCGATCGGCTGGCCGCCATCCGCCGGTTCGAACTGGTTGCTGATCGCAAGACGTTGTTGGTATTCGGCGGCAGCAAGGGCGCGCGCAGTATCAATCGCGCCATGGGAGCCGTGCTCGAGCAGCTGTTGATCAAGTATCAAGTGATCCACATTAGCGGATCGACCGATGCGGCGGAAGTCCTGGCAAAACACGCCGTGCTGCCAGAAGCGTTGAAGCGGCACTATCACGTGTTCGAGTACATGCATGACATGGGGCTGGCTTTTGCCGTGGCAGATTTAGTGGTGTCGCGCGCGGGGGCCTCGATTCTGGGCGAGTATCCGTTGTTCGGGCTGCCGTCGATCTTGATTCCGTATCCGTATGCGTGGCGCTATCAAAAGGTGAACGCCGATTATCTGGTGACGCGCGGCGCGGCGCTTCGATTGGACGATGAGACGTTGAGCGAGACTTTGCTGCCGACGATTGAGCGATTGTTGAGTGAAGAGGCGCCGCTGCGCGTGATGAGCGCGGCGGCTCGATCGCTGGCGCGGCCCGATCCGGCGTTGAAGTTGGCGCAGACTCTACAGCAGATGGCGGCGCGATGATACCGATTCCGCTACCGAATCCGTGGAATACGTCGGAGACGGTGCTGATTGTGATCTTGCTGGTTTTCTTTGCGGCGTGGGGCTGGCGGCACGGCCTGGATGCGGCCATCATCGCGGGGTTGATTGTGATCTTTGGGGCGTGGGCGGCGCCGGAGCTGGCCGCGCCGCTGGGCAAAATCATCAACTTGTTTTACGGTTTCTTCATGCTGCTGGTGCGCGGCCAGTTTTCCATACCGAACCTGACGGCGGTGATGAACGCGCAATCGGAGGTGCTGCAGCCGCCGGTGAATGTGCAGGATCCGCAGAGTCAGTCGCTGCAGCTGCTCACGATTGTAATCTTTGCCATATTCGCCATTATCGGCTTCCGGTACGCGTCCAAGAAAGCCGGGGGGAAAGACCCGTTCCTTGCGTCAGTCTTCGGGCTGCTGGGCGCGGCGGTGGTGGGGTACATCTGCATTCGCTTCGTGCTCGATCGGATTTTTACGTTTCCACAGACGGTGGTGATTGAAGAAAGTCCGATTCCAACGATCAATGTCGATGCCTTCCTGTTGATTGCTGTAGTGCTGGTGCTGGTGGTGTTCGGTGTGCAGCGGTCCAAGCCGTCTAAAAAGGGTTGAGCCGTTCAGTCATGGTTGAAATTCAGCAGCTGTTCTTGATCTTAATCGTCGTGATGGGCATCGTCGGCATGGTGCGCGGCTTCTTGAAGGAGCTGGGCGTGACGCTGGTGCTGATCGCAACGCTGTTTGCGCTGGACCGGCTGATCCCGATTATTAACGACTTTGTCAACGGGGGCGGGTTCGGTTTTCTGGGGCTGGGGCCGCTGGCCGAATCGGTGAGCACGAATAACATTCTGTTCCTGATTTTCGCGGCGATGATGGTGGGCGCGACGTACATCGCTTACCAGGGCGAGACGTTGGCCTATGAGGGCCACAACCCCAAGGGGGTTGTGGGCGCGCTGCTGGGATTTTTGATTGGCGCGGTGAACGGTTATTTGCTGTTTGGCACGCTGTGGTGGTTGATGGATTATTACCAGTATCCCTTCGATCTGGTGGCGACGCCGCTGCCGCCGGGCGCCGAACAGGTAATTGTCTCGGGCCTGCTGCCGTTGGAATTGCTGGGCGGCGGGGCGGTGGCGCTGGATTCGTGGGGGTTGCTGCCGTTTATTCTGATCTTGCTGGTGATTTTGAAAGTGATCCGATGAGCGAGAACAGTCAGTTGCCGCCGAACGCGCGGCTGCACATTCTGGGCATTGGCGGCGCCGGCATGAGCGCGATTGCGACGGTGCTGATCGAGCGCGGCTATCGCGTCAGCGGCTCCGATCAGGCGGAGTCGGATGCCACGCGCCAGCTGCGCGAGCAAGGGGCGGAGGTCTTCATCGGCCACCGCGCCGAGAATGTAGGAGAAGTCGCTATGGTTGTCGTATCGTCGGCGATTCGCGCCGACAATCCCGAATTGATGGCGGCGCAGGAACGCGGCCTGCCGGTCAGCAAGCGCGCGCAGTTTCTGGGCTGGCTGATGCAGGGGGCGCTGGGTGTGGCGGTGGCCGGCACGCACGGTAAGACCACCACCACGGCGATGATCGCGCATACGCTGTTGAGCAGCGGGCATGATCCGAGTTTCATCGTGGGGGGCACGATCAAATCGATCGGGCGGTCGGCGCACGCGGGGCGCGATCGGGAATTCGTCATCGAGGCGGATGAGTACGATCGGATGTTCCTGGGTCTGACGCCGGCGATCGAGGTGATCCTCAACGTGGAGCACGATCATCCCGATTGTTATCCCACACTTGACGATATGCTGGGCGCGTTCCGGGAATTCATTCAGCGGCTGCCGGAGGATGGCCTGGTGGTGGCGTGCGGCGAGGATGCGGCGGCGAGCATGCTGGCGCGTGAAGCGGCGCGCCGCCAGTTGTACGGGTTCAAGCCGTCGCTCGACTGGTATGCCACGGACACGCGTCCGAACAATGCGGGCGGCCTTGATTTTCTGGCGCACCACAACGGGAAGGTGCAGGGTCTGGTGCGGCTGCGCGTGCCGGGCAAGCACAATGTGTTGAATGCGCTGGCGGCGCTGGCCGTAACCGAGGTGCTGGGCGTGCCGTTCAGCGCGGCGGTGGATGCGCTGAGCGAGTTTCGCGGGGTGGGGCGGCGCTTTGAGGTGCGCGGTGAAGCGCACGGCGTCACCATCGTCGACGATTACGGACATCATCCGACAGAGATCAAGTCGACACTGGCGGGCGCGCGGCTGCGCTACCCCGGCCAGCAGATCTGGGCGGTATTACAGCCGCACACCTACAGCCGCACCAAGACGCTGCTCGATCAATTTGCGGCGGCGTTCGACGACGCCGATCATGTGATCGTGACGGCGATCTATGCTGCACGCGAGCGCGATACGCTGGGCATCAGCAATCGTAACGTGGTGGCGGCCATGCAACATCCCGACGCGCGGGCGATCGATGGGTTGGACGAGGTGACGCAGTATTTGCAGGCGCACACCAAGCCGGGTGATGTGGTGATCACGTTCAGCGCAGGGGATGCGAACAAGGTGAGTGAAGCGCTGCTGCGGGGCGCGTAATGCGTAATGCAATGACTGCTTAGGGGGAAGGCGATGGGCAAGATGACCATTGCAGTTGGACAATACAAGAAGCCGCGGAACGCCGTGCAGTTCGATAAGTTGTTAAAGGCGTGGCAGCGTGGCGAGGAGGTGACGTGGGCGGATTTGATGGCGGCCTGGGTGAAGGCGCCCACCGCGCCGGTAACGCGCGAGACGATTGTGAAGATCATCCAGTGCTTGCAGAAGAAGTGATGAGTGCTCGGTGTCAACGGATGGGCAGCGAATCAACGGATGGGTGTCAACGGATGGGCAGCGAATCAACGGATGGGCGTCAGCGGATGGGCAGCGAATCAACGGATGGGTGGCAACGGATGATCTTCAACGGATGCCTGCGGCACAGCGGATCAGCGGATTAGAACGGATTGGGAAACGGATAAACGGATGCTGAATCTGGCGGGTTTTCAATCGGCGGTGGGGGTGATGCAGGCGGCGCTGCGCTTGAATGAGCCGCTGGCGCGCTACACTACGGCGCGGATCGGCGGACCGGCGGATGTGCTGGTGGAAGCCGGCAGCGCGCAGGAATTGCAGAAACTCGTCGCGGCGGCGCGGAAGTGGCAGCTGCCGCTGACGATTTTGGGCGGCGGGGCGAACGTGCTGATCAGCGATAAGGGTGTGCGCGGACTGGTGATCATTAACAAGGCGAAGCGGATTGAGTTTTGTGATAGCGCGCAGGTGTGGTGCGAGTCAGGCACGGTGCTGCCGACGCTGGCCCGCGAGTGTGTGGCACACGGACTGGCGGGGCTGGAGTGGGCCGTGGGGGTGCCGGGCACGGTGGGCGGGGCGGTGGTGGGCAATGCGGGCGCGCACGGGCGCGACATCGCCGCCGATTTGCTCTCGGCTACGATCTTGACTGATGCGAACGAAGTTGTGGAGTGGTCGACGGAAGATTTGCAGTTCGAGTATCGGAGCAGCCGTATCAAGCGAGAAATGCGCAACAGCATTCACGCAACACGCAGCCGTGCGCAGCCTCTCCGTGGGACGCAATACGTGGTTCTCGCCGCGAACTTCCAGCTGACACCGGCTGATCCGAGCGAACTGGCGAAGAAAGCCGATGAATTCAACGACTATCGCCGCCGCACGCAGCCGCCGGGGGCCAGTCTGGGATCGATGTTTAAGAATCCCCCAGGCGAGGCTGCCGGAAGATTGATCGATCAGTGTGGGTTGAAGGAGACGCGGGTGGGTGACGCGGAGATCTCGCCGGTGCATGCGAACTTCTTTGTGAATCACGGGAAGGCCAAAGCGGGAGAGGTGAAGACGCTGATTGATCTGGCGCAGCGGCGGGTGAAGGAGAGGTTTGGTGTGGAGTTGGAGTTGGAGATTGAGTTGTTGGGGGAGTGGTGACGGAGGGAGAGATAGGGAGAGGGGAAGACAGGAAGACAGGATGACAGGATGACAGGATGACAGGATGACAGGATGACAAGATGACCGGATGACTGGGTGATTGAATGACTGATCACCGATCAGCTGATCAATTATCGAACTATCGCACTACCGGGCTATCGCACTAACAGACTATCGAACTACATGACTACAAGACTAAGAGTCGGCGTCATCTTCGGCGGCAAATCGGCAGAGCATGAAGTCTCGCTGAATTCCGCGCAGAACGTGATGCGGGCGCTGGACAAGAACAAATACGAAGTCGTGCCCATCGGCATCAGCAAAGAAGGCCAGTGGGTGCTGCGCGGCGATCCGCTGCAGGCGCTGACGGGCGGACAGACCTCGCTGCCGCAGTTATTGGAGTCGGGTTATCAGATCGTTGACGATCTCTCGACGGGGCGCGAAGTAATCCCCGGCAGCCACGCGGCCAGCCTGCCGGACGTCGACGTGATCTTCCCGGTGCTGCACGGGCCGTTCGGCGAGGATGGCACGGTGCAGGGGTTGCTGGAACTGGCCGATATTCCGTACGTGGGCGCGGGCGTCATGTCGAGCGCGGTGGGCATGGACAAAGCGGCGATGAAGGATCTGTTCCGCAGTCACGATCTACCCACACCCAAGTACCTGGTGATCAAGCGGCACGCGTGGGAACGCACACCCGATCGGGTGGCCGAGGCCGTGGCGCGTGAGATCGGTTATCCGTGTTTTGTGAAACCGGCCAACATGGGATCGAGCGTGGGTGTGACCAAGGCGCATCAGGCCGCCGAATTAGCGCACGCCATGAGCGAGGCCGCACGGTACGATCGCAAGATCCTGGTGGAACACGCAGTGCCTGAGGCGCGCGAGATCGAATGCAGTGTGCTGGGCAACGATGAGCCGATCGCGTCGGCGCCGGGCGAGATCGTGCCGGGGCACGAGTTCTACGATTACGACGCGAAGTACCTGGACGAATCGTCGCAGCTGTTGATCCCCGCCCCGATCGATCCGGCGCTGACCCAACGCGTGCGCGAGTTGTCGATCAAGGCTTTTCTGGCCCTGGATTGCGCAGGCATGGCGCGCGTGGATTTCTTATTGTCGCGCACGACGGGCGAGTTGGTTCTGAGCGAAGTCAATACAATTCCGGGTTTCACGCGCATCAGCATGTATCCCAAGTTGTGGGAAGCCAGCGGTATTTCGTACAGCGAGTTGATCGATCGGTTGATTCAACTGGCGCTGGAACGCTACGCCGACAAACAGCGTTCGCAGGAACAAGCACCGCGTTGAGCGAGTGATGACTTGGAGCAATCGTCGTTACAGCAGCTGTAACGCACTTGTTATTTCCGGACAGCGCAAGCACAGTACGATTGCACTGCCGCACTTGAGCGAGGATGACCATGAAAGCACGCTCGCAGGCAAAACCTAAACGCTATCGCCGCTACGACGCGACCGGCTTGTCGGCTACGTTAGAAGCGCTGCCGCGTCCGCACCTGCGCCGCGCGATCAGCGGCAAATGGATTGCGCTGGCGGTGATCGCGGTGCTGGTGGCGGGCGCGATCTTGTGGCTGTGGCTGAGCGATACGTTTTACGTGACGCGCATCAGCGTGGCGGGCAATGCGCTGACGCCTGCGCAGGAAATCGTGCAGACCAGCGACATCGGGGGGATGCACATGCTGTGGGTCAATGCCGCCACGGCCAGCGAGCGCATCGTCAACGGCAACCCGGCCATCAAGAGCGCGCGCATCGATTGCCAGCTGCCCAATCGCTGCACGATCAAGGTGCAGGAGCGCCAACCCAGCGTGGCGTGGCGCTTCGGCGGCGCGGTGACGTGGATCGCCGAGGATGGCATGGCGTTTGCGGCGAAGCGCAATACCGATCTGCCGCTGATCACCATCGACGCGCTGCAAGGCCCGGCGCTGCTGCCCGGCAAGGAAGCCGATCAGCGCATTGTCAAATCGGCGGTGGCGGTGGCCAAAGCGCTGCCGGGTGTGCGCCAATACAAGTACACCGCCGAGCACGGGCTGGAATTTCTGAGCAAAGGCGGTTATCCCGTCTATCTGGGGCTGGGCGATAACATGGCCGATCGCGCCATGATGTGGAAAGCCGTGGAAGCCGAGTTGAACGCGCAGGGCGTGACGCCGCAGTTTGTGGATTTGCGCTATCCGCTGGCGCCGTACTTTATCAGCAATGAGCAATGATCAATGATCAATGATCAATGATCAATGATCAATGATCAATGATCAATGTTCAATGTTCAATGATCAATGAATCATGACGGGCCGCCGGTGTTGATCCTTGAAAATTGGACATGGATGATTGACGGAGGTGGGCTGTGGAACGAACCATTGTCGGCATTGACGTCGGCACAACCAAGGTCTGCACGCTGGTCGGCGAGGCCACCGACACCGAGTTAAAGATCGTCGGTGTGGGCGTGGCCCCCTCGCGCGGGATCAAGAAGGGCGTGGTGGTCAACGTGGTCGAGGCGGCGTCGGCCATCAAGGCTTCGATCGAGAAAGCGGAACGATCGAGCGGGTATGAGATCGCGCGGGCCTTTGTCAGCGTCACGGGCGGGCACGTCTCGGCCATCAACTCGCGCGGCGTAGTGGGCGTTAATCGCGGCGACAAGGGCATCACCTCCGACGATGTGGGCCGCGCGCTTGATGCGGCGCGGGCGATTGCCATTCCGCAGGATCGCGAAGTGCTGCACGTCATTCCGCGCGGCTATTCGGTGGACGGGCAGGACGGCGTCAAAGAGCCGGTGGGGATGATCGGTTTCCGGTTGGAAGTGGAAGCGCACATCGTCACCGGGCAGGCGTCGTCGCTTCATAATTTGATGAAGTGCGTGGAAGCGTGCAACGTGGGCGTCGACGGGCTGGTGCTCGATCCGATCGCGTCGGGTGAAGCGGTGTTGACTAATACCGAGAAAGAGATGGGTGTGGTGCTGGCCGACATCGGCGGCGGCACGACTGATGTCGCCGTCTTCATCGAGGGCAGTGTGTGGCACACCACGGTGCTGCCGGTGGGCGGCAACCACCTCACCAACGACGTGGCCGTGGGGATGCGCGTGCCGTTCGAGGCCGCCGAACAATTGAAAGTCGATCACGGCCACGCGCGGCACGAGACGATCGATCCGACGGAAGTGGTGCAGGTGAAAGCCTTCGGCGACGGCGGCGCGACGCGCGTGCAGCGGCGTGATCTGGCCGAGATCATCGAAGCGCGCACGGAAGAGATTTATCAGCTGATCTTGCAGGAGATCAAACGATCGGGTTACGACGGCCTGCTGCCGGCGGGCGTGGTGATGAGCGGCGGTACGTCGCAGCTGCGCGGCCTGCGCGAACTGGGGCGGCAAGTGCTGAATCTGCCGGTGCGCATCGGCACACCGCAGAACTTGCAGGGCTTGACGGACGCGATCGATTCGCCGGCGTATGCCACCGCCGTGGGCTTGCTGCTGTGGGGACGCGATCAAGCCGGAGCGCAGCCGCTGCCGGTGCGCAAGGACAAGAAGGGCGGCGATTGGAGCGATCGGTTCGGCGGTTTCATCAAGACGCTGCTGCCCGATCGGAATGGATAAAGGATGAAAAGAGACCGGGTTGACGTGACGCTGTCATTCCCGCGTGTGTTCGGCGGGAATCTAGGAGCCCGATAAGCAGCTGGATGCCCGAGTGAAGCACTCGGGCATGACGCAATGACAGGCGCGCGAAGCGGAGCGCTGGTTCGCGCACAAGTTATCAATAGGAAATTCGGTCTTGATTCCGGCGCTCGTTATCACTATAATGCACTGCATATCCGAGGAGGGATAGTCATGCAACCTTACGATCCGATTGGCCCGGAGCAGTATGCCCAGATTAAAGTCGTGGGCGTGGGCGGCGGCGGCTCGAATGCCGTCAACCGCATGATCAACGAAGGCTTGCAGGGTGTGGACTTCATCGCCATCAACACCGATGCGCAAGCCCTGATGTTGTCGAACGCACCCAAGCGCGTGCGCATCGGCGACAAATTGACGCGCGGCCTGGGCGCGGGCGGCAATCCTGAGCAGGGCATGAAGGCCGCCGATGAATCATCGGATGAATTGTACGGTGTGCTCAAGGGCGCGGACATGGTGTTCATCACCTGCGGCATGGGCGGCGGCACCGGCACGGGCGCCAGCCCGGTGGTGGCGCGCATCGCCAAGGAAGTGGGCGCGTTGACCATTGGCGTGGTGACGCGGCCTTTCACGTTTGAAGGCCACAAGCGGTCCGCTTCGGCCGAGCAGGGCATCAATGCTCTGAAAGAGCACGTCGATACATTGATTGTGATCCCGAATGATCGGCTGCTGGAGATCGTCGACAAGAAGGCGCCGCTGCAAACGGCTTTCCGCACCGCGGATGATGTGCTGCGCCAGGGCATTCAAGGCATCAGCGAATTGATCACGGTGCCCGGCTTGATCAATCTGGACTTCGCCGACGTGAAGGCCATCATGTCGGAGGGCGGCGCGGCGTTGATGGCGGTGGGCACGGCTACCGGCGACGATCGCGCGGCGCAGGCGGCGCAGCAGGCCATCACCAGCAAGCTGCTCGATGTGACCATCGACGGCGCGCGCGGCATTCTGTTCAACGTGACCGGCGGGCCGAGCATGACGTTGTATGAAGTCAATCAGGCGGCCGCGCTGATCAAAGAGACCGCGCATCCCGATGTGAACTTGATCTTTGGCGCGGTGATCGACGAGAAGATGGCCGATGCCATTCGCGTGACGGTGATTGCGACCGGGTTCGATCACACCGGGCCGACGGTGCGCCGCCGCGTCAGCGTGCCCGCGCAGCAACCGGTCGCCGTGGGGGCCACCCACAGCCGATCGGCTGGCGCCGCCCCGCAGAACGAGCAACCGGCGCCGGCGTCCAATGCGAATCTATTCGACTTCCCGGTCAAGCAGCCGGTCGATGTCGATAACTTGGAAGTGCCGACGTTCCTGCGCAAGCGCGGACGCTAACCGCGCGCCGGAACGCCAATCGCTTGTTTAGGCCAGCACGCTCGCCAACGGGTACCCGGCAGCCGCGAAGGGGGTTACCATGTCTGACAGCGTGTACAAAGTGATTGAGCTGGTGGGAACCAGCAGCGAGTCGTGGGAGAAAGCGGCCACGTTGGCGGTGGAAACGGCCGCCAAGTCTTTGCGCGATCTGCGCATTGCCGAAGTGCTGCAGCTGGACATGCAGCTGGATAACGGCAAGGTGGTGGCGTATCGCGCCAAAGTGAAAGTGTCGTTCAAGTATCACACGGGCGAAGACTAAAACGGATGACGTGCGCGGCGTGCTGGCCTGCGGCATTGCTCGTGCACCTGACACTCAATGGTATTTCATCTCAGCGGAACGCCGTGAGCTGAGATCATTGCGCATAAACTCGATCGCTTGAGCACCCCTCCTCCTCGACGATCGACGCGAAGACTCCTCTGACCATTCATAAGCAGAGGAGTCTTCGCGTCTTGTACGGCTGGTTTAGGCCATGTAGCATACAGGTCAAGGCTCGGTTAAAAGTTGTTCCGATTGCGTTACGATGCGCGTTTTTTTAAGGAAAAGCCATTGACCTTTCACGGTTGACTGTGCTAGACTATGCGCGCTCTGCTCCCCTAGATGTTGTGTTTTTTAAGCAGTTAAGTCCTATATCTAGCCGTAAGGTACTATTGCGCCTCATGGCAGGCATATATGGAATAAACACATATCCTGAAGGCCTGCAGTTGTCATTACACGCGCAGTTTTATCTCTTGAAGCGATCCTGAAATCATGAAGTGTCCCTATTGCGAATCTGACGATACCCGTGTCATCGACACGGCGCACGAAACCACCGGGCCGGGCATTCGCCGGCGGCGCGAGTGCAATGCGTGCAGCAAACGCTTCTCCACGTTGGAGCGGGCGATTCTCGATACGCCGATGGTGGTGAAGAGCGACGGGCGGCGCGAACCGTTCGATCGCGCCAAGCTGCTGGGCAGCATCCGCATGTCGTGCGCCAAACGCCCGATCGCGAGTGCGTCGCTCGAAGGGCTGGTCAATCAGATCGAAGGGCGCATCCAGCAGACAGGCAAAGCCGAAGTGCCGAGCAAGATGATCGGCGATCTGGTGATTGGCGGACTGAAGCAGATCGATCAGGTGGCGTACATCCGCTATGCCACCGTGTATCTGGGTCTCGACGATCTGGAGAGCGTGCGGCGCGAAATCGATAAAATTCTCGAACGCTAATTTGTCGCCCGTGCCTGCCGGGGGTGAGTCGTCCCTCGGCGCGCGCGGGCGTTGTGTTTGGCGCTGTGAACCCGGTGAGCAAGTCGCCAACTTGCTTGTAACACTACTGACCCATTTATAGGAGGAAGGCCGTGTCGGACATGACCCCCGTAGCAGATCCTGTCGATGAACAAACCGTTAAACTGACTGACAATGCGCGCGTCGTTTTGATGAAGCGTTACGTGCGGCGCGGCCCTGACGGCAAACCGAATGAATCGGTGGAAGGTATGTTCCGGCGCGTGGCGCGCGCGGTTGCCGAACCCGATCGCGATCACGACGCCGATGCTGAGGCGACCGAGCAAGCTTTTTACAAGCTCTTAACTGAGCTGCGATTTTTCCCCAACTCGCCGACATTTACGGGCGCAGGCACGCCGCTGGGACAATTGGCTGCGTGCTTCGTGCTGCCCATCAGCGACGATATGGGCCGCGACAGCGCCGGTATTTTTCAAACGCTGCGTGATGCGGCGTTGATCCAGCAGACGGGCGGCGGTAACGGCTTTAGCTTTGGTCGCTTGCGGCCCAAAGGTACTTACGTGACGTCGAGCGCGGGTCAAGCGACCGGCCCGGTCGGATTCCTGCGCGTGTATGACAAAGCGTTTGGGGAGATCGCGCAAGGCGGTTGTCTGCTGCCGGAGACGCTGGTGTTTACCTCCAAAGGTCTATTGCGTCTCGATGAAATTGCTAGTCCCCAGCAGGCCGGGTGGCAAACGCATCAGTTGGAGGTGGCGACTGATGAAGGCTGGCGAAGTTCGCCGCGCGCCTATAACAACGGCAGAGCGCCGATTATGCGCGTACACACACGGCAAGGACTTAGTCTGGCAGGCACGCCTGAGCATCGCGTCAAGGTGATGACCGATCAAGGTCCACAGTGGCGTCGGCTTAACGAACTACGGGCCGGCGATTGGATACAAGTGCAGCTCGGCCAACATCGCGGCCAATGGCAGGCGCTGCGTTTGCCGCAACGCGAGCACGGAAATCAGGTGTGGCCTAAACTGCCCACCATCCTGGACGAGGAGTTAGCTTTCTTCATCGGTTATCTTATCGGCGACGGTTTTGTGGCAACGGCGTCAGACGATCATCGCGTGGGCGTCAGCGTGGCGCATCAATCCTACCTGATGACAGAGATGCCAGCTATGCTTGAGCGCCTGTTTGGTGTCACCGTGCATCGCCAGCAGAAAGCCAATGATCGATCGGTGACGTTGATCATGGACAATCGTGCTGTCAAGGAATTCCTGCAAATCAACGGCCTGGGCAAGGGGCAGAGTCGCACTGCCCAAGTGCCGCGATTCATCCGCCAGTCGCCGCCGGAAATCGTCGGCGCCTTCCTGCGCGGCCTGTTTGAAGCGGATGGCAGTCTCAGCCACGGCTATCCGAATTTGACGACAACCTCGCCACGTCTGGTCGAAGAAGTGTCCACTTTGTTAATTGGTCTGGGGTGTCCCGTACGAATCCGCGCGGTGACGCCAGGCACAACGCACTATGGACAAGCCGCGATTTACCACATTCGCATTGAAAGCACGGTGGGCTTGCAGGCCTGGCGCGAGCGGATCGGCTGCGATGTGCGCTCGCGCTTTGCAGCGTGTCTGGCCTGGGAAAGCGATACACGCCGCGAAAGTACCTACGTGCTGCCCCGGCCGCGTTATTGGCTACAACCGGTAGTCGAGGCCATTACTCTGGAGCAAATTGACACGCGAGGCCGGGGGAGGGGCGTCAATTTCCGCAGCAGCCACCCGCAGTTGCGGCGTGCTCTGCTGCGTTATCTGCGCGGCGATCGGCAATTCACGCGATCGGCTTTTGACGATCTTAGCACGGCACACCCTGAGTTTGCCGCACATGCGATTTCACCGGAGGGTAAATGGTTTGTGAAGGTCAGCGGCGTTGAGGCTGCGGGCGAGGCCCTGACGCTGGATATGGAAGTGGACGGAAACCACACCTATCTGGCATATGGCATGGTGACGCACAATACCCGCCGCGGCGCGAACATGGCCGTGTTGCCGGTGCATCATCCCGACATCGTGGATTTCATCAACTGCAAGGTCAGCGAAGATCAAATCACCAACTTCAACATCTCGGTCGGGATCACCGATAAATTCATGGCAGCCGTGCGCGACGACAAGGACTTCGAACTCATCGCGCCGCAGAACGGCCAGGTACAGAAGACCGTGCGGGCCCGTGAAGTCTTTAACGCCATCGTCAAGAATGCCTATCGCAACGGCGAGCCGGGCGTGTTGTTCCTCGACGCCGCGAACCGCTCGAATCCGGTGCCGCACCTGTATGCGCTGGAGGCAACGAATCCGTGCGGAGAGCAGTGGTTAGGGCCTTACGAAAACTGCTGCCTCGGCTCGATCAATCTGGCGCAGCATGTGAAGCACGTCGCAGGGGGTGAAGCGCAGGTCGATTGGAAGAAGCTGCAAGAATCGATCGTGTTGTCCACGCATTTCCTCGATAACGTGGTAACGGCGAACCAGTATGTGCCGGCCGTGCCGCAGTTGAAAGAGGCGGCGCTGCGCGCGCGGCGGATCGGGCTGGGCATCATGGGCCTGGGCGACTTGATGTATCACCTGGGCATTCGCTATGGCAGTGTCGAAGCGCAGGAGTTCGCCTCACAGGTGATAGAGTTCGTGCGCTTCCACTGCATGAAGACCTCCGTCCAGCTGGCCAAGGACCGCGGCGCGTTCCCGGCGATTGAAGGCAGTCTGTACGATCCGAAGGATCTCAAGTGGAGCCCGCCTCAATCATTAGTCGAGTACCAGCATGATTGGGGCCGTCCCGCGATCGATTGGCATGAGATCGTCAAAGGCATCAAGCAGTACGGCATCCGCAATGCGGCGCAGACCACGGTTGCCCCGACAGGCACCATCGCCACGGTGGCGGGCTGCGAAGCGTACGGCTGCGAGCCGGTCTTCGCATTAGCCTACATGCGCCACGTGATCGATGCGCAGGCGGGCGGCGATGGGCGCACGACGCTGACCTACGCCAGCCCGTTGTTCGAGCAGGCGCTGATCAGATCTGGCGTGGCCGAAGCGACGCGCAAACGCATCTACGACGAGGTGATGAACCACGGCACGTGCCAGAATATCAAGGAAGTGCCGGACGCCGTGCGTCATGCTTTCGTCGTGTCGGCGGACATCACGCCCGATGAGCACGTGCGTATGCAAGCCGCCATTCAAGCCTTCGTCGACAATTCGATCAGCAAGACGTGCAACTTCCCGGAGAACGCGAAGGAAGATGATGTCGCCAAGGCGTACTTCCTGGCGTGGGAGTTGGGCTGTAAGGGTCTGACAGTGTACGTCACCGGCTCACGTGAGAAGGTGGTGTTGGAGACCAAGGCCACGGCGCAGAAGAAGGAAGAGAAGAAAGAAGAAAAGTCCGCGCCGGTTCCCGATCATATGCAAGCACACAAGAAACCGCGCCCGCGCAAGCTGCGCGGCGAAACATATCGCATCGGCACGCCGCTGGGTACAGCCTTCATTACGATCAATATCAACGGCGGCGACCAACCGTTTGAGGTGTTCTTGAACGTGGGCAAAGCCGGATCCGATACGGCGGCGGTGGCTGAAGCGCTGGGCCGCATCATGTCCTTGGTGCTGCGCTTGCCCTCGCCCATGTCGCCGACCGATCGCTTGAAGATGGTGGTCGATCAACTGGCGGGGATCGGCGGCGGTCGATCGCTGGGCTTCGGGCCGAATCGAGTGCGCTCACTGCCCGATGGGATTTCGCAGGCTCTGGCGGAATATCTCGCGGGGGTCGATCCGGCCAAGTTCGGCAACGGCAATGGTCATGGTCCCAATGGACAGCATGCCGAAACAGCTGCTCATGCGCTGCCGGAACCGGCCTCGTTGAAGATCGGCGACCTGTGCCCGGAGTGCGGCGAGGCAACCTACGTGAATGAAGAAGGCTGCCGCAAGTGTTATTCATGCGGACATAGTGAATGCTGAAAGCACAACCTCCCGGAGGTTCCAAACCTCCGGGAGGTTTTTCATTGCGCTCAAATCGCGGCCGGCTGCTGTGCGGCTTGCTCCTGCTCGCGGGTGCGCTGGTGCCACCGCTCCGCGTCAAACAGCGGCGGGACGCGCTTGCCCCACTCACCGTGCGGGCCGTGCAGTTCCTTCGGGCGAGGTTGCTCGCCTTCTTCACAGTGCCCCATCAACTCGAGCCGCTTGGGGCGCATGAACATCATCACGCCTCCGGCGATCAACAACATCGGTGCCACTTTGCGTGCGAACATGCTGCTCCTTTGTGAAAGTGACTTGTCGGCGTGAATCTTACTTAAGCAACAGTATCGCGCACAATTGTGAAGTGACTGTGGAGGAGCCGGGGAGAGATGGCGGAGTTGGCTAACGGATCAAACTGTCGATCATCTCCCATGTCAAGTCTGATAGGGATTTGAGCACGAGATCAGCTTGCAGCTGCGACTGGGTGTTCAGCACCCCGATCGCTTTCATACCCGCCCGGTGCGCGGCCTCGACGCCGTTGCCGGCATCTTCGATGACGACACAATGCTGCGGCGCGACCTTCAAGCGCTGGGCGGCGGCCAGGAAAATATCGGGGTCGGGTTTGCCGCGCTGTACATCGGCGCCGGATATCAGCGCCTCAAATGTTCCGTTGAGATGGAGGGCGTGCGCAATGGCCGCCACGTTCTCGGGCGGCGCCGACGAAGCGACAGCCTGTTTCCAGCCGGCGGCCTGAAAGCGCTGAATCCACTCGGCCACGCCGGGCAGAAAGTCGATGCCGGCGGTTACGACGATTTCACGGTAGCGCGCTTCTTTGGCCCGATCGACATAGGCTGCTTCCTCGGACGACATGTCAGGAAAGAGCAGGGGGATGATCTCGCTGTTGCGCATGCCTACCGTCTGATTCCACACGCCGTACTCGACGTGGCGGTTGATCTGGCGCAGCACATCCTGCCAGGCCCGCCAGTGATAGGGCATGGAATCAATCAGCGTGCCGTCCATGTCCCACAGCACGGCGCGGGCGCGAACATCAGCGCGAGTTTCATTATTCGATAGGTTCATGTAAAATCACTCCAAACTTAGTCATTGCGAGCGCTTCCCAGCGAAGCAATCTCCAATCCAAGCATGAGATTGCTTCGTCGCGAAATGCGCTCCTCGCAATGACGACCGATAGGATGAATCATGGCCAAACATCTCGTGCTCGTCGCCGGCAACATTGGCGCAGGCAAGACCAGTCTGACGGAGCGGCTGGCGGCGCGCCTGAACTGGTACGCCGGCTACGAATCTGTGGCCGACAATCCGTACCTGCCGGACTTCTACGCCGACATGCGCACGTGGTCATTTCACTTGCAGATCTTCTTCCTGGGGCATCGCGCCGCGCAGCACCGCCAGCTGGCGCTCGACCCGCGCAGCGCCATTATCGATCGCTCGATCTACGAGGACGCGCACATTTTCGCCCGCGCGCTGCACGAGATGGGCAACCTGAGCGAGCGCGATTATACGTCCTATTTGCGATTGTACAACCTGATCGTGGAGTCGCTGCCGCCGCCCGCGCTGCTGATTTATCTGCGCGCGCCGGTGGAGGTGTTGGTCGAGCGGATCACGCGGCGCGGTCGGGCAATGGAGAGCGGCATCACGGCCGATTATCTGCGCCTGCTCGATCGCTACTACGACGAATGGCTGGCCGAGTTCAATCACTGCCCGGTGCTGACCATCCGCAGCGACGATCTGGACTTTGTGCATCGCAAGAAGGACTTGAGCGTGGTGGTGCAGCGGATCGAAGATCGCTTGACGGGGCGGGAAGAGGTGGTGTTTAAGTAGGGCGTCTACACTGGGGCCGCCGTTCTCGCGAATGATTGATCTCTGTCATAAAAGGTGATACCCACTCGCTGGATATGTGCGCGCACATCGGGATCGGTAATGTTCTGATAGAGAGACAAATCAATCGTGTAGGGGAGCAATAGTTCGTCGAGTTCATCCACGATCTGGTATAGCACGCGCCAGGTCAGATCAGCCTCGCCATGCAAAGTCAGGTCAATATCCGAACCAGGCTTGTAGTTGCCTTTGGCGCGCGAGCCGTACAGAATCGCCTGTTTGACCTGCGGGTGACGCGCCAAGGTGGCGGAGATTTGCTGCACAACCGATTCCTTCAAGCCATATTTCATAGCGGCTCTTCTCGTTTGAGGGCTTCCAGCTTGTCACGCAGCGCTGCAAATGCTGGAAAGTAAGTCTCGCTAATCGCGGTAGCGATCTGCTTGGCTGTGCCTTCATTGTACGTGTGCGAAGTCAAATTCCGGCTCTGGATCATATCCATCCAGGCCTCACCGTTTTCGATCAAGCCGTGCTTGAAGGCCTCACGTGTGGTGTCCTTGGAGCCATACAAAGTGTGCGCGCCGCGTTCTTCCAGAAAATCTTTCAGAGTATTCCACGCTAGCTCATGGGTGTATTCGAAGGCCTGAATCAAACCTTGCTCTTCGAGTTTTGTGAGTGGGCGCTGCTGCGCCAGCGTAACGGCTTCTTGCAGTTGTGTAAAAGCATGGCTGAAGTGAGTAAAGCGTTGCATCCAGCGGATGTCCTGGTCGCTCATCATGGTCTCCCCGATCACGAGTCCCGATCTATTATACAACATGCTGCCACCGGGCTGGCTTGGCGGGGCGTGAAGAAGCGGACAAATCACCTGCGCTACTGCGTCCCCCCCAGAAAGTCGTAACTGATCTTCTTCTGCACCGCCGCAATCTGCGCGAAGGCTTGCTTCAGCAGTTCCTGCTGGATGTAGCCCAGCTTGCCGGGATGGATGATGTTAGTGGGCGGCCGCCCGGACTGAAGGGCCGCCAGCTGCGCGTTGAGCCGCAGCTGCATCAGGAAGTCGTAGGCGGCGCTGATTTCATCGCGGCTGGACGGCGCGATGACGCCGCGTTCGGCCAGCGCTGCGATGCGTTCCAGCGTGTGCGTCTGGTTCACTTGATGCCGCAGCGCATACAACCGCGCAAAGCTGACCATCGGCATCATGGCGTCCTTCAAGTTGATCTCGCCGGCATGCTCGGTCGCGCCGCCGCCTAGATAGATGTTGCCCGGCAGCCGGAAGGGCGGCTTGAACGTCAGGGCATTCTGCGCGAAGTGATGATAGAAGGCAGGCGCGTCCTGCAGTGCTGCATGAATGTGGCGGCGCAATTCCTGCGCCAGTTCCGCCGCGCCGTACACGGTGCGGAAGTCGAAGAAAATGCCCAGATCGATCACTTCCTGCGGCTCGGACTTCTGCACCCACTCGTTGAAGCCAGCGATCCAATCGGGCAGGGCGCGGCACCAGCGCGGATTGCTCGCCATCACGTTGCCGCGGCACAGCGTATAACCGGCGCGATGCAGATCGGCGCAGACGCGCGCGCCCAGCTGCAAGAAATAGGCAGCCACTTGCTCTGCGCCGGCCTCAGCCGGAGGCGCGAAGATGATGCCGTTGTCCTGATCCGTCAGCAGCGTTTGCTCCTGACGTCCCTGACTGCCCATGGCGATGAAGGCAAACGGCGCAGGCGGCGGGCCAAGATCGTCAATGGCGAGTTGAATCAGCCGCGCCGTAGCCGCATCGCAGATGGCGGCCAGCATGTTGGTGACGGGACGCGGGCGGGCGCTGCTGTCCATGAGCGTCTTCACCAGCGGCGCGGTGCGCGCACAGCAGCTCACCACGTCGTCGGCGGTGGCGGCGCGCAGAATCTCACGCGACAGCACGATGGGACCGTAG
Source organism: uncultured Anaerolineae bacterium (assembly GCA_964398185.1). Classification (GTDB taxonomy): domain Bacteria; phylum Chloroflexota; class Anaerolineae; order Fen-1058; family Fen-1058; genus Fen-1058. Next base: position 65,144 of record CAYNML010000008.1, on the reverse strand, counting down.
CGCTGGAACTGGATCAACGCTTTGCTGTCGACCACGCCGACGATGTGCCCGTCCCGATCTTCCACCGCCAGATGATGCACGCCTTTTTCTTCCATGCGCAGCAGCGCTTCGTAAATCAAGGCGTGTTCCGGAATCTTCAGCAGCGGCGCGCTCATGATGGTGTGCACGGGCGCACTCAGATCAACATGGGCGGCCAGCACCCGGGCGCGCAGATCGTGATCGGTGACGATGCCGATGATGGCTCCGGTCTCGCTGGCGATCAGCGCCGCCGTCAACTGGCGCTCGGTCATGCGGTGCGCCAGCTGCGCGATGCTGGTCTCGAGCGGACAGATGACGGCCTCGCGTCCCAGCCGCGCGATGGGTTCGTGCAGGAACAACAGGGCAGACTGCAACCGATCGATCTCGGCTTCCCGCCCGGCCGCCTGCTTGCGCGCCGTGGTGACATCTTGCAGCAGCCCGTCGATGTAGGCCGGATGATGCTGCTCATCGCGCACCAGCCGCGCCGACAACGCGATGAAGCGCGTCGTGGCCTCGCTGGTTTCCAGGTGCAGCAGGTGTTGATCGATCTGCCCGGCGGTGAGCAGCGTTTGAAAGACGTGATCGTATTCGGCGGGATCAGAGAAGAGATCGGCCAGCGCGGGCTGTGTGTCGTCAGGGAGACGCGGCAGCAGCGATCGGCCAACCGGGTTGAGGTCCACAAATACACCGCGCCGGGCCGCGCGGGCGCGGAACAAACCGATCGGGGCGGCGTGGGCCGCCTGAGCTAACTCGTCGACGGCCAGCGCCGCCGATCGCGCCACATCTTTCGCCAGCAAAATAAATCCGCGCTGCCCGGCCAGTTGAATGGGGTTGAGCGTCAGCACGCATTCGATCAGGCGGCCGTCGCGATGCTTCAAATATCCGGCCTGCGTCACACCCGCCGCCAGCGGATCGCCGTTGGGCACGCGTTCCCACAACGCCAGATTGTCGGCTGCACGCGGCAGCAGATCGGCCAGCTCCAGCAACTCCAGTTGGCGCGGCGTGTAGCCCAGCATGTTGAACAGCGTGGGATTGGCGTAGACGCAGCGATCGTCGAGCACGAGCAGCGTGCCTTCGTTGGTGGCCTCGACCAGCGAGTGATAGCGCTCGGTCGCGTCGCGCAGTTCGTCCACCACTTCCTGCCGTTCTTTTTCGATGCGGTAACTTTGCTGCACCACGAACAACAGCAGCGCGATAATCGCGCCAGAGATCACCAGCGCGGTGTTGATGAGGCTCTGTTCGAGACGCGCGATCTCCTGCCGCACATCGTCGGTGTACAGGCCCGTGCCGATGATCCAGCCCCACGGCGCGAAGCCTTTCACGTAAGACTCTTTCGGCTCCAGCCGCTGCGGATCATCGTTCCACTGCCACACGTAATCGACGGTGCCTTCACCCGATCGTTTCACCAGATTGGCGAACTCCACGAAGATGGGCACGCCGCGCGGATCGGTGAACCCGATCAACTCCTGCCCGTTCAAGTCGGTGCGATACGGATGCATGATCATACGCGGCTGTTCATCTTGAATCCAGAAGTAATCTTTGCCTTCCGGGCCGTAACGCAGATTCTGTAGGCGCGTCATGGCCTGCGCCTGCGCCTGTTCGCGCGTGAGCAAGCCGGCCTGTTCGTCGTTGTGATACGAGGCGAGGATGCTCCACGCCGAGTTGGTCAGTTCGCGGATCAGCTCGCGCTTGCGTTCCAGCAAGGTCTGCGCGAACGACGGCAAAATCACGCCCCACAGCGCGGCGAGGAACAAGCCCAGCACGATGAACGTGGGCAGCAGAATGCGCAGCGCAAAGAAGCGCGGACGAAAATGAAAGGTCTTGCTCGCAGACTGCGCATGAGGTGGCGGGGCTTTGACAACGGTGGCGGCTGTGGTCGTGTCCGCCGCAAACATCGGGCTGGAGAAGACCGCGTCGCGGAATCCAATCCAATCGGCGCGCGGCATCTCGATGGCGGCGGAACCGGTGAGGGCGTGCAGATCGGTCCCGGCGCACACCAATAGATCATGCCGGCGCGCCAGCTCGCGCAGCGCGGCCTGCTGATCGGCCGAGAACGGCGCGTAGATCGCTTCGAGACCATCCAGTCCCAGCGCTTTCAATTTGCCGATGAGACTGTCCAACTGCTGCGGATCGGATTCGTAGTGAAGCGGGTGCGCCCAGAAGACGCGCCCGCCGGCCCGGTGCACCAACCCGATCGCTTCACTCACTTCGAGGATGCCGTGGGGCGCGGCGCTGATGGCGGCGCTGGTGGCCGGGGTCGTGTTGGTGCCCGCCTTGCGCAGCGAATCGGCGATGCTGTGCACTTCCACGCCGCGCGCCTGTCGCAGTGAGAGCAGCGTGGCGGACAGCTCGGCGTGATCGGGATCGAAGCCGTAAGCGAGGAGATGCGCTTCGCGTCCGTCGAACTGCGTGGTCAACTCCACGCCCGCCAGAAACGCGACACCGCGTTTCTTCAACGCGTCTTGAAAACGCGGCAGACCTTCCAACGTGTCGTGATCCGTCAACGCGGCATAGCGCGTGCCCGCTGCAGCGAGCGTGGCCGCCAGCGCTTCGGGCGTCAGTTCGCCGTCGCTGAACAGCGAGTGGCAGTGGAAGTTGACCAGCACAGAATCGTTCATGTGAAAGACAGGGGAGCTACTTAGCCGTCGTCATTGCGAGCGCTTTATGCGAAGCAATCTCCTTCCGATTGGCGCTGAGATTGCTTTGTCGCAAAAAAACGCTCCTCGCAATGACGGTTGAGTAGTTACAAAACAAGGCTGGATGCGCCGCCAAGGGCATCCAGCCTTCATGGTTCAACTTAAGCCTGCAGCGGCTTCGCTTTCGGCCTGGTGAGCAGCGAGACGACGATCAACGTGATGAAGCTCAGCGGGATCGAGACGATGCCCGGATTGTTGAGCGGGAAGGGCGCATCCTTCGGGTTCAACCCGTAGAGCGCGTAGAGTTCCGGCGAGAAGGCGATTAAGACCAGCGACACGACGACGCCCACGATGATGGACGCGGCGATGCCTTTGGCGGTGGTGCCCTTCCAGAAGAGCAGCATCAAGATGGCAGGCAGGTTGGCCGAGGCCGCCACCGCGAAGGCTAAGCCCACCAGGAAGGTGACGTTGACGCCCTGAAACAGAATGCCCAGCACGATGGCGATGCCGCCGATCGCGAAGGCCGAGATCTTCCCGGCGCGCACCTTCTGCCGATCGTTCATCTTGATCTGAAAGAACCGATCGAACAGATCGTGCGCCACCGCGCCTGACGCGGCCACGATGAGGCCGCTGACCGTGCCCAGCACGGTGGCAAAGGCGATGGCCGAGATGATGGCGAAGAGCAGCTCGCCGAAGGAACGGGCCAGCAGCGGGGCCGACATGTTGCTATCGGCCGGGTTGATCACTGCATTCGTCATCGCGCCCAGGCCCATGAAGAGCGTGAGGATGTAGAAGAAGCCGATGGCCGCAATCGCCACAATGGTGGACTTGCGCGCGCTGGCCGGATTGGGCACAGTGTAGTAGCGGATGAGGATGTGCGGCAATGCGGCCGTGCCCAGAAACAGCGCCAGCATTAGCGAGAGGAAGTCGAGTCGTTCCAGCCCGGTGCCTTCGACCTTGAACTTCAGGCCGGGGCGCATGATGCGGTCGCCCGGCACTTCCACGGGATAGTAGTCGGTGACTTTCTGTCCCAGGCTGTCCACAAACGTCGCGGTTTTCCATGTCTGCACGATGGTGTCGGCGGCCGTCATCGTCGCCAGAAAATCGAGCGGCGACACGGCGCCGGTGCTGGCGACGCTGCTGTTGCCCAGAATCTTGTTCAGGTTGCCCACCTGCCGCAGTTGATTGGTCGCTGATGCGGGCGCGCCGTTGATCCACTTGCCGTCGGCCTTGGCGACGACGTACTGCGTCTCTTGCAACACGACGGTATCGCCCTCACGTTGTTCGACGTGCCACCAGCTGACCACGCCGTTCTGCTCCAGCGCGACGAACTCAGCGCCGGTGTTGGCCTTGGCGGTTTCGACGTAGGTCCAACCCGGTTCGCTCACTTGCAGTTGATCGCCGGACTGGGTGGCCGTGAGTTGAGCATATTCGTAGAACGGGACCTTGCCGCCTTGATCGGGTGTGGTGGACAGGCCGCGCGCTAGCACGGCCACCACCAGGATGGTGGAGAAGACGACGAGCAGCGCGCCCTTCAAGAACTGCACGTAGGTCGTGGATGCCATGCCCGCGGTGGCGACGATGGTGATCACAATTGCGCCGACCATGATCACGCCCCACGCTTGCGGAATGCCCAGCAGCGGCTCGACCAGCACGCCCGCGCCCACCATCTGCGGGATGAGGTAGCACAGCGAGACGACCAGCGTGCTGATGGCGGCGGCCAGCTTGATGCCGCGCGAGTTGTAGTTGGCATCGACCGCATCGGTGAAGGTGTACTTGCCCAGGCGCTTAAGCGGTTCGGCCACCACGAACAGCGCCACCACCCAGCCCGCCAGATACCCGATCGAATAAAGGAAGCCGTCGTAACCTGCCGTGGCAATAAGACCGCAGATGCCGAGGAAGGAAGCCGCCGACAGATAATCGCCGGCGAAGGCGACGCCGTTCACGCTCCAGTGAATCTTGCCGCCCGCGGCGTAGTACCCGGCCGAGGTCTTGGCCTTGCGGCCCAGATAGAAGGACAACCCGATGACGAACGTGACGAAGATGACGAAGACGACGATGGCCATGATCTACGCTTTCTCCGTGCTCGACTGTGCAGCCCGCGCAAACTCGGCTTCTTTGCGATTGCACAGCACGTTGTAGATTAAGGCTTCGATCAGCGCCCCCACGATCAAGGCAAAGCCGTAGACGGTGGCCAGATTCAGCCCCGCAAAAACGATCGTGCCCATCGCTAACGGGTCGAGCAGATTGATCGCGACAAACCCGGCATAGAAAAAAGCATAGACGGCAAACATCTTGAGGCCCAGACGCATCTTGTACGGCCCGGCGGGGTCTTTGCCGGCAGGTGTGGCAGGTTCGTGTAACATGAGGCTCCTTGTCGGACAGAGGTGGGCCGATTATAAACCAGATGTGTGAAATTTCACATAGCGGCGTGAGCGAATTGCGGTGGGGTGCATACCACGGGAGGCTTCACTCTGAAGAGTGAAAAGTGAAGAGTGAAGAAAGCGCGAGGGCGTGATGAGTGACACGCTCTCGCGCTGGGGTGTTTGATGCGCCTGATCTAATCTGTCTTCAGCGATGGTTCCATTTCCCACCGATCATCTCATCGAAAACGGAACGTCTGGCGGAGTCAGAAAATTAATGGGGTGCGTTGCTGAAGGTTGACTCGCTTAGCAATTCAATAGTGGGTGGTCGTGCGCTTAGCACATCAACCACATAGAATTCACTGTAAACTACGTAATGCTCTATTATTGCGTCATGCGGTACGTCATGTGCAAAAATCTTAGCCGTCTCGCCATACTCTTGCAGGTATTGACTATTGATCATCCGATACAAGAAATAGCTGATTCTTTCATAAGGCTCTGTGAACTGATTGAACGCCTCATTGATTACACGGAACCTGCCCACATGGTCAAACTTCACAAGATAGCGGGAAGATTCGTCCGTGATGGTCAAAGGTAACCCTATAAGGCCATTGGGTTGTCCGGTGTGCAAGGAGGTGAGTTGAATGAGCAGGGTGCTCGGTAAGAACTTCAGTTTATCGATGATATGAAACTTCGATTCCGTCATTTCTTGATTTCTCCCGCTGTTAACATGTTTACTGCTCCGCATACGTAATCCTCACATCATCGAAGCTGCCGGAGATGTTGCCTACATGCTACTTCGTCAGCAACGCGGCGATCTTTTGCAGAACTTCCGATACCACGCGCGTGGGCAGGGCGCAGATCAATTCCGCATTCCGCACGCGCCAATCCAGATTTTTAACCTGATCAGCCAAGATTGCGCCGGTTACTGGCAGGTCTGCTGGAACTCGAACTTCGAAGGGATAGCCTTTGATCTGGTTGGTCACGGGGCACAAAATCGCCAGACCGACTTTGCCGTTATATTCTTCTGGCGAAAGCACTACCGCCGGACGCCGCCCGGCTTGTTCGTGTCCGGCCTGTGGATTGAGCGTGATCCAAACGACATCCCCGCGCTTGGGAACGTAGGCTTTGACGTCTACCATACTTCGTTCCCTTGGGCAGGGCCAGTCTCAACTTCGTGATGCAGATTTTCATCGGTGACTTGCATGAGGAGTTGTTTGAGCGTCAACTGGGATTTGGTGACCGGGGCTACAACCAACTTACCATCGACCATCGAAACCTCTACCGAGGAGTCGGTCTGCAATCCGACTTCGGTTGCGAAGGACTTGGGAATGCGTAGAGCCAGACTATTGCCCCATTTTTGCACGCGAGTGATCATTTCGAGTCTCCTTAGGTAGTATCTACATAGAAGATACGCCCAATTCGCGCGTTTGTCAAGCCCGGCTGGGATGAGGTTATTGCCCCGCGTAAGTGATTCTCACATCATCGAAGCTGCCGGAGAGGCTGGTCTGCGGACCGATGTCAAAGAGGAGGCGCGCCCACTGGCCCAGTTGCGTGGTGGGCAGACTCTTGCGGGCTTGCCCGTCGACGTAGAACGTCAGCTGCTTGCCGTCCCAGCCGATGGCGAGTTCATGCGTGGCGGGCATGCCGGTGCCCTGTAAGAGGGTGTACGTTTCTTCGGCGCTCTCGCTGCTGGTGTGGCCCACGTAAGCGTAGATCGATCCGTCGCTGGGCGCCATCGCCAGATACGCCCACGCATCAGCTTCGGCATCCAGCCCGTTGACTTCCAGCCCGATGTCGCCGTAGTCGGCCGCATCGATCAGCGACACGCGCGCCGCGATCATTTTGAAGGGACGCGGCGATTCGTAGCGCAGCCCGCCGTCGTAGTAATCAGCGGCCTCGTTGACGATGTTGTACGTCACGCGCCCATTCTTGATCGCGATGGCCGGACTGTCGAGCGTAGTCGTGAAGGTTCCACTGTAGACCCATGTCGCAGTATCGATCGCTGCGCCGCTGAAATCGTCCAGTAGATTCGCGCCGAGCTGGACCGTCGAACCGCCGTTATCCGATCGGTTGCCAGAGATCACCAGCGCGGCGATCGCAATGACGACGGCGAGTATGGCAATCACTGCCGCCACGATCGGCCACGGGCTGCGCCGCTGCTCGACGGTGGGTGTGAGGGGCAGGGTGGTCAGGCTGGGCTGCGACACCGTGGGCAGCGTCGCCGCCGAATCGAGCGCGGCTTCATACGCGGCGGCGAGGTCTTCCGCGCGGGCGTACCGATCGTCGCGGTGCTTCGCCAGCGCCTTCAGCACCACCTGTTCAATCTCCGGGCTGACGTCCGGGTTCTTGGTGCGCAGCGGCGGCGGCGCTTCGACGATGTGCTTGAGCATGACGGCCATCGGCGTCTCGGCGTGAAAGGGCACATCGCCGGTGAGCATCTGATACAGCACCACGCCCAGCGAGTAAATATCGGTGCGTTGATCGACCGGCGTGCCCTGCGCCTGTTCGGGCGACATGTAATCGGGCGTGCCAACGCCGGTGCCGCTGGCCGTGATGTTGGACGTGCTCGTCATCAGCTTGGCCAGGCCGAAGTCCATCAGCTGCACCCAGCGGCCATCCTGCATCAGCACGTTGCTGGGCTTCACATCGCGATGGATGATGCCTTGATCGTGCGCGTGCTGCAAGGCTTCGGCCATCTGGCGCAAGAGCGGTGCGGCCTGCCGCGGCTCGATCGGCCCTCTGGCCATGAGGTCCTTCAACGTGCCGCCGGGCACGTACTTCATCACGAGGTACGGCGTGCGCTCGGCTTCGCCGTAGTCGTACACGGGGAGGATGTGCGGATGATCGAGTTTGGCGATGGCCTGCGCCTCGATCTTGAAGCGCTCCAGGAAACCTGCTTGACTCAGCAAAAACTCAGGCAGCACTTTAATCGCCACGACGCGATCCAGCCCCGGCTGGTAGGCTTTGTAGATCGTCGCCATGCCGCCGCTGCTGATCGGTTCGATCAGTCGATATTGGCCGAAGGTTTTGCCGCTGAGGTCAGCCATAAAGCGTGCTGTGTAATGCGTGAAGCGTAAAACGTAAGACCCCGCGAACGGCCTTACGTTTTACGCCTTACGTTTTAGCTTGCTTTCCAATTGCGCGCCAGTTCCACCAGCGCGCGCACGCCAAAGCCCGTGCCGCCGCGAATGACGTAGGGTAGTTTGACGCGGGGCGTGAGCGGCGAATAGCCTACGGTATCCGAGGCCATGCCGGCGATGTCCCAGTGCGCCCACGGATATGACGTGAATTCTTCCAGGAAGACCGAGCTGGTGCCCACGCCGCCAAAGCGCCCGCCCGTGTTCTTCATGTCGGCATTGTCGCTGCGAATCTTGTCGCGGTATTCGTCGTACAGCGGCAAGCGCCACAACTTCTCGTTGGTGGCGTTGCTGGCGATCTTGATCTGCCGCGCCAGGTCGTCGTCGTTGCAGAAGAACCCGGCGGCCACGTTCTCGCCCAGCGCGATGACGCACGCGCCGGTCAGCGTCGCCAGATCGATCACAGCCTGCGGCTTGAAATCGGCGGCGTAGCACAGCGCATCGGCCAGGATCAAGCGGCCTTCCGCGTCGGTGCTGATGATCTCGATCGTCTTGCCGTTGCGGGCCGTCAACACATCCGCGGGGCGATAGGCCGTGCCGCTGGGCAGGTTCTCGCAGGTGGGGATCAACCCCATCACGTGCACGGGCAGCTTCAGGCGCGCCACGGCTTCCACTGCGCCGATGACGGCCGCCGCGCCGCCCATGTCGTTTTTCATCGCTTCCATGCCTTCGGCCGGCTTGAGGCTGAGGCCGCCGCTGTCGAAGGTGATGCCCTTGCCCACAAAGATGATCGGCGCACCGTCCGCGCCCTGATAGTCCAGTTCAATAAACTGCGGCGGATTGGCCGTGCCCTGCGTGACACCCAGCAGCGCGCCCATCTTCTGCGCGCGCATCCATTCGATGTCGTGCACCACGCACTTCACGCCCGTTTCCTGCGCCATCTTCATGGCCGCTTGCGCCAGATTTTCCGGCAGCAAATAATTGGGCGGCTCGTTGACCAGGTCGCGCGCGCGATTCACACCTGCGGCGATCCCTTCACCCGATCGCGCTCCGGCCTCGAGCGCGGCGAGTTTGCTCTCGTCGAATTCCACGATGGTCAGCGACTCGACCGGGCCGCGCTCGCGCGGCGCGTTGCGATGCTCGCGCCATTCATACAGGCCCAGCAGCACGCCTTCGACCACGGCCTGCGCCGCCGACGCCGCATCGATCTGTCCGGTGCCGGCCCCGTGCGCCACGGTGGCAATGGACTTGCAGCCCAGATCGCGCGCGCGCCGCGCCGACCAGGCTGCCGCCTGCCGCACGCGATCGAGATTGAAATCGGCGACCTTGCCCAGGCCGACGACGATGACGCGCTTCGCCGGGATCGCGCCGCGTGAATACAACACGCTCAACTCATTCAGCTTGCCGCGAAAATCACCGGAACGGATTACGTCGGTAATAGCGCCGTTCAGCGCCTGATCCACCGCGCCCGTTGCGCCGGCGGGCACTTCCGTGCCTTCGAACAAATTGACGATGATCACATCGGTCTGGGTTGCTTCAATCGAGCCGCGTTGTACTTTGATGTCCATGTGACTCCTATCTAGAGCGGGTGAGGTTCGGGGCTGCTGCCATTATACAACAACATCGATCATTGCGGTGCGATCTCAAAGATATTTAACAGTCCGTGTTGGAAAACGATTTGACCGTCGGGCGGCGCAGGCCGATCGGCTGGGGCGACCACGAAGGTGATGTGCCAGCGATCGATCACCGCCTGCCGATCGGCGTCTGACGTTGACGGATCGAAAAAGCGATCGACGGCGGCGCTTTTTTCCCGGTAGCCGATCGTTTCGATCGGGTGGCCGACGAACGCGCGGGCGTTGGCGTAGATCGGCAGCAGGTTGCCGAAGCGCCACTCGGACAAGACCACATCCCGATCGGTGGTCTGCGCCCCCAGCCAGTTGAGGGCGGCAAGTTCAGCGGCGGTCTGATACAACGGCGGGCGCGGCACGCTCACAAAAGCGACACCCATCCCGATGACGATCAACGTCGACACTGCCGACAGCGCCAGCGCGCCGACGGCGATCGTCCGGCGCAGCGGCACGTTGGAATCGAGCAAGCGCAAGACGGCATAGGCCGCCAAGATGCACAGCGGAATCTGCCAGCCGGCAATCAGGCGGCGGCTGATGGCGATGGGCAGATAGGCCATGAGCGGGCCAGCGATCAGCCAGGCGATCAAGAAGGAGGGATGGCGGGACAGAGAGATAGAGCGACGGCGGGCGAAGTAGAGATATATTCCGGCCGCCGCCAGTATCAAGAGCGGCGCAAAGCCGATGAGGAAATCGAAGAGATCGGGCGAAGTAAATTCATTTTGCGCCGACCACGCGGCCAGGCCGGGACTGGCGCGAAAGACGTAGATGAGATACATACCGTACAACCCTGCACCAAGGCTCGACAGTGCGACGATGATCCCTTCGCGCCATGGCATCTTCCGGCGCTGGATGATCAACGCGATGAGATACGCGCCGAAGATTCCGGCAAAGGCCGGACCGTAGGCCTCGCGTGACAGTGCGGTGAGCAAGCCTAATACATTGGCCACGAAAATGCGCCGCCACGGCCATCCGTTTATCGGTTGTGTATCCGTTGCTGCGCTCAGGGTGTCCAGCGTATAACCGATCCAGATCAAGAACAGCGCGAAGCCGAAGATGACGTGCGGCGTGCCGTACAGGATGGAGAACACAAATGCGTCCGGCGCAATGAGTTCATAGGCCACGTATTTCTGGTTGAAGAACAGGCTGACCAGCAAACCCCAGCCGCCGCTGAACAACAATAGCCACCATGTCCACACCTGCCAGCGTCGATCCGTGACGAAGCGCGCGATGAACCGGGCGAGCACAAGCAACAACAGCAGACTGCTCAAGAGCCGCGCGCCGTGATAGAGCAGAGGATACGACAGGCCCAGCGGCGCGAGCTTGCCCAGGATCAAATAGAAGGGATAGACCAGGCCGCCCGTTTGATACTCATCTTCACTCGTGTACGGCAGATGAAACTCCCACGCGCCCTGCGCACCGTGTGCGCCCGCGCCCTGCCGCATTTTGGCGAGATAAGAATAGCCGTCTTGTTCGTAGAGGAAGAATCCGCCGAATTGAGTTTGCGGTGTAGAGGAGGCGTAACCGATGAGATAAGGCAGATTCGCCCAGAGCAGGGCGACGATGGCCCAGATGATGAAGGCGCGGTGTCGGCGAAGGTATGACACGATGAAGGACAAGAAGACAAGAGGACAAGAAGACCTGGCTCTTGTCACGTTTTACGCATTACTCGTTACTCATTACTTGTCAAGCCTTCCGCTTCAACAATTGCCGGTAGGCTTTCTGCATCACCAGCGCGTCCTCTTCCATCAGCGGGCTTTCGCACAGGATGCGCCCGCCGGCCCCGGCGTCGATCAGCGCCCGGAAGAGTTCCTTGTATTTCAGATCGGCTTCTTTCAGCGAGAGGTGTTTCTTCTCGCCTTTGGGTCCGTAGTCGATGCCGGACAGGTGGATGTGCAGCGTGTGCAGCCCGCGCTTGCCCAGACCGTCTTTGACCAGCTGCAGCGCGGCGCTGAATTCCTGGTACGAGTTGAAACTGCCGTCGCCCGCGCGCGTGTGCAAATGCGCGAAGTCGATACAGGGCAGCACGCCGTCGATGGCGCGCGACCACGCGATCGTTTCTTTGAGCGTGCCCAGCATCGCGCTCTTGCCCATCGTCTCCGGGCGCAGGATCACTTTCACGCCCTCGGCCTGCAACTGCGCCGCCACCTCGGCTAAGCGCTGCACGGCGATCTTGTTCGCGGCCGCTGGTTCATCTTTCATGTACGAACCGGGATGAAAGATGATGTCCGTGGCGCCTGCTTTGTAACCGGCGCGCGCCGCCGCCAGCAACCGATCGCGCCCGGCGGCCCACAGGTCCTTCGTCTGCGCGTTCAGGTTGATGTAGTACGGCGCGTGAACGCTGAGGGACAGCCTGGCCTGTTGGGCCGTGGATTTGATCACGGCGCAGGTTTCGTCGCTGACGCGCACGCTCTGCACCCAGGCCAGTTCCAGCGCATCGAGTTTCAATTCGCGCAGGCGCAGAATACCGCCGGGCGTGCCGCCTGGTTTCTTGGGCGTGCTTAACGGCGAACCGACGGTGCCAAATATGAAGTGAGCTGGCATGACTGCTAATATCCTGTCAGTCGTTACGGCTTCAACGGCAGATATTCCACGCGGTTTTTTAGGTCACCCGGCTCGCCTGCCTGTGCGATCAATGTCAGATCATCAATGCATTTCCCGATGGATACCTGGAGTTGCCGGGCAAAAATGACGCCGGCAAAATCGCGTCCCTCACGCTGACGGCGGGTCGCTTCCACCAGAAGATCATCATCTTGCGAAAAAGTACACAGCCTAACGCCGTTGCCCGATCCAGCAGAGCCGCATCATCGAAGCGGCTCGCGCCATCTTCAAACGCTGTCACCACTCTGACGCCGCGCAGCTGCAACCCGACAGTAATGGCGCGCGGCACATGCTGATCCATATACAGCTTGATGGGCATCAGATCAGTCCCAGGGCTGTCAACCGGTTGTGCAGTGCCGACGGCGTTGCCGTGCGTTGCATCTGATCGACCAATGCCTGGCGGCGTTCGATGTCACGATCGAGCACTTCTTGATGATCCCAGTAATAGGCCAACGCCGAATGAATCTGGCCGAGCGAGAGGTGCGGATGCTGAAAGTGCAGCTCTTCCGGGCTCCAGCCATAGGCCATTTGCTCGACAACCAACTCGATCACTTTGGTGTCGGTCCCGGCCAGCATGGGCACCCGTTGTTCATCAAGCACGATATGTTCGTAACGAGTCTCGACTGCGGCCATCTCCAGTTCTCCTCTTCACGCCCCATCACTCAATGGCGACAATCTTAAACTTGATCATCCCGCCGGGCGCTTCGAACTCGGCTTCGTCGCCCACGTGCTTGCCCAGCAGCGCGCGGCCCAGCGGACTTTCGTTGCTGATCTTGCCTTCCAGCGGATTGGCCTCCGCCGCGCCGACCATGCTGAACGTTTCCTCGTCGTCAAAGCCCACTTCCTGCACCTTGACGCGCGACCCAATGCGCACCTCGCCGCCGCTCTGCTCCTCGATGATGGTCACGTGGCGCAGCATCCCCTCGATGGTGCGAATGCGGCCTTCCAAAAAGGCCTGGTCTTCCTTGGCCGCGATGTAATCGGCGTTCTCGGATAGATCGCCCTGCTTGATGGCAAAGTTCAGGCGCTCCGCCAGTTCGCGGCGCTTGTTGGTCTTCAGGTCTTCCAGCTCGGCTTCCAGTTTCAACTTGCCTTCCGGCGTCAAATACGTCGTCGTTTCTTCTTGCATGAGAAGTGCAACTCCTCAGAGTCGATGTGTCAAGCACATCGGGAAAACTCTATTGGAATCGAGGCATTAGCCGGAAGCCTTCCACGAACCCGGCTGAAGCCTCGACTCCGGATGGTAAGTGTAAATCAAGTATAACACGATCGGGTGTGAGCTTACCGCACGCCGATCAGCGCCAGCAGCTTTGGCCCGAAGATCAACAGCCCGACGATCACGGATCCGATCGCGCAGACGAAGACGGCCCCGGCGGCCACATCCTTGCCGATTTTTGCCAGAGGATGCTCTTCGACGCTGACTCGATCCAGCGTGGCTTCCAGTGCGGTGTTGAACAGCTCTGCGGACAACACGACCGAGATCATGACGATCAAGATGGCCCACTCGATCGGGTTAAGCTGCAACCACAGGCCCGCGCCGATCACCAGGGCCGTGATCGTCAGATGAATGCGCACATTTGCCTGCGTGCGAATCGCATAGCCGATGCCTTGCCCGGCAAATCCAAACGAGCGCATTAAACGTCTCATCGCTCTCGATCCCTCTAGTCCAATTTTGGTTCGGTCAACGCCGCGCCGATCTTTTTCAGCACGGCAGCCTGGGCTTGCCACATCACGTTCTGCTCGGCTTCCGTGTCGTGATCGTGTCCCAGCAAGTGCAGCACGCCGTGCACCACCAGCAGCTGCAATTCAGCCTCAACCGGATGCCCGCCGTTCTTGGCCTGCTCGCGCGCCATGGGGTAAGAGATGATCACGTCGCCCAGATAGATCGTGTCGGGGCGCGGCTGCTCGTCGGTGGCAAAAGATAACACGTCGGTCGGCGCATCGACGTTCCGGAAGGCGCGATTGAGCGATCGGAGTTGGGCATTGCCGGTGATCACGATCGTTAGTGCGACGCGGCGCTTGAGGCGTTGTTGCTCGAGCGTGGCCTGCGCGGCCTGGCGCAGCCGCGCCGGTTTCACTTTGTCCTGATACCGCGCGCCCACCTGCACGTCGATGACGGCGCTCGGCCCTTTACGGGATGTGGTCTTCATGAAGTGGCTCCTCGGTTCGATCGGGGGTGGGTTCAGCCGTCGGCTCAAGCGTCAGCGGGCCGGTCTGTCTCAGGCCGTTCACGCGGGCGGCGCGCAGCGCCGGATCGCTCTTCTGCTCCTGGCCGGGATAGCGCAAGCGTGGATGATACATGCCCTGCAGGGCGGTGACAAACGATTCGCGCACCTTGTCGAGATCGGCGATGGTCAGCGGGCACTCGTCCAGCTGCCCCCACGCCACGCGATCGCCGATGACCTTGCGCACCAGCTCGTTGAGTTGATCGGGCCCGCCTGGCCGGTTGGCGCGCACGGCGGCCTCACAGCCGTCGGCCAGCATCAGCAGCGCGGTTTCCTTCGATTGCGGTTTGGGGCCGGGATAGCGGAACGCCGCTTCGTCCACGCCCGCTGCGCCGGTGGGCGACAGCTCCACGGCTTTTTGATACAGGAAGCTCACGCGCATGGTGCCGTGATGCTCGGGAATGAAGGCCCGCACGCGCGACGGCAAACGGTACTTCCTGGCAAGTTCGATGCCTTCGTTGACGTGGCTGGTGATGATCTCGGCGCTGGTGCGCGGGTTGAATTGATCGTGGACGTTGGCGCCTTCCACTTGATTCTCCACGAACATGTAGGGCCGCACCATCTTGCCGATGTCGTGATAGTACGCCCCCACGCGCGTCAGTAACGAGTTCGCGCCGATCCGCTCGGCGGCCTGCTCCGCCAGATTGGCGACCATCAAGGTGTGATGATACGTCCCCGGCGACTTGTGCAGCAGCTCGTTAAGCAACGGGTGCGTGGGCCGCGCCAATTCCAGCAGCTGCACGGTGGTCGTCACGTCGAAGAGACTGCCCATGATGAACAGTCCCACGAGCGTGAGGCTGGCCGCCAGGCCGCCATTCAAGATCGCTGCCCCGATCAACTGGAGCAGCCCCACCGCATCCAGTGAGCCGAGCGGGGCGCGGAACACCAGAATCATCAGACATGCCGCGAGGGCCACGTAAGCCCCGGCCTGAAAGAATTTGCTCAGGTGCTCGGCGTTGCCCAATGTCCAGATCGCCACCAGGCCGCCGACGGCGGTGTAGGCGGCGATCTCGAAATTGTTGTTGGCGATGATGCCCACCAGTCCGGCCAGCACCACGGTGGCCGTCGTGGCAATGCCCGGCCCGACGAGCACGGCCACCAACATCGAGAAGGCCGCCGCCGGATAGATGAATGGCAGCACCGTGCGCCGATCGGCCATGAACCGCGCCACCAGCAGGAAGGCCAGCAGCAGCAATAGCAGCAGGAACAAGGCGCGCGGGCGGGCCAGCAGTGACGGCTCGCAGCGCCACACATACAGGCCGATGAGCAGCGCTGCCAGCAGCGCCGCCAGCGCGTAACTCAGGATGCTGGTCCAGCTGACGTCCGACTGCCGCAGGCCCAACTGTTCCAGCGTCTCGATCTGCAAATCGGTGACCAGCTCACCCTGCCGCACGATGATCTGTCCGTCTTCAATGCTGCGCTCATGCGGGGGCACCAGATCGCGCGCCGCCTGCCGCGCCGCGTTGGTGGCTTCGTCGTTGCGCCGCCGGTTGGGGATGATGAAATTCTGCGCGATCTGCGCCACCAACTGCGTCTGTACCTCGTCAAGATCGATTGCGACGCGCGCGGGCAGCCGGGCCTTGATGTCTTCCACGTTGGTGTCGCGGATTTCCTCGCGCAGCGCCGAGTCGATGACGGCCACCACTTCCTGCGTCACGCGCGGCCACGTCTCTTCCGGCAAATCCAGAATCTGATCGATCACGTCGGGCGTTAAGCGCACACCGTCGATGCGGCTGAGTAGGGCCTGTTTTTCGGCGCGGGAACCGATCGAGTCGGTGCGAACCGCGCGAACGTAGTCCAGCACGGCGCGCGCTTTGGCGACCTGGCTGCGCGGCACGCTCAGATCGAGCGGATCGTATACCACGGCCACGCTGCGCTCGGCGGCATCGCGATCTTGCTGGGTCAGGATTGCGCTGGCGTAGGTGATGGAGCGCGGGGCGCTGATGTCTTCCGAGGCTACCGCGCCGTTGTCCAGCGCCACCCCGCCGGCGAGGAAGAGCGGCGCGATCAGAATGGCGGCCGCGCCCAGCGCAAAGCACGCGCCGATCAACCACACGCGCACATCGCGGTGCTTCTGGCTGCGGGCCGTTTCGGGTCTGGCGGTCGGATTGAAGTACATAGTCCAACAAAATGAGGAGCTTCACAGCTCCTCTGCTTTGACGACGTGCACCCTGCTGTTGCTGAAAGTAGTCTACCGCGTGACTTCGGCAGAGTCAAGTTGCCAGCCGATGGCGTTTAGCACAGCCGCTGGCGCCGTGGGTGCGGCCGCCAACCAGGTGAGGCGCGGATCGGCAGGGCGGAACCACGCGTATTGCTGGCGGATGAAGCGATGGGTGTGCTGTTTGATCTCTTGGGCCGCCTGGTCGAGGGTCAGTTCGCCGCGCAGCACCGCGCCCAGCTGCGGATAGCCCAAACTCGATAGAGCCGGCAGCGTCCGATCGTACTGCGCCGCCAGCGCGCGCACTTCGTCCAGCCAGCCGCGCGCGATCATGTCGTCCACCCGCGCATCGACGCGGCGATACAATTCGTCGCGCGGCAGCGTCAGCCCCAGCCGGCGCACCGCAAACGGCGGAGGTTCGCTCTTGCCTGCCGCGCTGAATTTCTCCCCGGTGGACAGATAGACTTCCAACGCGCGGATGGTGCGCCGCACGTTGCGGGGATCGATCTTGGCGGCGGCCTCAGGATCGACTTGCTTCAATTCTTCATACAACTTGTCACCGCCTTCCCGCGCCGCGCGGTCTTCCAGCTGCGCGCGCAGTTCGGGGTTCGGCGGCACAGCCGGGATGTGCAAGCCTTCGGTCACGGCGCGCACGTACAGGCCGGTGCCGCCGACCAGCAGCGGCTGCCTGCCGCGCGCGAAGATGTCGTCAATGGCGGCGTAGGCATCGGCCTGGTATTCGGCCAGCGTGTACGATTGATCGGGATCGACGATGTCGATCAGGTGATGGCGGGCGCGCGTGAGCTGAGCGGGCGTGGGTTTGCCGGTGCCGATATCCATGCCCCGATAGATCTGGCGTGAATCCGCCGAAACGATCTCGCCGTTGAGACGCTCGGCCAACTCAATCGCCAGCGCGGTTTTGCCCACCCCGGTGGGGCCGACGAGGCAGATGAGTAAAGGCGTGGAAATGGGGGTCATGGTACATCGCGTAAAACGTGAAACGGAAAACGTAAAGCGTACTTACGCATTACGCAGCACGCCTCACGTCTCCTCAATCGCATTCTCGATCAGCGTGCAGCGCTGCACTTCGCCGCGCGATCCGATCTCGATGGCAACCACGTCGATGCGCCAGTCCCGATCGGTCTCGCCGAATTCATCAAGGTAAGTCTGCGCAGCGGCGATGAGCCTGGCGCGCTTGGCAGGTGTGATCGATTCCTCGGGCGTCCCCAGCCGATCGCCGCGCCGGGTGCGCACCTCGACAAAGATCAACCGATCATCTTTCTCGGTTACCAGATCGATTTCACCCACGGCGCAGCGCCAGTTGCGCGCGCGCAGCGCGTAACCGTGATCGAGCAGGTAGTGGGCGGCGTAGTCTTCGCCGCGTTGGCCCAGCGAGTGGCGAGCGTTGGTCAAGGGCGTCATTGCTCAGCCTTCACGCCGTAGTCATTCCCGCGCGCTTGAGGCGGGAATCCAGAGGCACTATCAGCGTTGAACCTGGATGCCCGAGTGAAGCACTCGGGCACACTTGCACCCACTGTGTGCAGTGCGGTGTGACGGTTGGCGTGACCTGAGTTACACTATCGTAACGGATTGCCCCACGGGCGTCAAGTCGATTGCCAACTGGCGCGGCAGTGTGCTAGAATAACTTCAACTTTGCGGGACGGGGGCCTTCCCATGGAAAAGATCGACATTCTACGGCGGACGGATATTTTCTATGATTTGAGCGCGGCGCAGCTGGAGATGCTGGCCTCGATCTGTGACGAGCGCGTCGTCAAACTGGGCGACATCATCTTTGAGGAAAACAACCAGGGCGACGAGATGTTTATCATCGCGCGCGGCGCGGTGGAGATTCTGGTCGATCCGTCGATTGTGGGCGGGCCGGGGGCGAAGAAGCGCGGCAGCATGCCGGTGACCATCGCCACGCTGCGCAGCGGGCAGACCTTCGGCGAAATCGCGCTGGTCGATCAGGGCCTGCGCACCGCCTCGGCGCGCTGCGCCGAAACCGAGACGCAGCTGCTGGCGCTTCAGCGCGGCAAGTTCATCAAACTGTGCGACACGTATCCCGAGATGGGCTATCGGGTGATGCGCAACATCGCCGCCGATCTGGCTTTCAAGATTCGCGGCAGCGATCTGGCCATCCGCGAGCAGTTGTTGTGGCGGCCGCGCCCCAGCGGCTAGCGGCGAATGTGGCGCTCTCAGACCGTGTCCGCCCGGTCGAGGAGCGACAATGAGAAGTCTGTTACACTTAGACCTGGCAGGCCAAGCTTGCCAGGTCTTTTTTTGTCAAAATGGAATTTGTCTGGCACGCCATGCCCGAGTGCCTTTGTCGGGCATCCAGAGCTGATGGTAAGAACACGCCTGGATTCCCGCTAACGACGCGCGGGAATGACGCTGCTGTGATGCTTGACAGCGACAAAGGGGAACATCATGCACGCGGAAATCATCGCCACCGGCAGCGAGCTGCTGCTGGGTGAAGTCGTCGATACCAATTCAACTTATATTGCGCGGAAATTGCGCGAGATTGGCCTGAACCTGTTCTACAAGACAGTGGTGGGCGACAACGAGCAGCGGATGGAAGAGGCGCTGCGGATCGCGCTGAACCGATCGGATGTGATCATCACGACGGGCGGCCTCGGCCCCACGGTAGATGATGTCACGCGCCCTGCCGTCGCGCGCGCGGTCGAGCGTGAGTTGATCTTCAGCGAGGAACTGCTGGCGCAGATTCAAACGCGCTTCCGCGCCTACGGCGTGCCGATGGGTGAGAATAACCGCCGACAAGCGTATCTCCCGCAGGGCGCCATCCCCATCGAGAATCCGGTAGGCACCGCGCCGTGCTTCATCGTTGAAGAGCAGGGGCGCCTCATCATCAGCTTGCCCGGCGTGCCGCGCGAGATGGAATACCTGCTGGATCACACGGTGCTGCCCTATCTGAAAGAGAAGTTGCAGTTGACGGACGTGATTCTGATTCGCACGCTGCACACGACCGGGCAGGGCGAGAGCCGCATCGACGAAGCGATCGGCGATCTGGAGACGTCGGCCAATCCCACGGTGGGCTTGTCGGCCAAGGCCGGGCAGGTGGATATTCGCATCACGGCCAAGGCGGCCACGCTTGACGCCGCGGCGGCCCTCAACGCGGAGATGGAACAGCGCGTGCGCGCGCGTCTGCGCGGCAAAGTGGGTCAGTTCATTTTCGGCGCAGACGAGGACACGCTGGAGAGTGTGGTGGCGCGTCTGCTGATCGATCGACACCTGACGCTGGCCAGCGTGGAGTGCGGCACGGGCGGCGCATTGGGCGGGCGCCTGGCGCAGTTGGGCGAGGCGTTTCGCGGCGGCAGCACCGTGGCCGATGGAACATTGATCGATCTCGCCGCCGTGACCGAAGCGGCCCACCACATCCGATCGGATCGCGGCAGCGACTTCGCCCTGTGCGCGTCGGTGATCCCTGCGCCCGAAGGGCGCGGCTTGAAGGTGATGATCGCCTTGGTCACGTTCGACGATGTGAAGACCGTCGAGCGCGGCTTCGGGGGGCACGCGGCGCTGGCCGGGCAGTGGGCGTCGACGGCAGCGTTGGGGTTGGTGTGGCGAAGAATGCAGGATGAAGGATAAGGCCAGGTTGTCATTGTGCTGAGGCGATTCTTCACGAACGCGAAGCAGGTAAAGTTTTCCAGAATTTAATGCGGGCAGCCAATAGGCCCGCGAGAATTCGCGTAATCTATGCTTCACTCAACTTTTCGACTTGTGGTCATTCTGACGGCGATGCTGTTCTGTGGAGCTTGTGAAAACAAGCTGCCCGATGCGCCATTACATGTTACTCCAACACCGAATCCAACACCCGTGTCATATGAGGTTTACACCAGCACATTGAACTTGCCAGATGGACGGATTTTGCCAGTTAAGTGTGTTATCTACAGAATGGCAATGGGTGAAACTCGGTGTGAGGCAACTTTTCCGAATGGTAACCTGATGGAAGATGTCAGTCCACGTGATTTTCACTATGCGCCTGATCGACAATTTGCGGTAAGAGAATGTGTAAGAACCACGCATGATTCATCGTGTCTGGGTGGACAGCAGGTGTGGAACATGGCGGATGGCGTGCGCTTAAGAACCTTTCCTCCTGCTACGTGGTACGCGTGGGTTCCGGGGCTGCCGCACACACTAGCTCACATTGAGCCAAATGGTTGGCCGCGGAAGTTGTTCTTCTGGAATCTTGAGACAGGTGACAAGGAATTTCTAATTGCGTGTCCAGATTGGATAAAGCCAGAAGCGATTACAGCCTCTGACGCACGCGACCTGGCTGCTTTTTGCGAGGATCCACTGGCGCCGACTATTACGCCTGAATCTTGATCGGGGTGAAACTAACAGCGCGGAAGAGGGCGCAGCAACAGGTAAATTACGTTGGACTTCACTCATACCGCGTCACCTGCACCTGCGCGTAATCTTGGCGGAACGTCGCGCGGCCAGCTGCCGCGCAACTGATAAACAACTGATAAACGGATGGCATTGATCGGCCATCCGTTTATCAGTTGTGCATTCGTTGCCATGTTATTACTTCAACTCATACCGCGTCACTTGCACCTGCGTATAATCCTTGCGGAATGTGATCTGGCCGTTCGTGTCCAACCAGCGCTGCAGCAAATTGCGCGCGTCCCACATGGCCGCTTCGGAGGAGACCAGCCACACCGTGTGCTGATTGGCAAATGACGGTGCAATCTGCGCCAGCACCGTTTCATCACTGTCGCGGAAACCGTTGACGTCGCCGGTGAAGTTGGTGTATGGTCCGCTCAGCGCTTGATACGGCTGACGGAAGTAATACTCGAAGGTGTGCTGCACGTGCGGGATTTGAAACACGACGAGATCGCCGGGCTGAATCTGCTGTGCCATATCACGCGCCGCCGCGCGAAAATCGGACTTGAAGAGCTGGGTGGCTTGCGTGACCACGCCGACGCCGTTCAGCACGATCAAGGCGGCAAAAGCGATCACCGCCAGCGGCTTGAACCACGCCCACAGCGCATACACGCCCAACGCCACCGCCAGATAGAACGCGGGCTGCGCCCAGATCACATAGCGATCCGTGAAGAGCGGCCGGTTGATCGAGATGAGGGCGATTATCGCGGCAGGGATCAAGGCCCACGCCGCGACGCTGAGACGCATGAGGATCCGATCGGGTCTTGAGGCGGGCCGCCGGGGAGTATCGATTGACAACAGGCCGAAAATCGCCAGCGCTGCGGCCAGGCCGGTCACGATCAAGATCCAACGCTCTTCGCTAGAGTTGAGAATGCCGCTGACGTAGCCCCGCCCCAGCACGCTCAGCATCTCGCCCAGCGTGTACCGCGCAAAGCCCGTCTCGCCCGGCTGAAACATCAGCTGCACGCGCGTCCAGCCCACCGGCAGATACGGCAGCGTGACGCACCCCAACGCGATGAGGCCCGCGCCGAGCTGGCGGCGGCTGTGGGGCCACCACAACACGAACAACACCACTTGCACGGGAACCAGTAACGCCGCCAGAATGTGCGCACCCAGCGCCATGGAAGTGCACACCACCACGCCGATCCACAAGCGCAGGCGGCCTTCTTCCACGGCGCGCCGCAGAAAATAGATCGAAGTCAGTGCCAGCAGCGTGATGAGCGTGTACATCTTGGCTTCCTGGCTGTACCACACCTGATAGGCCGAGAACGCCAACAGCGCTCCGGCGGTCAACCCCACCGCCCGATTGAACCAGCGCGTTCCCAGCGTGATGATCAACGCCACGCTGAGCACGCCGCACAGCAGCGAGAAGAAACGCAGCGCGAACTCGCTGTAGCCCCACAGCAGCATCGCGCCGCGCAGGATCAAAAAGTACAGCGGGCCGTTGAAGCCGGGATTGCTGAACGCCGCCAGCAGCTCGGGGATGTCGGGCGGGCAGGAGGGTGTGAACGACAGCGCCGTCTGCGGCAGTTCCTGCAACAGCGGCGCCTGCGCGAAACAGATCGCGTCCACCTCATCGCGCCACAGGCTTTGGAAGGTGAGACCGTGCAGGCGGATAACGAAGGCGAGGAAGATCAAGACGAGCGGCGCGAAACGTGAAGCGTGAAACGTGAAACGTGAAGCGTGAAACGTGAAACGTGAAACGTGAAGGGAGGATGGTGCAGATGACATGGGCATGAATGATGAGGGCGGCACGCTATCAACGCTTATTACGCATTACGTGTTACGCATTACGTGTTACGCATTATACCGCACGGCAGCAGTGCCAGAATAATATCTGTTTTGACAGCCCGCGCCGGGTGTGATACAACTGCGACCAGCCAATCCCCCCGGAGGACAACATGCGTTTCATCAAGGGCCTGCTGCTGTTTGTGCTGGTCGTCGTCGTGATCGTGGCCGTCGTGCTGGGCGGCGGTTATCTCTACCTTACCCGCCGCGCCTTCCCGCAAATCGACGGTACGGTGCAGCTGCCCGGTCTGCGCGCGCCCGTCAACATTGTGCGCGACCAGAACGGCATCCCGCACATTTACGCCGCCAACACGCACGATCTGTTCATGGCGCAGGGTTACGTGCAGGCGCAGGATCGCCTGTGGCAGATGACGCTGCAAAACCTCGCCACCGCCGGACGCTCGTCGGAACTCAGCGCCAGCACCACCAACATCGAGCAGGATAAATTCCTGCTCACGCTCGGCTGGAACCGGGCCGCGCAGGCGGATTACGAGGCGCTGCCTGACGACGAGAAAGCGATCTTGCAAGCCTATGCCGATGGCGTGAATGCCTTCGTCGACACCCACGCCAACAATCTGCCCATGGAATTCGCCATCGTGGGTTTGTTCAGCGGCAAGGGTCTCGATTTCAAGCCGGACCCGTGGCAGCCGGTCGATACACTGCGCTGGGCCAAGGCCATGGCGTGGAGCCTGGGCGGCAACTGGGCCGTCGAAGTATATCGCGCTCAATTGATTGCGAAGTTCGGCGAAGCGGAAGCCAATGCCATCTATGCAGAATTATCACCGCCGTACGACTTTGCGCGGATGCCCGTCATTGTACCGGCGGGGGTGGCGTATGAGGCCGCGCCGCTCGACAATGTGCTGGGCTTGAAGAGCCTCGACAACATCAGCGGGCTGCGCGGTAACGATGTCGGATCGAACAACTGGGTCATCGGCGGCGAGCGCACCACCACCGGCCAACCGCTGCTGGCCAACGATCCGCACCTGGGCATCCAGATGCCGTCGATCTGGTACTTCAACAGTCTGCACTGCCAGCCCGTCACGACGGAATGCCCGTATGAGGTCACGGGCGCATCGTTCGTCGGCATGCCGGGTGTCGTCATCGGCCACAACGCGCGCATCGCGTGGGGCGTCACCAACGTCGGGCCGGATGTACAGGATCTCTTCCTCGAAAAGATCAGCGGCAATCAGTACGAATACCAGGGCGAGCAACTCGATCTGACGATCACGCCGGAGACGATCGTCATTCGCGGTAAGCTGCCCGCCGATTACCAGCCTTCGCCCAACGAAACCTCCGTCTACGATGAACAGAGCAACACCACCACGATCACGCTCAACGTCCGCTCGACCGTGCACGGCCCAGTGATCAGCGATGTCGATGCTGATGCGGCGCAAGCCGGCGGTGATCTGGCCGTGGCGTTTTCATGGACGGCCATCAACGCGCCGGAGGGAACTTACACCTCCTTCCTGGAGATCGATCGGGCGCAGAACTGGGATGAATTTCGCGCGGCGCTGGCGTTGTACGGTTCGCCCAGCCAGAACTTCATCTACGCCGACGTCGACGGCAACATCGGCTATCAAACGCCGGGGCGCATCCCCATCCGCGCCAAAGGTGACGGTCAGCTGCCGGCGCCGGGCTGGACGGGCGAATACGACTGGACGGGCTACATTCCGTTCGACGAACTGCCGCGCTCGTTCAATCCGCCGGAAGGCTACATCGCCACCGCGAACAACGCCGTGGTCGGGCCGGAGTATCCGTACTTCCTGGGCATGGACTGGGATCGCGGCTATCGCGCGCGGCGCATCGTCGATCTGATCGAATCTAAAGATCAACTCAGCGCCGACGATATGGCCGCCATTCAAGGCGACAACTTGAATCTGTCCGCGCAAGAAATCGCGCCGTACTTGCAGAAGATCACCGTCGAGGGTGATGCGCAGAAAGTACTGGATCAAATCCTGGCGTGGGACTTTGTGGAGCAGCGTGACAGCACCGGCGCCAGCGCGTATCAAGTGTTCTGGCTGAAATTACTGATGAATACTTTCGATGATGAGTTGGGTGATCTGGCGCCCGATTACACCGACGGCGGCACGGTCAATCGGCAGGCGGTGATCCAATTGCTGGCCCAGCCCGATTCGAGGTGGTGGGACAACACCCAGACGCCGGAGGTGCGCGAAACGCGCGATGATATTTTGAAGAAATCGCTGGCCGACGGGGCGCAGCTGCTGATCGGGGAGCTGGGCAGCAACCCCGCCGACTGGCGGTGGGGCAAACTCCACACGGCCACTTTCGCCAGTCAAGCGCTGGGCGCCAGTCCGCTGAGCTTCATCTTCAATCGCGGCCCGGTCGAAGTGGATGGCGGCACAGCCGCCGTCAACAACACCGGCACCGGCGGCAACTTCCGCAAAGCTTACAGCAATCCGCCGGGCCAGCTGGCCGCCATCTTTGCAGAGCGCTCCGTGCCGTCGCTGCGGCAGATCATCGATGTGAGCGCGCTCAATACCTCGCGCTACATTCACACGACGGGGCAGAGCGGCTTGCCCTCACATCCGCACTACGCGGATTTCATCGACAAATGGCGCAACATTCAATATGTGCCCATGTGGTGGGACGCCAACGACATTCAAGCGCATGCTGAGGGAACGTTGACGTTGACGCCGTGACCGAGTGCCAGGGCAGTAACTCAACTGTAACCTAGTCGGTATCGCCACCCTGTCACGATTTGCCTATAATGGTCATTGTGTACTAAAATCACGGTAGCGCAACATAACCGAAACACACCGCGGTCCAGCGCAAAATCAAATCAGGAGGCATAGAATGAAGATTGTCCCGCGTATCATCGTCCTCGTCGTCGTGTTAGCATTGTGTGTGATGGTGCTGCCAGTGACTGCCGCGCCCACCGCGCAGTTCCCCAATCCGCTGGGCACACACACCGTGAAGCAGGGTGAGTGGATCTACTGCATCGCCCGCGCGTACAAAGTGTCACCCTGGTCGATCGCCTCGGCCAACGCCATTCCCTGGCCGTATTGGGTGTTTCCGAACCAGGTGCTGTCGATCCCGGCCGATCCGTGGTACAACATTCCGGAGGGTCAGACTTGCGCTGCGCAATTCACGCCGCCCGCCGGCTGGCCGCCGCCGCCGCCACCCACTCCGACCGCGCCGCCGCCGCCGACCCCCGGCCCGACCCCGGTTCCGGGAAATTGCCGTTTCTATCATAACGTGCTCTGGGGTCAAACGCTGTCGGGGATTGCCTGGTACTATGGCACAACCGTTCAAGCCATTCAGGCTGCCAATCCCAGCATCACCAATCCGAATCTCATCTATGCTGGCTCGACGTTGTGTATCCCTTAAGCCACGCATAACTCATGGAGGCGGCTTAGTCGTGGCCGCCTCCATGAGAATCTGTTGCGGGAGGTTGTAGTACCATGAAAACTGCGCCACGTGTGATCTTGATTACGGCCTTGCTGTTGTTGAGCATCGTCGCCGTGTTCCCGGTGTCGGCGGGGTATTCGTCGTCTGCCGCGGCATTCCAGAGTCCGATTGATACACCGACCCTACCGCCGGCTGCCACCGACACACCGCTACCACCTGCGACCAATACGCCCGTTCCGGCGGCTACAGATACGCCGATTCCCGCTGCGACGAGTACCCCCATTCCTGCGGCTACTAATACGCCCGGCCCGGTGGCGACGAGCACGCCCTATCCAACGTATGTGCCGCCGACTTACCCGCCGCCGCCTCCGCCACCGGTGTATCAAATCATCGCGTATTGGACGGTGCAGCCCGGGCAGACGCTGTATTGCATCGGCCGTTACTATGCGGTATCACCGTGGGCGATTGCTTCTGTGAATTACATTCCGTGGCCGTATTGGATTTACCCCGGCCAGGTATTGGCGATTCCGAATGCGCCGTGGTACAACATCCCGCCCGGACCGGTGTGCTCTCCGGGTGTGCCGAATGTGACGCCCACTCCGCCCGCGGGCATTACGCCTACTCCGCCGGGCATCACGCCGACGCCGGGTGCCACCCCGACGCCGCCTGCGCCGCCAGCCTGCCGCTACTATCACTACGTGCAGTGGGGGCAGACCCTCTCGGGCATCGCGTGGTATTACGGCACGACGATTCAGGCGATCATGTACGCCAATCCCAGCATTACCAATCCGAACTTGATTTACGCCGGATCGACGTTGTGCATTCCGTGAACTAGTCACACACGCGACGAGGCGGCCTGTGGTGTGCAGGCCGCCTCGTCCTGTTTTAGCGCAGTCTCACGCGCTCAACTGGCGGGCATACGCAAACAGCGCCGGAGTGCCGCCCGTGTGCCAGAACAGCACATTCTGCTCAGGCTTGAATTCGCCGCGGCGGATCAGATCGATCAAGCCTGCCATGGCGCGCCCCGTGTAAACCGGATCGACCAACAGCCCCTCCGTCTGCGCGCACAGCTTAATCGCCTCGCGCTCAGGTTCACCCAGCACCGCGTAGCCGCCGCCCAGATACTGATCGTTCACTTCAAAATCTTGAGCGCTGAAAGTAAGCGCTGCGCCGATATGCTGCGCGGTCGCATTCGCCAGTTCGACGAGCAGCGGCGCCAAATGATCGGCGGAGTGATCAACGCTGATGCCCAAGACCCGATCGGCACAGCCGCTCAACTTCGCGCCCACCGCCAATCCGCTCTGCGTGCCGCCGGAACTGGTGGCGAACACGATCGCGTCGAAGTGCAGGTCGTTGCTCCGGGCTTGTTCCACGAATTCCAACATGGCGGCGGCATAGCCCACCGCCCCGATCGGATTACTGCCCCCCAACGGGATCAGGTAAGGCCGCTGGCCGCGCGTGGTCAGTTCCTCGGCCACTTCCGCCGCCGCCTCATCCAGCGAGCGTGCCCCGGCCCAGAAGATTTCTGCGCCGACGAGATCGTCCAGCAGGATGTTGCCGGTCCGATCGGTGGGCGGTGTGCCGCGCAGCACCAGCGCCGACTTTAGCCCTGCTTTGGCGGCGGCCGCGGCCGTCTGCCGGGCATGATTCGACTGCGGCGCGCCGACGGTGATCAGCGTATCGGCGCGCTGCTGCAGCGCGTCGGCCACCAGAAACTCCAACTTGCGCGTCTTATTGCCGCCGGTGGCGAGGCCGGTCTGATCGTCACGCTTGACCCATAGGGTTGGCCCGCCCAGTCGTGTGGAAAGGTTGGGCAGCGGATGGAGCGGTGTGGGAAAGAACCCCAGCGAAGTGCGGGGCAGAGTGGTGAGCATGGCAGCCTCCGGGTGCGGTTTCTACTGCGATTATAGCCGTACTGCCTGACTTTACAAATCCCCGTGACTTCGCTATAATCTGGGCGGCTTCAGGCGCCTGCGGACTGAGAGAAACGGCTCTCAGTCCTTGTATTTATGCCTAACCGTCGATCCTGAAGCGAGCCAATCTCTGGAGGAAGTGTTCCCATGTCCGAGCAGCCGACCTTTCTGACCAAAGAAGGTCAAAAGAAACTGGAAGAAGAACTGCATTACCTGCAGACGGTGCGCCGCCAGGAAGTGGCCGAGCGGCTGCACGCGGCGATGGAAGAAGGCGACATCGACGAGAACGCCGAGTACGACGATGCCAAGAACGAGCAGGCGTTTGTGGAAGGCCGCATTCTGACGCTGGAGAACATGCTGAAGAACGCGGTCATCATCGACGAGAAGCCGGCGCATCACGACGAGGTCACGCTGGGCGCGGTCGTGACGATCGTGGAAGGCAGCAACTCGCCGGAAGAGTATCACGTCGTCGGCGCGGCGGAGGCTGATCCCACGCAGGGCAAGATCAGCAATGAAAGCCCGCTGGGCAAAGCGCTGATGGGCCGGCGCGTGGGCGATTCGGTGCAGGTGAGCGCGCCCGCCGGGCTGTTGACGTTCCGCATCGCGGCGATCAAGTAAGCGCTTGTGAGGCGTACCCTAAGTCCATGCGGATTGATTGCATGGACTTTTTTGTAACCCTCTCCTGCGCTAAAGCGCACCCTCTCCCGTTTAATGGGGGAAGGCAGGGTGGGGGTCTGGAGTCAGCATGGAATTCAACGAACTGGAACTGGAACGTCTGAAGAAACTGCAGCGCCTGCGCGAGCGCGGCATCGAGCCGTATCCGGCGCGGGTCACACGCACGCACACCAACCAGCAAGCGCTCGCTGAATTCGCGGCGAAAGAGGCCGGCGGAGAGACCGTCGAGGCCGCCGTGGTTGGTCGGTTGGTGTTGGTTCGCCCGATGGGCAAAGCGTCGTTTGCGCACATCGAAGACGGCGCCGCGCGCTTGCAGATTTATCTGAAGAAGGAAGAAGTCGGTGAAGAGACCTACGAGATGTTCTTGAAGGATCTCGACCTGGGCGACTTCGTCGAAGCGCAGGGGCACATGTTCCGCACCAAGACCGGCGAGGCGACGCTGCGCGTGGCGCAGCTGCGCATCATCAGCAAGGCTATTCAACCGCCGCCTGAAAAGTGGCACGGCTTGAAAGATGTCGAGACGCGCTATCGGCAGCGCTACGCCGATTTGCTGTCGAATCCGGAGACGCGCGAAGTCTTCCGCAAGCGATCGCAGGTGGTCAATGCGCTGCGGCGCTTCCTGGATGGCCTCGATTTCCTGGAAGTTGAAACGCCGGTGCTGCAGCCGCTCTACGGCGGGGCAGCCGCCCGACCGTTCATCACGCATCACAATCAACTCGATCAGGATTTGTATCTGCGCATCTCGTTCGAGCTGTATCTCAAGCGCCTGCTGGTGGGGATGTATGAGCGCGTGTATGAAATCGGCCGCGACTTCCGCAACGAAGGCGTGTCGTTCAAGCACAATCCTGAGTTCACGCAGTTGGAGTTCTACGCGGCCTATTGGGATTACCAGAAGGTGATGGAAGTCACCGAGCAGATGGTGGCCTACGTGGCGCAGGAAGTGAATGGCAGCACGGTGATCGAGTTCGACGGCAAGACGATCGAACTGGGCGGCGCGTGGCAGCGCCTGACGATGCGCGAAGCGATCAAGAAATGGGCCGCGATCGACTACATGGACTATCCCACTGCCGATGAGCTGCGGGCAGCGATCCGGGCCAGGGGCGGTCACGCGCCCGATGATGCCTCGTGGGGCAAACTGATCGATGGCTTGATGGGCGACTATGTGGAGCCGCAGTTGATCCAGCCGACGTTCCTGTATGACTATCCGCGTGACATCTCGCCCCTGGCGAAGCGCAAGGCCGGTGACGAACGGCACGTGGAGCGCTTCGAGTTCTTCATCGCCGGCATGGAGATGGGCAATGCCTTCTCCGAGTTGAACGATCCACTCGATCAGGAAGCGCGCTTTATCGAGATGAATCGCACGGAAGATGTGGAAGCGGGCGACGCGCATCCGCTGGATGAAGATTATCTGCGCGCCATGCGGTATGGCATGCCGCCCAACGGCGGCTTCGGCATGGGTGTCGATCGTCTGACGATGCTGCTGACGAACAAAGCGACGATCCGCGAGGTGATCTTGTATCCGCATTTGCGGAGCTCTGAGAAGTAAAAGACGACAGAGTATCGACGATGGTTGAGCGCCCGCTGCCTGAGTAAATCAGGTGGCGGGTGTTTTGTTTGGCAGTGATATAATTTCAAGGAAGGCAGTTGAGGGGTAAGGGGGTCGATATGAGCCGCATCCGTTGGCAAGATCGCGTTGTCATTGATCCGAACCTGCATCACGGCGAAGCTTGCATTCGTGGGACGCGCGTGCCGGTGGCGATGATCATCGGCAGTCTGGCGGACGGCCTGACGAATGCCGAGATTCGGCAAGCTTATCCTCAATTGAAGGACGAGGATATTCGGGCAGCGTTGGCCTATGCGGCGGTTACACTGCACACCGACGTGATCGCGCCACTGAGCGGGGCAGCGTAATGCGCGTCAAGGTCGATGAGGACCTGCCGACCGCCATCTCCCAACTGCGGCGTACCGCAGGGCATGATGCGGTCAACGTGCTGGAGCAGGGAATGGGCGGCTGGAAGGACGCGAAAGTCTGGGTAGCCGTTCAAGCGGAGCAGCGTTTCCTGGTTACGGCGGACAAAGGCTTTGGCGACATCCGCGTTTATCCACCAGGTAGTCATGCGGGTGTGCTCATTCTCCGACCTGATGAAGATGGAATCAGGCCGATGGTGGAACTCGTGCAACAAACCTTGATGACCTATGCGCTGGACGAGTTGGCGGGCACAGTTGCGGTGGTGACCCCGCGTGGAATTCGCGTAAGACGACCAGCCTCTGAAAAGTAATCGTTTATCCGCATGTGCTGAGCGTGGGGAAGTAACGACAACCGGAATTCGTAGATGACCGCAGACGCCGATTACAGGAAACTTCAGAATATGCTGTCGGCGCTGGCCAGACAAAAGGATCGTCCAGCAGAAATCCAGCGGTGCCCTATGTGTGGCGGTCAGTTGCATGTGTATTTTGGTGCCTACAAACGCGGCACAAGAAACATGTTCGGAGTCAACGCGAAGTGTGATGATTGTGACACCGCGACGGCTATTGACTACGGTGAGCCGATTCCGAGTTGGCTACCAGTCAATACTGGTAAGGTGCGTCGACCAAGATCGAAGAGAGAGTCACGGCAGTGATAGCAGTTACGCTTGACATGATCTTTCGACATGCGTATAATCCCGCCATCAACGCTGACAGAGAAGAGTAAGTTCAGTCGGACTTCCAGAAAGTCGCCGGGCGATGCGAGGCGACAGCCGCTTGAACTGAAATCCACCTCTCGAGTTGAGCGGCGCTCCCGTTACCGAGTATGAATGAGGCTGTTGGCAACAACGGCAAATCTAGGTGGCACCACGAGGCCCCTCGTCCTAGTTTAGGCGAGGGGTGTTTTGTTGCAGGGAACATTCAGGCGATGGGGAATTGCCTTCATGACAAGATGAAAGGGTGACGAGGTGATCTCGCTAACGAGATCATCTTGTCATCCAATCATCTGTTCATCCTGTCAAAGAAGAAGGAGAAATATGTTGAAAGGGATACTTCCCCCACTTCCAACGCCATTCAAAGCCAACGGCGCACTCGATCTGGAGGCGTTGCGCTCGAACGTCGAGAAACTGAACGCGACGGGCTTGTTGGGCTACGTGGCGCTCGGCACGAACAGCGAAGCGGTGCACGTCACGCCCGAGGAAGCCTCGCAGGTGTTTGCGACGGTGAAGCAGGCCGCTGCACCGGGCAAGATCGTCATCGCAGGGACGGGGCAACTCTCGACGATGGCGACGCTTGAAATGACGAAGCGCGCGGCGGATGCCGGTTACGACGCGGCCTTGATCGTGACGCCGTTCTATTACAAGAACAGCATGACGGGCGAAGCGCTGAAGAAGCACTATTTCACCATCGCGGATGAGTCGTCCATTCCGGTGATGATCTACAACGTCCCGGCGAACACGGGCCTCAACGTCGCGTCGTCGATTGTGGCCGAGATCGCGCAGCATCCGAATGTGGTAGGGATCAAGGACAGCGCGGGCGACATCAATCAACTGGCGGAGACGGTGAGACTGACGCGGAAACAAGGCGACAAAGAAACAAGTGGACAAGGAGGCGCGCTTCCTGATCGAACGCGAGCCGATGATGTGG
Source organism: uncultured Anaerolineae bacterium (assembly GCA_964398185.1). Classification (GTDB taxonomy): domain Bacteria; phylum Chloroflexota; class Anaerolineae; order Fen-1058; family Fen-1058; genus Fen-1058. The sequence goes on along the minus strand of CAYNML010000008.1, from coordinate 32,677 downwards.
CCGACGTTCGCTCAGCGTCCTCTGCGAACTTCGCGGTCTTCAGCGGCAATTTCGGGGCGATGCTGCCATCGCTCGCCTTTGGGGTAGTAGGCGGCATCCTGGCGGTGAGCAACATTGCGCCGCAGGAGTGTGTGCAGATTTACGAGCTGTTCCAACAGGGTAAGATCGCCGAAGCGGGTGAGCTGCACTTGCGGTTATTGCCCGTGGCGCGCGCAGTGACGACGCAGTTCGGTGTGCCGGGTCTGAAGGCCGCGCTGGACATGCTCGGCTACCGAGGCGGTTATCCGCGTTTGCCGCTGCTGCCGCTGAGCGAGAATCAGCGCGTGGAGCTGGAGAAGGTGTTGCGAGAAGCGGAATTACTACCATGACCGGATGACAGGATGAAGAGATGACACGATGATGGTGGCGTAAGATCATCGTGTCATCAGGTCATCAAGTCAACTTGTCAGAGAACAGGAGAATGCCATGTTAGACCTAAACTACATTCGTGAACATGCCGACGAAGTGAAAGACGCGATGGCGAAGTTGTACGCCGAAGCGTCTATCGACGAGATTCTCGAGCTCGACAAGCAGCGCCGCGCCCTGCTGCAAGAGGTGGAGCAGTTGAAGCAGCAGCGTAACGTCGTGTCGAAAGAGATCGGGAAAATGAAGGATGCTGAGGAGCGTGAGGCGAAGAAGGCCGAGATGCGCGCGGTGGGCGATCGGATCACAACACTGGACGCCGAAGTGAGCGACGTGGAAACGCGCCTGAACGATCTGATGCTGCGCGTGCCGAACCTGCCCGACCCGTCGGTGCCGGTGGGCAAAGATGACAGCGAGAACGTCGTCACGCGCGTTGAGGGTGAGCCGAAGCTGGCCAAGGACTTTGGCTTTGAGCCGAAACCGCACTGGGATCTGGGCACGGCGCTGGGCCTCATCGACTTTGAGCGCGGCGTGAAAGTCAGCGGCACGCGCTTCTACATGCTCATCGGCGCGGGCGCCAAGCTGCAGCGCGCGCTGATCAGTTTCATGCTCGACGTGCACATCGGACAGGGCTACACCGAAGTCTACCCGCCGTATCTCGTGAAGCGCGAAGTGCTGATCGGGACGGGGCAGCTGCCCAAGTTCGCGGAGAATCAATACTACGATCAGATCGACGATCTGTGGATGATCCCCACAGCGGAAGTGCCCGTGACCAACATGTATGCCGGCGAGATTCTGGAGGGTGACAAGCTCACGATCAACCACGTCGCCTACACGGCCTGCTTCCGGCGCGAGCAGATGTCGGCGGGGCGCGACACGCGCGGCATCAAGCGCGGCCACCAATTCGACAAGGTGGAGATGGTCAAGTTCTGCACGCCCGAAGCGAGCATGGACGAACTGACGAAGTTGATCGATAACGCCGAGGAGATCGCTCGGTTGTTGAAGATTCCGCATCGCATCGTGCAGATGTGCACCGGTGATCTGTCGTTCACGGCGGCGGTGAAATACGATGTCGAAATGTGGGCGCCGGGCTGCAACGAGTGGCTGGAAGTGTCGTCGTGCAGCAACTTCAAGGATTTCCAGGCGCGGCGGGCCAACATCAAGTTCCGGCGGGAAAAGGGCGCTAAAGCCGAGTACGTTCACACGCTCAACGGCTCGGGGCTGGCGCTGCCGCGGGTGGTGATTGCCGTCATGGAAAATTACCAGCAGGCCGATGGCAGCATCGTGGTGCCGGACGTGCTGCGGCCGTACATGGGCGGGCTGGACGTGATACGCGGCGTATAGTCAATAGAAGGCCCTTCGGACTTCATCTATCCGCAGGGCCTTTTTTTGTGCCTTGGGCAATTGATTTGTAACGACTCTGCAACACACCGCAACGTGGGGTTGTGTTAATCTACCAGCAGGGGCGCCCGGGTGATGTCGCCTCGCCCTACTGCGTCTCCAGCGGCGTGCCCAGATTCACGACTTCGAGCCAGGTTTTGCCGGGCTTTAGCGGAATCGGGTTGCCGTCAGGATCGACGAACGTTAACATGTCGCCGCGATTGACGCGGACCCATTTGCCGCCGAACTCCTGGCCATCACGGAAGATGCGCACCGGGCCTTCGTTCCAGATCTGGATCTGCAGGCCGAAGGCTTTGAACGCGCCATAGTCTTCTTCAAGATAGCGCTTGTCTTCCACATGGTTGACGTAGGCGACGATGACGTTGGCAGCGCTGAGCTGCTGCCCGTTCAGAAGATCGGTGTGTGGCACGCCCGAACTCCAGCGCAGCCAGCAACCTTCGATGGCGCCACAAGTGGTCGCTGCGGGATCGTACTTCCAATTTTGTGTCTCTGAGCCGTATTTGAATTTGATCTCATTGGTTGGGCGGCCCGGCGAGGTCGGCGCGGTGGAGAAGGTCAGGCCGCTGAGATCAGGCCTGGTGTTGGAGCCGCGTTTATCGGCTTCTTTCCAGATTTCGGCGGGCACGACGAATAAGTTGTGCGGCGGGGCGGCGTTGTCGCCGCGATAGAACATGGGGGTGTAGTCGCCGAAGTCGGGCGTGAAGAAGCGTTTCTCTTGATTGAAGTCGCTGGGCTTGAGGTAGAACTCGCGTGTGCCGCCTGACATGCCGGAGCAGGCCAGCAGCGATTTGAAGATGGCGGGGAGTTCGTTGTCGATGATGCGGCACGAGCGGGTGCCGCCGACATACGCCGGTGTTTGCCCGTAGAAGATGGCGGTCCAGCGCGGGATGCCGCCTTCTGATTCGTGCTCAACCACCCAGTCGGCATAGCTGGCGCCGGCCTGCGGCCGCACACCATTTTCCCAGGAGTTGCCGATCTTGATCGCCAGCGGGCGGCGATTGAGGACGGCGGGCTCAGACACTTTTTCGCCGGTCAACGGATTCATATCCGGCGCGGTCAGATCGATGAGGCGCGTATCGACGGTAGGCGTGGGTGTGACCGGCGGCAGGGTGGGGGTAGGCGAAGCGATCGGGGTGTTGGTGGGCCGATCGGTGGGCTTGATAATCGGGCGTGCCGTGGGGCTGGCGGGAAGGACGGCCGGTGTGGCCGGATCGTTGCTGCCACAGGCCGTCATAAACATCACGGCCAACGACAGGCCGGCGATCAGTACAGCTCGACGCGACAAGGTGCTCATGTGTCTGTGCTCCATGCTCTGAAGGTCGGAGCGATTATAGCATAGGCAGAATGCCTAGAACGACAGGGTTTGATTGACTTGCCATAGCAGTAAAGGTATAATCGACGCGCATATGACAGAATGGCGGTGTTTGCCATCGGTGAGCGGCGGGACAACCCCGGTCAGGCCGTGGGTTGGGCCTGCCTACTGTCATATCTGCTCCTGATTGATCACGTATGCAGGCGGTGTGAAGGCGGAGCCTATGGCACTGAAGGGCAATCTACACGATTTTAGTATCACGCAGTTGCTGAACTTGATCCATCTGGCACGCAAGACCGGCACGCTGGCCGTCGATGGCAAACATGCCGCGGCGCGGGCGTCGTTCCGCGAGGGGAAGCTGGTCTTTGCGCAGACGGACACGCTGGATGGCCGCTTGGTTGGTATGCTGGTCAAGGTCGGCAAGATCACGCCAGACCAGAGCAAGAAGATTCCGGCCAACAAGACCGATCGCGATTTGGCTACCATGCTGGTGCAAGCCGGGTTGTTGACGCGCACGGAATTGGATCAGATGGTGCGGAACAATGTGAAGGACGTGGTCGATCGGATGTTTGCGCTGAACGACGGCTTGTTCCGGTTTGAGCCGAATGTGCTGCCGGAGGATCGCCTGTGGGCCGAGCCGCCCATCAACCTGGACGGTATTATCATGGAGGGGACGCGGCGGCTCAAGGAATCGGAGAAGCTGCAAGAAGAACTGCCCAACCTCGACGTGACCCTGCGCTTTACCGATCGCCCCGACGCCAAGTTGCGCAACGTCAATCTGAGCGTCGACGAGTGGCGTGTTGTGTCATACATTAATCCCAAGAACACCATCCGGCAGATTGCCCAAGCCAACAGCATGAGTGATCTGCAAATTCGCAAGATTATTTATGCCATGCTGCAGGCGGGCCTGGTGGAGGTCATCCAGCCGGTTGGTCTGCCAGCCGTGGCGACTGCGGCGCCGGGTGGACGGGCCGCGCCGCCCAAGGCGTTTGCCAGCAATGACGAGAAGCGATCAGTGGTTAACAAGCTGATCAACTTCTTCAACCGGTAATCATGCGCGCGACTTATCCTCAATTCACGGAACATCGGCGGTAAACATGCAAACAGTCAAAATGGTAGTAACCGGGCCGTTCGCAGCAGGCAAGACCGAGTTCATCCGCACCATCAGCGAAATCGATGTGGTGTCGACGGAACGGAAAATCTCCTCGGACGCCGAGCGCATCAAGGATGCGACGACGGTGGCGATGGACTTCGGCCGCATCACGGTCGACGAGGAGCTGGTGCTGTATCTGTTCGGCACGCCGGGGCAGAAGCGCTTCGATTTCATGTGGGAAATCCTGTCCGAGGGCATGCTGGGGTTCATCGTCATTGTCGACAGCTCGCGCCCGGAGACGTTCCGCGAGGCGCGCGGCATTCTGGATACGTTCCGGGGTTATGCGGAGACGCCGTATGTCATTGCCGCCAACAAGCAGGACCACGAGGACGCCTGGTCGCCGGATGACCTGCGGATTGCGCTGAAGATCAGCAAGGATATCAAAGTGTTGCCCTGCGTGGCCAACGACAAGGATCTGGTCAAGGGGGTCTTGCTGGAATTGCTGTATTCGATTCTGGAAACCATGGATCTGGAGGGTGCCGGCTAAGGGCAAGCAGTCAACGGCCTGCGGCGGGTGATGCCGGATGAGTTCGATCGTCACATCACAAGGCATTGTCCATTATGAAGCGTACGGCCGTGGACGGCCGATCATTCTGTTGCACGGCTGGATCAACTCCTGGGGCGTGTGGCAGGATTCAATGATCGATCTGGCCGAAAACGGCCGGTATAAGGTCTACGCGCTGGATTTCTGGGGATTCGGCGATTCCGGCAAGACGAATACGCCGCCGTTCAAAGTCGAATCCTACGCCCAGATGGTCAATCAGTTTATGGAGATCCTGGGGATCGAGCGCGCGCCGGTGCTGGGGCACTCCATGGGCGGCACGGTGGCTTTGGCGTTTGCACTTGCCTACCCGCAGCGCGCCACCAAGATTGGCGTGGTGGGGTCGCCCATTGAAGGTAAGTCGTTGAATTTCTTTCTGCGGCTGGCCGGGCGCGATTGGGTTCAGCTGGCCCAGAGCCTGCCGACTGCCACGCATATGATCGTCAATACACTGGTCCGCATCAACACCGCGCGGGACACGGAGCGGGTGCGCAAGATGCTCTTGCACGACGTGGACAAGACCAGTATGGAATCGTTTTTCCGCAGCATCGGCGATTTGCGCCGCACCGACCTGAGCCAGAACCTGAGCGGGCTGACGGTGCCGGTGCTGGGGATATACGGCGAACACGACAACATCGTCGATCCGCATCAGGTGGAGCTGCTAGACAAATGTGCGCCCGGGGCGCGCACCCTGACCCTGCACCGTTCCCGGCACTTTCCGATGCTGGACGAGCCTGACGAGTTTAACGCGGCAGTGCGCAACTTCCTGGCGACCTGAATCCTGTAGGACGATATGGATACTCCCTTGGCGGCAACCGAGCGGCAGTTTTATTATCCCAATAAAATGGGGCGCATCATCCTGCTGGCGATGGAAGAAGTCATGGGGCGTAATGGCGTCAATGCCATCCTGAACCTGGCGCGGTTGAAGACACTCGTCAATAATTATCCGCCGAACAACTTTGACCGCCAGTTTACCTTCGACGAGGTCGGTTCCATTCAGCAAGCTCTGGAAGACATGTACGGCCCGCGCGGCGCGCGCGGGCTGGCGTTACGAGCCGGTCGGGCCTGCTTCAAGTATGGCATCAAGGAGTTTGGACCGGTGTTGGGCATCGCCGATCTGGCTTTCCGGTTGCTGCCGTTAGGCATGAAGGTCAAGGTCGGGATCGAAGTCTTTGCAGAAACGTTCAACAAATTCAGCGATCAGATCGTGCGCCTGAGCGAAGATGACGAGCATTACATCTGGATCATCGATCGCTGCCCGGTCTGTTGGAAGCGCCACACCGACGAGCCGTGCTGCCACCTGGCCGTGGGTATCCTGCAGGAAAGCCTGTACTGGGTCAGCAGCGGCAAGAGCTTCCATGTGGAAGAAGTCGAGTGCATCGCCAAAGGTGAGGCCACCTGCACCATCATTATCAACAAACGTCCTCTGGATTGAAAGGGAGGTCGGGAGGAAGGCGGGCCATGTCGCCCGCCCGGCTGGCAACAAGGAGTGTGGTTGATAGCGACAGTGCTGGATTTTCCTCAGACCCACGCCTGAAATGTTGCCCCCGTATTGGCAAGCCTTCCCAGTGCCTATGCCAGTCAAAGAACAACGCACCCTGCGCCGCCTGGTCATCCGCGATACCCGCAAGCTGGCGCCGTTCAACGAAGAAGCCCGCGAACTGCGCATTTTGAACAAGCGGCTGTGGCTGTATCAGCGCGATGTGCTGGCGCCCTATACGCGCGAAGAACGCGAGATTACGGCCATCGAGGCGATGCCGGATGATCGGGTGGAAACAATCGTTTACCGGGACAACCTGTTTTTCGATCAGGCCTTCATTGATCATTTCTTGCAGCGCGCGCGCCGCCTGGGCAAAGCGTGCCGGGTGGCGTTTTCGCCCAACGATCCGGCAATCAGGGTACATGCGCTGCCGCTGCAAAGCGGCATCCGGCCAGAGAAGGGCTTCACGGACGGCGAGCTGCTGGTCGCCGATCTGTGGTACTTCCCGTATGGCCGTGAAACCAAAGTGCGCCCGCTGGTGGTCGATACACTCTCGAAAGAGATCGGCTACTATAACGTGCCCAAGTACATGGCGCCCAATCAAGGCGATCTGACGTACCAGGTGCCGCGCCGGGCCTTCCTGTCGATCGAACACTGGATTCACCTCTTCATTGCGAATACGACTTTTGGCGTATTCGCTGAAGGGGCGCGTTTCGAGCACATCATGGAACGCGCCATGCCCAAAGTCAGGTTGATCTGGCGGGCCTTGATCGAGCGGCATAATGTGCTGTCGCATTCACGCGTGGTGAAGATGGGCAAGGACGTGCGGATCGATCCGTCAGCGGTGATCCGCGGCCCCACCACGATTGGCGACAATGTCTTCATCGGTCCGGGCGCCGTAATCGACAACAGCATCATCGGCAGTAATGTTTCGGTGGGGCAGGGGTGCCAGGTCATGCTCAGCGTGGTGGGCGACGGCAGTTTCCTGCCGTTTCGCGCGTCGCTGTTCATGACCACGTTGATGGAGAACTCGATGGTGGCGCAGAACACCTGCCTGCAAATGTGCGTGGTGGGACGCGACTCGTTTATCGGCGCGGGTTCGACGTTCACCGATTTCAATCTGGTGCCGCGGCCCATCAAGACCTTTTACAAGGATCAGTTGGTGGAGATCAATCTGCCGGTAATTGGCGGTTGCGTAGGGCATAACTGCCGCCTGGGCTCGGGGCTGATCGTCTTTCCGGCGCGCACCATTGAATCGGATGTGCTGCTGGTCGGCTCGCGCGCGGAGAAGGTTTTGACGCACAACGTCAGTTACGCCGACAGCGATCACTGGAAATTGCCCAACGGGGCGGAGCTGCACCCGCCGGCGTACCACTAATCAAACCGTAACGCAGCCGTAACGACGGAGCAGGCGGCTGGTTCTACAATAATGATTGTGAGCAGATTTATTCGTGGATAATTTTGCCTTTATTATTCATCCGCTCGATCCCAAGCGGGACGTGAAGCGGAAGTTTCCAGTGTTGGGCAAGATGCTACCGGTGCCGGCCATCAACTTTCTTTCGCGGTTCTTTCCGCCGCTGTATATTTCGCACATCACCGGAGTGCGTTCGGCGGCGACGGGGAAGGAAGTCGAGGGCTGGTTTGTGGCGTGTCCGTTCACGCCGCAGCGCATGATGACCCTGCCGCCCCAGACGGTGTATCGCAAGGTGATTGCCACAGCACAGCTGGCCGAAAAGTTGGGCGCGAAGTTAGTGGGGCTGGGCGCGTACACGTCAGTGGTGGGCGATGGCGGCGTGACGATCAGTCGCAGCGTGAAGGTGCCGGTGACGACGGGCGACAGTTACACCGTGGCGAGCGCGGTCGAGGCGATGAAGCAGGCGGCTGACATCATGGCGATCGATCTGGCGCAGGCGACGCTGGCCGTGGTCGGCGCCACCGGCGCGATCGGGGCAGTGGCCGCCGAAATGCTGGCCGAGGATGTGCCGCACATCGTCCTGATCGGCAAGCGGTTCGATCGGCTGGCCGAGATCAAAGCCCGTTGCGAAGCGGCCGGCGCTGAGGTGCTGGTGACGAACGATCTCGACATGCTGCGGCAGGCTGATCTGGTGTTGACGGTGACTTCCGCCGTGGAGGCGATTGTGCAGCCGCAGCATTTGAAGTCAGGCGCGGTGGTGTGCGACGTGGCCCGCCCGCGCGATGTGAGCAAGGCCGTCGCCGAGCAGCGTGACGATGTGTTTGTGTTTGAAGGCGGGCTGGTGGAGATCCCGGGAGCGGAGGCCAGTTTCAATTTTGATTTTGGTTTTCCGCCCAAAACGTCCTATGCCTGCATGGCCGAAACCATCGCGCTGGCGCTGGAAGGCCGCTATGAAAATTACTCGCTGGGCAAGGATCTGACCGTGGCGCAGTGCAAGGAAATCGCCGCAATCGCCCGGCGGCATGGATTCAAGCTGGCCGGGTTCCGTTCATTTGAGCACGCCGTGCCGGACGCCGAAATTGAGCGCATTCGCCGTAACGCCGGGCGCGCCCGGCAGGCAGCGGTTGCCATTTAAGTTTTCATCCATCACGAGGTGACGTATGAGCAAGGGCCGCATCCTGGTTGTGGAAGATGACAATGACATCTCCAACATGCTGAAGATCTACTTCAGCGCGCAGGGCTATGAAGTCACGGTGGCCGGGCGCGGCAACGACGCGTTGGAGCGCACGCGCAAGCAGCTGCCCAACGTGATCGTCCTGGACATCATGCTGCCGGATATCGACGGCTATGAAGTCTGCACGCGGCTGCGCCGCACCCTGCGGACCAGCCACGTTCCGATCATCTTTCTCACCCAGAAGGACGAACGCAGCGATCGCATTGCGGGCCTGGAACTGGGCGCAGACGATTACATCACCAAGCCGTTCGATATTGAAGAGCTGCGGCTGCGTGTGCAGGGGGCCATGCGCCGCGCCGAGCGCGAAAACCTGACCAGCCCCACCACCGGCCTGTCGAGCGGCAAGATGATCGAAGAGCAGCTGCGCGGCTTGATGCGGCGCAAGGATTGGGGCTTGCTGTATGTGGGCATCAATGATTTCGATTCGTTCACGGATGTATCGGGCTTTGTGGCCGGCGACGAGGTGCTGCGCTTCACGGCGCTCTTGCTGGGCGAGGTGGACGACAAGTTGGGCGGCCCCGATGATTTTATCGGCCACATTGGCGGCGACGATTTCATCCTCATCACCACCCAGGACAAAGCCGCCGGCCTGGCCGAAGCGGTTACCCAGCGGTTCAATCAAGAGATCGGTTCGCACTACTCGTTCAAAGATCGCGAGCGCGGTTACATCCTGGTGAAGGATGCCGACGGCACGGAGCGGCATGCGCCGCTGATGAAGTTATGCGTGGGCGTGGTGCTGGCCAAGGACTACGAATTTACCGACATCCGCGAGATTACCGAAGTGTCGGCGGAATTGCGGCGTAAGGCATGCAGTTAAGCCGGACATACCGGGCGAGACGGCGCAACGGTAAGGGGCTGCCTTTTACCAGCGCAGGATAGCGGGCCGTGGCAAAAGCGAAGCAGGCAAATGTGAATCAAATACTGGGGCGGACCGGCGCGCGGCTTTGGGGGCTGTATGTCCTCGGCGCGGCGTTGGCCCTGGCGATGGCGGCGCTGATGATTTTCTTCAGCATCAACGGCGCGATCACTAACGTCATCATCACCGGCCTGGTGTTAGCGTTGATCCTGCTGGTGACGATCATCCTTTCCGGGTTTTACATTTCACGGCGAGTGGTCCACCCGTTAGCCACCTTGCGGCACGGCGCGACGCAGCTGGCGGCGGGCAAGTTCGATGTGCGCATCAAGGGTGTCACGACCGGCGACGATCTCGAATTCCTGGCTGACGAGTTCAATGATCTGGCTTCCAAGCTGCAAGTAGCGCAGACCAGCACGACGGAAGCGGTGCGCGAACGCGAGGAGCAGTATCAGTCGGCGCAGCGCCGCGTGCGTGAAATGTCGTCGCTCTTGAAATCCGGGCGGGCCATCACCTCGCTGGATCTGGAGAACGTGCTCGATAACCTGGCGCGCGAATCAGCTGGCACGGCTGGCGCCGATCGTTGTTCCATCTACGTTCTCGATGACACGCGGCGCATGCTGGCCTTGCGCGGCTGGTGGGATTTTGAAGGTCTGCCCCGGCCTGCGGTGGGCTATGAAGTGGGTGAGGGCGTCGTCGGCTGGACGGCGCGTGAGAACAAACCCCTGTTCCTCGCCAACGCGCAAGCCGATCAACGTTTCGTCGCCAAATGGGAGCATGACCGCGATGTGGCCGCCGTCATGAACCTGCCGCTGGTGGACGACGGCGTCGTCGTCGGTGTGTTGCAGGTTTCCACGCGCCCCGGCACACCGGCCTTCACGCGCGAAGAACAACGCTTGCTGTCCAGCTTTGCCGACCAGTCGGCGGTGGCCATCAAGAACGCGCAGTTGTATGAAGTCGAGCGGCGGCGCGCGCAGGAAATGGCGCTGGTCGCCGAAATCAACCGCACCATCAACCTGTCGCTTGACCTGGACACCACGCTCAACTCGATTCTGGCTTCCATCCGCACGCTCATCCCGTACGATCTGGGCGAGATCAATTTGTGGGACGAAGACAAGACTGTCTTGCGCACGCGCGGCCGGGGCTTCGATCCGCAGCACGCGCAGTACGTCCGCGCGGCAGGCGAAGTCTATCGACTGGATGAGGGCATTACGGGCTGGCTGGCGCGCCAGCGCCAACCGCTGTTGGTGAAAGATCTGGCGACCAGTGAGGTGCGATCGAAGTTGGAGCCGCGGGACTTCCCCGCCCGATCGATCTGTGCCGCCCCGCTGATTGCCAGCGAGCAATTCGTCGGCACGATCGAGCTGGCGTCCCTGGCGCCGGAGTCTTTTTCAGACAGCCACCTGGAAACCCTGCAAACGGTGGCCGCGCAATCGGCCGTGGCGATTCAGAACGCACAACTCTTTGCTGAGACGCGCCGCCGCGCGGACGAGTCGGCCACGCTGTTCCGCATCTCAGCCATCGCCTCTTCGGCGCTGCCCACCGACGAACTGCTGCACCGCCTGATGGCGGAGATTGGCAAACTGGTCAAGGCCGATCTGGGCCTGGCGATGCTGTATAACCCCGACGCGAATGTGCTGGAGCCGCTGCTGGCGGCTTCGTTTGGCGATCTGCCGGATTCCGCCCGCGATTTCCGCATTGCAGGCGCTGAACCCGATTTCGACTCAGCGGTGTTTCGGCTGCGCGCGGTGTTCCGCACCGACGACGCGCTGAACGACAAGCGCGTGGTGTCCTACTATCGTCCGTTTATTGAGCGGTACCAGGTGCGCTCGCTGCTGGCCGCGCCGCTGGTGGTGCGCGATCGCAGCATCGGCGAAATGTATGTGGCCAGGCGTGCGATTGATCCGTTTACGGAAGCCGATCAGCAGCGCTTAAGTACCGTGGTCACGCTGCTGGCCGAGGCGCTGGAAAACTTCCGCCTTTCAGCCGAACAACAGCGCCGTATCGGCCAGCTCAGTTCGCTGGGTGAAATTGGCCGCTCGATTTCCGCGGCGCTGGATGAAGAACAGGTGCTGGACGCGTTGTATGTGCAAGTCAACCGCGTCATCGAGGCGCGGACCATGCACATTGTTGCGTATGACGCCAACCGCGACACCATTACATTCCTGCGCGCCTACGAAGCGGGCCGCCAGGTGGACTTGTCGCAGGTCACCACGCGCCGCCAGCAGGGCGGCAACACGCTGACTTTCTACGTCTGCCGCCAGCGCCGCCCGCTGTTGCTGCGCGGCGATGTGATCGGTGAAGCCGCCAAGCTCGGCATTGAGGCGCGCGTCACGCCCAACACGGCCGTCTCCAAGACCTGGATGGGCGTGCCCATGATCAGCGGTGACGATGTGCTGGGCATGCTGTCCCTCCAGCATTACGACGACGCCTTTGCGTATGATCAAAACGATCTTAACCTGCTGCAGTCCATCGCCAATCAGGCCGGGATTGCGTTGGTGAATGCGCGCCTGTACGCCGAGACCCAGCGCCGCCTGGTGCAGCTAAGCCGCCTGAGCGATATCGGGCGTGCCATCTCGGCGGCGCTGCACGAAGACGAAGTGCTGGACGTGCTGTACGAGCAGCTCAACCTCATGCTTGATGCGCGCTCGATGTTTGTGGCCTACTACGACGAGGCCGAGGATGAGATTACCTTCCGGCGCCTGTACGAAGAGGGCAAGCTGTATGAGACGCTGGAGAAACGGCGCGGCCTGAACACGCTGACGTTCTATGTGTGCCGCCAGCGCCAGCCGCTGTTGCTGCGCGGGGATGTCACTGTCGAAGCGGCCAAGTTGGGGATCGAGGTGCTGAACGTTGCCACGTCACGGCAGGCGCAGGCGTGGATGGGCGCTCCCATGATTACGGGCGAGCGGGTGCTGGGCAGCCTGGTCGTGCAGCACATGGAGAACGAGCTCGCCTTTGACGAGAATGATCTGAACCTGCTGCAAGCCATCGCCAGCCAGACCGGCATTGCCCTGGCCAATGCGCGCCTGTATCAGTTGACAGACGTGCAGTTGAGCGAGCGGGTGGAAGAACTCACGGCGCTCTCGGCCATCAGCCAGGAACTCAACTCCACTCTGGAGCCCGATCGGATCTTCGGCGTGGTGCTGTCAGAAGGGCTGCAAGTGACGGGGGCTGACTACGGTTTCATCAGCATGATCAACGTTGACACCGGGCAGCTGGAAGTGCGCGCTACGCAGGGCCTGACGCCTGCCGAGGCGCGGCAGCTGACGGCCATCACGATTCCGGTGGGCGAGGGCATTACGGGTCGAGCGGCTGAGAGCGGCGAGCCGGTGCTGGCCAACGACATCACGCAGACTCCGGATTACGTGGAACTGCGGCCGGGCATTCAGTCAGAAATCTCCGTGCCGATCCAGTACGCCCAGTCGGTGGTGGGTGTGATTAATCTGGAAAGCGGCCAGGTCAACGCGTTTACCAGCGAGCACGTGAACTTCTTGAAAGCGCTGGCCGCACAGGCCGCTATCGCCATTGGCAATGCGCAGCGCCTGGAAGAGTATCGCGCACGCGGCGAGCTGCTGCGCCGCCGCGCCGAGCAGTTGACCAACCTGTTCCAGATTGGCCAGGCCTTCCGCAGCGATCAGTCGCTCGATCAAATTCTGGACGATGTGGTGCACGCGATTCAGGAGACGGTGGGGTTTGACATTGCCGTGCTGAATTTACTGGAAGGCGAACCGCCGCGGGCGCGCCTGGTCGCCGCCGCCGGCATTCCCCTCGCGCAGTTTGAAGAGATGAAGAAGTCGCAGCCGGCCTGGTCGCAATTTAGCGGCGCGCTGCAAGACCGGTTCCGCATCAGCCAGAGTTACTACGTGCCGTTGGAGTCGCGCGAGGCGACGGCCGATTTGCAGACGTTCTACGCGCCCGGCGCGAACCCGACCGAACCGCGCCAGCCGGGCTACTGGCACCCGGACGATATGCTGCTGACGTTATTGCGCGGCACGGGCGATCGGGTCTTGGGCTATATCTCGGTGGACAATCCCAGCGATGGCCGTGTGCCACGGCGGGCCACCGTCGAGACGTTGGAACTGTTCGCCAATCAGGCCGCGATGGCGGTGGAGAACGCGCGCCTGTTCTCCGACTTGCAGCAGCGGCTCAACAATCTGACCCTGTTCAACGAGGTCGGGCGCTCCATCAGCGCCAAGCTGGACCTGGATGCGCTGCTGGCCACTGTGCTGGATGCGGCCTGCGAGTTGATGGGCAGTGATCATGCCACCATCTTCCTGCGCAATCCGGCGGCAGACGGCCGCTTCACGCCGGTGAAGACAGCCGGCTATGAGTTGAGCGCGATCAGCCAGCTGCAGTTCGGGCCGAATGAGGGTCTGGTCGGCCAGGTGATTGCCGATCCGCGCGCGCTGATCATTCCAGATGTGGCGGACGATCCACGGTACGTGGCCTCCGAGGGCGTGCCGGTGCTGCGCTCGATGATTCTGGTGCCGCTGGTGGTGGCCGGGCAGCTGATTGGAGTGTTGACGTCTGATAAGCCGACGCCGCACAGTTTCACCGACACGGATTTGGTCGTGTTATCCACGCTGGCCGATCAGGCGGCGGTGGCGATTGACAATGCGCGTTTGTTTGAGGCTGAGCGCGACCAGCGCGCGCTGGCCGAGACTTTGCGCGATCTGTCGGCCGGGCTGGCGCGCACGCTGAACGTGAGCGACGTGCTCGAACGCATGTTGACCGAGGTGGGCCGCGTGGTGCCGCACGATGCAGCCAACATCATGATGATTGAAGAACCGGGCAGTCAGGCGCAGGTGGTGCGCTGCCGGGGGTACGACCGCATTGAGCCAGGCCTGTCGGCGGCGGTGATGCAGCTGCGCTTTGCGGTGCGCGATACGATCAATTTGCGGCAGGTGCTGGACACAGGCCGGACGTTGATTGTCAGCGATACGCGCCAGTATGCCGGCTGGGTGGAGACGCCGCAGACGGCCTGGGTACGGTCGTATTTGTGCGCGCCACTGGTGACGCGCAATCAGGTTATCGGCTTCTTTAATCTGGACAGCGCCGCGCCGGGTTTCTTTACGAATGCCCACGCCGAGCGCTTGCTGGCTTTTGCTGCGCAGTCGGCGGTGGCGATTGAGAATGCGCGCTTGTACGAAGAGACGCGCCGCCGGCTGCAAGATCAATCATTGTTGTACGAAGCCGGGCAGGCCATCTCGTCTTCGCTGGAATTCAACCAGGTGCTGGAAACCATGAGCCAGCAGCTGGTGCGCGCCACCAACGCGCAGCTCATCTTGATCCAGATGTGGGATCGATCCACCGATCAGGTGCGGACCATCTACCAGAAGCTGCGGACGATGGAGGGGCTGGAGAACCTGGACCTGCTGGAGAAACCGTTCGCGCCCACCGATTATCTGAAGGTGGCGCAGTATCTGCGCGACCGGCGCAACATCAGTCTGCGCCTGAACGACGACGAGCTGGATCCGCTGCTGCGCGCGCGCATGCAGGAAATCGGGCTGTTGTGGACGGTGGAAGTGCCGATCGTGTCGCGCGACGAGGTGCTGGGACTGGTGCGGCTGGGGGACACGCGGTTCGATCGGCTGTTGAGCGACAGCGAAGTGCAGCTGATCGAGACCCTGATCAATCAGGCCGCGGTAGCCATGAGCAACGCGCGCCTGTATGACCAGATCTTCAAATTTACGCAGGAGCTGGAAGGCCGCGTGGAGGAACGCACGCGTGAACTAGCCCGCGCCAACGAGGATCTGAAGATGGAGCGCGATCAGGTGGAGACGCTGTTCCGCATCGCGTCGGAACTGTCCACCAGCCTCGATCTGGATCGTGTGTTGAATCGCGCGCTGGAGCTGGTGGTGGTGGCGGCGGGCGCGACGCACGGCTCAATCCTGCTGGTCGATCCGCAGACCGATGTGCTGGTGGCGCGCGCGGTGCTGGGCGGCGATCGCATTCCCAGCATGGGCAAGCCCACACCCTTCCGGCGCGGCGAAGGTCTGGCGGGCTGGGCCATCGTCAACCGGCAGTCGGCCATCATTCCGGACGTGTACGATGATCCGCGCTGGGTCGAGCACGACGAACGCGTGCGCAAGTATCGCTCGGCGCTGGTGGTGCCGCTTTCGGTCAGCGACGACGTGCTGGGCGCCATGCTGTTGCTGCACAACGATACAGATTACTTCAAGGATTTTCACCTGCGCATGGTGTCGGCGGCCAGTTCGCAGGTGGCGACGGCCATCAACAACGCCGAGCTGTACCGCTATATTCGCGAGCAGGCCGAATTGCTGGGCGGCATGCTGCGCGCGCAGCAAGTGGAAGGTTCCAAGAGTCAGGCCATTCTGGAATCGGTGACGGACGGCGTCATGGTCAGCGATGGCAACGGCCGCGTGATTCTATTCAATGCGGCCGCCGAACGGATTCTGGACATCAAACGCGACGAAGCCGTGGGCCGGGCGATCGACGACATGCTGGGGTTGTATGCGGCGCAGGGCGGCAAGTGGCTGCAGCAGGTGCGCGAATGGCACGCGTCAGCCGAAGCGCGGCGGCGCACGCCTGTCCTGTCGCAGCGCATCGACTTGAAAGCGGAGAAACGCTACATCACGGTGACGGTGGCGCCGGTGACGATGTCCGACGAGTATCTGGGGTCGGTGTCGGTGTTCCGCGATATTACGGCGGAAGTGGAGGCCGATCGGGCCAAGACCGAGTTCATCTCCACCGTCAGTCACGAGCTGCGCACGCCCATGACCAGCATCAAGGGCTATGCCGATCTGCTGCTGATCGGGGCGGCGGGCGCGGTGAACGAGAACCAGCAGCGCTTCCTGAGCGTGATTAAATCCAACGCCGATCGGTTGTCAGTCCTCGTCAACGACCTGCTGGACATCAGCCGCATCGAGAGCGGCCGGGTGAAGCTGGAACTGAAGCCGATTGCCATCGAGCCGCTGCTGGAGGCGGTGATCACGTCGCTGCACAGCCGCTTCGACGAGAAGCACCTGACGGTGCAGGTGGCGCTGCCCGACGGCGACCTGCCGCGCGTGCTGGCTGATCGCGATCGGGCGATGCAGATCTTCACAAATCTGGTCAGTAATGCCTACCAGTATACGCCGCCGGGCGGATCGGTGACGGTGAGCGCGCACGACGAGGGCGAGTTTATCCGGATCGATGTGGCTGACACGGGCATCGGAATTGCGCCGGACAGTCAGGGCAAGGTTTTCGAGCGCTTCTATCGCGTCGATGATCCGAATGTGAATGAGTTCCCCGGCACGGGCCTGGGACTGGCCATCGTCAAATCGCTGGTGGAGATGCACGAGGGCCGCATCTGGCTACACAGTGAAGTGGGGCGCGGCACGACCTTCTCGGTGACCCTGCGCGCCGTCCGCGAAGCGCCGCCGGCAGTCGAAGTTCTGCCGCCGCCGTCCACTACGATGGAAACCAAAGCCGCCGCGGAAGAGCGCGAACCGGCGATCGATCTCAATGGCCACGATCGCCATGTGTTGGTGGTCGAAGACGACCGGGATATTGCGGAACTCATCGGCCGGCACCTGACCAGTCACGGCTACGAGGTCAGCATTGCGGGCCGGGCCGCCGAGGCGCTGGAGAAGGCGCGCGCCCGCCGGCCCAGCCTGATTACGCTGGACATTTATCTGCCGGACGCCGACGGGTTTGAGCTGTTGCAGCAGTTGAAGAACGATCCGGCCACGAACGATATTCCCGTGGTGATCGTTTCGGTGATGGGTGATCAACGGGAAGGGCTGCGGCTGGGCGCGGTGGATTATCTGACCAAGCCGATCGATCCCCTGCGCCTGGTGTCGGCGGTCAACCGCGTGCTGCACGGGTCGGGCAAAGTGCTGGTGGTGGATGACGATCGCGACACGCGCGACCTGCTGCAGACGGCGCTGGAACAGCGCGGCTTTGCGGTGGTGCTCACTTCCAGCGGCAAGCGCGCGCTGACGCTGGCGCGGCAGGAACGGCCCAATTTGATCCTGCTGGATCTGAAGCTGCCGGGCATGGACGGCTACGAGGTCTTGCAGCGCCTCAAGAGCATGCCGGAAACGGCGGAGATTCCGGTGGTCATCATTACGGGCAGTCTGACGGACGAGGAGTTGAAGCATCAGAAGCTGTTGTCGCTGGGTGCGGCGCGCTTCATGACCAAGCCATTTGCGGTGGACGAGCTGGTATACGAGATCGGCGTGCTGGTAACGAATCGCTCGCTGGTGGAGCCGGTGAGCCACAGCTAAGGCAGCAGGGCACGCAAACGAGGATGGACCATGGCCAAGATTTTGATTGCCGAAGATGAACGGGATATTCGCGAACTGGTGAACTTCAGCTTGCAGTTCGGCGGTTTTACGGTGGTGCAGGCGGCCAACGGCGCCGAGGCGGTAGAGCAGGCGCAGAAAGAATTGCCCGATTTGATCCTGATGGATGTGCGCATGCCCAAGATGACGGGCTACGAAGCCTGTCGCCAGATGAAGTCCATGCCCGAATTGCGTGATATTCCGGTGGTGTTCCTGTCGGCCAAAGGCCAGGAAAGCGAAATTCAAACCGGCCTGGAAGCGGGCGCAGAAGAATATATCCTGAAGCCATTTGCGCCGGACGAATTAGTGAAACAGGTGCAGGTCGTGCTCGACCGGGTGACGGCGCGGCGCGGGGCGCGGTAGCAGGCAGCACGAATCGCTGGTGATGGAGCGTAATCGCTCGTGAGTGCCATTATTCTGGATGAAGGTCTGGTTCATTACGAAGTGCTGGGGCGCGGCCGCCCGCTGATCTTTCTGCACGGCTGGCTGGGCTCGTGGCGCTACTGGATGCCGACGATGGACAATCTGTCGGATCGCTTCCGCACCTATGCCTTCGATATGTGGGGCTTCGGCGACTCTGATCGGAATCCGCAGCGCTACAGCCTGGACGCTTACGTGGCGCAGTTGGATCTATTTATGGAAGAGCTGGGCGTGGTCAAAGCGTCGCTGGTAGGACACGCCATGGGCGCGGCCGTGGCGCTGTTGTTTGCCGAGCGGTATCCCGAGCGGATTGATCGCATCATGGCGGTCAGCACCCCGCTGGCTGCGGCCGCCGTCAGCAAGCGCTTGCTGACGGGCAGCGGAGGTTCGATGCTCGATCGGATGTTGGGCCGCCGCGCGGTGTCCGATTATCCCGAAGTGGAGCTGGAAGCGGCCAAGACCGATCCCAATGCGGTGGTGGCCACGGCCCGATCGCTGGACTCACTCGATCTGCGCGATGCGCTGGATGAACTGGACAGCACGCCGACGCTGCTGGTGTATGGCGGCAAGGATTCATTCGTGACACCGTTGACCAGTGACGATTTGCGCGACATCGATGGGACGGTGAAGCCCATCGGCTTGAGCGATTCCGGGCACTTCCCCATGCTCGATGAAGCCAGCAAGTTCCAGCGGCTGCTGCGCGATTTCCTGGACACGAAGTCGGAGGATTTGAGCGCACTGGCCTTGAAAGAGGAATGGCGGCGGCGCATGCATTAAGCTGGCCCGGCGGTGAGGTATAATTTTCAGGAGTAGTTGGCGTTTATTCAAGGAGCAACATGGCAAACCCAACCGTGGTAACGGATGAAACGTTCAATCAGGAAGTGCTGAAGTCGGACACGCCCACGCTGGTGGATTTCTGGGCGGTGTGGTGCGGACCGTGCCGCATGGTGGCGCCCGTGGTCGATGAGATCGCCCGCGAGCAAGCAGGCAAGTTGAAAGTCATGAAGCTGGACGTGGACGAGAATCAGGGCACGGCCATGGCCTACGGCGTGATGAGCATTCCCACGCTGATCCTGTTCAAGAATGGCCAGCCCGTGGAGCGCATTGTGGGCTTCCGGCCCAAAGGCGACATGGAGAAGAAAATCCTGCCGCACCTGTCTTGAACCATGGTGGGCCACTCACTTGCCGGGCTGCTTCAATCTGAAGGAGCCCGGTTTTGCTTGCTCGTGTATAATTGCCGCTTGAAAAATCATGCCGAGAACAGGGCTATGCTGTCTTTCCGAATTCGTTTCACCGTTTTGATCAGTTCGCTGGCGGTTGTGTTACTGTCAGGGGCGGCGTGTGCGTCATCCAGCGCGTATGCGGTGGCTCCGCAACCTTCGCCCACCCTGGCGCCAACGGAGGCGCCGGAATCGGTGGAGGCGCTTTCCACCGAGGGACCGGATCCTGTGGCGACGGAGTATGCGCTGGCCGAGTTGGAAGCGGCGCGCGCGACGCCGACCGCCGCGCCCACCCTGAACCCGATCGCACAACTGACGCCCGATGTGGCGCAGCAGATGGCGGCGTTTGCGCCCATCCCCACGGCGCCGCCGCTGCCCGATCGGGTGAACGAACTGCCGTATCGCTCGTTCGTGCTGCTGGACAATGCCGTCATCGATCACATGCGCGAGATCTATGCGGCCGGCCAGGCCCTGAAGCGCAACCCGCAGGCGTTCTCCAAAGCAGGCGACAGCACCATCGAGTCGCCGTATTTCCTGGGGCGGTTTGACAGCAGCCCGTATAACCTGGGTGCGTTCAAGTATCTGCAAGCCGTGATTGATCACTTCCAGGGATCGTATGGCCGCAAGAGCCTGGCGGTGCGCGTGGGGCAGCATTCGTGGACGCTGCTCAATCCCGCGTGGGCGGACAAGCAAGTGTGCGAGGCCAATGAATCGCCGCTGGCGTGCGAGTTTCGCGTGAACAATCCCAGCGTGGTGCTGCTGCGGCTGGGCGCCAACGATGCGGGCGTGCCCAAGTTGTTCGACAAGAAAATGCGCGAGGTGGTGGCCTACACCATTGAGCAGGGTGTGATTCCGGTGCTGAGCACCAAGCCCGATCAACGCGCGGGCACGGAGCAGATCAACACCATTGTGCGGCAGATTGCGGCGGATTACAAGATTCCGGTGTGGGACTTTGCCAGGGTGGCCGAGACGCTGCCGGGGCGCGGCCTGGGACCGGACGGCGTGCACCTGACGGGCTTCTATCAGCACGACTACACGCTGCCGCAGGCGTTGCAGCGCGGCCATGGCGCGCAGAATTTGACGGCGTTGATCCTGCTGGATGAGATCTGGCGGGTGTTGGAGCAGCCGAACTAGCGCAGGACCATCGCCGCAAAGCGCTGCAAAATGGCCGTGCCGTAACTCGTCTCCTCGATCTGCGCGCTGATCCGATCGGGGTCTTGGCCTTGCGCCATCAGCGCAGCGCCATCATCTTCCGTGTACGCGCGCACTGCCGCCGCATTGAACTCCGGGTGGAATTGCACACCCCACACATTGTCACCCACGCGAAACGCTTGATGCCGATCCCGATCACTCCATGCTAGAAGCCGCGCGCCGATCGGGAGGCGGAGCACCGTCTGTTGATGGCTGACGTGCACGCGCAGCGGATTGGACAAGCCGCCCAACAGGCGATCAGCGGCGCCCGCTTCATTCAAGTACACGTCCACCGTGCCGCACTCCAGCCCGCGTGGATTGTCTCCCACCTCGCCGCCCAACGCATAGGCCAGCAATTGATGCCCGTAGCAAATACCCAGCGTGGGCGTCTGCTGCTGCGCGGCTTCACGCAGCCACGCGGCGGTGCGTTCGCTCCACGGTTCGTGATCGGTTACCATGGAGTGCGAGCCGGTGATGGCGACGCCGGCCACGTCACGCGGATCGGGGAGCGGGGCGTCGAGCGTCACGTCGGCCATGGTGACGCGATCGGGTTGGACGCCCAGCCCCGCAATCACCCAGTCTTCAAAATCGCCTTGCGCGGCGCGCAGCGTGGGCAGTGTGGCGCCGGTCTTGATGACGAGCATCCTGGCTTTCATGGCGATATCTTTCCCCGCAGTAGTTCTCTGGCCTGCGTCACCAACGCGAGCGCGGCGGCGCGGGTCACGTCACCCTGCCAGCAGCGCTGCAGCAACTCGCAGTGATACTGCGCACACGCCGCAGGCCGCCGCTCATAAACCGCACAGCGACCGTCGCGATGCAGCGGGCACGGCAGCGCAAAGCCGGTGCCTTCAGCAAACTGCACGATTGGCAATTCCAGTTCCTGCGCCAGGGCCAGCTCAGCGGCGGTGAGCAGCACGCGCCGGTGCACGACGTCCGTGCAGCATAGGCCGCAGGCCAGACAGAGATCGTTCATCGAAAGGGCTGTTTCAACCATGCTCGCCAGCCGTGATCAATTTCTGCACGACTTGCCCACCGCGCGCTAAACCGTGCTTTGCCCAACGATCCACACGGCCAACTTCAGACTTACTTGCTTGAACACGCTGGCCGAGCCGGTGCCATCGGTTTGATATTCCACGCTCATCACGTGTGCCCGCAGCCGTAGCGTTTTCGTTTCCAGCACGATCGTCTGATCGGGCCGGATGACCAATACTTCGCTGACCCGATCGCGCTGCGAACGCTGTGCTGCTTGATAGAAGCCCTGTGCCGCACGCAGCACTTTGGTCATGGTGTTGATGTCGTGCTTGTCGAAGAGCCACACTTCCAAAGCCGTCACCGCCTGGTGCGGGCGGCCCGTTTCTGGCGCAGCCAACGACTCCAGCCAGGCGGGCGCGGCCGCCTCGCCGCTGCGATCGCGCGTGGCCGAGATGCCAACGCCGCACTCGCCCAGAAACTCGCCGCGCGCCGCTTCGATGGTGAACGAGAGATCGTAGTGATCGTCGCCGTGCGCGTAGGTGGTGGCAAACTGCGCGAGAGGCAGCGCCGCTTCATCGGGCCAGCGTTCCGGCTCCACGGTCTGCGCGCTGGCTTTGACGAAGGGAACGGTCGATCGCCCTCGTTTGCGGGAGTAGAGCGATTTCCCTGCAATGCGCGGCATTAATAGCGTACTGAGCAGAATGGCGGCCACGAGGACCAGCACGACCAGCACCATGAGGTTCGTCAGCGAAGCGCTGTCGTCGACCGGGGCAGGCGGGGCGGGCGCCGGCGTCACAGGCAGGGTGACGGTTGTCCAGCGCGCGAACCAGTCGCCGCTGTCGCCGGGCTGCGGACCGGTGAGCAAGCCGCCCGCTGTGCCCTGCGGCTGGTCGATACCGTGTTGCAGGGTGCCCACGCCCAGCAGCGCCGCGCTGTTTCCCAGATCGAATGACAAATGGATGGCCAGATTATCGATCTGGCCGGTGACCGTGACGGGCGATCCGCTTTCGCGGATGAGCAGGCCTTGCAGGTAACGGTTTGAATCGAGCGTGGTGCGCAGTTCGCCGCTGAGGTTCAACCCGGCGTCGGGGCCTTGCTGGACGCGGCCCTGCAGCTGCAAGATCGTTTGACGCTGCGGGGCCGGCGGGATGACGCTGCCGCTATCGGGCCGGGTGCAGGCCGCCAGGCTGAGCGGAATAACGACACTAAGCAGGATCAATAATGGGCGCCTACGAAACATGATCGGCTCTTCCGGGTTCAGCGGGATTATTGTCACCAACGTGCGTCATTGCGACCCCGCCAACGGCGCGGGGCAGGTGAGCGCTGTTCGCGACGAAGCAATCTCAGTACCGGTCGAAAGGAGATTGCTTCGCACGCCCTGTCCGCGCTATGCGCGGGGGCGCGCCTGGCGAAAGCGCTCGCAATGACGATGCACCGACGGTTTCCCGCCAAAGTCGGAAGACCCACATGATCAAGTTACTCCACTTACCCGGAAACATATGGCTTGCGCGCCAGCAGGTAGGCCCGGTGGCTGGGATGTTCCACGTCCGGGTAGGGCGGCCGCTCGATCAAATCTTCAATCTGGAAGCCCGCCGCCTGCGCATACGCCTGTATTTCCGGCGCCTGAAAGTATACGAAATCGGCGGACACGGGCTGCCCCCACCATTCATCCAGATGCAGCACCTCCGTGCCGAGATGAACGGCAATCAGCAGCAGGCCGCCGGGCTGCAGGACCCGCTTCAATTCGATCAGGGCGGTGACCACTTCGGCGCGCGGCACGTGGATGAGCGAGTAGAACGCGGCGATGCCGGCCCACGTTTCGTCGGCCACATCCAGCGCCAGCAGGTTGCCCGGCTGAAATTCGATGTCGGGATTCAGCCGCCGCGCCTCGGCGATCATCTGCGGGGACAGATCGACGCCGACGACGCGCGCGCCGCGATCGCGCAGATAGCGCGCGATCTGTCCCGGCCCGCAGCCCAGATCGCAAATGACGCCGTCGGGCGACACGGCCGCCGCTAACCGATCGAGCAGCTGCCGATCGAGCGGTTTGTAGCGCAGTTCGTCGAAGATGCGCTGCGCGTATTCCGCCGCCACGCGATCGTAAGTGACTTGCAGGCTGTCGAGTTGTCGCTGATCCATCGATCTCCTTCGCTCAAGTTGAGTATAATATGCAGTAAGACTTGCTTAAAGGATCCCCGCTCATGTTAGTGCGCGATTGCATGACGCCCAACCCGATCAAGGTTCATCCCGAAAGTGATCCGCTGGCCGCGCTGGGCCTGTGCAAATCGGCCCGCATCCGGCGGCTGCCTGTGGTCGACGCCGAGAATCACATTGTGGGCATCGTCACGCGCAATATGCTGGAACAGTTTCTGGCCAAAGCGCCGTCGCCCGGCGTGATGAAACGCCAGCACAGCGTCGAGCAGGTCATGGTCAGCCCGGCGCTCACCGTGGCGCCCGATTATCCGCTGGAAGAAGCGGCCCGCCTGATGGTCAGCCACAAGATCGGCAGCCTGCCCGTGGTGGACGACGGCCAGTTGATCGGCATCATCACCGAGACCGACATCTTCAAGCAGTTTGTCGTGATCCTGGGCGGGCAGGCGCGGGCTGTGCGCTTGACGGTTGAAGTGCAGGATACGCCGGGCGAATTTGCCAAAGTGGTCAACGTCGTCGCCGCGCTGCGCGGCAATTTGCTCTCCGCGATTCTGACCCCCGGCGTCAAGCCCCAAACTCGATCGGTTACGCTGTGGATTCAGGACATCGACGGCGACACGCTGGCCCGCGTCATCGACGCCATCCCCGATGTGGAACTCGTCCGCCTGTGGAGTGAACCGGAAACTGAATAACTACTGCGCCAGATAAGCGATCACCATTTGCAGCGCCGCTTCACTGGATGATTGCTTGTTGCCGCTGCGATCCGACTTCCACACAAAACGTGCCACGCGCTCATAACGTTCCGCTGCGACCGCGATGTACGTTAATCCGATCGGTTTGTCGGCGCTTCCGCCGCCCGGCCCCGCGATGCCGGTCACACTCACCGCGAGGTCCGTCTGCAAAACGCGCCGCGCCCCGCGCGCCATCTCGATCGCCGTTTCCGCGCTCACCGCGCCGTAGCTCTCCAGCGTGGCATGACTCACCCCCAGCACACGCTCTTTGATCTCGTTCGAGTACGCGATGATGCCGCCGCGGAAATAGTCCGAACTGCCCGGCACTTCCGTCAGCCGATGACCGATCAAGCCCCCGGTGCAACTTTCCGCTGTCGCTAAAGTGAGATGCTGCTGGTTGAGCAATTGACCGATGAGGACTTCCAACGCTTCCGGCATGTTCACCTCTTGCGCTTAAGGCTGCACCATGCGAACAGGTTGCAGCAAGACCCGATCGGCCACCGGCTGCCCGTCGAGCTGAAGCGTAAGACGAGGCTGATTCGCTTGTCTGGGATAGTAACGCCCCAGCGCCAATTGATATTCGCCCGGCGTGAAGTTTGGCGGAATGGGAATGAAATGCACCTGCGCGATGATGTCGCCCGCCTGCACATACTCCGGTGCGATGGTGAAGCCGTCCCACTGGGCGGCGAGATGACCATCTTGATCGAGCACGTGCACGAAGATCGACGTTGGCTTGCTGCCCAGCGGCTGCTGCGCGCGCCAATAGGTGGTGAGCCGGATGTTGCGGCCGATGGGAATCTCTGTGCGGCGCAGATCGTAACCGATGAGTTGGAGTTGATCGCTGAACGTCAGCGGCAGTTGCGCGGGCGGCGCGACCTGCGCTTCCGGCGGCCACGCCACGCTCGCTTGCGTCAGCGTGATGAGGCGCGTGTTGAGCGACGAGACTACCTGCGTGGCACTGTACGTCTCGCCGCCGGAGAGCGGTTGAACCGTGGGGAACAGCTCTTCGCTCAGGCGGCCATCGAGCGGCGCAGGGCGATCGTCGAGCGCGGCGTTGATCAGCGTGAGGTCGGTCTGCCCCTGCGGGAAGATGAAACTCGATCGGGCATCGAACCAGCGGGTGGCAGTATAGCCGAGCGGGGCGGTCAGACGGAACGTCGTCACGCTCCACGGTTCCCAGTGCGTGACGGCGCCGCTGCTGAAGACCACCGGGCGATCGCGCGCCAATTCGGCGACGCGCGGCGCGATGGCGGCGATGCCGGCTTGATGTTCCGTGCGCACCGCCGGCAGTGAGGCCCAGCCGCTGAAGTAGTCGATCACCGATCGGGCGGTGGTAAGCCCCAGCAGCAGCGCGATCAAGATCGGCGCGATCCTGGGAAAGCGCGCGGCGACGCAAGCGGCGCCCAGGCCGGCCAGCATGAAGACGACGGGCTGCGCCATGAGGGTGTGATTGTGGCTGCCGGCGGGCCACGTCAACACGGAAGGGATCAGCCCCACGGCGAGCCACGCCAGCAGGAACGCCGACTTCACGTTGCGCCAACGCTGCAGCGCCATCACCACTCCGACGACGAACAACGCCCCGGCGAGCAGATCGAAGACCGGGCGATTGGGAATGTTGTACAGCGTTTCAGGATCGCCCTGCACGAAGAACATGGCTGCGGTCAAGACGGTCGAGTTGATCAACGGAAAGACATCGCCGGAGAGCAGCGCCTCGATCGGGCCGGTGACTTCGCCCAGCCGCCGATCGGCGGCGGGATTGTTGGTGAAGTGCAGCATCATCGGCAGGGCGATGACGAGCGCGATGGCCGTCGTGCTGATCAAGCCGAGAGCGCTACGGCGGGCGCGCGACCGATCGCAGAGGATCAGGCAGACGATCAGCGCGATCCACCACACGGGCAGGAGGCGCATGGCGGCGTACGTGTATGTGACGAGGCCGAGCCAGAGACCGGCCCACACAAAATCAAGGCGGCGCTGGCGTGCGAGTCCGCGCCACACGAAATACAGGCCCAGCATCAGCAGCAAGGGAAAGGCGATGAGGCGCAGACCCAGGCGGCTGTACATCAACGCCCAGAAGGACAGCGCGTACAACGCGGTGGCGAGCAGCGCGGCGCGCTGGCCGATCATGCGGCGGGCCAGCACGTACAACACCGGAATCGTCAAGACGCTCAGCGCCAGCGAGACAAAGCGCAATGTGAAGAGATGCGCGCCGAAGAGCGAGAAGGCCAGCGCGGTGAGGTAGTGGTAGAGCGGCTCTTCGTAGATGGCGTCGATGTAGACAGGGCGCGCGCCCTGCTGAATCTCTTCGGCTTGCAGCGTGACGAGCATCTCATCGAAGCGCAGGCCGGGCGGCGCGTCGCGCCAGGCCGCCAAACGCAAAAAAGTCGCGACGAGCAGCAGCGCGACCAACCACGTCAAGGGAGTGAGACGACGAGCACGAGTGAGCATCGCGCCAACTATACCCGCGATGGACGGATGACGCAACGGGGAGGGAGGAGAAAATGCAGCTGCTCATCGCCCGCGTCCTCGCGGGCGACCCACCGCGGGGACGCGGTGGGAGAGCCTGGCACACATTCAATCGATGAGCCAACCCGGTTTCTATACCACAGCATGCGGGCGATCGATGGAGGTGAACGGCGCGGCGCGGTGATAAAGCAGGTAGAGCAATTCGCCCACGGCCTGCTGCGCGCGCAGGCGCGTGGCGCGATCGAGTGGGAGCGCGGCGAACTCATCCTGATCGAGCACGCGGTACGCGCCGTCGGGATCGATCCACACGTCGAGGGCGAGATCGATCTGCGCGATGGTCGCGCCGTCAAAGACAGCCGGCTGCGCGATGTTGCAGTACCAGCCCTTCAGGTGATCGTCGCGGACGGAGTGAATCTCGAAGATGTTGTACCAGCGATCGGAGTAGAAGTATTCGACGAAGCGATCGCGGTGCTCGAAGACGGTGTAACCGAGGTCCAGGGTGGGGCGCTGAAAACGCGCTTCCAGCACGATGGCGTCGGCGGTGCGTTCGACGACGGCGCCCTCGTAAGCGATGACGAGTTCACGGTTGAGGTTGAGTTTTTTAACGGTCAAGGTATCCGGCATGATGATCGTCGGCGGCAAAAGTCCAGTCAATCATATCATACGGATGGCGTCGGCTGGTAAAGAAACTTTAACGACGGCGCCGGGCGCGGGCAGCGGGGCGGGCGTTTCGATCTCAAAGACCAGATCGATCTCGTTGATGCGCACGATCACGCGCCGGTAGCGGCCGCGAAAGGAGACTTCGCGCAGCGTGCCGGTGAACACGTTGGCGGGCGGGGTTTCAGCAAACCACTCGTCAGAGGCCGAGGCGAAGACGTCGCTGTGAATCTCGGCCGCTTCCGAGCGGATGAGCAGCGTCACGGTCTGAGCGGAGTGCAGCGATCGATCGGTCGTGACGTGCAGTAACCCGATCGGGGTGTTGATCACTACGACGTTGGCCGCGCGACTCAGCACCGTGCCGCCGATCACGTTGGGCATGCCCAGAAAGCGCGCAACGAAGTCGGTGGCCGGTTGCGCGTACAAGCCGTGCGGCGAGTCGATCTGTTCGATTTTCCCCGCGCGCATCACCGCCACCCGATCGGCCACGGCGAACGCTTCGGACTGATCGTGCGTGACGTAGATCGCCGTGAGGTGCGCGGCCTGCAGGATGCGGCGCAGTTCGAGCATGAGTTCTTCGCGCAGCTGCCGATCGAGCGCGCCGAGCGGTTCGTCCAGCATCAGCAGGCGCGGCTTGGGGGCGAGGCTGCGCGCCAGAGCCACGCGCTGCCGCTCGCCGCCGGAAAGTTGATGCACGTCGCGCTTTTCGAAGCCGCTGAGTCCTACCAGTTCCAGCGCTTCGTGCCCGAGCTGCTGAATCTGATCAGCAGGCAGGTTTTGCATGCGCAGCCCGAAGATGACGTTGTCCCAGACGTTCTTGTGCGGAAACAATGCGAAGTCTTGAAACATGAGGCCAAAGCGGCGTTGATGCACGGGAACGTGCTGCACGTCCTGCCTGTCGAACGTGATGGCGCCGCGGTCGGCGGTTTCCAGCCCGGCGATGAGACGCAGCAGCGTCGTCTTGCCGCAGCCCGACGGGCCGAGCAGGCAGACAATCTCACGCGCCTCGATGCTGAGCGAGACGTCGTCGAGGATGGGTTTGTCGCCAAATGTTTTTGAGAGGTGCGAAACTTGCAGCAGAAGCATACATTAAGAGGTGATTGACTTCTGGTATGCCGCCATGAAATCCGCCGCACTCAAAATGGGTATGCCTTCGTATCTGCCCAGATCGAGCAAATGCCCATCACCGGACACGATGTAGTCCACGGGCACAGCCACCGCGCAAGCCAGTACATGATCATCGTCGGGATCGCGCGCCGCTACCAACGGCGGGGTCGGCGGCGCGTCAACGACTTCAGCATATTGCAGATAACGACCAAGGGCGTTGTCAGAGGTTTCGGTCACGGCCTCCAAACGGGGCTTGAATTTGGGGCGTTCAAGGACTTCGCGCAGTTCGGTGATAAGCGGCGGAGAAATATAGGGGCTAACCTGGCCTTGCTCGATCAAGGCGAGTACGGCGTGCGGCGCCCCCTTCCACAACAAGCCGGAGATGATGGTGTTCGTATCAAGCACCACTCGCACGGCGAGCTCGCTTTTCGGCGCGCACAGCGGCAATTTCGGCTTCGATTTCTTCCGGCGTGATCGGAGCGGTCTCGTTTAAGGCGGCCAGTTTGTCAGCCAGCTCAAGTAATCCGCCACGGCGCGGCGCTTCAATCCGTTTGAGATAGAGACCATCCTCGGCTTGAATCACTAGCACTTTTTCAGCGTCGCCCAGCGCGTCGCGCATATCGGCGGGCAAAGTGATGATACCGTTGGCGGTCTGTGCGATTCCAATGACCATCGGTCGCCTCCTGCTTACCCCTGCTGCTCAAAGTATAGCACTCGCTTTGGGCCCTTGCAATGATCGCGCCGGGGGATTAAAACTCGCCAATCTCGCCGATCCGGAAGCGATCGATGGCGACGAGGCTGAGCGCGACGACGAGCATCAAGACGGTGCTCATCGCCATGGCCTGCCCGTAGTTGAGCGAGCCGGGCTGGCTGAGATAGCGAAAGATGGCATAGGGCAGGGTGGGCATCTCCGCGCGGGCCAGCATGGCCGTGGCGCCGAATTCACCCAGCGAGATGGCGAAGGCAAACGCGCCGCCGATGAGCATGGCGCGACCCAGGATGGGCAGATCGATCTCGCGCCAGACGCGCGACGGATCGGCGCCCATCACTTGCGCGGCTTCATGCAAGTTCGAGTGGATGCTGCGCAGCGCGGGCGTGATGGTGCGCACGACAAACGGAAAGGCGACGAGCGAATGCGCCAACGGGATCATGATCCACGACGAGCGCAGCGTCGGAAAGCCGATCAGAAAGCCGAAGCCCAGCGTCACGGCGGATGCGCCCAGCGGTAAGGCCCAGAGCGGTTCCATGATGAACTGCCAGTTCAGCCGCCGCGCAGCTGTAGGGCGAGATGATATCTCGCCGCGCAAGTTGTCAACTTGCGCCACAGGTCGCCGAGCAAAGTGAGAGTGCGGGGTATGTGAGCGGGCTTTGGTCACAGGCGATGTGGATGCATAGGCCGCCAACGTCCCGATGAGCAATGCCACCGCTGTGGTGATGAGTGCAAACAACAGCGAATTGCCCAGCGCCGTGAGCGGCGGTACGAACAACACCGAGCCGCGCGGATTGGTCGCCAGGTTCAGATAGTTGTCGAAGGAGAGCGCGTTGTTCACCACGAACGAGCGGGCGATCAAAGCCACCAGCGGCAGCAGCAAGAGACTGAGCATGGAGATCGTTACGATCAACAGGAACACCTTGGCGCGGCGCGTGGTCGGTCGTTTTTGCGTGACGGTGCGCGGGCGCAGATCGAGCGGGACCACGGCGCGATTTTGCAGACGGGTGTAGAGGATGATCATGGCAAAGGTACACGCTAACTGCACCAGCGCCAAAGCTGTGGCCAGCGGTAGATCGAAATCGATCAGCGTCTTGCGGTAGATGGCGGTTTCGATCGTGTTGAAGCGCGGGCCGCCCAGGATCAGGATCACGCCGAAGGAGGTGAAGTCGAAGATGAAGATCAACAGGGCGGCGGCGAAGATCGCGGGACGCAGCAGGGGCAGCGTCACTTCGCGGAAGGCGCGCCACTTGCTTGCGCCCAAGACCCGCGCCGCCGAAGTGATCTGCGGATCGAGATTGCTCCAGAAGCCGCTGATGAGGCGCAGGGCCACGGCGAAGTTGTAAAACACGTGCGCCAGCAGGATGATCCAGATCGTGTTCTGAATATCGATCGGGGCGTAAGACACCCCCAACACGACGCGCAGCAGGTCATTGATCCAGCCGCGCGGGCCGATCAACGCCATGAACCCCGCCGCGACGATCACCGTGGGCATGACGAAGGGCACCAGCGTCAAGGCATTGATCAACGACTTGCCGCGAAAAGTATAGCGGGCCATGACGTAGGCCGCTGGAAACGCGGCGAGGATCGTCAACACGGTGGAGACGGCCGCCTGCCAGAAGGTGAACCACAACGTCGCGCGATAAAATTCGCTGCCGATGATCTGGCCGAAGGCGGAGAGATCGAGCACACCGTCGGGCGCCAGTCCGCGCAGGGTGATGCTCGCCAGCGGGTAGCAGAAGAAGACGGCGAGAAAGGCGAGAGGGACGATCGGGACGAGGAGACGCTTCATGCGATTTTAGATTTCAGATTTGAGATTGTAGATTGCCAGTCAGTCGAGCGGGGAACGGACGGCGAGGCCGCTGCGATTGAGGACGTGGGTGTAGATCATCGTGGTTCTCACGTCCTTATGGCCTAATAATTCCTGGACAGTTCTAATGTCGTAGCCGTTTTGGAGCAAGTGGGTGGCGAAGGAATGTCGTAACGTGTGACAGCTAACCCGTTTGGGAATCCCCGCTTTTTGGGCGGCGTCTCTGACAGCACGCTGCAGCGCGGAGGGATCAAGATGATGGCGGCGCTCCTGCCCGCTGCGCGGGTCAGCGGAACGTTTGGAGGCGGGGAAAAGATATTGCCAGATGAACTCGCGCGCGGCGTTGGGATATTTGATCGCCAGAGCGTCGGGCAGATAGACTTCGCCGGCGCCGGCTTGCAGGTCTTCTTCATGCAGCAGGCGGACGCGTTCGATCTGACGCTTCAGATCGGAAGCAATGGATTGGGGTAGAGGCGTCACACGGTCTTTTTCGCCTTTGCCGTCGCGGACGGTGATGGTCTGATATTCAAAGTCAATATCCTTGATGCGCAGACGAACACATTCCATCAGGCGCAAGCCGGAGCCGTACAGGATTTGAGCCATCAGCTTGTAAACGCCGCTCAGGTGGGCGAGAAGACGCAGGACTTCGTCATGGGTCAAGACGGTGGGGAGGCGTTCGGGGCGTTTGGCACTGGAGAGCAGCACGGGTTCCACTTCTTGGTGCAGCACTTCACGGTAGAGGAAGAGGATGGCGCTGAGGGCTTGATTTTGAGTGGAGGCTGCGACCTGGCGCTGGGTGGCCAGGTGGATCAGAAAGGCTTGAATTTCGGGAGCGCCCATCTCGGCGGGATGGCGCTTGCCGTGGAAAAGGATGTAGCGTTTGACCCAGTCCAGGTAGGTTTCTTCGGTGCGGTAGGAGTAGTGTTTGAGACGGAGCGCGTCGCGCATTTGGTCGAGCAGTTTTTTGGCCATGACTTGACTCTGGGATAAAAGCAGTTGTACAATGCTAATGTATTTGGCGGTTTAGGTGGCGGTCATCCCTTATTTTACAATATTCTGGACGATTGTCATCTATAGGCTGTTACGTTGTAAGTGTCGATCAAGTACTAAGTTGGACGGACGCTGTTCAACAGTCATCTCACTCGCAAATCAGGAGGCCCCATGC
>CAYNML010000007.1:71685-119414 GCA_964398185.1 uncultured Anaerolineae bacterium | reverse complement strand
CCGCATTGGGCGTGTAATTCGTGCGCCGGACTACCTGCAGCACTTTCTCGCGCGTCGTCTCGCTTACATGGGGATCGTTGTTGATCACCCGTGACACGGTGGAGCGTGAAACGCCGCTGAGTTTGGCTATCTGCTCAAGGTTCATAGCACTGCTTCGCGAGAGCGCTCCCGAGGCAACGGATGATATATCCTAATCTTAGCCGACCCGATTGCGCTTCACGAAGTCAACGACTTCGTCGATGTAGGCAAAGGCCAGGCCCGTCACCGTATCGGCGCAGCCATAGTAAATCGCCACGCGGCCGGTGGGCGCATCGATCAGCGCCGCGCACGGGAAGGCCACGTTGGGCACATCGCCCACGCACTCATACAGCGTCTGCGGCGAGAGCAGGTAAGGCCTGGCGCGCGCGATAATCTTCCACGGCTGATCGAGGTCAAGCAGCGCCGCACTGAAACTGTACACAAAGCCGTTACACGACGTCAGCACCCCGTGATAGAACATGAGCCAGCCCTCGCTGGTCTCGATGGGTGTCGGCCCGGCGCCGACCTTGGTGGATTGCCACCCCCCGATCGGACTCATCACCCAGCGGTGCCTGCCCCAGTGGATCAGGTCGGGGCTTTCGGAATAAAAGATGTCGCCAAAGGGCGTGTGCGCCGTATCGCTGGGGCGGCTGACCATGGCATACTTGCCGTTGATGCGGCGCGGGAACAACACGCCATTGCGGTTGTACGGCAGAAAGGCATTTTCCAGTTGCTGGAACGTCTCAAAGTCCGTCGTGCAGCCGAGGCCGATCGTGGGGCCATGATAGCCGTTACACCACGATACGTAGTACCGATCTTCGATCCAGCATACGCGCGGATCGTAGCGATACTGGAATTCAATCACATCCGGGTCGCCAGTGAACTCGATCGGGCTGGGATCGATCTCCCAGTGGACCGCATCACGGCTGAAGCCGCGGTGAATGTTCATGGTGCGCGCTTTGTCATCGCAGCGAAAGACGCCGGCAAAACCGTCTTTGAACGGTACCACCGCGCTGTTGAAAATGCTGTTAGAGGTCGGGATGGCATCCCGCGGGATGATGGGGTTGGCACTGTACCGCCACACGACGTCGCTGCACCCAGCCGGGCGCTCCTCCCACGGCAGATTGGCTAATGGTTGTCCCACGATAGACACGTTCGGCATGAAATCTCCTGGATTAACGAATGTCGCGCACCGATTGTCGCTCGATCAGGCGCGGGCGCAGCTCCACCGTCATACGCGGCGATTCCGGCGACTGCACGCGATTGAGAAGCGTTTGCACGGCTGTCCGGCCCAGGCTGATCTTGTCCACTTGCATCGTCGTCAACGCCGGCACGGTCAAATGCGCCAGATCGATGTCGTCAAAACCGATGACCGAGATATCCTGCGGTACACGCTTGCCCAGCGTCTGGGCGGCGCGCATGGCCGCAATGGCCATATCGTCGTTGACGCCAAACAGCGCCGTTATCTGCGGCTGCTGCTGCAGCAGCTGCGTGGTCACCGCGAACGCCGCCTCGCGCTGCAGATGGCAGTCGGCGAAGTAAGTGGCCGTGAGGCCGTGCTCTTGCAGCGCATCCACATAGGCGCGCCGCCGTTCACGGATGGAAGGATAAGCCCGCGCCAGGCTGCCCACAATGCCGATGTGCTGGTGACCGTGAGCGATCAGGTGCGACACGGCTTGATACGCGCCGGGATAGTTCTCGGTCACCACGGCGTCATATGCGTTCGAATCGGAGTAGGCGTCCACCAGCACTGTGGGCACCGATTTTTCGCCCAGCAAATGATCGAGCGTGCGATCGACGAAGGTGCCCACCAGCAGCAGACCGTCAACGCGCTCGTCTGCCAAGAGGCGCGGCACTTCGATGGGATAGCTGTCGGCATTGACGGGTAAAGTGGCGCTGAGGAAATTCAAGCGGTTCTGGCGGCAGGCCGCTTCGATGCCCGCGAGAATGTGGGAATAAAAGGGATTCGCCAGCGGCAAATCATCTTCGCGGGCGCGCAACACCACGCCGATTTGCGCCAGCGTCTGACGCGGCAGATCGCCGTTAGGGGTCCGGGGGCGATAACCCAATTCGCGCGCAGTGTTCAGCACCCGCTGCCGGGTTTCCGCCGGAATGCCCGCGCCTGATTTGTTGCGCAACACCAGCGATACCGTCGTCAGCGACACATCGCTCTTCTCAGCGATCTGCGCCATGGTCACACGCCGGGGAGTTGAGGCAGGCTTGCGGGCAGTGCGGACAGACATCGCGGTCTCCGCGGAAAATTTACTAAAGTTTCATTAAACTTTCAGTAAGATTATAAAGCCTGCTTAACTTTTGTCAATAGGGAAAATGCGATCGGTTTTCACATGACGTTTGTCACGGGGTGATCTGGGCGCACCGCGTATAATCCAGACGCCAACTGCGGCCAGCAGCGGGAGTGCATGGACATAAGCCCGACTGTGTGTTTGCCGCAGATCAGAAAGGGGCCCATGACCCAGCGCTTTCATGATCGCAGTCCGTTGGAGCACCGCTTTCGGGGCGAGCATCCGGTGCAGACGCTCTGGTACTTGTATCGCGGCGAACGCGGCCGACTGTTGCGCGGCGTCGTTTACTTTGTCATCAAGCACAGTCCCGTCTGGTTGATGCCCCTGCTCACCGCCAACATCATCAACCTCATCGCCCAGCCGGATCAAGACACCGCGGCAGAATTGTGGCTGAACGCACTGGTGCTGGCGCTGCTGTTGTTTCAAAATATCCCGTTCCAGTACCTGTATGTTCGCGCCGTCAGTCAGGCGGCCCGGCGGCTGGAAACGCAATTGCGCTCGGCGTTGTGCCGCCGTTTGCAGCATCTCTCGATCGGGTTCTTTGCGGCCAGAAGCGCCGGGGCGCTGCAAAGCAAGGTGCTGCGCGACGTCGAAGCGATCGAACAGCTGACGCGCACGTTGTTCGATGCGGGCCTGTCCGCGCTGGTCAACATCACGTTCGCGCTGATCGTGACCGCGCTGCGCGTGCCGTGGTTCCTGGTCTTTTATGCGCTGGCCGTGCCGCTTGCGGCGGGGTTGGTCTACGCCCTCCGATCGTCCCTCTCGGCCCGCAATTCCGCCTTCCGCCAGGAGATCGAGCACATGTCGTCGCGCGTGATCGAGATGACGCACCTGATCCCCATCACGCGCGCGCACGGGCTGGAAAACAACGCGCTGGAGCGGGTCGATCAGTCGTTGCAGCGCGTGCAGCAGGCGGGCTTGCACGTTGACGAGATCAATGCCGTCTTTGGCGCGCTCTCCTGGGTGACGTTCAACCTGTTCAATATGGCGTGCTTAATCTTCGCCGCATGGGCTTACGCGACGCAGGTCCTGCCCATTCAGCTGGGCGATGTGGTGATGCTCACCACTTACTTCGGGCTGATGACCAACTCGGTGCTGCTGCTGGTGAATACCGCGCCGCAGATTGCCAAAGGACTGGAAGCGATCCGCTCGATCGGCGAAGTGCTGGAATGCCCCGACCTGGAACAGAATGAAGGGAAAGCCGTAGTGACTGCGGTGCGCGGTGAGTTTCGCTTTGAGGAGGTGGCGTTTCACTATTCCGAAGCGGAGGGCCACGCCGTGCAAGACATCAATCTCCATGTCCAACCCAGCGAAACCATCGCGCTGGTGGGGCCGTCGGGCGCAGGGAAGTCGACGCTGTTGAATCTGGCGATCGGGTTTGTGCGTCCCACGCAGGGCTGCCTGCTGCTGGACGGACAGGACATGGAGCGGCTCGATCTGCGGACGTATCGCCGCTTTGTGTCCGTCGTGCCGCAGGAATCGATTTTGTTCGACGGCACCATCCGCGAAAACGTGACCTACGGCCTGCCGTCGCTTTCAGATGAAGTCGTGCTGACAGCGCTGCGTGATGCGAATGCGTGGGAGTTTGTCGAGCGCCTGCCGGACGGCATCGAAACCCGCGTGGGCGAAAAAGGGGCGCGCTTGTCGGGCGGGCAGAAGCAGCGCCTGGCGATCGCCCGCGCGTTGATCCGGAATCCGCGTGTGTTGATTCTGGACGAGGCGACCTCGGCGCTGGACACGGAGAGCGAGGCGCTGATTCAAGAAGCGCTGGCGCGCCTGATGAAAGGCCGCACGACGTTGGTGGTGGCTCATCGCCTGTCCACCATCCGCCATGCTGATCGCATCGTGGTTCTTGACCGGGGCCGCATCGTGGAAGTGGGCGCCCACGCCGATTTGCTGACGCGGCAGGGCCTGTATGCGCGCCTGACTGAACGACAAGCCGCCTGAAAGACAACGGCCATCCGATCGGGCTGCGTGAACCGATCGGATGGCCGCTGAAACGCGCGTGGTTGATCGCGATTAGGCGGGACTGAGTCCCGGCGCGGGCTGAATCCTGCTCAGCAAGCGATCGATCACATCCTTGGCGGTATACGTGATCTTGCCGGCAGGCACAAACTGACCGGCCGAGACCAGATCATCCCCGGCGGTGATCAGCGGCGGTTCGACGAAACCATTTTCGCGGACTTGCGGGAAGCCGGCGGTTGCGCCGAGGTTGTTACACAGGCACGAGCGGCCTTCCGTGTCTTCGGCCTTTCCGCCCTTGCGTACGTAGTCCTCCACCGGCTCGGCGGGGCAGCGATAGCCAAACGAGCCGTCTTCGCGCTTGAAGATGGTCCGCAGGAAGCCCATGTCGCAAATGCGCGGGCGCGCGTCGTACACGTCCTGGTCGGTGAGTGTGCCGGACAGCTGCGCCACTTTGAAGGGGAAGCCCGTCGGCGACACGACCGGGCTGGTGAACACCTCGGCCTCTTCATCCAGCACTTGACGCAGCAAGCGCCGTTTGAGTTCCGGCTCCATACCCGATTCTTCGCACAGCGCGAACGCCGTGCCCACTTGCACACCCGCCGCGCCGGCCTCCAGGGCTTGCTTTACCTGATCGGGATTGCCGTAGCCGCCGGCCAGCCAGAAGGGCAGGCCCAGCTGTTTCATCTTTTCCAGATCGACGACGTCTTTGTCGGTGTAGATCGGTTCGCCTTTGGCGTTCAGCTTCACTGCGCCGCGCGGCGGGGCATTGTGGCCGCCGGCCGTGGGGCCTTCGATGACGAAGCCGTTGATCTCTCCTTCGCTGCGCTTGATCAACGCCTGCCCCAACACGACCGAGGAGATAATCGGCAGGAATTTGGGCCGCTTGAGCTGCCCCACGAGTTTGGCGATGCCGGGGAACACCGCTTCCGGATCGAAGTGAATACGCACGTCGTCGTCAGGCCCGGTGTTGAGCGCGTCCAGGCGATACGAGACCGGTTCGTGGCGTGACAGCTTGTCGAGAATGCCCGCCACCTGGATCGGAATCCCGGCGCCCATCAGCACCACGTCGACGCCGGCCAGCATCGCGCCGTAGAGCGAGGCGAGGTTGGGCATCTGCACCTTCTCCAACAGGTTGATGCCCACCACACCCTTGTGCCCTTCGCGCGCCAGGAACACTTCCACAAAGTTGGAAATGGCCGTCAACTGATCGAGGAACCTGGGCGGGCGCAGGCTATACATCGAAATCGCCCGGTACGGCTCAGCAGGCTGCTTGCCGCCGGGCACGTAGTAACGATCGAGAATGGCTTGCACCGGCTCAGGCATGGAGAAGTTCGCCAGCGCGCGGCGCACATGGCCAGCCAGATCGCCGTCGGACAGGCGGCTGGTCACCACGCGCGCGATACCGGTGCCCGACACCACGCCCAGCTGCCCCAGTTGTGACACCGCTTTGGCCAGTGTCCAATTGGAAATGGCGACACCCATGCCGCCTTGAATGATTATCGGTAAATTCATCTCTTTTCTCCTCACCCTTTTTCTAACGACAAGCTGCCTTGCCGCAAGGATTTTTCTTTGCTAAACAGCGGCGATGTAGTCTGCGAATTTATCGGCGGCGCACGCGTCGATGTAGCGCAGGATTTCTTCGCCATCCAGATGGTAGTGCGGATAGCACGAGGTGGGCCACGCCCCGCGCGGCGTGTGAACCACCGCCGTGGTGCTCAGGCCCGTCAGATCGATCGGCGCGTCGAGCTCGTCCACCACTTCTTCGGCGGTGATGATGACGGTTGTGGCGGCCAGCGAGATTTCTTGATCGATCGCCAGGTTGCCCATGAGGCGCGCGTTGCCAAACCGATCGGCCAGCGGCGCGTGCACGACCGCCACATCGACCCGCTGCGCCGGAAACGCGACTACCGGCTGCCCAGTGTACGGATCGTCGATCACCTTCACGTCCGGCCGCACTTTTAGCATATCCGTACCGATCCAGCCCTGCCCCGGCATGAAGCCCACGCCCGCCAGTGTGGCGCGCAGTCCAAATGCAAGGCTCGATTCTGTTTCTTCGATCAGATTTAACGCGCCGGACGCCGCCTTGGCCGTGAACATCGGCGCCAGCCCGAACGACTCCAGCCCGCAGTAGCAGGTGCGCAAGGTCTGCACCCGCCCTGCCCCGATGAGCAGATCGGTTTCGTAGGACGAGGTGAAGTTCAGCAGGGTCAAATCGCGCACCTCGGTCTTGAGCAATTCGCGCACAAAGGCCACCGGGCGGCGATAGAGATTCATCCCGCCGAGGGCGAGAATGTCGCCAGATTTGACCAGTTTGACGGATTCAGCAAGAGTGATCACTTTGTCGAGCATGGTCATTGGTTGTTAGTCGTTGGCCGCTGGTAGCTGGTCGTGCATCCTGCCTCCCGCCGTCTCTCCATCCCTCTGTCGCGCCATCTCCCGATCAACCACGGCCTTCACTGCCAGAATGTCCGGCACACAATAATCGACCTCCGCGCAGTCGTCGCTATCGACAAGGATCGTTGTCATACCCAACCCCTTGCCGGGCAATAAGTTACGCGCCGCATCCTCAATCAGGATGCATTCGTCGCCGCGCGCCTGCAGGATATCCAGCAGGCGCCGGTAGGCTTCGGCATTGGGCTTGCTCACGTACGCCACGCGCCGCACATCGATGATGCCCGCAAATTGATCGGCAATCCCGATGACGTTCAGCACGTTCTGCGCGTGCTCGATGGTGGCGTTGGTGAAGATCACCTTGGTCAGCGGGATCGAACGCAGCATATCGGCCAGCGCCGGGTTGGGGCCGATATAATCACTCAGCGGAATATCGTGCACGTAATGCAGATAGTCTTCGGGATCGACGTCGGGCCGTTCGACGACGAGGCCGCGCAGCGCTGTGCCGTGCTGATGGTAATAGCGCTGGCGGAGTTCATTCGCTTGCTCTTGCGGCAGGTGCAGGTTCTCGATCAGATAGCGGTTGATCCGGACGCCGATCTCTTGCATCAAGCCGGCCTGACGCGGATAGAGCGTCTCGTCGAGGTCAAAGATGAGGAATCTAAACATGGGCCGAAGTGTACCATACCTCGCGCGCGGCCTGCATCACGTCGATCAACGCCGCGCCACTCGCTTCCGCAGCACGCTTACAATCGTCGTATTCCGGCACGGCGCGAACAATGTCGTTCCAGCGCGCCACCTTCACGCGGATCGATCCGTAGCGCGTTTCCACTGTCTCGATCGATCGCGGCAGGCTCACCCGTTCGATCACCGATCGGCGCACGCCGAGCGTGGTCGTCTCCGTCAAGATGATGGGCAGCAAAGCATCCGCGTCACCTGGCCGGCACAGCACCGTCAACTGCGTGGCGGGGCGATTCTTCTTCATCTGCATGGGCGTCAGCGTCACATCGAGCGCGCCCGCCGCCAGCAGGCGATTCAGCACGTGTTCATAGATCTGCGGATTGAGATCGTCGATGTTGGTTTCCAACAGCGTCAGCGTCTCGACGATCAAGCCGTCTTCGCGCGCCTGCCCGCCCGCGAGGACGCGGGCTTCGAGCATCCGCGCACCTTCACCCAACCACACGCGCACGATGTTGGGGAACGGCAGTTCACGCCGCCCCGCTCCCAACCCCACGCGGCCCAGCGTCATCGCCGGGAAACCGCCGAACTCGTGCGCGATCGATTTCAACAGCACCGCCCCCGTGGGCGTGACTAATTCCTTTTCCACCTCACCCACATAGCGAACCGGCGCGCCTTCCAGCAACGCTAACGTCGCTGGCGCGGGCAGCGGCAGCGCGCCATGTTGTGATTTTGTCCACCCGCGCGCCAGCGGCACCGGCGAGACATACACGCGTTCAATTTGCAGATTCTCCAGCGCGGCCAGCACGCCGACAATATCGATCAGCGCATCGTCGCCGCCGACTTCGTGCAGGTGCACAGATTCGATCGGGCTGTGGTGAATGCGCGCTTCGGCTGCCGCCAAGCGTTCGATCACCGATCGGGCTTGCTGCTTCACCCGATCGGTGATCGCGGCCCGATCGATGATGGCCAGCAAGTCCGGCACGTGACGATGATCTTCGTGCTGCGGCGTAATCACCTCGGCTTGCAGCGCCGACAGCGCGCCGCGCATCACCCGCTGAAAGTTGACGGAGCAAGCGGGCAGCTGCAAAGCCGCCGGGATCGATCGCACGACGTCCTCGGATGCGCCCGCATCGACGAGCGCGCTCAGCAGCATATCGCCGCTCGCGCCGCTGACCAGATCAATGTACGCAATGCGCATGATTACTCTTTCCGTTTACGCCGGCCGATTGAAACGGGAGCACGGCACCGCATGTGTCGGCGGCTGATAAGTCAAGTCGGCTTGAAGCCGACTTCCACTGCCAGCCCGCGATTCATCCGCGGGCCCTTGGCGCGCGAGGCGGTATCTCGCCCTACAGCTGCGCCACAATCATGTGCGCGCACACCGCTGCGCCGAAACCGTTATCGATGTTGACCACCGACACGCCGGGCGCGCACGAATTCAACATAGCCAGCAATGCCGCCAGGCCGTTGAAGCTGGCGCCGTAACCCACGCTGGTCGGCACGGCGATCGTCGGGCAGCTCACCAGCCCGCCGACCACCGTGGCGAGTGCGCCTTCCATGCCCGCAATGGCGACCACCGCCGACGCCTGCCACAACAACTCGCGTCGACTCAACAAGCGATGCACACCCGCCACGCCCACGTCGTAGACCCGCTCGACGCGCGTGCCCAGCCATTCCAGCGTGATGGCTGCTTCTTCGGCCACCGGCAAGTCCGACGTGCCCGCCGTCACCACCGCCACAAAACGATCGGACTGCGGCGCGGGGAATTCACCTACCGCGATGATGCGCGCGGTTTCAAAATACCGCGCCTGCGGGAACTTCGCTTGCACCGCGGTCACTGCCTCACTGGCCGCCCGCGTCACGATGGCTCGCCCGTCACGCGCCACCATCCGCTCGACGATTGCAACGATCTGCACGGGGGTCTTGTGCAGACCGTACACCACTTCCGGCACGCCCGTGCGGAAAGCGCGATGATGATCGAGCACAGCCACGTCCACATCTTCAAACGGCAGATCGCGCAGATCGTGCAGCGCCTCATCGATCGAGCGCGCACCCGCCGCCACTTCCTGTAAGATCGCTTCCAGTTTCTTGCGACTCATTACTCGTTACTCATTACTCATGACTCGTTGTTTGATCAACTCATTCAAACTGCCCATGCGATAGCCGACCAGATCGAGCGCGACAAACGTGTACCCGATCGCGCGCAGCTGCTCCACGATCTTCTCGCGTTGAG
This sequence comes from uncultured Anaerolineae bacterium, assembly GCA_964398185.1. GTDB lineage: Bacteria > Chloroflexota > Anaerolineae > Fen-1058 > Fen-1058 > Fen-1058. Next base: position 109,823 of record CAYNML010000007.1, on the reverse strand, counting down.
CCAGCACGATCTCGAAATCGTCCGGCGGAACTTCCAGCCGCGCGATCTCGCCGTGATGCCGAACGCGCGCCTGGCGAATGCCCAAGCCGCGCACCACCATCTCAGCCTGCTCCACCTGCGACAGCAATTGAATCGTCACCGCTGTGCCGTGCGGAATGCGCGACGACAAACACGCCGCCGAGGGCTTATCCCAATTCGGAATGCCCAGCGCGCGCGCCAGATCGCGCACATCCTGCTTGGTGAACTGCGCCTCGATCAGCGGCGAGCGCACACCATATTCCGCCGCGGCCTTGCGCCCGGGACGGATGTCACCCACATCGTCGAGGTTGGTGCCGTCGATGATGAACTGAAAGCCATGTTCTCGCCCGTACTCCACCAACTCACCGTAGACTTCGTGCTTGCAGAAGTAACAGCGCAACGGCGTGTTGGCCTGATAATCAGGATTCTCCACTTCGTGGCTTTCGATCAACACATGCGCGCAGCCAAACTGCTGTGCGATGGCCTTGGCCTCTGCCAGATCCGCGCCGGGCAAACTCGGCGAGACCGCCGTTACTGCCACCGCGTTGTGTCCCAACTCCTGCTGCGCCACCACCGCCAGTAACGTGCTATCAATGCCGCCCGAGTAAGCCACCAGCACGCGCTGCATATCGCGCAGGATTTGCCGCAAGGTATTCTCTTGGACTTGATCCATCTTGTTCCTCCCGGTAACAACTGCCGCGCCATTATAGCATCACCGCCGCGAGCACCGCGCAAAAAACGAGTAACGATGTCGCGTTACTCGTGACGTTTCACGTTTTAGTGCACAGCCTCCCCAGGGGACGCCTTACACTTCACTCCACCCACTTCCACTGCCCCGGCGGCGCCTCCCCCGGCCACAAACGGATGAGGCGCCCCTCGACGTTGCGTAGATAGATCGGGCGATTGACCGCATTCAAGTCCGAGCAGCAGCGCAGCCAGCCACCTTGCAGCTGCGTCTCAAAGCCGCGCTCTTCAGCCAAGGCCCACCCCAGACGCGAACGGACATCTTCATCGCCGCTCCACACTCTGCCGAAGCCGCGCACGGGCAGGAAGCGCCCCGCAGGTGGTGTGAGACCGGGCACTGAATCCGGCTGACCGGCCGCCCAGGTATCCTCAAACGTTTGATACGTGCCGTCGTCGAAGAAGACGTAGATGCGATCATCGTGCTGCAGCCAGATCAGGCGTCCGTTCTCAAAAACTTGTTCTGCGGCCGCTGAAGTGATCGGTTCACCGTCGGGACAACTCCAGTCCGATCGATCTTCTTCAGGCAGCGGGCTGAAGAAGTAAGCGTACGGGCAGCGGATCGCGATCGTGATCGTCTGCGTGATGACGCCCGCTGCATTGGAAGCAGACAACTCGAACGAGTGCCACAAGCGCTGCTGATCGCGAATGGTCTGCGTCAGCTGACCGGTGGCCGAAAGATTCAGCGTGGTGTAAGCCGGCAGCGTGTCAGGCACACGCTGATAGATGTCGATCGAATTGGCGTTGGTGACCGACCAGCGCACGGTCACCACATCACCAGGATCGACTTCCAACGGTGCGACGAAAAATTCGAGAATGGTTGGTCCTTGAGGCTGGGGCGTTGCAGTCGCTGTCGGAACCATCGGCCTGGACGTAGGCCGCGCAGTCGCCGTTGGGGCGATCGTCGCTGTTGCCGTGGGCTCAACCGTTGCTGTCATCATCGTCACAGCCATCGTCGGCGTTGGTGAATTCGTCGGAGTAACCGTCGCCCGATCGGGCGTGGGCGTCTGCACGAAGCCGATCTCGAACGTGCGGCAGCCGGCCAACCACCAGAGCGAGAAGATCAGGATCACAGCGCGCATGGCATAACCTCTAGTATTGCACGAAGTTCCAGTAGCCGGGCGGCGCAGCAGCCGGCGCCAGATGCGTCACGCGGTGATCGATCTCGCGCAGATAAAACTCTGACGCAGGCGCGCAACAACCCGGCCAACGATATTGCAACTGCGCTTGATAACCCTGCTCGGGCGCCATGGCCCACCCCAGCCGTGAGCGGAGGTACGGATCAGACCCCCATACTTTACCAAAACCGCGTTCCGGCTTGTAACGGCCGGCCGGGGGTGTGATGCCTGGATCGACATCGGGCTGGCCGGCGGTCCAGGTGTCCGTGTAAGCATACAACCCGCCGTCATTCAACAGCACATAGATCATTTTCGCGCTGCCGATCCAGATCATGCGGCCGCCTTCAAAGTATTGCTCGGCCGCATCCGATGTGGCGGCTGACCCCGCCGGACAATCCCAGCGATAGGTGTCGGCTGGCGGCGCGAAGAAATACGTGTACGGGCAGCGAAGGTAGACCGTGACTGAGCCGGACGAGCTGTTCCCCGCCGCATTGTAAGCGTTCAAAATGAACGTGTGATACAACCGTTCCTGAGCCGCAATCGGCAGCACGATCGATCCGTCGGGCGCGACATCGATCGTGCCGTAGGTTGTGTTATCCGCACCGTACTGCTGCAGGACGGCTTGCGACGCATCCGCCGTGTCCCAGCGCAGCGTCACGTTTTCGCCGGGATTCACTTCACCTTGATCGGAAGTGAACGAGACGATCTGCGGCCATTGGGGTGTGGCCGTCGCGGCGGGTCGCTGCGCGGGGCGACGAGTGGGTGTCGCCGTGGGTGTTGCAGTCGGCGTCGCCGTGGCCGTGGGCGTGGCCGAGGGCAGCGGCGTCGGTGTCGGCCAATTCTCGATCGTCGCCGGCAGCCCGGCGACCTGTGCCGCCAATTGAGCATTCTGTGTTTGCAGCGCGACAATCGTCGCTTGCATCACATGGGGAGTGGGTGTCTGCGGCGCGCTGACACAACCCGCCAACAACAACCAACTTGCGAACAGCGTAAAGAATCCGAAGCGTTGCATGATAGGCCTCCATCATCTTGAGATGTCTTACTCTGATGATAGAGGGTGGTTGTGACATGATAATGGCGCGGCTGTCACGGTTTGGTCACAACGCGTTACGAGTTGGTAACAGCCGCGTTTCTCGTCATTGCGAGCCCGCAGGGCGAAGCATTCTCCCATCGATTGGCGCTGAGATTGCTTCGTCGGCCTACGGCCTCCTCGCAATGACGGCGGCTTGATTTTACGCCACCGGCAACCGCAGCGTGATCACCGTGCCCTGCTTGACCACGCTCCGCATGACAATGCGCCCGCGATGTTGATCGCTGATGGCGCGCACCAGCGGCAGACCCAGCCCGCTGCCCGGCACACCGCGCGCCCGGTCGCCCCGATAGAGCTCTTCCCAGACGTGCGGCAGTTCTTCTTCAGGAATGCCCGGCCCGGTGTCGGCTACTTCGATCACGACGAACGATCCGTCTTCAAAGGCGCGCACTTCGATGGTGTCGCCGGGGCGCGTGAACTTCAACGCATTGTCGATGAGGTTGTGCAGCGCCAGCAGCAACAGATCGCGATCGCCGCGCACGGGCGGCAGCGGCCACGGCGCTTGCGGCAGCGTCAACGTGAGGCGGCGATCATCGGCTTCGGGTTTGTCCTGCGCCAGGTCCACCACCTGCTGCAAGACCTCGGCCAGATTGACGGGCGACATTTCCACCGTGCGCGTTTCCAGTTCAGCCAGCTTGCGCAGATCGACGGTGAGGCGGCTGATGCGCAGCACCTGCGCTTCCACGCCGCGCAGCGCAACGCGGCGCGCTTCCGGCTGATCGATCGCGGCGGCATTGGCTAAGCCCGCGCGAATCGCCGTGAGCGGATTCTTCAATTCGTGATCGAGCCGCCGCACAAAACGCCGGCGATCTTCGGCGGCCCGCCAGCGCGCTTTGCGCTCGATGTTCCGCTGGGCGCGCGACCACGTAATCAACCACGCGGCCAGCACGATCGACGTGATGGCGCCGATCAACACGCATACCGCGCCCACGTCGGCGCGCAGATAGACGATCGGGTTGGGGAACAGGCCGCTGTTCAGGATCAACGAGAAGGCCACGCCAATCCCGATCGGCAGCAGCACGATCAGCCAGCGGCGTGTCATGCTCCGCCCTCCACCTTGCCCACAAAACGATAGCCTTCACCCGGCGCCGTTTCGATGTAACGGGGATCGCTCACGTCGTCATGCAGCGCGCGGCGCAGTTCGGCGATGCGCGTATCGACCGTGCGCGTGCCCGCCGGATAATCCCAGCCCCACACGGCCTCCAGCAACCGCTCGCGCGTCAACAGTTCATCGGGATGCATCAGCAGATATTCGAGCAGCGCCACGGCTTTGGGCGTCAAGGTGATTTCGTGCGAGGCCAGATAGGCGCGATGCGCGCGGCGATCGAATTTCAATTCGCCGCACTGCAAGAGTGAGGCCGTGGCCAGCGGCGGTTGTCCGGGGCGCGCGCGGCGCAGCACGGCCCGCATGCGCGCGATGAGTTCATACGGATCGAACGGCTTGTTGAGGTAATCGTCGGCGCCCTCTTCCAGCGCCATCGCCCGCTCAATCGATTCGCCGATCTGCGTGAGGAGGATCACAGGGAGCCAGTTGTTCGATCGGCGCAGGCGGCGCAGCGCTTCACGCCCGTCGAGGTGCGGCATCAGCACATCCATCACGATCAGATCCGGCGGCATCTGCTGCACCCGATCGAGCGCCTGCGCCCCGTCGGATGCGATCGAGACTTTGAAACCCGCTCGCTCCAGAAACGGCGCCAGGTTGGCCGTGATCGCTTCTTCGTCGTCCACCAGCAGAATGTGCCACGTGCGTTCGGGTTCGCTCATGCGCGGCTCCTGTGCAGCTGAGGTCCGGCATGGGGATGCCAGACTACCGATTGAATGTCGCAGGGACGGCATCCCCATGCCGCCGCTCCGTGTGCCATCGCGTTCAGGCTTGATTCTAACGCAGAATCGAAATTTTCTGGTTCCGCGTAACCCGTGTGCTATAATCATTTTAGAGTTCAGCGCCCGACCAGCCAGCGGGCGGACGGCCCACCAAAGGGGCTGTTGCCTCATTCAAGTCACAACCACAGGGAGTAAACATGATTACTGAAAATGCCGCCCCGCGCGGTTCATTTGCGATCCCGGAGATCGTCAAAGGCCCGTGGACGCAAGCCGCGCGCCAGCTCGCCATTGACAAGGAATGCTTGCAGCACTTCATCGACTATTTCGGCAAAGCGATGAAGACGCGGCGTTGGTCGCCGTGGCACGATCTGCCGCTCGACGAGATGAAGAAGTTCGGCGCACGCCTCTCGCAGGAAACCGTCAACTTGATTGAAGGCTTCCTCGGCATTGAAGAATACGTCGGCGATTACGTGGAAGAAGGGCTGGAGATGTTCCGCAACAATCGGATGCGGAAACATCTGCAATTGCAGTGGGGTTCGGAAGAGTTGAAGCACGGTGTGGCGTGGGAGAAGGTGCTGCTGCATTCCGGCGCGCGCACGGAAGAACAGTTGAAGAACTACTGCGACAAAGTGCAGGAACATCGCTGGACGATTCGCAATCACGCCGGGGCGGATAATCCGTTGGGCGTCACGGTGTACGCGATGGTGCAGGAGCGCGCCACGTTCTACAACTATCAGGAAACGCGCACCCGCATCCGATCGGAATACGGCCTGCCGCCAGCGCCCACCGCAGAAGAACGTACGCGCGGTTACGAAGTCGGCGCGTCGGAAGCCTTTCGCGTGGTCGGCGTGGACGAGATCGCGCATCACGGCATCTTCTTGCAAATCGTGTTGACGCATCTCAAGTATCTGCCGGAGAAAACGCTCGACACGATCGAGCAGGTGTTCAAGGGCTTTCAGATGCCGTCGCTGCGGCTGATCCCGAACGCGCGCCAGTTCATTCGCGCCGTGAGCCGGACGGAAATCCACAACGCTGAAAAGCACAAGACCTTCATCCACAATCCGGTGCTGAAAGCGCTGGGGCTGGAAGACGACGCGGCCTTCAATCGCGCGGTGCAGGCGGCCAAGCTGCTGCCTGAAGGCTTCGGCCCCGATCGGGTGAAGCTGGGCCGCACGGGTGAGTTTGTTATTGCGTATTGATTCGAGTGTCAAAACAAAAACTCGCCTCCGATTGGGAAGCGAGTTTTTGTTGTACACAATTATGGTCGAACAATACGTCGAATCCCTGCTATATCGCAATGCCAAACTGCTTAATGTAGTTAGCGAGCTGCAAGCCTGAAACCAACGCGACGAGGCCAGTTGATTCACAAAAGCGAAAGCAGTCCAAACTGAAGTCGCCGCTAGTGACCAAAAAGCCCTTTGAGATACTCTTATCAGCAGCAATGACGCCGAGTAGTTCGCGTGCTACCTCGACCCCCACCATTCCCCGATACCGTTTGCATTGTGCCACAACACGAACCACACCGTCAGCTGCATTGCGACTGGCAATAACATCAATGCCACCATCTCGCGTTTGCTGAGTTACCTTGACATTCGGATACCCCCAACATCGCATTACTTCTTTTACGAGATGCTCAAAAGCTACTGGTGTAAGCTCAAACAACTTATCTCTGATTTCAGTTAGGCTGAGCGAAACTGCAGCTCTTTTTTCGGACACTAATTGTGAATCTGACTTGCGGCTGACTAAGAATATCTTCTCTAGCCACTCGTCGCGTGAGATGGCCGCATCGATCTGATCTGTAGAAAGGCCATCCACAATATCGGCAAACAGAAGTCCCTTCTCTTCAAGGAGACTGTGAATACGATCTTCAATGGTATCTACCATCCAATAAGAGTATACATTCACCCCACGAGTTTGTCCGGAACGGTGAACTCGTGCCTCTGCTTGCCACATCACCGCTGGATTCCACCAATGATCAAAGTGAATCACGTAGCTCGCCTGCGTAAGGTTGAGGCCGACCCCTCCCGCCTTCACAGAAGCGAGCAATACCGGAACTGAAAACGTTGGATCGTCAACAAATCGTTGGATTTCAGCGTCCCGCGTTTTCTCCGTCTGACCCCCAACAATTTTGGCAGTCCCGTAAGGTTTCAAAGCTTGCTCCAGTTTGTCGACGCCTTCTGCCAAATATTGTGAGAATATGATCACCTTTTCACTGTTAGCAATGATCTGTTCGACCAGTTCTTTCGCGTCTCTCAGTTTAGGACTTGTGCTTTGACCAGAAGCGAAATTGCAAATCTGCTTTAGGCGTTGAAGTTGCTGCATGATATGGAACTGGGTAACTTGTGTACCAAGTGCGGACAGCTCACTTCTGACTTGACCTTCGACCTGATCATACTCTGCTCGTTGAATTGGATCCAACTCAAGCCTAACTTCCTGCCGGATTTTCGGGGGCAAATCGCGGAGGACATCCTTTTTGAGCCTACGGAGGAAGTACGGCGCGATTCTCTCTTTGATCCGAGATGGATAGAGGTCGAACGGTGTCAAATACCCAGGACGTAAGAATTCAAAAATTGAGGCAACGTCTTCAATCTTATTTTCGATGGGTGTACCTGTAAGTGCCCATCTTCGTCGGGCTCGTAGCTGTTTGATCGCACGTGACCGTCCGCTGGCGGTGTTTTTTATGCCTTGTGCCTCGTCCAGCACAACAACGTCGAATTTACTCAGATCATCGCCAACCAACACACCATTGGCAACATCCATTCGCAAGGTGTCATAGGTGGTTACATATACATGTGCAGGCATTTTCCAATCTGCCTTGCGCTTTTCCTGATTGCCCCTGATGAACTTAACCCATAATTCTGGCGACCAGTCAATCAGGTGACGATCCCACTCGCGAAGCACACTGAGCGGACAGACAATAAGCGCGCTCTGTATATTGCCCCGTTGCATGAGAATCTTAATAGCTAGAATTGTCATTACTGTCTTGCCGGTTCCCATCTCATCAGCAAGCAGCGCACTTTCATTGTGCATCAAGAACTCGACACCAGCTGGTTGGTAGTCGAACGGCTTATGTGGCAGGAATAAGTTTTCGGATCGGTCAAAATCCAAAGGCGGTTGAAGAACCACATATAGCAAATCCCAAAGTGATGGTACCTTGGGCGTTGGTTTGCGGCCTTCCTTTTGCTCTGGTTCTGCTAAGTACGATTTACTGAGGGGCTTCGTGCCAGATTTCCGTCTCGGCGCTGGCTCTTCTTCATCTTGTTCAGTTAACGCATGCCATATCCTATCGCGATAATTCATCCCGAAGACTGTGGTAGCCGACAAGCTTTCAAGCAAGTCGCCAGAGATGGATGCAACGGGGAGAGGATCGCTCTCAAGCAGTACCTGTGCAGAAAGAGGAAAATTATCGACCTCAATCACAGCCGGTGCTGGAACAAGGTCGAGCTCGTGAGTCTGCAGAGTGTTTCCTTGCTGAGCTAATCGCCACAGGTAAGGCAAAAGATCGGGAACGACTGTGCAGCTCAAATCCAGGGATTGCGATGCTACTACATAATTGGAGGGAGTGATAAAAGAGGAAGGTGTACCTTCAAAAACGTGCGGAAGATTGAAATCGACAATTAATGGAAGAATGTTTGGTGAGACAGCGCAATGCGGAGCTACATCATCATCGCGACATGATGGACAGAGAGCGGTAGCCCCAAACAGATCGATTGGGCCGAGCGCTAACTTGTCGGTATAGAGAATCTCCGGCGGAGACATGGCAGCCAGTCGGCCTGCCAACCCGCCAATGCGTGGCTGTGGCTTAGGCACGTCCGCTCCCAACCGGATTATCGCCAATACGCCGCTGATGAGCTTCGCTTAAAGCGACCTGAAGACGCTCAAATGGTTCAAGTAAGTCACGCCTTTGTATAAGCTGCGCTAACAATGCTTGAGCGGCTGTTGCCTCTGACGAGAACTCCCGATGTGCTGAAACTGTGATTGGTTTTATGACCCTTTGATCTTCGGCGACGTCAGAAATGACTGAGGTCTGTTCGCGACGAATTAATACGACTGGGTGGGCAATAAAGGGGCGCAGGCGAAGAAGTACAGGAGTCCGCACTAACACGAGACTGGGCGTTTCTTTTGCGGCTTTGATGAGTGGTACTCCAATTAGCTCAATATGGATGTACTCTTCAAGAGTATCTCCGTAGAGCATTCGTTGGAGACTCGTTGGCCGAACAGGACTTGTGCATCTAAATTCGTATGGTTTCGTCTCAATGTCCGTAATCAACACACCGCCACGCGTCGCTACGCCATCTTCAAACAGCGCCGTATCGAGAAAGAATAGTCGCACATCAGATTGTTCGGCCATAGTTTACGTGTCCTTTTATGGATTGTGAAATGTATCAGACGAACAAGACAAGTGTGTGCCGGTATTATACCCGCCTTACAAATGCTCGGCAAAAACGAACTTCTATCGCATACCTACCTACCGCCAGACACCGCAAAACACAGCAGGCCCATCCCATTGCGAGACGGGCCCGCCTTTACGCATTGCGCATCACACGCTACATGTCTCACAATCTCCATATGCTATAATCCCATCAGGAGGTCGCCATGGACACCGTGCAAGTCTCGATTGAACTCAACCGCGATGTACTGTCGGCGCTGCGCCAGGATCCGCCCACGTTCGTTCGCGAGATGCGCCTGGCGGCGGCCGTGAAATGGTATGAAGTCGGGCTCATCTCGCAAGCCAAGGCCGCCGAAGTTGCGGGCGTTTCACGCGCGGAATTCCTCGCGGCGTTGACACGCCTGGAAGTCACGCCTTTCCAATACAACGCGGATGACTTGACGCGTGAGGTCAAGGGTGAGTGAACGGTGGATTCTCAACGCGTCGCCGCTGATCGTGTTGGCGCGCGTTGGACAGACGCGCCTGTTTACTGCGCTCGCTGAGCGCGTCATGGTACCAAGTGCGGTTGCCGCAGAAATTGACGCCGGGCCGGATGATGATCCGGCTCGCGCTATTCTGCAGGCCCGGCATTTCGAAATCATTGCTGCGCCGCCGGCTGCTCCTGAACTGCTCAACTGGGATCTCGGTGCGGGAGAAACTGCTGTGCTCTCCGTCGCCCTTGCTGAACCGGGCTGGATTGCCATTCTTGATGACGCCGCAGCCCGAAAATGCGCCCGCAGTTTTTCGCTTCCAGTCAAAGGTACGCTGGCTGTCGTGTTGCTTGCCAGGCAAAAAGGCTTGATTCCATCGGCGGTTGAAGTCCTTCGTTCTATACGAGCAAGTGGATTTCGCCTCGATGATCGCGTTATCGAAGAAGCACTGGCTCGTACTGTCGGAGAACGTTGGTCCCCTTAAGAATCGCCTATAAACCACAGCAGGCTCATCCCATTGCGAGACGAGCCTGCTTTTACGCTTCACGTTTTACGTTTCACGTATCAATTCCTGCTCAACGCCTCCACCAATTCCCTCGCCACCTTCGCCGGATCGCCCACCATGGCTGCATCGGCCTGCTTCAGGATCGGCGCATCGGGATCGGGGTGCACGGCCACGACGTAGCGCGCGCCCTTCATGCCCCACGTGTGCATGGTGTCGCCGCGAATGCCCAGCGCGATGTAGAGATTCGGCGACACACGCTCGCCCGTGATGCCGACGACTTGCGACTCGCCGATGAAATTCTCATCCAGCGCTTCACGCGCCCCGGCCAACTCCGCACCGAATGTTTCTGCCAGCGCTTTCGCCGCCTCGATGTCACCCGCCTGCCGTCCGACGGCGACGATCTGCCTGGCGGCCTTTAACTTGGGCTGCGGCAGCGTGAATTCCACCGGCCCGATCGTTTTGATCTTGGCCTCAACGTCCTCTAAATTCACTTCAACCGTCTCGTCTTCGCCGTAACGCGAGGCGTCGGGATACGGCGCGCCGAAGGTGTCCGGCAGCACCGTCGCATAGTGCGATCGCGCCCCGGCGGTGGTCATCACCTCGTAGTATTCGCCGCCATAGGCCGCGCGCCGCCCCACGAAGCAGCGATCGAAATCGTCAACCTTCAACATCAGTGCGTTCACGATCAGGCCCGCGCCAAAGCGCTGCGCCAACCGTGGAGCCAATGCCTCGCCCAGCGGTGTCGCGCCGAACAGGACGAACTCCGGCGCTTGCGCGGCGAAGAGATCGCTCAGCACCTTCAGCCACAGCTCGGCCCGCGTCATTGAGAGCGCTTTCGCCAAGCGCGCCCCCGCGCTCTGCGCGGACAGGGCGTGCGAAGCAATCTCGTCCTCGGATGCGCGAGATTGCTTCGTCGCCAAAGACGCTCCTCGCAATGACGTGTTGACGCTAAGCCGATCATCCTCCGCCACATACACGCGATCGGCCCCGACGGGATACAGCTCATTGGCCAGATCGCTCACGCCCGATCCCAGCAGTGCGACCTTGACGTAGAAGCCCATCATATCGGCGGCTGTACGCGCACCATAGACCAATTCCTTCGTCAGCGGCGTCAACGCGCCATCCTGCGTCTCGGCCACAATCCAGATGTCACGCGGTTCATCGGAATAAGTGAGTCGTGTCATAGAACGCTCCTAATGCGTAAAACGTAATGCGTAATATCACGTTTTACGTTTTACGTTTTACGTTTTACGTTTTACGTTTCACGTTTCACGTTTTACGTTTCACGCGATTACCTTTTCGCGCTTCAGCATCACCACCAGTTCCTTCACATCGCGCACCGGCGTGCCCAGCTGCCGTTCGGGCGGGAAGGCGTCTTCTTTCTTGGCCGTCAACGGGCGCAGATCGTCCTCACCCAGATCGAGTTCGGCGGTGCTCCACGCTTCCACGTTCCACTGCTTGTAGGCGTCCATCAAGCGCCAACCGTTGGGATACGATCCGCGATACGCTGCGCCGAGCATGGAGACGACGACGGGCAGCGCCGCCTCAACTTGCACAAAGCCGTCGGCCTGGACGATGCCCGTCACGCCGTTCGCGCTTGCCTCGATCTTCGCCGCGCCCAAAATTTGCGGCCAATCGAGCGCTTCAGCCAATCTGGGCGCAAGTTCGCCCGCGCCACTATCGAGCGAGTGATGACCAGTGATGATCAGATCGATTTCACCGAGCTTGCGCGCCGCTGCCGCGACGAGATTGGCAATCACCAGCGCATCGCCGCCCTCCGATCGGATCCAGATCGCCCGATCGGCCCCGCGCGCCAGCGCCTCGCGCAAGCCGTCTTCCACACGCTCCGGCCCCACGCTGATTGCGATTACTTCAGCGCCCGCTTGCTTCAGATCACTCGCCGCCTCCAGCGCCGCCTTGCTCGCCGGATCGAGGATGAACTCCTCGCGGTTGATGAACACCTTCTCGGCCTTGCGATTGACGGTCAGGCCGGTCGGATCGAGAACTTGTTTGACACACACAAGTATTTTCATAGAGTGCTCCTGAATCTGACGTAAAGCGTGAAACGTAAAACGTAACAGGTGACTTACGCTTTACGCATTACGTTTTACGGTCGAATCCTCACACCCACCTCGCGGAACAATTGCTCCGCGATCAGGATGCGCTGAATCTCGTTGGTGCCTTCAAAGATCTCGGCGATGCGCGCATCGCGGAAACCGCGTTCGATGTGCACGTCGCGGCTGTAACCCAGCGCGCCCATCACCTGCACCGCGCGATCGACGCAGCGCGAAGCGATCTCCGAGCCGAGCAGTTTGCACATGCCCGCTTCCTTGATGAAGGGCTTCTGGTTGTCCACCAGCCACGCCGTGCGATAGACCAGCGAGCGCAGTGCTTCGATCTCGGCGGCCATGTCGGCCACCATGAATTGAATGCTCTGCATGTGCGCCAACGGCTTGCCGAACTGCTCGCGCATGGCGGCCCATTCCAGCGTCTGCTGCAGCGAGGCCTGCGCGCCACCCAGCGTCGCCGCGCCCAATGTCACACGCCCAATGTCGAGCGTCTGCATGAACACGACGAAGCCCAGGCCCACCTGGCCCAGCACATTCTCAGCGGGCACGCGGAAGTTGTCGAACGAGATCGCCGAAGTGGGCGATCCGTGCAGCCCCATCTTGTGCTCGAACTTGCCGGGGGTGAACCCTTCAGTCGGGTTGCCGTTGTCGTCGAGGGTTTCGATCACGAACGCGGTTGCGCCGCCGCGCGCACCCAGCGCCGGATCGGTTACGGCCAGGATGCTCATCGTGTGGGCCAGTGGCCCGTTGGTGATCCACATCTTCTCGCCGTCGAGGATGTACGAATCGCCTTCCTTCGTCGCGCGCAGCTTGATCGACGCCGCATCCGATCCAGCCTGCGGTTCGGTCAGCGCGAACGCCGCGATCTTCTTGCCGCTGCACAGATCGGGCAGATACTTCTCGCGGATGTGTTTATTGCCGCCGAGGTAGATCGCCATGGTGCCGATGCCGATGTGCGCCCCGATGATCGTGGCGAAGCTGGTATCGACGCGGCCAATCTCTTCCATCAAAATGCAATAACCGGTCTCGCCCGCCCCCATGCCGCCATACTCGCGCGGAAACGGCACTCCAAACAAGCCGATCTCCGCCGCTTTCTTGACGACGTCCAGGGGGGGTTGAGCAGATCGATCGGCGCGGCGTGTGGCCGGGCGCACTTCCTCCTCGGCAAACTCACGCACCAGTCGGCGCAAGGCTCGATGTTCGCGTGAAAGTTCAAAGTCCATAGTCACCACCTTCGGTAGTCTTGTAGTCCGATAGTCCGATAGTCTTGTAGTCGAAGCATCGATGTCCGCTGGTGACTACAAGACTAATGACGATGAGACTGATGACTGATCAACTTACGGTTTAATCGCTAACCCTGAATCGGCAAAGACTTGCTGCGCGATCACCACGCGCCCGATCTGCGGTGTGCCGCCCAGAAAGTCGAGCGCTTTCGCGTCGCGATACAACCGCGAAATGGCGTACTCGTCACTGAAGCCGTAACCGCCGTGCACTTGCAGCATCAGGTTGGCCGCCGTGCGCGCGATCTTGCCGCCGAACATCTTGGCCTTCAACGCCGCGTGCGCGTAATCTTTGCCTTCACTCGCCAGCCACGCCGCATACTCGATCAGATGGCGCAACGCCTCCTGCTCGATCTCGCAATCGGCGAAGTAGTTGCCCAGCCCCTGCTTGGTCGCAATGCTGACGCCGAACTGCTTGCGCTCGATCGCAAAGCTGCGGCCCAACGCCACCGCGCCTTCGGCAAGTCCGAGCGCCGCCGCCGCCAGCGCAAGCTGCAAATGCGCGTTAGCCGCTTGCGCGATGAGCAAACCAGCGCCCTCATTGCCAACCCGATCGGCTTCGGCCAGCTCGACGAAATCGAAGTACACGGTGTTGATCATCATCCCGCGTAAGCCGGTCGTCGGCTCGCGCAAGCCGATCTTGACGCCGGGCGCGGCGGGATCGACGACGAAGATCGCCGGGCCGCCATCCGTCTGCGCCAGCACCAGCAGCGCTTTCGCCAGGCCCGCATGGCTGACCCACGTCTTCACGCCGCTGAGCAGATAACCCTCGTCGGTTTTCTGCGCACGCGTCGCCACGCGCGATTGATCCGATCCCGCATCGGGTTCAGCGGCCGCAAAGCCGCCGAGGTTCTCTGCCAGCACCGGCAGCCACTTGTCCTGCTGCGCGTCGCTGCCGTACTTCACGAGCGTGGCAGTGACGAGGCTGTTGTGCACCGCCAGCGTCACCGCGGTGGACATGCACTCCCTGGCGATCTCTTCGAGCAGCAAGCTGTAGCTCAGTGGATCGAGCGCCGCCCCGCCGAGGTCTTCGGGCACCGTCGCCGCCAGGAAGCCCTGCGCCGCGGCTTTCTTCAGCAGCGCCACCGGCGGTTCTTCCATTTCATCCGTATGCTTCGCGATCTTGGCCACTTCCTTCTGCGCGAAGTCGCGGAACAGATCGCGAAACATGATTTGTTCTTCGGTGAGAGAAAAGTCCATCGGCTCCTCCGAATCCTCCATAACGAGTAACGAGTAATGCGTAAAAATTACTCGTTACTCATTACTCGTTACTTGTCACTGAATTTCGCCTCGCGCTTCTCCAGGAAGGCGCTCACGCCCTCCAGCGCATCATCGCTGGCCGTCACGACGTCGAACTGCTTGCGCTCGGCCGCCAGCCCGTCGGGCAGGTCCGCATCCAGGCCGGCGCGAATGGCCGCCATCGCCGCCGCCACTGACACCGCGCTCTTGTTGGCGATCTTGGCGGCCAGGCCCTTGGCCTGCCGCATCACTTCGCCGCCGGGCACCACCATGTTGACCAGCCGCAGCTGCATGGCCTGCTGCGCCGTGATCTGATCGCCGGTCAGGATCATCTCGGTGGCCTTGGCCGCGCCGACGATGCGCGGCAGGCGCTGTGTGCCGCCCCAGCCCGGGATAATGCCCAGGTTGATCTCGGGCTGGCCCAGCCGCGCGCGATCGCCGCAGACGCGCAGGTGGCACGCCATCGCCAGTTCCAGGCCGCCGCCCAGGCACACGCCGTTGATGGCGGCGATGATGGGCTTGTTGGAATTCTCGATCTTGTTGAACACGGACTGGCCCAATTCGATCATGGCGGTGCCCTCCGCCAAATTGCGGCTCTTGACGATGCCGCCGATCACGCCGAGGTCGGCCCCGGCAATGAAGGCCAGCTGCCCACCGCCCGTGATCACGATCGCCTTCACAGCCGGATTGGCGTTTAACTCGTCCAGTGCTTCACCCAACTCCTGCAGCGTCTGCGGATTCAACGCGTTCACCGGCGGGTGATCGATCACCAGCACGGCTACTTTGTCTTCCACGGTGTAACGAATAAAGTCAGCCATAGGTCGCTCCATTTTCGATTTCTGATTTTTGATTTCTGATTTCTTATTCAGGAAACAAGGAAACCGGTAGACAAGGATTTCACTTGCCATTGATCATTGATCATTGATCATTGATCATTGTTAATTGATCATTGTTCCTTGTCTACACGTACTCCAGGAAGCCGCCCTTGGTCTTCTCGCCCAGATGGCCGTCCTTCA
Source organism: uncultured Anaerolineae bacterium (assembly GCA_964398185.1). Classification (GTDB taxonomy): domain Bacteria; phylum Chloroflexota; class Anaerolineae; order Fen-1058; family Fen-1058; genus Fen-1058. The sequence continues at coordinate 94,063 of CAYNML010000007.1, read as the reverse complement.
CCAGCTCGTACAACTTGTCAGCCGGATGGAAGCGCAGGCCATATTTCCTCTCGAACTCTTCAAGGCCCGCAACGACCACATCGAGACCCAGCTTGTCGGCCAGTGCCAGCGGCCCGATGCGCTCGCCGCCCACGGTCATGCCTGTCCCGGCGATCATCGCCATATCGATGTCGCGCACGTCGGCGATGTTTTCCTGCACGGCATACGCCGCTTCGTTGATCAACGGGTACATCAGGCGTTCCGGCGAGAAGTCACTCAACTTCTGGCCGCCGGTCAACTCGGCAATCATCGCTTTTACCGGCTCATCGGTGTTGTCGCCGTAGCCGTAGAAGCCCGCGCCTACTTTCTCGCCGTAGCGGCCCGCTTTGTACAACTTCTCAAACATCACCGCGCCCTTCATGCGCTCGCCGTACTGCGAGTACAGATACTCGCCCACGTCGTAGCACACGTCGAGGCCCAGGAAGTCCATCAAGGTGAACGGCCCCATCGGCCAGCCGTAAGCCGTCATCGCATCGTCGATCTCCTGCGCGGTGGCGGCGCCTTCCTGCAAACACATCGTCGCTTCGTTGAGGTACGGCATCAACAAGCGGTTCACGAGGAAGCCCGGGCATTCCTTGACCACCACCGGAATCTTGCGCAGGGATTCAGTGAAGGTGACGAGATCGTCCACCGTCTCGGGATCGGTGTCCTCGCCCTTGATGATCTCCACCAGCTTCATCACATGCGCCGGATTGAAGAAGTGCATGCCGATCATCTTCTGCGGGCGCTGCGTGGCGCGGCCCATCTCAGTGATCGACAGCGCCGAGGTGTTCGACGCGTAGATCGTGCCTTCGGGACAGACCTTGTCGAGTTCCTGGAAGATGCGCTGCTTCAACGCCATCTTTTCGGGCACGGCCTCGATCACGATGTCCACGTCGGCGAATTCGCCGTAGTCGAGCGTGGGCGTGATCAAATCGAGTTTGGACTGCATCTCGCCCGCGCTCATCTTGCCCTTCTCCACGCGGCTTTGGTAAATCGATCGGATATGCACCATTCCTTTATCGAGCATCTTCTGATCGACATCTTTCAACACTACGGGCAGGCCGGAGTACGAGATCACCTGCGCGATGCCGGCTCCCATCGCTCCTGCGCCCACGACACCTGCTTTGAAAATGTACATAGTCCTCGCTCCTTTTGGGTTGGGCTAATTACGCTTTTTCATCGCTCCCGAAGTCGAACAGGCCGCCGATGGACATGCGCGTGTAATTGCGGCGGATCGCTTCGGCGAAGATCGGCGCGACCGAAAGAATGTGCAAATTCTTCGGACGTTTCTCTTCGAGAATGTGAACGGTATCCGTCGTAACGATCTCGGTGATCTGCGGCACGGCGGCCAGCCGCTCAAAGGCATTAGCCGTGAAGACGCCGTGCGTGCACGACACCCAGATTTCTTCGATGCCGCCGGCGATCAAGATACGGCACAGTTCCACCACCGATCCGCCCGTGGCGATCTCGTCGTCGTAGATGATGGCGCGCTTATAGCCGCTGATCGAATGCCCCATCAAGCCGGCAATGCGCACCGTGGTGTCCGAGACGCGTTCTTTGTTGCCGTAGGCATTGGGCAGGCCCAGGCTGTTGGCAAACCGCGCCGTCGATTTGGCCCCGCCGGAGTCGGGCGTGACGACGATCGTATGGCTGAGATCGCGCTTGTGAAAATACTTGGTGAACAGGAAGCGCGCCGTCAGCGGATCGGTTGGCACCGAGAAAAAGCCGTGCACCTGCGGCGAGTGCAGCGTCATGGTCATGACGTGCGTGGCCCCCGCCCGCTCGATCAATTCGGCCACCAGCTTCGCCGTAATCGAGATGCGTGGGGCGTCCTTCTTGTCCGATCGGGCAAACGAGTAGTACGGAATCACCGCGTGGATTTCGCGCGCCGCCGCGCTGCGCGCAATGTCGATCATCATCAGCAGTTCCATCAGATGATCGTTGACCGGCGGCGTCAGACTCTGCACGATGAAGACTACGCGCGAGCGCACGCTGGCCCCCAGTTGGATGTAGAGGTTGTCGTTGCTGAAGCGCGTGATCAGCGTGTCTTCCAGGCGCAGGTTCAGGCTGCGCGCCATGGCCGCAGCCAGGGGCCGATTGGAACTGCCGCTGAAAAAACGGACTTCGCCGGGATCGATCAAGGGATGGGTGGGCATAGGCGACCTAATGAGTAACGAGTCATGAGCAACGAGGAATTACTCGTTACTTGTTACTGGTTATCCTTGTCCGTTCGTTCGTTCAACGACCAGCGCCGCGCCCTGCCCGCCCGCCGCGCACAACGTGGCGAGGCCGTAATGCGCCTGGCGCCGCTGCATTTCATGCACCAGCGTCACGACGATGCGCGTGCCGCTCGAGCCGACGGGATGCCCCAGCGCGATCGCGCCGCCGTTGACATTGACTTTGTTCCAGTCCCACTGCAGGACGCGCCCGCAGGCCAGCACTTGCGCCGCGAACGCTTCGTTGATTTCGATCAAGTCCATGTCGCTCAACTGCTTGCCCGCTTTGGCGAGTGCCTTGGGCACGGCATACGCGGGAGCGATGCCCATGCGCTCCGGCTCGACGCCCGCAAAGCCATAGCCGATGATCCTGGCGAGCGGCTTGAAACCCAACTCGGCGGCTTTCTCGGCGCTCATGATCAACGCGGCGCTGGCCCCGTCGCTGATGCCGCAGGCATTGGCCGGCGTGACCGATCCGCCCTCGGGCTTGAAGACGGTGGGATACATCGCGGCTTTCTGCACCGACAACCCGGCGTTGATCGTCTCGTCCTGCGTGATCTGCTCGCGCGCCACTTCCTGCCCGGCGATCTTCTTCACGATCTCTACCGGCACGATCTCGTCCTTGAACTTGCCCATGCGCGTGGCGGCGAAGGCTTTTTTGTGCGACTGCACGGCGTATTCGTCCTGCTGCTGCCGGGTGATCTCAAATTCCTCGGCCAGGTTCTCCGCCGTGCGGCCCATCAGTTGCCCGCAGATCGGATCGGTGAGACCTTCCCACAACCCGTCGGTCAACTGCGAGTGACGCAGCTTCAGACCCCAGCGCGCATCCTTGATGATGTAGGGAATGTTGCTCATGCTCTCGACACCGCCGACGAGATAGATGTGGCCTTCGTCGAGTTGGATGCGCCGCCACGCTTCCACGATCGCGTCCATGCCGCTGTTGCAGTTGCGCGCCACAGTCAGCGCCGGCGTCTCTTTGGGGATGCCGGCCATCAGCGCCGACACGCGCGCAATGTTGGGCGCATCCGACGGCTGCGCGATGCACCCGGCGATCACCTCGTCGATCGAGGCCGGATCGATCTTGGTGCGCTCGATAATGCCTTTGAACACCAGCGCCAGCAGATCTTTTGCCAGCAAAGATCGCAGCGCTCCACCGTGATTCCCGACCGGAGTGCGAACACCATCGACAATGACTGCGTCTTTCATGATCAATCTCCTCTCGTGTAGGTTTGAGTCAAGGTTGCGTAGTGCGTGTTGCGTGAGTTGCGGAGTGCTACTTCCCCAACCCGTCGATTAACACTTCCGTCATCGTGCCGTACAGCGATTCCAGATCTGTCGCGATGATCTCCGCGCGCAGCGGATGGCTCAGCAGCACCAGCACACCGTTCAGGCCGGCCCACAACACCCCGGCGGCCTCGCGCGGATTCTCGACGGTGATCAGCCCCTCGGTTTGCGCCTGCGTCACGGCGCGTTCCAGCCATTCGATGCCGTGCAGGCTGCGCGCGTGGACCTCCTGGTAGACGCCGGGATCGATCGAGGCCTGGAACTGGCCGCGATCGAACGCCATCAACAAACGGTAATATTCGGGATTCTGCTGGAAAAACTTGAGGTAGGCCTCGGCCATGCGGCGCAGGCGGGTGCGGGCTGCTAACCGTCGATCGGCAGCGTAGGCCACTTCCAGCTCCGCGACGAGCATATCCAGCCCTTCTAAAAGCAAATGGGCCAGGATGGTCTCTTTTGTATCGAAATACAGATAGACCGTACCCTTGCCCACTTCGGCGGCGGCGGCGATGTCGTCCACCGTAACCGTGTGAAAACCGCGTTGAAAGAAGACTTCCCGGGCGGCGCGCAGGATGTCGTCGCGGCGCTGCGCCTTTTCGCGCTCCCGGCGAAAGGCTGTTCCGCGCCCCTGACCATTAGAGTTGCCGCTGTGCGTCATACCCTAACACCCCGCGTCATGACTGGCAGTCACTCTTTGACTATAAGTCAGTATACGCTTCCATGACGCACCTTGTCAAGAGAAAAATTCCGCGAGTTAGATTAGTGAATTTATGTGCAAGGCTGGGCGGGGGACCGCCCGATCGCGCCCCGGCGCTGCACGAGCACCGCTATCGCGCAGAAAGCCGATCGGTGGTGAGGCTGAGCGCGCAGCCTTTGGCCGAAAACAGATGACGCGGTGTTAGCCAGTTGATAGGCGCGCCGGGCGGACATCGCTTATCCTTAGTCTGGCATCACACGCCATTTCACCTAAACCGGTCTTTCGCGCTACAATCAAACATCTTTTCACATCAGGAGGAAGGTCGTCATGGACGTCGGTAAATCAATCGGTTACGTGTTTGAGGATCAGAAGTGGACCAACAAGCTGCTCATCGGCATGCTGGTCAGCATCGTGCCCATCGTCAATTTTGCGTTGTTCGGATGGGTGATCGACATCATGAAGAACGTCTCGCAGCGCCAGGCGGAGCCCCTGCCGGACTGGGACAACTTTGGCGACAAGTTCGTCAAGGGCGCCATCCTGTTCGTGGCCAGCCTGATCTACTCGCTGCCCGCGCTGCTGATTACCTGCCCGCTGTTCTTCCTGCCCTTCACGCGCGGCGACTTCAGCCGTGAAGGACAGCAGGCGCTGGCGGGGATGATCGCCGGCACCAGCCTGCTGCTGGTGTGCGCCATTTCCATTTACGGCTTGCTGATCAGCTTCCTGCTGCCCGCGATCTTCCTGAACTTTGCGCGCAAGGGCACCTTTGCCGCGTGCTTCGAGTTCGGCGAAATCTGGCGCATCATGTCCAGGAACCTGGGCGATTACATCGTAGCGTGGTTGATCATCATCGTCGTCAGCATCGGCGTTTCGTTCGTGATTGGCATCGTCGGCACGGTGCTGGCCTTCATTCCCTGCTGTGGCTGGATTCTGGCGTGGATCCTGTTTGGGGTCGCAGGAGTCTACATCGCGGCGGTATTCGGCCATCTCTTCGGGCAGATCGGCACAGAGCCGCCCGATCAATCTCTGACCATTCCCGGCGTCTAGCTAAACAGATACGTCATTGCGAACCCCGCAGGGGCAAAGCACTCTCCCCGCCTGACAATGAGATTGCTTCGTCGCCTAAAGCGCTCCTCGCCATGACGATCAACTCTGGTTCACCTTCATCGTCCGAGGCAGCGCCTACTGCCTCGGACGTTTTGTTTGATGGTAAAATGCCGCCATGCCCATTCGCGTGTTGCCCGCCAACCTCGTGTCGCAAATCGCCGCCGGTGAAGTCGTCGAGCGGCCGGCCTCGGTCGTGAAAGAGTTGATCGAGAACGCTATCGACGCGGGCGCAACCGATCTCACCATCGAGACGCGCGACGGCGGGCGCTCGTTCATCCGCATCAGCGACAATGGATCGGGCATTCCCGCCGCTGAGGTCGAACTCGCCTTTGGCCGCCACGCCACCAGCAAGCTCGCCACCGCCGACGATCTCACGCACATTACCACGCTGGGTTTTCGCGGCGAGGCATTGGCTTCCATTGCGTCGGTGGCCAGGGTTACGTGCCTCACGCGCGCGCGTGAAGAAACCGTGGGGACGCGCCTCACCGTCGACGGTGGATCGATCGTCGAGCGCAGCGCGATCGGCGCCCCGGCGGGCACGGTTATCACCGTCGAGAATCTCTTCTACACGGTTCCGGCTAGGCTCAAATTCCTGAAATCAGACACCACCGAGCGGCGGCAGATCGATCTGTTGATCAGCCGCTATGCCCTGGCGTATCCGGCCATTCGCTTCAACTTGATCCACAATGGGCGCACGTCATTTCAGACCACCGGCAACGGCGCGCTGCCCGATGTGTTGATCGCGGTGTACGGTCTGGAAGTGGCGCAGCAGATGCTGGCGCTGACACCCCCACCCCGACCCTCCCCCGCCGAGGCAGGGGAGGGAGAACAGCGGGTGAGGGTTAGCGGCTACATCAGCGCGCCCGCTCTTTCGCGCGCGAATCGCAGCGACATGACGATTTTCGTCAACGGGCGCTGGGTGCAGGATCGCGGCTTGAACGCGGCAGTCTTGCAGGCCTATCACACGCTGTTGATGGTGGGACGCTTCCCGCTCTTTATCATCCGCGTCGAACTCGATCCCGAAGACGTCGACGTCAACGTGCATCCAGCCAAGACCGAGGTGCGTTTTCGCAGCAGCGATGCGATCTTCCGCGTCGTGCAGCGCACCGTGCGCCGCACCCTGATCGATCACGCGCCGATTCCGCAGGTGCAGCCCTCGACGCCGGTCTCCGCGTGGCAGCCGCCGTTCGATACACACGAAGCGCCGTCGCAATTGGCAAGACTGGAACAACTGCGATCACTTCAACCGGTGCACTCAGCAAGTAATCAGGGAGCAGGGATCGGGGATCGGGGAGCAGGGATCGGGGATCAGGGATCAGGGCAAGAGGCAGGAGGCAAGACGCAAGAGTCCTACCAGCAACCAACTGCCAACGACCAACTACCAACAACCAGCAACCAGCAACCAATCACCAACTACCAGTTACCACCCCTGCGCGTCATCGGCCAGATCGGCGCGATGTACGTCATCGCCGAAGGGCCGGACGGGATGTACCTGATCGATCAACATGCCGCGCACGAACGAGTGCTGTATGAAAGATTCATGGCCGACAAAGCCGCACTCAACCTTGCCGTGCAGCAGCTGCTCGATCCGATCCCGGTGGAGGTGTCGCCCGATGAATCCACGCTGCTCGAAGAACACCGTGCAGCGCTGAGCGCGATCGGGTTGCAGCTGGAGCCGTTCGGCAGCAGCACGTGGCTGGTGCGCAGCATCCCGGCGCTGCTCATCAACGACGATATCCGCGTCGCGCTGAACGAATTGATCGCGGACTTGATCGCGGGCGATCTGCCCTTTGCGACCAACGAAGAAGCCAAGTTGATCACCCGCGTGTGCAAGCGCGCGGCGATCAAAGGCGGGCAGGTGTTGTCGCTGCAGGAGATGAACGAATTGATCCGCCAGTTGGAACTGTGCGCCGCGCCGCGCACCTGTCCGCATGGCCGACCCACGATGATTCATTTCAGCGCCTCGCAGATGGCGCGCGAGTTCGGCCGAATATAATTCGGAAGAATTTGATCAAGGAGAAACACATGCAGTGTCCCAAGTGCAACGCTTCAATGGAGAAGGTGAGTTTTGAAGGCGTGGAGGTCGATCGGTGCACCGGCTGCCGGGGGATCTGGTTCGACTTTCAGGAACAGCAGCAGTTAAAGCAAGTGAAAGGTGCGGCTGCGATCGATACGGGAGACAAAGCGACCGGCCAGAAGATGAACGAGGTCAGCAGCATCCGCTGTCCCAAGTGCGGCACACTCTTGACTCATCTGGTCGACGTGCAGCAGACGCACATCGCCTATGAAGCCTGTCCGCACGACTACGGCGTGTTCTTCGACGCGGGTGAGTTTACGGATTACAGCAAGACAACACTGTTGGAATCGCTGCGGCGGCTGTTCTAACCAATCAAAACCGGGTTGCCTGAATCACAGGCAACCCGGTTTCATTTGAGCTAGTTCTTGGGGGCTTTCGGCGGCTTGTCTTTGGGTGGTTTATCTTGCGGCGGCTTCTGTTGGCCGGGTGCGCTGCAGCTGTTGCCCGGACAACCACCTGGCCCCGGATTGCCAGAGGGCAGGGTCGCGGTGATCTCAGGTTTGTTGCTCATGATCGATCCCAGACCGTTGCCGCCCGGATGCACGCCGTAGTCCTTCTTGATCTGCCCCCAACCTACGCCAGCCAGCCGCATGTTCAGCACCTGCTCCGGCGTCAACGCCCCGTCCGCAGCTTGCGCCGTCAAGTACGCCCGCGCAATTTCGCCAAAGCCAAAGCCTTCAGCGTGCAGCGCCATCACTTGCGTGTACGGGATGTTGAAGTACATCGAGATGACAATCCCAACCGGATGCGTCGTGGGCAGCGTGTCACTCAGCACCTGTTCGGGATCGGCATACACCCGATTGGTCTGTACTGCACCCGCTGAAGCCGGCGCGGCGACCACCAGGCTGGTCATCAACAATACCGCCACAATAGCCAGCGCCACTGCTAGGCAAAATTTCCATGTCTTCATGTCAACCTCCTCGTCAAGTTGTACTGCGGCTACACTGTCGACACATTTGACTGCTTTGCTTCACGGCCGGTAACAACTGCAATGTCGTTATGCCTTCTCGGGCTTGATGCAGTCCGGTGAATCATTCTGCGGGCTGTTGACGAGGCGCGAGACGGGATGCGCCACCATCGGTCCGGCATAAGGCACGAGCAAGGCCCGCAGCGCCACCGGGTTGGCCGCCGGATCGAGCCAGTCCCACATGGTCGATCGATCGAGAATCACCGGCATCCGATTGTGCAGGGTGCTCATCAGCTCGTTCGGATCGCAGGTCACGATCGTGCACGATCGTTTCTCCTCACCCTGCGGCGACGTCCAGTGATCCCACAACCCGGCAAACGCAAACGGCTCACGCGATTTTAATTGAATGAAGAAGGGACGCTTGCTCTTCTCGACATGCTGCCATTCAAAAAAGCCGTCGGCCAATACCAGGCAGCGTTTGCGCGCGAACGGCACGCGATAGGCCGGCTTCTCGTGCAGCGATTCGGCCCGCGCATTGATCATGCGCCCGCTCATCGACGGGTCTTTCGACCACGACGGGATCAGGCCCCAGTGGAACAACTCCACTTTGCGATCCTCGGCCGAGGTCACCACAGGCACAGATTGCGTCGGCGCGATGTTGTAACGCGGCTGTAGATCGGGCGGCAGTTCGCCCAGTTCCAGCAGCTCGCGCAGCTCGGCCGGATCGACGGTGAGGGTATAGCGTCCACACATGATTCGTCCTCCCTTGAACGCACAAGACCTGGCAGGTTTTTCCACCCAGGCGGTGCGAGCCGGCAGCAAAGTCTGGCTGTGTAAGCACAATGTCCCTGAAGAAATAAAACCTGCCAGGTCTCACTGCTTACACGACGTGTCCTTCCAGGCACACCACACCGTCTGGCCCAACCTCCGCCGCGTGCCACGTGCCGCGCGGCAGCTCGATGCGATCGCCCGCGTGAGTCTCAAAAGTCTGCTGCGTCTCAGGCAATGACCACGTGATCGATCCGCGCACCACGACGATGACTTTATCATACTCGTGGACATGCGGGGCGTAGGTATCCCCAGGGGCGTTCGACCAGTCGTAGGGGAACAAGCCCTCTGCCATCAACTGCGCCTGAAGTTCAGATGGCGCAGGCTGATGTGCGGGATCGCAGCGCACGATCTTGAAGTGCATCATCACGCTCCAAAGAAAAACCGCGCCATGATCTGCTGCCCGTACAACATGGTGATGAAACCGCCGAGGCAGATGAACGGTCCGTAGGGAATGCCGCTGCGCAGATTGACGATGCGCGTCACCAGCAAGATCAAACTGATCACCCCGCCCGCGATGATGGTGATGACCAGCGCGGTGATGATGCCTGGAAAGCCGGTGATCAACCCGACGAAGGCCGCCAGCTTCACGTCACCCCAGCCCATGGCGCCGCGCCCCAGAAAGCGATCACCCAGCTGCACGGTGATCCAAAAGAAGCCGTAACCGATCGCCCCCCCAACCAGCGCCAGATACCAGCCCGGCCCGAACCACAGCGGCGAGACCAGCGCGGCGATCAGGATCGACGGCAGCATTGCTCGATCGGGGATGAGGCGATGCTCGAAGTCCGTCACCGTCACCAGCAAGAGCACGGAGGTAAAGAAACTCGCCAGCACCAGCTTGATGATCTGATCGGCATAGAAGTTGTACAACAGCGCGAACAACGCCGCCAGGGCCAGCTCCACAACCGGATTGCGCCACGCGATCGGGCGGCCGCAGGACGGGCACTGGCGTTTGCCCAGCAGAAAGGCGATCACCGCCAGGGACTGGATCGCCGATCGGGGTTGGCCGCAGGCCGGGCACGCGGCGCGGGGCGTCGAGATTGTCTTGCGGCGATCGGGCAGCACATCGGCCAGCAGGTTCACCACGCCGCCGCCGACGAGACCGATAAGCGCGTAGAGTACGATCACGAGATGCTCCGTTGAATAAGATTGAGGGATAGAGAAACGGAGGGAAGGAGCGAGATGCTCGCTGTCTCTCAGTCCCTCCGTCTCTCCTTCTCGCTATCACAGTATACTCTGCGTACCACGCTTTGACAAAAGGCGTCTCCGCCGCTAGAATCCCGCTGCCATGCCATCCACCCTATCCATCAATCGCGGCCGGCTCAGCGTGCTGGTCGCGCTCGTCATCCTGAGTTTCGCGCTGGTGCCGTTGATCGAAGCGCCGACGGCGGGCAGCGTGGGAACCTCGTTCCTGGGGACACCGCTGCGCCTCGACTTCACCGCTACCACGCTGGTGCTCGTGCTGGTGACCGTGCTGACCTGCGCGGGTGTCTGGCAGCTGATCAGCGATCATCCCCGCGTGCGGCGCGGCGAGGCGACGCGCACCTTCTCGTACCTGATTCTGCCCGCCGTCACCGTCATTGTCGCCGCGCAGCTGCTGGTCAACATCACCAACGCGCCGCTGTGGATTCTGGGGCTGGGCATGACAGCTGGTGTCTTGTGGCTGACCATTCTGGCCGAGTATGCCGTGGTCGATCCGGAAGGGCCGCTGGCCAGCCGCGCCCGCCTGTTCCTCACCGGCTTGACCTACGTGCTGGCGGTGCTGCTCTTCGCGTTGATCTGGAACACGCGCGCGCGCAGTTCCATCAGCGCCACGCTGACGTTCCTCGTTGTGGGCAGCCTGACCGTTGATCTGTTATATGCCACCGGCGCGCAGCTGAGCCGCGTCCTCATGTTCTCATTGGCGATTGCGCTGGTCCTGGCCGAAGGCAACTGGGCCATCAACTACTGGCGCAGCAACGTCTTCATCGCGGCTGTGGCGCAGCTGCTGGCCTTCTACGCGCTGATCGGTTTGGCGGGGCAGCACTTGCTCGATCGCATCAGCCGGCGGGTGCTGATCGAATTCGGCGTGGTCATGTTGATCGCGCTGCTCTTACTGCTGTGGGGACGGGTCTAAAAACCTCCCGGAGGCTTGAAGCCTCCGGGAGGTTTTTGTTTACGGCGCCGGGGTGATGCTGATCACGGTCGGCTGCGGCTGGGCGGTGGTCACCGGCGTCGGCGGCGCGGAGAAACTCCACACCAGGCTGATGACCATGCTGAGAATCAGCAGGAGCGCAAAGACGCTCATGATGAGTTGATTGCGCCGCATCGCGCGTTGGCGAGATCGATTTGCCATGCTTCCACTCCTTTCGACTGCACTGCGGCGGCGATTATACCATACGCGCTTACGGCAATTCCAGCACGCGCTGGGCGGCCAGCCCGATCGGCCCGTCCGGATCCAGCGTCCGCGCCCGCGCATACTCGGCGCGGCCCGCGTCTGTGTTGCTGCCGAACAGCCGCCCCAGATAGAAATGCGCCAGCGCCGAATTGGGATCGAGCCGCGCCGCCTCGGTCAATTCGCGTTCGGCCTCGCCGCGCTCGCCGCTGCGCAGGTAGGCGCGTCCCAGCCACACCCGCGCCTCCACATCGGTCGGCGCCAGCGCCACAATCTGCCGCGCCGTCGTGACCGCCTGATCGATCGTGCCGTACGAGCGCCCCACATATAACTCTGCCAATGATTTCCAGACCGCGACATCCTGCGGCTTTAGATCGCGCGCTTTGGTCAGCCATTCTTCCGCTTGCGCCACCTCACTGCGCTGGGTGTACACCCGGCCGATCTCTGCGGCGATCAGGGCATTCGCCGGATCACGCGCGATCGCATAATGCAGATCGTCGAGCGCGCCGCTTAGATCAGAGCGAGCCCAGCGATGCCGCGCCCGGAAATAGCGCGCCACGATCAGATCGGGATCGAGTTCCACCGCCCGATCGAGCCACGCGCCCCCGTCGGCCCCGCGTTGATCGCGCACGAAACCCGCGAAGGCCTGCGCCTCGGCGTAAGCCGGGTTGATGGCTGCCGCTTCGTCGAACGCGCGCTGCGCCAACGCCAGATCGTTCTGCGCCAGATAAGCGCGCCCCAACAACATCAGCTGCAAGGTGCGATCGGATTGCTGTACAGCCTGCAAAAAAGGCTGCGCCTGATCGCTGTTGATCAACTGCCATTCAGCTTGAGCCGCCAGTGGGTCAGCGAAAGCCAGCAGCTTGCCCAGCGTGAGGTGCGCTTCCGAAGAGTCGAGCGTCGCCGCCCAATGCTCGGCGCTGCTGCGCGCACTGTCCCACTGCTCAGCTTGCACGGCAGACGCCACGACGTGGCGATAAGCCGTTTCGTCCAGCGGACGTTGTTCGATAACGCGCAGCCAGTGTGGCACAGCCTCCGCGTACCGCCGATCCTTCTCGGCCAATTCAGCACGCAGTCGTTCGACGGCTGCGGCATCAGCGCCCAAGCGTTCGGCTTCGGCCAGCGCCTGCTGCGCTCCGGCTTCGTCGCGTTGCAGCGCCAGCGCTTCAGCCAATTTCAGGTGCAGCGTGGCATTCCACGGCTGCCGCTGCAAGGCCACGCGCAGATAATCGGCCGCCGCCGCATAATCGATCGACGCGCGGAACTCTTCGGCGCGCTGCACGATCGATTGCGTGATCGAGTCGTCGGGCCGCGCGAGCAGCACGAACAGCAGCACGCCGATCAACATCAAGCAGAAAAACAGCCAACGCAAGAGCTTCATTGTTGTAGTATTATAGCATCCGTAAAGCGTGAAACGGGAAACGTAAAACGTGGTAACCACTAAGCCCGCCGTCACACCGCACTGCACGCAGTGGGTGCAAGTGTTGCGAGCGCGTTTGCGAAGCAATCCCCTGGTCGAGCACGAGACTGCTTCGTCGCACGCCCTGTCCGCAAAGCGGGGGCGCGCTTGGCGACAACACTCCGCGCAATGACGGCTGAGCAGTAACAAAACGTAAAACGTAACGGCACCCTTACGCATCACGTTTTACGCATCACGTATCCCTTCAAGGAGCTCGTCATGGACTTCACCCTCACCTCTGAACACCTGATGGTTCAAAAAATGGTGCGCGACTTCGCCCAGACAGAAGTGCAGCCCACCATCAAAGACTGGGATCGCAGGCAGCAGATGAACCCCGAAACGCTGCCGCGCATGGCCGAGCTCGGCTTGCTGGGCATATGCCTCCCGGTCAAGTATGGCGGCCAGGGGTTTGATTACATTTCGCTCGGCCTCGTGTGCGAGGAATTGGAAGCCGTCGACACCTCGCTGCGGGTGGTGATGTCGGTGCACATGGGCTTGAACAGCATGGCGGTGCTGCAATGGGGCACGGAGGAACAGAAGCAGCGCTTCCTCGCGCCGCAGGCGAAGGGCGAGAAATACGCGATGTTCGGCCTGACCGAGCCCGGCGTCGGCAGCGACGTGGCGAACATGGCTTCCACCGCCAAACGCGACGGCAGTGATTACGTCATCAACGGCGAGAAGATGTGGATCAGCCTCGCCACCAAGGCCCATCACATCCTGTGGTTTGCCAGAACCGATCCGAACGCCAAAGATCCGCACGAAGGGATCACCGCCTTCATGATCGATACCAGTATGAAGGGCGTGACGTGCGGCGATTTGCACGGCAAGCTCGGCGTGCGCGCCGGCTCAACGGGCTGGGTCAATTGCAGCGACGTGCGCGTGCCGCAGGAAAATCGTCTCGGCGAAGAGGGCGAAGGGTTCAAGATCGCGATGTCGGCGCTGGACAACGGGCGTTATACGGTGGGAGCAGGAGCCGCCGGCATCATCCGCGCTGCGCTCAACGCGAGTGTGAAGTACGCCAAAGAGCGCAAGGCCTTTGGCAAGGAGATCGGCAAGCATCAATTGATTCAGCAGAAGATCGCGTACATGGTGCAGCGTTACGAGATCGCGCGTCTGCTCTATCTGCGCGCCGGGTGGCTGAAGAACATGGGTCTGCGCAACACGCGCGAGACCTCGCTCGCCAAATGGTACATCACCGACGCCTCGTTCGAAGCCGCCAACGACGCAATTCAGATCCACGGCGCATACGGCTACAGCGACGAATACGACGTGGAACGCTACTTGCGCAACTCGCGCGGGGCCATCATCTACGAAGGCACCAGCGAGATTCATCAACTCATGCAGGCGGGCTACGCGCTGGGGTATCGCGAAGATGGCGCGCTGCGCTGCGAACTGCCGAAGTATGATCCGACGGTGTGGCAGGGGGAATAGAATACAGTGCAGCAAGGTGCTATACTCTCTAGCAGGAGAGCGCTATGAAGAACGAACTATCAGCCAGGACCAAAGCTCCGCGCAACCGGACGATGACTTTGTCCGAACACGACAGTGTTCAGTATCGGAAGCGGCTGCTCAAACTCAACGGACCGGCGACGGCGCGCCAGTTGGAAAATCGAACCATCAATCAGGATCTCTTCGAAGTCTTGGATTGGCTGCCCCCGTCCTGTGTCGATTTGCTGTTCATCGATCCGCCTTACAACCTGACTAAGTCCTTCAACTCGCATACCTTTCGTGAACGCTCATCAGAAGAGTATCAGGCATGGTTGGAAACGTGGCTGCCTCCGCTCTTGAAGACGCTCAAGCCCACGGCCTCGGTTTACATTTGCGGCGACTGGCGCTCGGCGGCAGCGATTCAGTCCGTCGCCGAAAAACATCTCATCGTCCGCAATCGCATCACCTGGGAACGCGAGAAAGGGCGCGGCGCTAAAACCAACTGGAAGAATTGCGCCGAAGACATTTGGTATTGCACCGTCTCAAACACCTACACGTTTAACATCGAAGCGGTGAAGATCAAACGCCGGGTCATCGCGCCCTACACCGATGAGAACGGCCAACCCAAAGACTGGGATAAGACCCGTGATGGCAATTATCGTCTGACGCATCCTTCTAACTTGTGGACAGACTTGACGGTTCCTTTTTGGTCGATGCCGGAGAACACTGATCACCCGACCCAGAAGCCGGAAAAGTTGCTGGCAAAGATAATTCTCGCCAGTTCCAATCCTGGCGACATGGTACTTGATCCATTTCTGGGGTCGGGCACAACCTCGGTCGTGGCGAAGAAGTTGAAACGGCGCTACGTCGGGATCGAGATCGATCCCACCTATTGCTGTCTGGCTGAGAAACGACTGGCGCAAGCCGAACAGGATCGAACCATTCAGGGCTACGCGGATGGCGTCTTTTGGGAGCGCAATGCCTTGCCGGAGCAAAACGGCTCGGCCAAACGTCATGAGGCTCAAAGTGAATTGCCGTTATTCTCAAGCATGGAGGACGCATGAGTCGCCAGCAGATCTTCTACACCAAACGCTATCAACGTATTGAAAAGGCCATTGTCAAACTGCTGAACGACCAACCCGATTTTCTTTCGGCGCGCACGGCCTCCAGTCCACGCGCCATTGGCGATGCCATTCAAGCCGTCCTATCCGACAGCTTTCAAGCCCTCCTTGGCGATCTCTGCCACGAATATTCCGCCGATTTTGCCCGGCGGGCGATGGCCGATCTGGCTTTCACCGATGCCGATGGGTTCTACTACGTGGTCGATGTGAAGACGCACAATCTTGACACCCACTTCAACATGCCGAATCTCACCTCGGTCGAGCGTCTGGCTCGCTTCTACGAAGACGATCGCAACACCTTCGTCGTTTTGCAGGTTCAATACACGGCCACAGGGACACGACTCGCCGTCAAGCAAGCGCACTTTGCGCCAATCGAGTTTCTGGCCTGGGACTGCCTTACCCTCGGGGCACTGGGCTGGGGACAAATTCAAATCGCTAATGCCAACAAAGTACATCTCATTCCCGGTTACTCGCGCAAACAATGGATGCTGGAACTGTGCGACGTGATGCTGGAATTCTATCCGCGCGAGATCGGCAAGATCCAAGATCGCTTGAACTATTTCAAGCGCGTTCGACAACGTTGGGAAAAGCAATCTGAAAACGCGGCTTAACCAATATGGAACATCCCCAGATCGATCCCACCCGCTTGCCCGAGCTGCACGCTGCCACCGCCCAGCTGCTGGCTGCGCTGGAACTGAATGAGGTGATCGATGGCGCGTTGCAGGCCGCAATCAAACTCACGCAGGCGGATCGGGCTTTCATTCAATTTCTCGACCATTCGTTGTTTGCCCTGCCGCAGTTGGCGGCGGAGACCGAACAGCTCATGGGAACGGCGTTGGAAGGACTGACGCACGCCGTCGCGCAGAATCGTCACAGCATGTTGATCGCCGACCCGCCCACCGATCCGCGCGGTGCGGTCGGGCCGCTGGCCGCGTTGTTTAACACGCGCACGTTAGCGATCGTGCCGCTCCAGGCGCGGAACGAATTTTTGGGCACGCTGACGGTCGATCGGGCAATCTCTGCGGGCGCCTTCACAGCCGATGATCTGGCGACATTGGCGTTTTTCGCCGGATGGGCCGCGCTGGCCATCCGCAGTGCTCAATCCCCCCGGCGCGAGGCCGCCTTCATGTCAGAGGTGGCGCACGAGCTGGCGCATCCCTTGACTTCGATCAAGGGCTATACCGACTTGCTGCTTAAGGAATTAATTGGACCTCTCAACGCAAAACAAGTCGAGTTTTTGGAAACGATCTCGCTGAACACCAACCAAATGCGAGATCTGCTGAACAAGCTGCTGGACATCGGCCGGCTTGAGACCAAGCGCTTGCGCCTGGAAATCGAGTCCATCGATTTGCGAGAATACACCAAACAAGTGGTCGGCCATTCACGTCCAGACATTCTCAAAAAACGCCTGACCGTCACGCTGCCGGTGGATCCCATTCCGCTTGTACAGGCTGATCTGCAACGCGTGGTGCAAGTCATTACGCTCCTGCTCGATAACGCCATCAAATACACACCTGCCGCAGGGAAGATTGACATTAGCGCCGAAGTCCAGGACTCGTCGGTCAAGATCGTCATGCGAGATACCGGCGTGGGTATCGAGCCGCCAGATCGCGCCCGCATCTTCCAAAAATGGTTTCGCTCTGCCGCGCCTCTGGTACGGGAATATCCCGGTGACGGCCTCAGCCTCTACATCGCCAAACACCTGATCGAACTGATGGGCGGCGCCATCGGCTTCGAAAGCGAACCCAAGCAAGGCAGCACGTTCTGGTTCACGCTGCCCATCGCTGCGCCAAGCGACATATCGTGATTTCGTGCCACAATTTCCCTGCATCACGTACAGCGGAGATACAGCATGAACAGCTATCAATTCACGGTCGTGATCGAGCCGGACGAAGACGGATTCCATGCATTCGTTCCTGCCCTGCCGGGTTGCCATACATTTGGCGCAACCACCGACGAGGCCCGCGCTAACATGGCCGAAGCCATCGAACTGCACATTGAAAGCCTGGCCGCCGATCATGAACCAATTCCCGTCGCGCGCGAACCGTTCATGATTACTCGTCTCTCCGTTCCCGTTCACAAAGGCCGCGATGTCCCCCACGGGTACCCTGTGCACCATTTTGCGCGATGCTGACATCAGCATCGAACAATTCCGCGAATTGCTTTAACCACCTTTCTCTACCGCCCCGCGTCATATCCTTGACGCAGTGTGTTATAATGATCTTGAGCACTTTCGCTAAGACCATTTCACTCCATCGCCAATCTTGCCAATGAAATTGAACCGTCAGATCACCAACATACGGGGGGTGTTGGCAATCAGTCTGGTATGTGTAGCTTGCGGCCTCATGAGCGGTGGCGATTTGAATCGCCCTATTGAACCGGATTTTTGGCGCTTTACCATATTGGTCAAAGCGGGCATGCTCTTAATTGGTTTAGGGCTTTTCGTCTGGGCATGTCTGCGATTGTTTCGATACGTGCAGAGCAGTCGTAAATGATGCGCAGCCTTGATTTCTCCCCCAAATCCAAAATCTGAAATCAAAAATCAGAAATCCCCAAAGGAGGCTATCTTGAACATCGTCGTTTGCACCAAGCAAGTGCCCGACTCCGCGGCGACGCTCAAAGTTGACGAGCAGTCGAACGTGAGCTGGGGCGAGGCCGCACTCGTCGTCAATCCCTGGGACGAGTACGCCATCGAAGAAGCGATCCGCCTCAAAGAGAAGTTCGGCGGCAAGGTCACCGTCTTGACAGTGGGGCCGGAGCAGTCGAAGGAAGCGTTGAAGCAAGCTGTAGCGATGGGCTGCGATGAAGCGTTTCTGATTTCCGATACGGCCTTTGAAGGCAGCGATGCGCTGGCAACCACCTACATCCTCGCGCAGGCGATCAAGAAGCTGGGCGAGGTCGATCTGGTCGCCTTCGGCAAGCAGGCCATCGACGGCGACACGGGCCTCGTGCCTGCCGGCGTGGCGCGACGGTTAGGTTGGCCGCTTCTCTCGTATGTCGCCAAGATCGACGAGATCGATCCCGGCAGCAAAACGCTCAAGGTCACGCGCTTGCTCGAACAGGGACGCCAGAGCGTAGGCAGCCAACTCCCTGCCGTGATCAGCGTAGTGAAAGAGATCAACGAGCCGCGCTATCCGTCCTTCATGAACATCCGCAAAGCCAGCAAGCTGCAAATTCCGATCATGGATGCCGCCGCCCTCGGCGCCGAGGCGGGCAAAGTCGGCAAGGCCAATGCCGCCGCGCAGTGGCTCAAAGTCTTCCCCCTGCCCGCACGCACTGGCACCTGCGAAATGATCACGGGCGACTCGCCGCAAGCGATTGCCGCGTCACTGGCCGATAAGTTGCTGGCGGACAAGGTCATTTAAGGGGACACGGATAAACACAGATGACACGGATTCTTTTTGAATCTTTATCCGTGTTCATCCGCGCAATCCGTGTCCAATAAGGACATGAACATGGCACACCACATTCTCATCTGGATTGAAACCTTCAAGGGCAGCGCCGTGCCCGTGTCGTACGAATGTCTCGGTGAAGCGCGGAAGCTGGCTAACGGCGGCACGGTGACGGCAGCGGTGTTCGGCGAAAAGGCCGCAGCCATCGCCAGCGAAGCGATCACCTTCGGGGCCGATCAAGCGATCGTGTGCGAGGATGCCACCCTCGCCGAGTATCGCGCCGAGCCGTACATCGCGCTGCTGGTCAAGATCGCCGGCGATCTCAAACCCGATGTGATCATGGCCGGCGCCTCCACGCGCGGACGCGATGTGAGCAGCGGCCTCGCCGTGGAACTGGAAGCCGGCGCGATTGCCGATTGCACGGCGATCGAAGAACAGGGCGATCAGTTGATCGCCACCCGACCGGTCTACGCGGGCAAGCTATTGTCGCACGTCGTCGTGAAGACCACGCCGGCGATCATCACCACCCGATCGCGCGCCTTCCCGCTGCCGGAGGCTGTGGCCGGTAAGACCGGCGATGTGACTACTGTCGCGCCGGTATTGAGCGAAGATCAGATCGCCACCAAGCCGATCGGTTTTGCGGTGGAAGGCGAAGGCGAAGTGAGCCTCAACGATGCGCGCATCATCGTGTCCGGCGGGCGCGGCGTGGGCGGACCGGAAGGCTTCGCGCCCGTCGTCGATCTGGCGAAGACGCTCGGCGCGGCCGTTGGCGCGAGCCGCGCCGCCGTAGACGCGGGTTGGATTCCGTACGCGCATCAAGTCGGCCAAACGGGCAAGACCGTTGCGCCCGATCTGTACATCGCCAGCGGCATCAGCGGCGCGATTCAACATCAGGCCGGCATGCGCACCGCCAAAGTCATCGTGGCGATCAACAAAGACGCCGAGGCGCCCATCTTCAAACTCGCGCGGTATGGCGTGGTGGGCGATCTCTTCCAGATCGTGCCCGCGTTGAATGAGGAATTCAAGAAGCGGCTGGGGAAGTAGTTGCTGGTTGTTGGTAGCCCGTTGCGCAGAAACCGGGTTTCTCCAGTCACGATTCAGTTGCGGCTGGCCCGTAGAAACCCGGTTTCTTGTTTGTCTCCTTGTTTCCGTACCTACTTCTCTACTTGTCTCCTCTTGTACTTGCCTACTTACTTCAAATCGGGCATAATGAGCGGCGATGACCGACAATCCCACTCCGCCCAAATGGACGCCGCCGCCGCCCGCGCCTGAGGTCAAGCCCATCGTTCATCGCACCATCTCGCTGCGGGTCGATCTGCGCGCGCTGGCGGCCTTGGGCGGCGCGCTGATCATTCTCGGCTCGTTCCTGCCGTGGGTCGCACCGCAGTTCCAACCCGTCGTGCGCGTGCTCGGTCCGGCCACGACGGGCGGCTGGCCGATCTTGTTGTTCGGCGTGCTGGCGATTGTGCTGCAATTCTGGCCGCAGTGGCGCACCCCGCGCGTGAGTTTGCCCGCTGCGGCACTGGGCTTCGCCGCCGGGGTGTTGGCTCTCTCGAGCGCGCTCAACACCATCGGGTTGGGGCGCACCGTCCTGGGTGAGCAAACCATCTCGCCGTTGATCGGCGTCGGTCTCGGCGTGTATCTCACGCTGGCCGGATCGCTCATCGCCGTGCTGGCGGGACTGGCGCCCCTGCCGCCCGGTCACGAACCGGCGCGCGCCGAACTGCGTTTGTGGAAAGCCTCCACGGCCATCCTCGCGTCAGTGGTGGTGTTGTGCGGCTTAAGCGCCACGCTCTTCGGATCATGGATCGGCAGCGGCGGACTGACCGGTCCCGGCGGCACGCCCACGCCCATCCCGTTCAATGCCGGCATCCTGGCGACGCCACTGATCAACGTCGAGGTTGATCCGTTGGGTGACGACAGCGGAGCGCAAGACATTCCGGATCAACCTACACAGCCGCCGACGTCCACGGCTGCGCCTGCGCCGACTGAAGACGTGCCGCCGACAGCCACGACAGAATCGCAGTCTGAAATTCCGACGCTGATTCCCACGCGCGCACCGCCCCCAACCGCCACGCCTGAGCCGTCGCCCACGTTCACCTTGACGCCCACGCCGTCATTGACGCCGCCCGCCTCAGTGTTGGCCACGCCCACGCTCACAGGAACTGCAACCCTGACCGACACGCTCTCAGCCGGCCAGTGATGGGTGAGGCGCCATGTCGTATGTTGACCACCTGCGCGCGGCCTTAGCTGAACCCGATTGGCTCCTGCTGCAACAACTGGCCGCACTCGCCGCGCGCGAGAAGATGTCCCTGTACATCGTGGGCGGGCCGGTGCGCGACTGTTTATTGCGCCGCGCCGTGACCGATCTGGATCTGACCACCGAGGGTGATGCCCTGGCGCTGGCGCGGATCATGGCGCGCGAGTTGGGCGGCGCGTGGAAAAAGTTCGAGCGCTTCGGCACGGCGAAATTAATCCTGCCGGGCCGCGCCGATCCGATCGATCTGGCGACCACCCGCACGGAAACTTACGCGCATCCTGGCGCGCTGCCCGACGTGACGCACGGCGCCATCGAAACCGATCTCATTCGCCGCGATTTCACCATCAACGCCATGGCCATCCGCCTCGACGGCGCGCAGCAGGGCACGTTGATCGATCGGCACGGCGGCGAAAGCGATTTGTATTCCGGGAAGCTGCGCGTCTTGCACGAGCGCAGTTTTGAGGACGATCCCACGCGTTTGTTGCGCGGTGTGCGTTTCGAGCAGCGCTTCAACTTCGCCTTCGCCCACGACACCGAGCGGCTTATTCCGTCCGCGCTGCCCGTGCTCGATCGGGTCAGCGGTGATCGCCTCCGGCGCGAGCTGGAATTGATCTTCCGCGAGAGGCAGCCCGTCAAGGTGTTGACGCGGCTGGACGAACTGGGCGTCCTGCGGCAGATCGATCGCGACTTGCAAATTGACGAGTGGATCACCACGCGCTTTCAGGCGCAGGCCGCGCCGTTCGATCCGTTTGTGTGCTGGGTGTGGCTGACCTGCCGCCTGAGCAAAAGCAGCTTGACGCGCTTGAGCCAGCGTGTAAACTTAGCCCGCGCTGATACAGTTGACCTGGCGCAAGTCCGGGCCGTGCGGGACGCCGCGGAAACGATCGGGCGTTTGAACAGCCGCAGCGGCCTTTATCGCGCGCTGGTCAAGTATCATGAACGGGCGCTGCGCGCCGCGCTGACCGTGATCGATCATGCCGGGGCGCGTACGGCCGTGTTGTTGTACCTCAACGAACTGCGCGCCGTGAAACCGGCGCTGGATGGCACGCGCTTGCAGCAGCTGGGCGTGCCGCCCGGCCCGCAGCTGGGCCGCATTCTGGCCGAGGTGCAGGCGGCCCTGCTCGACGGTGTGATTGTCACGCCAGAGCAAGAGGAAGAATTGGCGCAGCAGATTGTGGCGCGCCAGGGACGCGGCGCGTGAAGGACGCGGCGC
>CAYNML010000007.1:58898-71585 GCA_964398185.1 uncultured Anaerolineae bacterium | reverse complement strand
CTTGTTCATTGTTACTTGTTCATTGTTACTTGTTCATTGCTCATTGTCCATGAAGTCTGTGCGTTTGTCGCGCTGGGGAACGTTATTGGGCGGCTCGCTGCTGGCGGCGCTGGGCGTGCTGCTGCTGCTCGATCAAGCTCACGCGCTCCCCGCCTTCATCTGGCAGTATTGGCCCGTGATCTTGATCGCGTGGGGACTGTGGAAGTGGGTGCAGCGGCTGCGCGCGCGCGAGGATCGCTGGGCCGGGCCGGACTATGGCACCGGCCTGTACGTCATCCGCCGCCGCCGGCGTCAGGCCAGCGGCTGGCTGCCCGGCCTGTTCTTGATTTTGCTGGGCGGGTTCCTGTTGTGGACCACGCTCGATCCGCTGGCGGCGGTTAGCTTCGGCCCGATCACTTTGATCGCGCTCGGCGTATTTCAAGTGGGGCGCGGCTTCCGTCCGCCGCCGCGCACCGATTTTCACGGCGTCTGGTAACACCCCTGACGCAGCACGTATCACCATTCCCGCAGCACGAGGAGACTGTCATGCCCTGTGATCTAGGACTGCATCCCGGCTTCTGCCTCGGCCCGGTGCCGGTGCGGTTGTACGGCATCATCATCGTCACCGCCGCGCTGATTGGCGGCTTTGTCGCTACGCGCGAGGCGCGCCGGCTGGGTGAGAATACCGAGCGCATCTGGGACGCGTTGATCTTCATCGTCATCGCCGGCATCATCGGGGCGCGGTTGTACCACGTGCTGTCCACGCCCGCCGGGTGCGCGGAGAATGTCCCGTTTTGCGGCTGGCCGTGGTATCGCAATCACCCGCTGGACGCCGTCATCGGCATTACGCAGGGCGGGCTGGGCATCTTCGGCGCGATTGTCGGCGGGTTGATCGTGGTGCTGATCTACGTGCGGCACTACCAGTTATCGCTGGCGCGTTATCTGGACATCGCCGCGCCCGCGCTGCTGATCGCGCAGGCCATCGGGCGCTGGGGCAACTTCTTCAATCAAGAGTTGTATGGTCCGCCCACGACTTTGCCGTGGGGTCTCGCCATCGATCAGTACCACCGCTACGGCGACTTCGCCGACCTGACGCGCTATCCGCTGGACACGACGTTCTTTCATCCGCTCTTCCTGTACGAGTCGGTGATCAACACCATCGGCTTTATCGTGATCGTGCTGCTGGCGCGCAAGTGGAAAGCGAAAAAGGAAGGCGATCTGATCCTGATCTACATGATGTGGTACGGCGTGAATCGCATCATCGTCGAGTCGCTGCGGCCCGACGCGTGGACGCTGGCCGGCGGGCTGCCGACGGCGCAGCTGATCTCGATCGGGCTGGTGGTGGCGGGCGCCGGGTTGTTAAGCGTGCGGCATGTGCGCCGCCCGACCCCCGCAGCCAGCTGACCGATCGGCTGCTGAAATCCTGAGAACCTCGCCGCCCCCTGAGCGGCGAGGTTCTTGTTGTTTTAGCCACAGGGATTGCCAGGCGGAGTATAATGATCTTAGGATTTGTCAAGAAATAACTTGGTCGATTCGCACGTCATGCCCGAATGCTTTGATCGGGCATCCAGCTTGGCGCTAGGCAAATCACGCTGATGTCCCGTGGATTCCCGCCACGCTCTGTCCGCCGCTATGCGGCGGGAGCGCGCTAGGCGAAAACGCGCGGGAATGACTTGGCATGGCGTGCGCTGTAACGGCTTGATCATCGCAAATGAACAACTTATTCTTTGACAAACCCTGAAGCGATGGTGTGACGCGCCGCCAGGGAAAGTCTGGCAGGGGAGGCAGCGAAATGGATGAGCCACGGTCCGACGCAGAGCAGCCGACAGTACCTCCGTCAGCAGAATCGACCCCCACCAACCTCAACGGCAGCGTGGAAATCGCGGGCGCTGAACAAGTCACCATCGGCGGCGATGTGGTTGGCCGCGACAAGATCATGAATGCCGGCGACGACATCGTGCTGGGCGATCAGGTTGAAGCCGACACGTACATCGAGCACGCGACCATCGTCCACGACAAGCTGAGCCGCGCCTGGCTGCTGGGCATTGCGGGAGTGGTGGTGGTCATCGCCGTGGCGCTGGGCGTGGTCGCTGCGCGCCCGGCCACGACACCGCCCCCCGTGTTGACGGTGATCGTCCCCACCGGGCGGCCCTCCGCAACGCCGCTGCCGCCGACCCCGACGCCGACCGCGACGCCCATCTTCAACTCGGCGGCGCCCTATCGTGTGGCGATTGCCCGCTTCAATCAACTGTCTGAACGCAAGTTGGGCATTGAACAACGCCTGGAAGATGATCTGGAACAGCAGCTGCAGGACGCCGGATTGCTCGATGAGGTTGAGGTAAAGGTTGTCACGCAACCTTCGATTGAGTCGGCCGAAGACGCGCAAAATCTGGCCCGGGCTACCAACAGCAATGTTGTCGTCTGGGGGCTATATGACGACGTAGGCATCCGTCTGCGGGTGCTGTTAGGCCCGGGTGTGGCGATCACCGACACCGCGCCGCAAGTTACCCGCTTCGGTGAGCTGCCGCTGGTCGCCAGCGGTGCTGAAACAACCAATCTGTCGTTCTACATCACCAGCACCCTGCCCGCCAATACGTCGTTTCTGTCTTTGTACGTCATCGGCCACTTGTACTATCTGTCGAATCAGTACACCAAAGGGTACGCCGCCTTCGATGCGGCCACCGCGCGCTTGCCACAGACCGTGGCCGTGGAAAATGAAGCGCTGTTGCACTTTTTCAATGGCCGCTCGATCAAACCGCAGACGATTACCGACACGGTCAGCGCCGCGTGTGAATACGCGCAAGCGCTCGCGATCGATCCGCAGATGTTTGAGGCTTATCTCAATCTGGGCGTTCTGTTGCGCGCCGGCGAGTCGGAGGCGATAGCGACAGCGCCGTGCATGCGCGAACTCGTCAACACGTTCAGGCCCTTGAGCGCCGATGCCCTGTTCAGGATCGTGCGTCAGTTCAAGCCCGATCTGGGGATCGTCTGGTATAACCTGGGCGCCCTGGACTGGGGAGTGAATCAGCGCGCAGAGGCGGTGGATTCATTCCAACAGGCGATCCAGCTCGATCCTTCAATCGCCGAGGCTTATCTTCCGCTGGGCAACGCGGCCATTGAGCAGCGTCATTTCACGGAAGCGATCGATTATTTTGAGCAGGCTCTGAAACTGAGACCCCACTGGCCTGAAGCGCAGATCAATCTGGGGCAAGCTCTGGCGTTGGCCGGCCGCGAGACAGAAGCAGAGGCGGTCTTCCGGCAAGTCGCGGCGACAGCGCCAAGTGACAGCCCGGCGGCAGGCGAGGCTCATTTGCTCCTGGGCAGCCTGTATCAGCGGCGCGGCGATTTGGAATCTGCCGCGCAAGCGTATCGCGCGGCGGAAGAATGGTTGACCAGTCCGCAGTCCAGCGGTCGGTCGTTTATGAGCAGCGCCCTGAATCTGCTGCAGGCCAAATATGCCATTGATACCGGCAATTGGCTCAGCGCCACTGAGCGCCTGTCCGTCGAGTATCCCTCGACGATGCAGGTCTATGTGCTCCACTTGCTCAACCAGCTGCAGCCCGAGCTGGCCGTGACGACGCCTGCCCTAACCGAGGCCTTGTCGAGCACGCTCAATGTTGAGCCGCCGCTAACGCTATGGATCGGCACGCATGAAACAGATTGGCTGGTCATGGCAGATGTGCTGAGCCGCTGCCAGGCGACGTCGCTGCGCGAATTGGATACCCTGACCTGCCTGCCTGCCGCACCCGCCAAGCGGCTGGAAGCAATCTACGATACTTATCAATATTGGCTGCACCATCGCGTTTTCTATAATGATTCGACGACCGCGTTAGGCATGGCCTGCCCGTACCTTTTCACCTACGACGAACAGGCCGGCCGGTGGGAACACGACACGACCGTGTTGTATCACCTCGTCGGCCCGCAAGCCGAGAAGGTACAGGAACGTCCACTACAACGTTTTGATGGGCGACTCTGGCTGCGCGAAATCGAACCGGAGACTTCGTACGTCGATCTGATCGCCGTGCGCCTCATCACCGCAGGTGGACGCGAGATCGTGCTGAAGTCCGCCATTCCCAGTTTAAGCGTGGACGATGGTCAGTACCTCAAACTCCAACCGGGTGAAGAACAACTCTTGCAGTTTGACGTGCCGCCTGACGCGCTGCCGGTGCGTGCCGCCTGGGTGATCGCCGCAGGTTACTATGTGCCACACTTGCTTGACGAAAGCCGGTGATACGGGTAAAATCCGCGCCGCTATTGGATGGTCGATGAAGGGCGGGGCGCCGCAGCAACGGCCGCGCCCTTTTGTTTGCCCCTGATCCGAACGGAGGTTGAGCATGAGCGTCGATGTCACCGAAATCGAACAACAGCAGATCGCCGATGTCAGCGGGCAGACGGTCAACCTGACGCAGTCGAGCGCGGCGCAGGTGGATGCCGATCGGGTGGAGCTGACCCAATCGGCCGCGCGGGTGGTCGACGCGGATGCCGTGACGATGAACAGTTCCGCCGCGCAGATCGTGGAGGCGGAAACGGTGCGCTTGAGCGGCAGCGTCGCGGTGGGCGCGCGCACCGAATCGCTGGCGGTGGAGCAATCGCTGCTGGGGCTGGTGCGCACCACCGATGCGACCGTGGCCGACAGCGCGGTGCTGCTGCTGGCCGGTGATGAGATTCAGGCCGCCAACGTCAACGCCGTGTTCGTGTATGCCGGCAACGCCGAGGGCGAAGTGAAGGCCCTGCTGGACTGGCGCGGCGCCATCGTCGTCGGCGCGGTGGCGGGCGTGGTATTTTTCCTGTTGAGTCTGCTCGGTCGTTCACGACGGGCTTAAAAATTCTCGCAGTGCAGGGACGGCGCGCAAGGGCCAACCCTCAAAGGAGCTAATGATGGAAGAGATCGTATTGAACATGGAACCGCGCACAGTCGTCGGCAAGCAGGTCAAGGCGCTGCGCCGCGAAGGCAACGTGCCCGCCGTGCTGTACAGCCGCCGCGGCGAGCCGGTGATCCTGCAGGCCAACAACCGCGAACTGCTGCGCGTGCTGCAGCGCGCGGGCGGCAGCCGCCTGGTCAAGTTGAACATCGCCGGCGCGAAAGATGCGCCCATGGCGCTGGTGCGCGAAGTGCAGCGCGAACCGATCAAGGGGTCCGTGCTCCACGTGGACTTTTTCGGCGTGTCGATGACCGAAGCCATCAAGGTGGAAATCCCCATCCGCTACGAAGGCGCTTCGCCGGCCGTGACGCGCAACGAGGGTGTCTTGATCCACAGCATGGACGCGATCGAGATCGAGTGCTTGCCCGGCGATCTGATCGACGCGGTATCGATCGACGTCAGCAAGTTGGAGAAGGTCGGCGATGTCATCCGCGTCAGCGATCTGCAGGTACCCGCCGCCGTCAAACTGCTGGCCGACCCCGAAGCGACCGTGGCCCGTGTAACGTACCTGGCGGGTGAAGAAGTGGAAGCCGCCGGTGCTGAAGCGGTCATCGCCGAGCCGGAAGTCATCAAGAAGGGCAAGACGGAAGAGGAAGCGGAAGAGTAATCTTTCCGTAGTTGAGGCTGAAAGGCACATCGCCGGGTGGATTTCTCCACCCGGCGATGTTGTTGTGAACGTGGTGCACTGACCTGATCTGTGTTGAACGCTGGTTCCGTTTCCTGACGACTCGCTTTATCGATACGATACGATGCGCGGAAACATGGTTAGGCGTGCGAGAACGCGGCGCACGACTTCGCCCGCGGCTGGGCTTCGCAAAACACGTTCAAACGTGTTTTAACACGTTTGCTTTATCAGCCATCGAATTCATTCGATGCGGGACAGCAGCCCTGTGATCTACTCGGGTAACTCCCCTTCCTCGTCGCTCGCTCCAGCCGTTGCTTCTTCTTCCATGATGGCCCGCTCGAACTTGCGCGCGAAGAGCAGATACCCCGTGTGGCCGATCATGCGATCGAGCGGGCGCAGGCGCTGCGGCACCGTCTTGTAGCCGCGCAGCAGCAACTCTTCCACCTCGATCAGGCCGAAGGGATACGCGCTGATCCGATCGAGCAAACGTGAAATCTGATTCGTTGTTGGGACCAGCGTGCCGAAGAAACCGCCGCTGCGCAAGGCCGCCGCCGCGACGCCGAGATAATTCGCCGGTTCCGGCACGTCGAGGAAAACCGAATCGACGCCGTCTTCATCGAAGCCTTCGCCAATGTCCTTGAGTTTGAACTCCACCCGATCGGCCAGCCCCACCCGATCGAGATTCTTACGGGCAAGGTGCTGCATCTCCGGTCGCACCTCGTAGGAGATCACGCGCCCGCCGGGCATGGCCGCGCGCGCCAGGGCCAGCGTCAAACCGCCAGAGCCGCTGCCCGCTTCGATCACGGTGACGCCCGGTTGAATGTTCAAGCGCAGCAGGATGTAGCCCACATCTTTCGGAAAGATGATCTGCGTGGTGCGCTTGATGTCCTGAATCAGATCGGCGGTGGACGGATCGAGCAGTAGGAAGGGATAGCCCAGGTGGGTCTTCATCTCGCGGCCCCACACGCCGCCGATGCAGTCGTCGTGCTGAATAACGCCGCGATGCGTCTGCAGCGTGTCGCCGGGCGTCAGCCGCACCAGGTACCGCTTGTGATCGCGGCTCATGAACAAAGCGGTATCGTTGGGTTGAATCAGTCGGTCGGTCATGCGCGGGATTATAAGGCGTAAAACGTAATGCGTAAAGCGCAACTTGCCTTTGCTTTCACGCCGCACGGTTCACGTTTCACACTTTACGTTTTAGTTTGGTATACTTTCCGCATGTCCACTCCACCCAACTGGCAAGCCATCACAGAAGAAGCCGTTCATCATTTACAAGCGTTGCTCCGCATCGACACCACCAACCCGCCGGGCAACGAACTCGCCGCCGCGGAATATCTGGCGGGCGTGCTGCGCGCCGAGGGTTACGAGCCGATCGTGCTGGAGGCGGCTCCGCAGCGCGGCAACCTGATCGCGCGCTTGAAGGGCGATGGATCGCTGCCGCCGCTGCTGCTCTACACGCACCTCGACGTCGTTCCCGCTGAGCCCGAGCACTGGACGCATCCGCCGTTCGCGGGTGACGTGGCCGATGGCTTTGTGTGGGGGCGCGGCGCGCTGGATATGAAGAGCGTGGCGGCGATGCAATTGATGACCGTGCTGCTGCTCAAACGCACAGGCGTGACCTTGAAGCGCGATGTGATCTTCGCCGCCACCGCCGACGAGGAGATCGACAGCGATGTGGGCGCGGACTGGCTGGTGACGCAGCATCCCGATCTGGTGCGCGCCGAGTATGGCCTCAGCGAGATGGGCGGCCATACGCTCTATCTGGAAGGCAAGAAGTTCTATCCCGTCATGTGCGCGGAGAAAGGCACCTGCTGGCTGAAGATTCGCGCGCGCGGCAAGCCCGGTCACGGCTCGGTGCCGCATGCCGATCATGCCGTGCTGCATCTGGTACACGCCATCGATCGCGTGATGGCGCATCCCCTGCCCCTGCACCTGACGGCGACCGCCTCGACCTTCGTGCAGCGGCTGGCCCGATCGGTGGGGGGTACAACCGGCTTGCTGTTGTCCGCCGCGCTGAATCCGCTGCTGCACGATGCGGCGCTGAAAGCCTTTTCCGATCGATCGCTGGCCGACGTGCTGCACGCGATCCTGCACAACACCGTCTCGCCCAATCAACTGCGCGCCGGGTACAAGGCTAACGTCATCCCCTCGGAAGCCGAAGCGATTCTCGACGGCCGCATGCTGCCCGGGTTCGACGTGGAATCGTTTCTGGCTGAAGTCCGTCCGCGCCTGGGCGACGGGATCGAGATCACGATCGAGCACACCTCGCCGCCGCTGGAAGTATCCAGTGAGACGCCGCTTTTCCACGCCATCGAACAGCAGCTGGCCCGATCAGACCCCGGCGCAATCACCGTGCCGTACATGATGGCGGGCGCCACCGACGCCAAGCTCTTTGCCAAGCTCGGCACGCAGTGCTATGGTTTTGCGCCGCTCAAGTTGCAACCGGACACGCCCTTCGACGGTTTGATCCACGGCCATGACGAGCGGGTCAGCCTCGACGCCTTTGGCTTTGGGGTGCAGGTATTGTACGAAACGGTGCGGGATTTCTGCGCGCAGCGTTGAGGGGGCGCCGGTGGGGCACGGACAAAATTCGTGCTATAATCAGAACTGACCTACCCCATCAGACCAGAGTCCAATTGACGAATCGGGCTATCTTGAGGTAAACTCACGCCAACAGGACGTCACAGGAGAACCCACTCATGTCCGAAATTAAAAAGAGAGTCGTTTGCGTCGAAGATGAGCCTGAAATCATCGATTTGATTCGTCTGATTCTGGGCCGCAAAGGCTTCGATCTCACCGGCGCGACCGGCGGCCTGGAAGGGCTGGAAGCCATCCGCCGCGTGAAGCCCGATCTGGTGCTGTTGGACCTGATGATGCCGGATATGGACGGGTGGGAAGTGTATCAACAGATGAAGGCCGATCCGGAATTGAAGAACATCCCCGTCATCGTCGTCACGGCCAAGGCGCAGAGCATCGACAAGATTCTGGGCTTGCACATCGCCAAGGTCGACGATTACGTGACCAAGCCGTTCGGCCCGCAGGAACTGCTGCAAAGCGTCGAGCGCGTGCTGTCGGCCAAAGCCACGGCCTGATACCGCCCGATCACTCAGCACGGCCCGATCGGACCAACCGATCGGGCCGTTTTGCTTTCTCCGGCCTACTGCTTGACGATCGCCACGGCCAGCCAGCCGTCGCCCAGCGGATCGGGCTTGGCCACCACCGTGACCTGATCGCCCACCTGCGGCTGGCGATTCGCATCGGGCAAGCTCTGCACTGTCTGATCGACGCGGAAGGTGGTGATCTCACCCTGCTGCCCCACCACATCGATCTTGTCGCCGTTCAGGGTGCCGATCAGGCCGACGTAGTGAATGCGCGTGGGGCTTTGCGGAATGACCGTGATCTTCGTTACAACATTGTGCCCTTGCAGGTTCTGCACCCACACCGCCACCTTATCGCCCGGCCGCAATTGATCCAGCGCCGACGAGCCGCTGCCCAGCGCGGCCGCGTTCACCGTCAGCAAGTGCATGCCGGCCGTCGTCTGCACGCTTAGGCTTTGCGAGCCGATCGCTTGCAGCACACCCACCATGCCCACCGGCTCGGCGGCTGCTTCCTGCGGCGCAGCTTGCGGCGCAGCTTGCGGCGCAGTCTGCGGCTGCGCGATGGCCGCCTGCTGCGGCACATCGGCTTGCAAGCCCGAACCACCGAGACGGACGCCCAACACACCACCTAACACGAACACCAGCGCTACCACAACCAACATTTTGATCAGCTTCATGGCTTCCCCTCCGTAAGAAGTAGATTTGTGATGTGATCATACCGCAGAGCGCCTGCCAAGTCGATGTGACCCTGGTCTACCCGGATAGAAACCGGGTTTCTTTGATCAAAAAAACCGATCGGCTTGGGTCACCGATCGGTTTCACAGATTAGAACGACCAAAGTTGTGGCGCAATTTGGCAAATTGCGCTACGGCTGATACATCACCGTCACGATCACAAAGGCTTGCAGTCCGTTTGGCTGGCTCGCGATGACTTCCAGCACGTTGGGGCCGGCTTGCAAGGGCACCATCAAGTCAAAGCGGCCTTCCCCGTTGGCGATACCTACCACATCGTTTACGCTGACGATGGCATTGGGCACGGTCACGCCGGTGACCAGCAGCGGCGAGGTGTTGGTGGTCTCACCGTCACGCGGTGAATCCAGTGTGATCTGAAAAGTCGCAGCGGGCGTGGGCGTGTTCGGCAGCGCCAGCGTCGGCGGAACTTCCGGCACGATGACGACGGGCGTCGGCGGCACGAAGATCGGCACGTCGGGGATGGTAGTTGGCTGCCCCACAAGCGTGATGGCTGGCGGCGGCGCGGGCGTGGCAGTAGGCGCGCCAGGCGTCTTGTTGCCCGTGCCATACGGCGAATAGACCGTGACGCTGATCTGCGGCGTCTCGTTGGGATTGGGCGTGCTGGCTAACAACTGCGGCACCGACTGCACCGCACGGTTCAGAATACCGCTGGTGTACAGCAAATAGGCGATGATGCCCAGTAAGATCAAGATGATGATGTTCTTCATGTAACTTACCGCGTGACTACTCCTTCAAGTTTCTGCGATGCAACTGCCATTATACTCCCGCGAGATAAATGGTTGATGAATCCCTACTGCGTCACTACAATCCGCACCGGCTCACTCTCAACCATCTGCCCCTGTTCATCGATCAGCCGCGCCGTGATCGTATGCGCCCCCAGCTGCAACTGCCAGAACGTGCGCGCGGGCGAAGTGGTGAATTCGCCGATCGCTTGACCGTCAACCAACAAAGTTAGCGTGCGCAACTTCACACCGTCGGCCACAATAGCCTGCACCGGAATGCGCTGCGTCTCGATGGGCGTCTGTGACGTGAGGCGATAGATCGTGCCGTTATCAGGTCGCGTAACTCGCACTTGGAAATTGGAGGTTGGATGTTGGACGATGGAATCCGCTGTCTGGTCATTGTTCATTGTTAATTGATCATTGAAAATTGATAATTGCGGTATGCCATTGTCTCTGGCCCACTCACGCGCTTCGGCCGGCAGCACCAGGAACACACGCGATTCGATCCGATCGCGTGGCGTATCCGCCGTGGCCGGTTGACCCGTAACGACATCGATATCGACGGGGCGATAGAGATTATCGGGCTGCGTGGGCTGCGTGCCCGCGATGAACACCTCGCGTTTGGTGTACGGGCAATACGGCGTGGGCAGCAGACCTGATGTGGCACACACGTCGAGATCGATCAACCCGGCGGGCCGCGTAAAATCTTGAATCGGCTTGCCCTTCAGCGCTTCCAGCATAAAGTCGCGCCAGATCGGCCCGGCGCCCGTGATACCGCTGACCCGCTCCATCGGCTGGTTGTCAGCGTTGCCCACCCACACGCCCGTGACCAGCTCGGGCGTATAACCGATCGTCCAGTTGTCGCGCCAATCCGTCGTCGTGCCGGTCTTGGCCGCGGCGGGTCGATTCAAGCGCAGCACGCTGTATTCGGTGAAGGCGGGCGCGCGCGCCTTGTTATCGCTGAGAATGCTCGTGATCAGATAAGCCACCCGTGCATCGAGCACCCGCTCGCCGCGCTGCGGTGTCTGGCGGTACAAGGTGTTGCCCTGCGCGTCGCTGACTTGCAGCACCGCCACCGGATCGACTTTGAGGCCGCCGTTGGCAAACGCGCTGTACGCCAGCGCCATGTCGAGCAAGCGCACCTCGCCGCCGCCCAGCGTGAGTGACAAGCCATACCGATCGGGCTGGCCGAACGTCGAAATGCCCAGCGCCCGCGCCAACGCGATCATGCGCTCCAGCCCGACGTGCTGCAGCACCTTCACCGCCGGAATGTTGTACGACGACGCCAGTGCCTCGCGCGCCGACACCGGCCCGTGAAATTGCAGATCGTAATTCTTGGGCACGTAGGGATCGCCCTCCTTCGTCGGGAAGGACGATCGCACGTCGAGGATCAGCGAGGCGGGCGTCAACGGATCGGGCGCTTGCGGATCGAACGCGGCGGCATACGTGATCGGCTTGATGCTCGATCCCGGCTGCCGCTGCGCGATGGCGGCATTCACGGCCCCGTCGATCTGCTTATCAAAGTAATCAGGGCTGCCCAGCATCACCCGCACCTCACCCGATCGCGGATCGAGCGCGACCACGGCCGCATTGTTGACGTTCTTGCCGGGTTGATCGGGTTTGTCCTTCTGCAATTCAGCGATCTGCCGTTGTGCGATCGCTTGCGCGGCATTCTGCCAATCGAGATCGAGTGTGGTGGTAACGATCAAGCCTTGCGTATAGATCGCTTCCAGACCGTAGCGATCTTCGAGCCACTGCCGCACATAGGCCACAAAGTGCGGCGCTTCGATCGGGAACGGCGTGGCCGCAAATTGCAGGTCTTCCGCTTTCGCCAGCTCCGCGCGATCGGGTGTGAGGTAGCCTTGCTTCGTCATCAGCTCAAGCACCACGGCCTGGCGTTCTTTCGCCGCAGACAGATTCGTCAACGGATCGTACAGCGCCGTCGATTGCGGCAGGCCCGCCAGCAGCGCACACTCGGCCAGATCGAGTTCGCCGGCCGACTTGCCAAAGTACACTTGCGCCGCCGCCTCAATTCCAATGGCGAGATTGCCGTAATACGCTTCGTTGAGATACAGCGCCAGGATGTCGTCTTTGCTGAACTGCTGTGTGATGCGCCACGCCAGAATGCTCTCGCGCAGCTTGCGCGTCAACGTGCGCTGCGTTCGTTCGGCGGGGGAGAGCAGCAGGTTGCGCGCCAGCTGCTGCGTGATGGTGCTGCCGCCCGAGAGCACTTCGCCGCCCTGCACGTTGATCCACAACGCGCGGATGATGCCGGTGATGTCGACGCCGGGATGTGAGTAGTAGTTGGCATCTTCCGTGGCGATAGTCGCTGCGCGACAGGCCGGCGGGATGTCGGCCAACCCGATCGGCGCGTGGCGGCCCTGATGCGGATCGCTGATCTCATACAACACCCGCCCGTGCCGATCGAG
Organism: uncultured Anaerolineae bacterium; assembly: GCA_964398185.1. GTDB lineage: Bacteria > Chloroflexota > Anaerolineae > Fen-1058 > Fen-1058 > Fen-1058. The sequence goes on along the minus strand of CAYNML010000007.1, from coordinate 59,058 downwards.
AAGGCGCGTGGATGGCGCGGAGGTGCGCTGGTACAGCGTATCCAGCGCGGGCAGATCGACAAACAGCCACGCGTACACGCCCACCGCGCACGCGAGGCTGATGACCGAGAGGATGAGCAGCGCAAGTTTCCAGTGACGACGCATAGGCAATGAGCAATGA
>CAYNML010000007.1:3916-58798 GCA_964398185.1 uncultured Anaerolineae bacterium | reverse complement strand
CAATGGGCTGCTGATAAGACGCTTTCCGCTGGGGAATGGTTTCCTACGCTTGGCCTCCATTCTAACGCCGCTTGGCCTACGGTCAATGCCATCCCCTGCCCGCAAAAAGACGAGACCGGCCCCGCGCCGATCTCGTCATATCCGTTCAGTGGTTGCTCAGCCGGTGCCGGTTTTAGTTGCGCGGCCCAAAGGGCAATTGGGGCTGCGGCGCGCGCGGCGCGCGATTCCCCCGGATATTGCCGACCCCTTCACCGTTTCCGACCATGATGGCCTTCGCCGCGATCGACTTGCCGTCGCTGCTGCGCACGCCGAGCACCGCCACACCGTCGCCCACTTGCACATCAGCGACGCTGATCACGGTCAGGCCGTCCTCGCCGCGCTGCACCACAAAGGTGTTGGCATCCGTCGTTACCGTCAGCGATTGACCAAAGGGCTGTTCGAGCGTGAGGGTGCCGCCGGTGATCGTTGCGATCTTGCCCGCTGCCAGCGGCCCGGTCTTCGCGCGCGGCGTCTGGAAGCCCACGTGCGAGGCCGTCAACGTATCATCTTCCAAGACGCCCGTGGCGATGACCACATCACCAACCTTGATGTCCGCCAGCGACGGATTTTCAAGCCCCTTCGTGTGATATTTCGTCCCGTCGGTGGTCGCCACATTCAGGGCGCTGCCGTCGGGCCTGGTGAGCGCAATCGTGCTGCCCGAGATCGATTGCACCTGCCCCAGCGCTTTGTCACGCAGCTCGGCGGGGATCAAGCCCACCACATTCGCTTGCAGCTTGCCGTCCTGCCAGCGGCCCTGCACCGCCACGCGATCGCCCACCTTCAAGTCGGCCAACGAGAAATCAGGATTATCCTTGGCGCGATACCGCGTCCGATCGGTGGTCTGCACCTGCACATCCCCGCGCTCCGGCGTGGTCAGCGTCAAGACCGCGCCAGAGATCACCTTCACATCACCGATCACGCCATCCCTGCCCCAATCAGCCGCCGGGGCCGCGGCCGCCGTGCCAACCGTTCCCATTAACAGCGCGACAACAACCAGGCTCATCAACAGCTTGTGCTTCATGGTAATCCTCCGTCTGGAATAGTTTTTCCTTCCTCCATGTGTCTCCATTATCGACGGGGGACGTTGCGGCCAGATGGCGGGAGTGTAAACACTTGGTAAAAAGAAGGCGGCTCCTGCGTCTGAGCAGAACCCGCCCGGTGAGGCGCCGTTGTCCAACCGGCGATCAGTTACGCGTTGTTCTGCGGCGCCAGCGGCAGCTTGACCACAAACATCACGCCGCGCCCGTTGGTCACATTCTCCACGGTCAGCGCGCCGCCCTGCTGCTGAATGACATTGTGGCTGATGGCCAGGCCCAACCCGGTGCCGTGCTGCTTGGTCGTATAGAACGGCTCAAAGATGTGCGGCATGTCTTCCGGGGAAATGGACGGGCCGTCGTCAACCACCATCACTAGGACGTGCTGATCGTCGGCTTGCGTGGCAATGTGAACCTGGCCCCGCTCGCCCGCCGCTTCGATGGCATTCTCCAGCAAATAGAAGAAGACCTGGGCCACCTGCTGCGGCGCCACCATCACCGGCGGCACGGTCGCCAGGTCAGTCGTCACCAGGATGCGATATTGATCGACCAGCGCGCGGGCCTGCTCCAGGGCCTGCTGGATCAACTCATGCACCTGGGCTTCGCGCCGCTCTTCGGGTGCGGGGTGCGTGAAGCTCAGGACGCTGTGCGTAATGTGATCCAGTCGTTCGATCTCGCGCTCGACCTGCCGCAAATGCTGCTGGCACGCGGCCTGATCTTGCGCCTGATCCAGCACCTGACGCACATCAGCGCGCATGGTGTGCAGCGGCTTTTCGATGGCGCGCGCCAGCGCTGCCGCCAGCCGGCCCAGCGCTTCCATCTTTTCCGACTGCATGGCGGCGGCCTGCAGCTGCTGCAGGCGTTGATATTCTTCCTGCTCGAGTTGATACAAGCGCGCATTCTCCAGCGCTGCTGCCGCCTGATGGGCGAACACCTGCAGCCGATCGGCATACTCGGCTTTGAAGAACCCGGCCGTGACGCTTTCCAGATTGATAAAGCCCAACAGTTTGCGCTTGAAGCGGATCGGCGCGCCGATGAACGACTGCACCGCGCGCGACCCCGGCAGCGTCACCCAACCGGCATAACTGCTGGTCTCCTCAATCGCCAGCGGCTGGTGCGACTCGGCCATCTGCCGCAGAGGCAGCGTGTCCGCCACTGAAAACCGCCGCGCCCGTAATTGATCGTTCGCCGCGCGATCGTAGCCGCGCCAGCGGACCACGCGCGCCACGCCTGACTCCACCAGCATGATGTTGGCCGCATCGTGCGGCACCACGCGCCCCACATTATCCAGCACCCGATCGAGCACGTCATCCAGATCGACCGAGCCGATGATGGCCGCGGCTGTGTCGCGCAGCGCCTCGGCGAGTTCGCGCTGCAAACGTTCTGCCTGATACAGCCGCGCGTTCTGGATGGCAATGGCCGCCTCAACACTCAACATGTTGAGCAGGCGCTCGTCGTCGGCGTCAAAAGCGTGCGGCTGCGCGCTTTGCACCACAATCGCCCCGAAGATTTTTTCGCCGCTGTGCGCCAGCGCGGCCAGCAGGGATTGAACGCCCGGCATCATCCGGTCAGGCCAGGGCAGATCCAGCTGCTGCACGTCGGGCAGCATGAGTAGCTTGTCGGCCACCAACCGAGCGACCAGCGGATGCTGCACCAGCTCATCACACAAATCACCCAGGGGCCGTTCGGCGCGGCCAGTGGCGGTCACAGCAAAAAGCGCCTGGTGTGTCTCATCGACGATGAAAATCACTGCGACATCGGCGGAGGGAATGATCTGCTGCGTGGAGGTGATGATCAACTGCAAGACGTGGTCCAGATCCAGCGTTTCATTGAGGGCGCGCCCCAACGCCGCCATGACTTCGCTTTCGCGCAAGCGCCGCTGCAAGCGCTGATGCTGGCGCGCATTGCCGATGGCGATGGCGGCCCAACTGCCGGCCGACTCCAACAGCCGCAAATCGTCGTCGGTAAACGTGTACGGCTGGCTGTGGACGGCCTCCATGACGCCCAGCAGTTCGCTGCCCAGCTTCAGCGGCACGGCCACCACATCCTGCGCGTGATAGTATGAAATATCCTCGACAGCGCGATAGATGCGCGCGCGGTCTTCCGCCGAGCGGACGCGCAGAGCCTGGCCGGTGCGGATCACCTCGCCCGCGATGCCGGCGTGGGCCGGCATGCGCGCGCCGCGCAGTTTGTCGGCGCTGGCCCCATTGACGGCCGCAAACACCAATTCTTCCGGGTTCTCGAACAGCAGCGTGGATACGCCCTCGGCCTCAAGGCGCAGCATCACTTGATCGATCACGGTCTTCAACACTTCGTCCAGATCCAGCCGCGTGGTCACCGCCTGGCCAATCTGCGCCAGCGACGCCAACTGCTGCACCCGCCGCGCCACTTCAGCCTCGGCCTGCTTGCGCCGCGTAATATCGCGGATGGTGACGGTCAGCATCGGCTGGCCGTCCTGCTCGAAGCTGCCCAACGACACCTCAATTGGCAGTTCGGTCCCGTCCTGCCGGCGGCCGGTGCATTGCAGATATTCGCCCGCCTCCGTGGTGACGATGGGCGCCTGCGCCTGAATCAGATCAGCGCAGACGTTATCGGATAGTTGCGAGATGATTTGATCAAGCGTGTGCCCGGCGATCTCGTCGGCGCGCCAGCCGAACAAGCGCTCGGCGGCAGCGTTGAACAGGCTGATGCGCCGCTCGCTGTCCGTCAAAATGATGGCGTCCGTCGCCGTGTGCACAATGCTCGACAAGCGCGCTTCGTTGGCGCGCAGCGCTTCCTCGGCCTGGCGGGTGCGCAGCAAGCGCCGCACGCGCCGCCGCAGCACCTGGTTGTTGATGGGTTTGGTGAGGTAATCGGTGGCGCCGGCGTCGAAGCAGCGATCGATCGACTGCTTGTCGTTCAGCGCGGTGATCATCAGCACCGGCACCCGATCGCCGCCGGGCAAGGCTTGAATGTGCGCGCACGCCGCGGCGCCGTCCATGACGGGCATCAGAATATCCAGCAGCACCACATCCGGCAGCTGCTGTTGGCAAAAGGCCACGGCTTCTTCACCGTTGCGCGCTTCGGCAATGCGATAACCGTCGCGCTCCAGCAGAATCCGCAGCATGGCGCGCAGGTCCATTTCGTCGTCGGCGATGAGAATGAGGGGAGCGGGAGTGTGGCTCATGGCACGCCTTAGCCGGTCAGGGTGTGCGCGGGGCGAGGATCAACCGCCACGACATGCGGCCATCGGATTCGCAGGCATCCGCGCGCAAGCCAGACACGACAATCGAAGTGGGTTTGTTGACGCCTACATTGTACGCTAAATCGGGCTGCATGTCGAAATCGCCGTAGCCCGGATCGATCTCCGGCTTGAGGCCGGTGACAAACCGATCGGCCCCGCCGTCCTCCCAGGTGATCCACACTTCTTTGCCCGGCACACTCTGCCCAAGTTCGTTCCACACCGTAACACGAATCTGCGGCAACCGTGGACTGCGCGTACATTCCGCCACGCGTTCGACCACCTGATAATCAGGCGTCAAAGTGGCTGTGGGTGGCACGGTCGGCTGCGGTTCCGGCGTGGCCGTTGGAGTGGACGTCGCGATCGGTTGAGGGGTAGCCGCCGTTTCGATGGTGGGAACGATCTCCGGCGTGGGCGCGCTGAGGTCGGCCAGATAAACTTGCATGGCGGGAGTGCGCGCATTCAATCGATCGGCCAGGCGCGCCAACGCGCGCGCGGTGGGATTCGGTCCGTTCGCCTGATAGCGCTCGAATAGATCGGCGAGCGTCTGCGCCAGGTTCGCCTCGCGCAGCGCGTTGATGCGCGCCTGAGTACGCTCCCAGTCGCCATCCTGCGCCAGCGCTTCGGCCGACATGATCAGCCACACCTCGCGATACGACTGCATCACCTGCGCGGGCGACGATTCGGTGAACGTGACCGGCTCAATCAACCAGGCATAACCCAGGCCAAGCGCCGCGCCAATCACGAAAGCGATCACAACCAGAGTGCGCGTGCTCATGGGCTGAGATAGGGATCGGTACGATCGGACCGCGCGCCCAGCGCGGCGGCGAGCCGCGCCAGATGCGCGACCTGCTGCCGGGCGAGATTCTGCTCCAGGGCCTTCTCCGCCCGATCGAGCACCAGCTGCCCGAGGTCTTCTGAACCGAGCGGACGCAAGCGGGCCTGGGCCGCTTCCAGATCGCGATCGTAGGCGAAGGCTTGCGCGGCCAGCCAGACGGCCTCGTCTTTCCAGTCCTGACGCATCCGCGCCGGCGCGGATTCAGTGTAGTTGACGGGCCAGACGTACCAGCCGATCAGCAGACCCAGGCCAAGGCCGGCGGCCAGCGCGATTAGGGTGAAGACGATTTTACGCACGGGAGACCTCACCGCCTCACCCTCCCTACCCGTTGGCGCGCAGCGCCGGAGGGGCGGGCGAGGAGATAAAGCAAAAACGGGCACTCTCTCAGTTAAGAGATAACGCCCGTCTGCCGATGTTTGGTATAATCAAGCGCGGTGTATTGCACATTGTGCCGCACAGTGCCGAAGGTGGGAATCGAACCCACATACCCAAAGGGTACACGATTTTGAGTCGTGCGCGTCTGCCAGTTCCGCCACTTCGGCGAAGCGGCGTTAGTATAGTCGAGGCTGTTTCATTCGTCAAGTCGTCTCACTCATGGACGAACCCGCTCTCATCCGTTCCGCGCAAAAAGGCGACATCGACGCCTTCAACCGGCTGGTGCTGGCTTATCAGCATCAAGTCTACAACCTTGCCTATCGCATCATGGGCGAGGAAGCCGCCGCGGCGGATGCCGCGCAGGAAGCCTTCATCTCGGCCTACAAACACCTCAAGAGTTTTCGCGGCGGATCGTTCAAGAGCTGGCTGCTGCGCATCGTGACCAACGCCTGCTACGACGATCTCCGCAAGCGCAAGCGCCGCCCGGCCACTTCGCTGGAAGATCTGGTCAGCGACGAGAATGGCGACGGCGAGTTCGAATTGCCCTCCACCACCGACGGTCCCGAAGCGGTCGTGCAGCGTCACGAGCTGGCGGCCATGCTGCAGCAGGGCATTACCACCCTGCCTGACGATCAGCGCATCGTGCTAGTCTTGAGCGATGTGCAGGGCATGAGCTACGAAGAGATCGCCGAAATCACCAACAGCAATCTGGGCACAGTCAAATCGCGCCTCAGCCGCGCCCGTGGAAAACTAAGGGAATATTTACAAGCGCACGGGGAACTTTTACCAGCACAGTATCGTCTTGAAGGTGACGGAGTATAAGACTTCGAGAGTTTTGTCAACTTTCGAAGTCTGAATGGCAGGAAGCATAAAGCATGGCACAGCAAAACGATCACAAGCGGGCTGAGGAACTGATCTCGGCCTATCTGGATAAGCGAGTGTCCGCCGAAGAGAAGGGTTTCTTCGAGCGGCACCTCGCGTCGTGTGCCGAGTGCCGCGCGCAGCTGGAAACCACCCGATCGATGGTGGCAGCCCTCAAGGCCCTGCCCGCCGTAAAAGCTCCGCGCTCCTTTGTGCTGCCCCGCGAGATGGCCAAGCAACCGCAGCGATCGTTCTTGTCGCTCTATCCTGCACTGCGCCTGGCGACCGTCGTCGCGGCGCTGGCCTTTGTGGTGCTGTTTGCCGGCGATTTGCTGCTCAACCAGATGGGCGGCGGCAGTGCGCCGCAATTTATTCCAGCCGCAGCCCCTGCGCCCGTCGTCAGGCAAGCGCCCGAAATGGCGCGCTCAGCCGCACCCGCCGCCACAAACGCCGCAGAAGCTGCCAGCGGCGCTGCTGCCAACGATGCCGTTCTGCCGCCCGCAGAACCGCCCGCACCCGCCGGCTCATCCGGCAAGGTGAGCGCCACGGAAGTTCCGACTGACACGCTGCTAGCCGTGGCCGTGCCCACCGCTACACCGGAAGCCACGACGGTGGCGGCTGATGCCAGCGCTGCCTCGATGACGGCGCTCGCAGCAACACCGGAACCCGCCGCGCCGCTGGCCGATCAACCAGCCGAAACCACGGTCGAACAGCCGGCGATGGGTTACGCCGCTGAAGCCGCACCCGCGCCGATGATCGATCCGCTGCGCGCTATCGAGATCGCGCTGCTGGTTCTGGCTGTGGTGCTGGCTGTTGCGACGCTCATCGTGCGGCGCAGACAAGCGTAACATGAACGAAGAAACATCGAGGCCGATGATGTGCACATCATCGGCCTCGATGTTTCTGGTGTGTTGGTCATGCCCGAGTGCTTTTGTCGGGCATCCAGTTCGATCGGGCTGCTGGATTCCCGCTTGCGCGGGAATGATGCTGCATCACTTCTCCACCCTATCCAACTGCGCCGCGGCCGCTTCCACAAACGCCTTGAACAATGGATGCGGCCGGTTGGGCCGGCTCTTGAATTCGGGATGGAATTGCGAGCCGACCATGAAGGGATGATCGGCCAGTTCAGCGATTTCCACTAAGCGCCCATCGGGCGAGAGGCCGCTGATCACCAATCCGTTCTTTGTCATCTGATCGCGATAGGTGTTGTTGAACTCAAAGCGATGGCGATGCCGCTCGTGCACCATGGCCGTGCCGTAGGCGCGCGCGGCGTGTGTGCCCGGCACCAGCGCGCACGGATAGCTACCCAGCCGCATCGTGCCGCCCATGTCCGAGATGTCGCGCTGCTCCGGCATCAGATCGATGACGGGATAGTGCGTGGTGTGATTGAACTCGGTGCTGTTTGGATCGTCGCTGCCCACGATTGAGCGCATCTTCTCGATGCACATCACCTGCATGCCCAGGCACAAGCCCAGATAGGGCACGTTGTGCTCGCGCGCATACTTCGCCGCGATGATTTTCCCCTCAATGCCGCGATACCCGAAGCCGCCCGGCACGACGATGCCGGCGACCTGCTCCAACCGCTCAAGCCCGCGTCCCTTCTCCAGCTCTTCCGACGAAATCCAGTCAATCGTCACATCCACATCGTGCGCCACCCCCGCGTGATACAGGCTTTCGCGCACGCTGATGTAGGCGTCTTCCAACTCCACGTACTTGCCCACAATGGCGATGGGCAATGGCTCTTTCTCCTTCTTCATCTCGTCGACCATCATGCGCCAGTCGTTTAAATCAGGCGCGGCTGAAGCATTCAGGCCCAACCGATCGATCAAGAAGTCTGCCACGCCGGTTTCTTCCAGCAGCAGCGGCACTTCATACAACACATCGGCATTGGACAACGGGATGACCGCGCGCGTGTCCACGTCGGTGAAGAGCGCGATCTTCTCGCGAATGGCGTCGGTGACGGAGTAGTTGGAGCGCAGCACGATCATATCGGGGCTGATGCCGATGCCGCGCAGCTCGTGCACCGAGTGCTGCGTGGGCTTGGTCTTCAACTCGTTCGTCGCGCCGATGTGCGGCAGCCACGTCACGTGAATGTAGGCCACATGATCGCGGCCCACATCCTTGCGCATCTGACGGATCGCCTCCAGGAACGGCAAGCTCTCGATGTCACCCACCGTGCCGCCGACTTCCACAATCACCACATCGGGATTCGTGGATTTGGCCGCCAGACCGATGCGCCGCTTGATCTCGTTGGTGATGTGGGGAATGACCTGGATCGTGCCGCCGAGGTAATCGCCGCGCCGTTCCTTGGCGATCACTTCGGCATAGATCTGGCCGGTGGTGGTATTGCTGGCCTTGCTCAGATTTTCGTCGATGAAGCGCTCGTAGTGCCCCAGATCCAGATCGGTTTCCGCGCCGTCTTCGGTGACGAAGACCTCGCCGTGCTGATAGGGGCTCATCGTGCCGGGATCAACGTTGATGTACGGATCGAGTTTCTGCATGGTGACGCTGACGCCGCGGCTCTTCAACACGCGGCCGATGGACGCCGCCGCCACGCCTTTGCCGACACTCGAAACCACCCCGCCAGTGCAGAAAATGTATTTGGGCATAGATTTCTCCTGTGCCTCACCCTCCCCCAACCCCCTCCCTCTCCTGATGAAACTTCAGGAGAGGGAGGGGGCCAGGGGGTCGGTGAGGTCAAAAAAGTCGGTGGGGAGGGTCACTTTGCGGGCGACTCTCCCCACCGTCGGTTACGAAGATTCAGTTGCGTTGTGATGCCCGTGCCGGCATCTTGCTCCTCTTAGATGAGTTTTTCCAGATCGCTGGCGGCGCGGCGCATATCCAACATGATCAGGCCCAGCTTCGCCTGCTCGCGCGCCAGGACTGTCAACACCGCGTCCATGCCCACCGACATCAGGATCACGTAGCCGTTGCTGCCGTGAATGTACACCTGGTCCAGTTGGCCGCGGCCCAGTTCGCTGGCGATGCGCTCACCCAGGGAAAGCATGGCCGCCGACATGGCCGACACGCGATCTTCCTCCACGCCTGCCGGCAGCGATGACGCCATGATCAAGCCATCGACCGACACCACCGCCGACGCTTCGCAGTCCGGTGTACCGGCTTGCAAATCCCGCAAACGATCAACCATCTGCTCGGTGCGTGACTTCGGCATAGTGAGGTCTCCTTGTCAAACGACGAAATGATAGCAGTTGGGCACAATATACCACAGGCAAAAAAACAAGTCAAACAGAACGCGCAAATCACCGTCAGACGCAGGGCGTTATGGTATAATCGCCGCGCGCCACCACAGGCGTCTAGATTGGATTTCCCCTTGTCACGCATTCTCGTCTCGCTGGACCTCGAAACCACCGGACTCGATCCTCAGCGCGATGCGATCATCGAGATCGGCGCGGTGAAGTTTCGCGGCGATGAAGTTCTGGACACCTTCTCGACGCTCATCCATCCGGGCCGCGCCATTCCGCCCAAGATCACCGACTTGACCGGCATCGCCGATCGGGATGTGGCCAACGCGCCGCGCCTGTTCGACGTGCTGCCGCGCCTGACCTCCTTTGTGCGCGATTTGCCCGTCATCGCTCACAACGTCAATTTCGATCTGGGTTTTCTGCAAAGGCAGCGCGCGCTGTTGGACAACCTGGGCATCGACACGTTCGAGTTGGCCGGCATGTTGATCCCGCATGCCAGCCGCTACAGCCTCGGCTCCCTGGCGAAGGAAGTGGGCATCACCCTGCCCGCCACGCATCGCGCGTTGGACGACGCCAAGGTGGCGCAGGCGCTTTACATGAAGATGTTCGAACGCGCCTGCGATATTCCCGTCAAGATTCTGGAAGAGATTGTCAAGCACGCGCAGAAGATCGATTGGCCGCCATACATCTTTTTTGCCGATGCGCTGAAGGCCTCCAGCCGCGGCGCGTTCTCGGCGGGCAGCATCGGCGCGCAGTTGAAAGCCAAAGGACTCGCCCCCAAAGGCCAGGGGCCGATCTTCAAGCCGAAGACCAGCGGCAAACCGCTGCGCCCCAACGAAGACATTGAACCGATCGACACGTCGGCCATTGCCGCGCTGTTGGAAGACAACGGCGCGTTCGAGCAGACCTTCCCGCACTTCGAGCACCGCCCGCCGCAAGTGCAGATGCTGCGCGCCGTGTCCGAGGCGTTCAATGAAGGCCAGCATCTGTTGGTCGAAGCGGGCACGGGCACCGGCAAATCGATCGCCTATCTGCTCCCGGCGATTCACTGGGCGGTCAAGAACGGCCGCCGGGTGCTGGTCTCCACCAACACGATCAACTTGCAGGAGCAGCTCGCGGCGAAGGACGTGCCCGATCTGCAAAAGATTCTGCCGTTTGAATTCCGCGCGGCGGTGCTCAAAGGCCGATCGCATTATCTCTGCCCCGCGCGGCTGCAGATGATGCGGCGGCAGGGCCCCGCCAACGCGGACGAACTGCGCGTGCTGACCAAGGTGCTGTTGTGGCTGCCTTCCACGGTCAACGGCGATGGCGACGAGCTGTTCATCCCCAACGCGGCCGAGCGCGCCGTGTGGACGCGCGTCAGCGCCGAGAGCGAAAGCTGCACCGCCGAAAAGTGCGCCGCGGCCGATTGTTTCTTCCATCGCGCCCGGCAGGAAGCCGAAGCCGCGCACGTGCTCATCGTCAATCACGCGCTGCTGCTGGCCGATGTCGCCGTGGCGAACCGCGCCCTGCCCGAATATGATTATTTGATCATCGACGAAGCGCATCACCTGGAAGATGCCGCCACCGATCAACTCTCGTTCTCGATCAGCCGCGCCCAGTTGAAGCGCCTGCTGCAAGAGATCGGCCGGCTGGATCGCAGCAAGACCGACGGCCTGCTGGCCGATGTCGTGGGCCGCATCCGGCACAGCGCACCGCAGGAAGTGGCGGACAAGGTGGACCAATTTGCGGTCAAGATCGCTGACGGAGTCGATCGGGCCGGGGTGTTTGCCGAAGAGCTGTTCGATCAGTTGATCGACTTCGCGCGGCAGCACGTGCAGGGCAAGAGCGATTACGCGCAGCGCCTGCGCCTCACCGGCGGTTTGCGCACCCAACCCGCGTGGAGCAACATCGAGATCGCATGGGAGAATCTGGGCGCGCCGCTGCTGGCCGTAGCCGACGGCTTAGCCCGTCTCAACGGCGCATTGCGCGACATGGCCGAGTATGACATTCCCGATTACGACGAAGTGACGGCGCGCGTCGGCTCGTATGCGCGATCGCTGGACGAGACGCGCCGCAACATGAAGGCGATCCTCACCGAGCCGCAGTCGACCGACATCTACTGGATCGAGCTGGAAGAAAACCGATCGGGGCGCGGGGCCGACCGCACGCTGTTGAACATCAACTCCGCGCCGCTGCACGTGGGCCCGTTGATCCAGAAACATCTGTGGCAGGCGAAGAAAGCGGTCGTGCTCACGTCGGCCACGCTGCGCACCGCGAAGACGTTCAATTTTGTGCGCAGCCGCCTGTCGGCAGAAGACATGGACGAACTGGCGGTGGGATCGCCGTTCGATTACAAAGCGTCGACGCTGTTGTATCTGGTCACCGACATCCCCGAACCCGGTCAGCCCGGTTTCCAGCAAGCGCTGGACAAGGGACTCATCGCGCTGACCACGGCGATGGAGGGCCGCACGATGGTGCTGTTCACCTCGTATGCGTCGTTGAAGGCCACGTCCAAAGGCATCACGCCGGCGTTGACGCAGTCTGATATTTTCGTGTACGAGCAAGGCGATGGCTCATCGCGCCGGCAGTTGATGGAGAATTTCAAGAACGCTGAGCGCGCCGTCCTGCTGGGGACCCGATCGTTCTGGGAAGGCGTTGACGTGCCCGGTGAAGCGCTGTCGTGCCTGGCGTTGACGCGCCTGCCGTTTGCCGTGCCCACCGATCCGATCTTTGCCGCGCGTTCCGAAACCTTCGGCGAGATGGCCTTCATGGACTATTCCGTGCCCGACGCGATTCTGAAATTCCGGCAGGGCTTTGGCCGCTTGATTCGCACCAAAAACGATCGGGGGATTGTGGCCGTGTTCGACAAGCGCCTGCTGACCAAGCAGTACGGTCAGCAGTTCCTGCAATCGCTGCCGGACTGCACGGTGCGGCGCGGGCCGCACGCCGAACTCGCCAAGGCGGCTGCCGCGTGGATGAAGCGGAGTTGATCGATCGTCATGCCGTCTGCTGCGACTGCGCCTAATCACCGGCTGTTGACGTGGGGCGTGCTGCTGAGCGTGCTGCTGCTCGGCTTCTTGCTGCGTGTGACCGACTTGACCGGCGCGCCCGTCGGCATCAGCGGCGATGAGTTGTTCTACTACGACGACGCGCGGTTGATCATGCGCGGTCAGTTCCCCGTCTATTTCCCCAACAATTACGGGCATGAGCCGCTGTTTCAATATCTGCAAGCCGGGTTCCTCAGGCTGATCGGCCCGCACGCTTATACGCTGCGCTACACGGCCGTCTTTGTCAGTATGCTGGGGCTGGCCGTGTCTTACGCGCTGGGCAAGCGACTGTTCAGGCGGCGCGTGGGGCTGAGTGTGATGGCGTTGTTCGCCACGCTATTCTGGTCGTTGTTTCTGGGGCGCATCGGGCTGCGCGTGTCCACTTATCCGGTGCTGGCAATGTTCAGCATCTACGCTTTCTGGCGCGCGCTGCAAGACCGATCGTGGCGCTGGACGATCGCGGCGGGCATCTTGAACGGCTTGACGATGTATACCTACGTCGCCAGCCGCGTCTTTCCGGGCGTGATCATTGGTTGGCTGCTGATCCTGGTGGTGTTGAATCGATCATGGCTGCGGAGCACGCTGCGCGGCAACGGGCGGCGAATTAGCGTGTTCGGCGCACTGGCGGCGCTGGTGTGGCTGCCGCTCTTGATCTACTCGGTGCAGAATCCTGACCTGGTCAACCAACGCCTGGTCACGATGGGCGGCCCGTTCTACAGCGTTCAACAAGGCGATTTTTCGGGACTGCTCACCAACCTCGGCGCAGTGGCCGGCATGTTCAACGTGCGCGGCGATCCCGACGCCCGTTACAATCCCGACGCGCGGCCCGTCTTTGAGCCGTTGACGGGGCTGATCTTCCTGATCGGTGTGCTGGTGGCCTTGCGGCGTTTTCGGCAGCCGGCTTATTCGCTGCTGTTTGTCTGGCTGGGCGTGACGCTGCTGCCCACCCTGCTTGCCCCCGATGCGCCTGCCTTCCTGCGCGCCAGCGGGGCGATCTTTCCAACTTACGCCCTGGCCGGTGTCGGCCTGGATTGGCTGCTCACGAAGAGCGAGCTGCGTGTTCCCGGCGCATTCACGCCGCGCCGGTTGGTCGTCAGCGGTCTGTGCGGGGCGATCGCACTGGCCGCCCTGAATTTCACGGCGCTGTATGGCGCGTGGCGCACCTCGCCCCTTATGATGAAGGTCTACGGCAGCGATATGTATTTCGCGGCCCGCTATCTCAACGACAATCCGCCGCCGCCAGAGGCCAGCGTAGTGATCGTCACTGCCTTTGCCGAAGATAACGCGCAACGCATATTCCGCCTGCAAGATCCACAACGTCATCGCGTGCGCTGGACAAAGGGTATGCTCTGGCCAGCCTCCACGGGTGAGACGTGGTATTTGTTCAGCCAGGATTCGCTGCCGGATGAGCGCGTGCGGACGTGGCTCGGCACCGAGCCAGTTCACACCGAAATGAACAACGCCGGGCAGCCGGTGCTTGAAGTGTATCGGCTGCCGGCGCGCCCAGCGCTGCCGCAGCCTGACATCCCGTTCGAGGCGCGCTTTGATCGACTGGTCGATCTGATCGGCGTGAGCTATTCACCGTTGGCGCTGCGCGGACAAAGCGCCACGATCGATTTATTCTGGCGAGTGCGGCCTGATCTCGCTTTCGATCCCGGGCAGCCGCCCGGCGTGCGCGTGCGCCTGCAAAGCGCCAGCGGCATTGTGTGGGCCGAGGACGCGGACCGGACAGCCTTGCCGGCGGCTCAATGGCAGACTGGCGATGTGTGGGTGCAGCGGCTGAAGCTGGATCTGCCGCCGAATATGCCGCCGTCTTCAATCCAGCCCGAACTCGCGATTGTGACCGATCAGGGCCTGTGGCCGGCGCTGAGCGGATCAGCAACGGTGGCCAAACCGACAGTTGCCTTGCCGCCCTTAACTGTCACTGGCCGTCCCGCACCGTTTGATCCGCCCGCTGCACCACAGGCCGTGTTTGCAGATCAATTGGCTTTGCTGGAAACAGGCATGGCGGCTAGTGCCACACCCGGCTCACCGCTCTTTATCGGCACCACCTGGCAGGCCCTGCGCGATCTCGATCAAGACTATGCACTGCAACTTCAGTTGCTGAAGTCTGAGGCCACATCGGTCGCCGTCGTCACGCAGACGTTGTGGGCTGGGGTGTATCCCACACACAACTGGCGGACTGGCGAACGCATCACCAGCAATGATCCTCTCACCGTGCCGGTCGATGTGGAAGCCGGGGCGTATGGCGTTCAGTTGCGCCTGATCGGCGCGAATGGGCCATTGGGCAATGGCGCCTGGATGCCGGTTGGGAACGTCGAAGTTTCTGGCCGGCCGCATCAATTCGCGCAGCCGCCGATCGATGTCGCAGTTGACGCGTCATTCGGCGATGTGGCCAAATTGATCGGCTATCGGCTCGATCGAACCAACGCGCAGCCCGGCGGCCAGTTCGTGCTGACGTTGATCTGGCAAGCTCAGCAGCCGACTTCCGCGTCGTACAAAGTTTTTACGCACGTGTATAATGCCCAGCACGCCGTGGTCGGCCAGCATGATAGCCTGCCGGCAGGCAATGCGCCCACCTCGAGCTGGCTGACCGGCGAATACATCGTTGACCCGCATGTGCTGCCCATCGATCCCGCAGCGAGCGGTCCGCTGCGTCTCGGCGTGGGGCTGTATCATGCCGAGACTTTGCAGCGGCTGCCGGCCTTTGCCGCCGATGGCACGCGCCTGCCGGACGATGTGGTCATTTTCTTCCCCGATCCGCAGTAACCGAGCAACGCGATCGGGACCAGCACAGCGCGCATTCTTTCAATGATCGACCGCAGTCATGATGGGCTGTTGTCAACTTCCCTGACACTGGGTATAATCGCTTCGCAATCTTAATAGAATCAGGAGCAGCAGCCGTACTATGATCGACGTAAACGATCTCCGCAAAGGCACGACGTTTGAACTGGATGGCCGGCTTTTCCGCGTGCTGGAATACTCGCACAACAAGCCGGGCCGCGGCAACGCCACCATCCGCACCAAGGTGCGCGACATCCGCTCGGGCGCCACGTTTGAAAAGACCTTCCAGTCGGGCGACCGTGTGCAGGACATTCGCATCGAAAACTTGCAGATGCAGTACCTGTATCACGACGGCGACCTCTATCACTTCATGGACACCACCACCTACGATCAAATTGCGCTGGACGCCAAGATGCTGGACGACGCCGTGCATTACCTGAAAGACGGCATGAACGTGATCGTGCAGGACTACAACGGCGAGCCGCTGGGCGTGGACATGCCCATCACCGTCGATCTCAAGATCGTGCAGGCGGATGTGGCCGTGAAGGGCGATACGGCCTCGGGCGCCAGCAAGCTGGTCACGGTTGAGACCGGCTACCGCGTGCAGGTGCCGCTCTTCGTCAACGAGGGCGACACCATCCGCATCGACACGCGCACGGGGGAATATCTGACGCGGGTGTAGAGCAACCAAGAACCTCCCGGAGGCTCGTAGCCTCCGGGAGGTTCTTGAAATGAAACGGACGAGGCACGTCATGCGCCTCGTCCGTTTTTGCGTTCGAGTGTTGATTAGCTAATGCGCGGAATCGCGCCGGGCAGCGTGCGGCCCAGCAGCTTCTCCACCGCAATGGTATGGCTGCACTGTTGATGCGTAATGAAAAACTCGCAATTGCACTTCCACCTGCCTTCGTCGAACTCCACCGGATGAACGCGATGGGCGCCCCGCACATTGACTTTCAACTGCGTAAATTCAAAGCGCTCTGGCTCATAAGAATACTTGATGCCCTTCTCGATCTTCACGGCCATTTCCGAATTCATGCGCTGCCTCCTGGGAAGAGTGTGATAGTCTGACACAAACAAAAAAGCACGACGCCCGTTAAGGCCATCGTGCTTTGGCGACCACGCTAAAAACTTCTGCGGTGCGGCGGCTTGCGGTGTGCAAGGTCACTATCCTCCGTTCCTGATGAAAGTATAGGCCAGAAGCCCCCTTTGTGTCAACCCTCGAATCACCTGTTTTTCCTGACGATTGTCATACGCTTGGGCCACGCGGCCCAAGCGTTACGTTGATTCACCGCGCAATCGGTCTGGGCGGCCTGTTACCGATTTGTGCAGTCTGAATAAATCAGAAACTGGCGCTGAATGAATCTTATCTAACCGGCACATAATCCATGTCATTGATCACCCTGCCTTGGTGCAATCTGCCACTGCCCTTAGATCGCAGATTTTTGTATTCTGTCTGCCATGAATGGGCAAGAACCCGCCGAATCCATCCGGATTGCGTTGATGTGTGAAAATCCGATCGTGTATCAGACGCTTGGGCCGCGCCTCAGCGCCGATCGATCGCTGGATGTGGTCGGTTCGCACGACTGCACCATCGAGATGGTGCCCGTCGCCCTGGCCCTTCACCCCCACGTAGTTATTCTGGGCATCAGCCGCATCACTCATTTCAACAAGATCATCGTGCAAGCGCTGCGGCAAACCACGCCGGCGGTGCGCATCATCATGCTGCCCTCCTACCTCGATACCCCGGAAGATGCGGCGCAGGCCCGCGCCGCCGGCGCCGATGTCGTGCTCGAAAAGAGCATCGATACCCCCACCCTGGTCGAACATATCCATAGCCTGGTGGACCAGGCCGTTTAATCGGTTAAGTTTTCTTCACCCTGTCTTTACCGGGCCGCACGCAAAGTCGGTTATAATGGCGTCTGCCTCGGCAATATCTCTTTAGGAGGAGAGTACGATGTTAAAGAAGACAACTCTGGCCAGCGGCAAGAAGGTGAAGATCACCTTCGAACTGCCGGCCAACGGCGCTGAGTCGGTCGTCGTCGTGGGCGATTTCAACGGCTGGGACAAAGAGGCCACGCCCTTGAAGAAGCGTAAGAAGGACGGCGTGTGGTCAGGCTCGCTGAACCTGCCCGTCGGCCAGACCTACCAGTTCAAATACTGGATCGACGACGAGCGCTGGGAAAATGATTGGGCCGCCGACGATTACGTGCCCAACGGGTTCGGCGGCGATAACTCGGTCCTGCGGACGTAGCACAACCCGATCGCGCACTGACCCGACAACGGACGCTGATGGTGACTGGCTGGCAACAGCGCCCATCAGCGTCTCGCTATTTTCACCCCCACCCTGAGGTCGAACATGATCGAATTCGGACGCAACCTCTGCGGCGATCTGGAAAATGCCCTGCGCCGCGAATGGCTGGTGACCAACGGCGCCGGCAGCTATGCCTGCGGTACGATCTCCGGTGCGCACACCCGCTGCTATCACGGCGTGTTGATCGCGGCGCTGGCTGCACCCGTAGCGCGCACCCTGCTCGTCGCCCAGCTCGAGGCGACGGCGCATCTGCGCGGCACGGCGTATCACCTCGACACGCACGAATGGGCTGACGGCTCGATCGAGCCGCGCGGCTTTGAGTTGATCGAGTCGTTTCAACTCGACGGCCTCATTCCAACGTGGACCTTCGCGCTGGCCGAAGCGCAAGTGGTGAAACGCATCTGGATGATCCACGAGCATGACACGACACTGCTGACGTTCACGCACGCGCGCGGCGCCGATCCGATCACGCTCGATCTCAAAGTGCTGTGCACCTATCGCGATCACCACGACGAGACGCAGGGCGATTGGACCCCAACGGTGACGCCCACACCCAACGGCGTGCGCGTCGAAGCGTTTGAAGGCGCCACGCCCTACTTCGTCAAGATTACGCGCGGCACGTACGCGCCGATCGATCGCTGGCGGCGCGGCTTCAAGCATCGCGTCGAGACCGAGCGCGGCCTGCCAGACGTTGAAGACTACTTTGAGACGGGCGCCTTCCGCGTAACGCTGCAGCCCGGTGAGACGATCACGGTCGCCGCAACGACGGAAGAAGATATCACGCTCGATTGGCACGCGGCGCTGGAGGCAGAACGGCAGCGCGAACGGGCGCTGATCGAACAATCGGGTCTTGAGGATCAGCCGCCGTGGATTCAGCAGTTGGTGCTGGCCGCCGATCAATTTGTCGTCAACCGCCAGTTCGGATCAGAGATCGGCAAGACGGTGATTGCCGGCTATCACTGGTTCAGCGATTGGGGCCGCGATACGATGATTGCGCTGCCCGGTCTGTGCCTCGCAACCCGACGCTACGACGTGGCGAAAACGATTCTCAGAACCTTCGCGGCCTTCGTCGATAAGGGCATGCTGCCCAATCGCTTTCCCGATCAGGGCGAGCAGCCCGAGTACAACACAGTCGATGCGACGCTGTGGTATTTTCACGCCAGCAACGCCGTGGCTGAAGCGACGAACGATTGGTCGCTGGTGCGCGACTTGTATCCGGTGCTGAAGGACATCATTGCGTGGCACGTGAAGGGCACGCGCTATCAGATTCACGTTGAAACCGATGGGCTGCTCTATGCGGGCGAACCCGGCGTGCAGTTGACGTGGATGGATGCCAAGGTGGACGATTGGGTGGTGACGCCCCGCCGCGGCAAGCCAGTGGAAATCAATGCGTTGTGGATTCACGCGCTGCGCTTGATGGCGCAGTTCGCGCAGCGCCTTGGCCGGCCGGACGAGGCGCCCGCTTATCTTCAACAAGCCGCGCAAGCGACGCAGAGCTTTCGCCAACGCTATTGGTTTGCCGAGGGCGGCTATCTCTACGATGTGATCGATGGGCCGCACGGCGATGATCCCTCCCTGCGGCCCAATCAACTTTTCGCGCTCTCGCTCGAACCTGATCTGCTGACGCCCGAGGCGGCCCGCGCGGTGGTCGACGTGTGCGCGCAGCAGTTGCTGACTTCCTACGGCCTGCGTTCCCTCGCACCCACGCACGAGGATTACCAGGGCATCTTTACCGGCGATCGCTACGCGCGCGATGGCGCGTATCATCAAGGCACGGTGTGGAGCTGGCTGATCGGCCCGTTCGTCGAAGCGCACTACAACGTCTATCGAGATCGCGCGACGGCGCTGAGTTTCCTGCGTCCCTTCGCGCAGCATCTCCATGACCTTTGTGTGGGCAGCATCAGCGAGGTGTTCGACGGTGATGCGCCGCACTTGCCGCGCGGCTGCGCTGCTCAAGCGTGGAGTGTGGCCGAAGTGCTGCGGATGTGGGGGAAGCTAATGCGTAATGCATGATGGACAATCAGCGTCGGTTAAGTTGCATACTCCTCGAACGTTCTACGGAAGCACAGCGACCAGGGCCTCACCCTCACTGCTTCACGACCGTGAAGCAACTGCTATAATCCGCCCTATGAATGATTTTCTTCTGACAATACGTTTGTTGTTAGCAGACGATCACCCTGCCACGCGCGCAGGCATTCGCGCCATTTTGGCGCAAGCGCCTGATATCCTCGTCGTGGGCGAAGCGCCAGACGGCTGTGAGGCGCAGCGCCTGGTGGCCGAACTGCAACCGCAAATCCTGCTGCTCGATCTGCAAATGCCGGGGCTGCGCTCAGCCGAGCTGGAGAAATGGGTGCGCACGCACTATCCAGACACGATCACCCTCGTGTTGACCGCGCACGAACGCGATGCTTACCTTGCCGGGATGGCGGACGCCGGGGCCGCCGGCTTTCTGAGCAAGAGCCGGCCGCCGGAGCAGTTAATCGACGCGATTCGCCGCGCCGCTCACGGGGAAGTGCTGTTTGACGAAGAACAGTTGGCGCGCATCCAACGCTGGCGTGAAGAAGTGGGACGGCGCTGGGACAGTCTGACCGAACGCGAACGAGAGGTCCTGACGCTCGTGGCGCGGGGAAAGAGCGACCAGCAGATCGCCGAAGAGTTGCATCTTCACGTCAAAACCGTCGGCAATCACGTGAGCAGCATCCTCAAGAAGTTGAACGTCGCCTCGCGCACCGAAGCGACCGTGTGGGCCATCCACGAAGGGTTTGTCGATGGCCCGGTGGACCTCTAAAGAAAAATTCTCCTCCAAAGATAGGGAGAATTCCTCATGACACACCGCCAGAAGTGTGGTTAACTGAGTGCGCCACCGGAGAACCGGTGAGTATTTCAGTGGAGGCAACAACCATGATGCACAAGGACGGAGCAACTCGAATCGTTTTGATTGCGATCCTCATCATGACTCTCAGCGTCCCAACCATATCTGTAGCTGCACAACCAAACCAAAGGCCCGCAGAAGGCGCGTGGCCCGTGTTATGCAATTGGGGGCAAAGTGCAGTATGGCAGGGAGAGGTATTGGTCCCTGGTTCGATTAGTTTCGTCGTATCATGGGAGAAAACTACAGGACAAAGGGGAAATCAACTATTCACTCCCTTTGCACCGAAAGGGTTCAATAGTTTTAATTTCACTGTTCCGTCCAACTACAGAATAAATTGGGTTACCGCCTACGGTTCTTTTGCGTGGGACTGGGCGTTTTGTGGAACCTATCCAACAGCTACGCCGGGTCTCAAACTATCCGACGATTTGGGTAAGTCATCAGTCATATTAACAACAGTGGAACCAGCAATGCCAGCAAAATGATGGGGATGTGAATATTAAAGCCTGTCAGCACGGAACGGCAAAAGATTCCGCTCCGTGCTGATTTATTGTACAATCTAGTCAATAGGTTTAGAGGATTGGAGACGTTAGGATATGCATTGCTTCCTTTGCAGTCAGCCGGCTATAGGTCAATGCCCGATCTGTTGGCGCTTCTACTGCCCACAGCATGGTAATCGCCGATGTGTTGAGTGTGTTCGTTCGGCGCCGGAATTCGGGGCCATACCGTTTCAAACGACAGACGAGGCGCCAGTTACCTGTTCAGAAGCTTACTCGACGGAGCCAGTCCGCTCCAGTGTCCTCCAGCGGGTTATTGCGGTCGGCGCGCAACAGGAGTGTCGCGAGCTGATGTTGAGCCTGATATCGATCGAAGTCTACGACGATGGGTTCGCCGCAAACTTTCGATTGGCCTTAGCTGGCCCGTCGAAAAGCACCGAGCAGTTACCGGGGGTGATGCCGATACTAGCGGCTAGCGCCGCGGAGTCAGACAAGGTGGTTTATTATGCGTCTTCTAACCCGGCAATGGGGCCGTCCGGAGATTGGTACGCCTCTCTCAGATTTGCGCCGCCGCTGCGTGATACAAGCAGCTCGCTAACCATTGCTGTAGTTAAGATCGGATGGCTTCCCGGTCAACCCTTTTCCAAGATGATTGAGTGGCTTGGCCCATGGACGTTTGAGGTAACATTGACAGCCGACGCCCCACGATGAAGATTCGTCGATGGCCTCATGAGCCTCTAAAAAAATCCCTGGGCCAAAACAGGGAAAATTCCTCATGACACACCTCCAGAAGTATGGTTAACTGAGTGCGCCACCGGAGAACCGGTGAGTATTGCAGGGTGTTGGAGGCTTTGTAATGTGGAAGACGAGAATCTTTTCGATACTTGTAGCAGTGGCCATTATTGTCTCTGCTACACCAGTGCATGCGGAGGGCGGCAATCCTCCGCCGGACTCTATGCCTGCTGTCGTGTTGCTAATCAGCAAGAGCGGCGGTGATATCACTAATGCCGATCTTGCCAGGGTTGTCGATCTGATCATGGCCGAGCAGATCACGGTCGAGCAACTTGCACGATTCATGGCAAAGTTAGACAAGCAACAGCTTGAAACAATGCGCGTGCTGTTTTCTGCGCGAACAGGCGTAACGATTCAGGCCGTGGAGCCGAAGCGAATTGAGGCCGGCAACGGAGCGCAGGCGGTCGCTGCTTATACCTATGTTGAAACCATCGAAAATGTATGGACATGGAATTACAATCCCAAGATATTTGCCAGCTATTGGTACACAGATCCTAATTGTGACGGCGATCCCAGTGATACTGAATATGTGTTCTACTATCCAGTATCCACTTCGGCAAGTACCAAAGGCAATCTGCGATGGACCACCACAAATGTGATAGTCTATACGGCGTTTAGTTTAGCTTATGGGGGAAACTTGAGCGCCTTCGGGACTAGCTGGTCAGAAGTAAGGCTATGCATTGGTGACACAGGCGTAGCAGCAGCTGGTGGCGCATCCACTGTAGGAAATTCCGTGTTCGTGCACTACTAGACAGGATTCCCCAAGAAGGACTGTCCAATCTCAAAAGTCCCGATGACAGGACTGAGCAACACACTAGATTAGGCTGTTGGACAGGTCATATGATTTACCGCAACCCTAGTGCAGAAAAGTCCAGCACCATTTTCTGCACTAGGTCATGACTAACGTCTATCCATACAAAGGAGAACTTACAATGGACCTTTTTAATTCTGCCTGGCCTTTCCTCGTGGTATTTGCGGTTGCGCTGTATGCCGTCGGTGCAGTAGGCGTGATGGTTGCGCGATCCTTCAGGCAGCAAGCTTCAGGTGACCACCTGGAAGTGACTTCGCCAGCGGTGATCGAAAAGAAGACCGAGCTCAGCGGGAAAGTATCTGTTATGCTATCCGGCGCGGCCTTAATTTGTGGAATAATCCTGGTGATCGCCCGGCTGATCCTGCAAAATGATCCGGATCGCCTGGACTTTGCGCCTGTGATGCTCTTGTTTCCAACGATGACGTTATGCGCGATAGGCGGTGTGATCGTCGGCAGTCTTCATTTGAAGTCAATTCACACGGTGTGGAACTTTACCGGCGTGACACTGGGCATGATTGTGTTAGTGTCTTTTTCGATTTGGCTGCTCTTGCCCGTAATCACTCCTCCGTAGGCTACCAATCGCGACTGGACAAAGCATCACGTTACGTGTTTCTTACCCACACAGCATACAACGGATCGAACTGCGATCCCGGCGAGCGATCTTGATAGACAACATTCTCGAATTGGCCGCTGGCGAGGAAACACAACGCGACGATTTGCAGGTGCGCCTGATCGTCAGTGTGCAGCCACAGGTTGATGGCCTTGGTCGGAAAGCAGCGATTGGAGCAGGTGACGATGAAGGGCGCGCCGGGCTTGAGGACACGCGCCACTTCTCGGAACGTCTCCACGGGCCGCGTCAGGTACTGCACTGAGACAGCGCAGAGCGCCGCATCGAACGTGTTGTCTTCAAAGGGCAGCGGGTTGCTCGCGTTGAGGTTGTGCAGGACGAATTCGCTCAACTCGGGATTGTCGGTCAGTTCTGCGGCATTCATCCCCAACCCCACCACACGCTGATATTTCACTTCGGTGGGCAGATGCGATCGCCACGCACTCATCAGATCGAGGATGACACTATTCGGCGGCACGAGCTCGCGATACAGATCGGTGACGGCCTGCAGCGTGTACAGATCGAGGTGCACGACCTTGCGCGGCTCCAGGTAGAACTGCTCGTCGGGCGTCGGGTCTTCCCGATCGAATAATTCCGCCGGCCAGGCGCGCCAGTTGTCCGGGCGAAGCTCAAAGTCAGGCATCTTTCTTCCGCGAATCTGCGCGAATTTGCGCGAATTTTTGAGAGCGAACCCAGCGTTCCCATTCAAGTTTGTCGTGATTCCCGAAATTGAGTAATAGCCCTACTTCCAAACCCGTCGCTTTGAGATAGTTGTGAAGTTGCCCGCGATCTTTGTTGATCAACCTCTCTTCGGATTTGAGCTCTACCATGATCTTGCCATAGCACAACAGATCGCAGTTATAGGTCTTCTTGAGAGTTCGGCCCTTATAGATGATGCAGAGTTCTTTCTGAGATTCAAATGGAATGCCACGATCGCGCAGTTCAATCTCAAGCGCTTCCTGATAAACTGCCTCAAGAAAACCCGAACCCAGTTCGTTGTACACGGCCATCGCTGCACCCACGATGGCGTACACTTCCTCTTTGAAAAGCAACTCCGTCATAGCGATTCCTCCGCAGCGAGACTGATATTCGCGTTCATTCGCGTTCATTCGCGGTAGACTTCATCCGCTGCTGGATGCTCTCAAACGACATCGACGGCGCGACGGTGTCTTCTGATTCACAGGTAAGGGCAGCGGCAGCAAGACCGCGTTGCAGGCACACGCCGAGCGGCTCGTCGCGCAATAACGCTTCAATCATCGCGGCGGCGAGGGCATCTCCGGCGCCGGTCGCATCGACGAGATGCGCGGGCCGCGCGGGTTGATACAAACTGCGTTCTTCGTCGGCATAAGCGAGGCCGCGCGCGCCGAAGGTGACCACCGCCCGCCGCACACCCTGCTTCACCAGGATCAACGCCGACGAGATCAACTTGGCAGGGCTGTCCGCCTTGGTCTGCGTCAGCACCTGCGCTTCAAGGTGATTGCACGTGATCAGATCCAACCGATCGAGCAGCGGGATCAAGCGCGGCGCCAACGCCACCGAGCCGGGATTGCCGTAGAAGAAGGCCTCTTCCGGCAGCAGGTCACGCAGGCGCAGCAGCACATCGGCGGGCAGGCCGCCATCGCAGACGATGGCCGGCGCGTCCACGATCAACGCTTGCAGTTGATCGAGATCACTCGGTTGCAGTGCGTCGAGAATATCGCCGCTGAACGCGCCCGCAATCTGCCGCCCGTCAGGCCCGAGCACGACGTTGAGCGTCGCCGTCGGCAAAGCAGCCGGCAGCTTGAGGCGCACCAGGTCGTCGGGCGCGGGAGCCGATCGGGTGAGCGGAAAAACGGAGAGGCCCGCGGCGCGTGAAAGATCGATCAGCACGCGCGCCTGCGGATCGGAACCCATGATCCCCGCAAACGTGATCGGCACGCCGAGCCGCGCCAGATTTTCGGCAATGTTGCGCGCCACCCCGCCGGGTTGCAAGGTGATCCGGCCGGGCACATCCGTGGTGGACAAGGGCGATCGGGTGAGCCGCGCTTTGATGTCGAGCGCCGCCGAACCGAGGGCAAGAAGCGAGGGCATAGTCATCACCTGAAGTTTTTCGATCGTCATGCCCAAGTGCCTGAGTCGGGCATCCATCTGGAATCTAGCAGGCCGCTGGATTCCCGCTAAAAACACGCGGGAACGACGTTCGGAATAATTATCGGCCAAAACGCACAGAAGCGCGGAACCACAGAGTCAATCAAGCACCTCCGTGATTCCACGCCTCCGTGGTTTCATCCTGCGCCGTGTCGCTTTAAGGTTTCACGATCGTGTCAGTGGCGGCCGGCACGTACATCTCGCTGGTGTACTCCTTCAGCATGCGCGCCGTGCTGAACATGGGCGCGATGGTGCGAATGGATTCCTTCACCATGCGCATCCACCCCGCGGGAATGCCGGTGCGCGCATCGACCTCGTAGTACAGCGGCACCACTTTTTGTTCGAGCGTATCGAACAACACTTCGGCGTCGGCCGCGTCCTGCGCTTCGGGATCGGCGTAGTCGGCATCGCCGCCGATGGCCCAGCCGTTCTCGCCGTTGTAACCCTCGCGCCACCAGCCGTCCAGCACCGAGAAATTCAACACGCCGTTCAGGCCGGCCTTCTCGCCGCTGGTGCCGCTGGCTTCCATGGGGCGGCGCGGCGTGTTGAGCCACACATCGACGCCCTGCACCAGATGACGCGCCACATTCATGTCATAGTCTTCCAGAAACACGATGCGACCGCTCAGCGACGACTCTTTCACAAAGCGATACAGCTCTTGAATCACGCGCTTGCCCGGCTCGTCGGCGGGGTGCGCCTTGCCCGCAAAAATGATCTGCAGCGGACGCGCCGGATCGTTGACCAGCCGCACCAGCCGGCGCACATCGCGCAGCATCAACGCCGCGCGCTTGTAGGTGGCAAAGCGCCGCGCAAAGCCGATGGTCAACGCATACGGATCGAGCAGCACGCCGCCCGCGACGATCTGGATGGGGTGCGCCTGGCCGGCTGTCCACATGGCCCGTGCGCGCTCGCGCGCAAAGCTGACCAGCTGGCGTTTGAGGTGACGGCGCACTTCCAGCAACTCCTGATCGGGAATGTCCAACACGGCATCCCACATGGCGCGGTCGTCGATGCGCGCCCGCCAGGCGGCGGGCAGATACTGATCGAACAACAGGCTCATGCGCCGCGCCAGCCACGTGCCGGTGTGCACGCCGTTCGTGATGTGGCCGATCGGCGCCTGCTCCACGGGCCGCTCCGGCCATAGATGCGCGAACATCTGGCGCGAGACCTGGCCGTGCAGTTCGCTGACGCCGTTGATGCGCTCCGACGCTTTGATCGCCAGCAGCGACATGCTGAACACTTCGCCCCACGGCTGCTGCTCGGAAGCCAGCGCCATGAACTGATCGCGATCGAGGCCGAGCTGAGACCAGCAATGCGAGAAGTACTTCTCCATCATCCACGCCGGGAACATATCGTGGCCGGCGGGCACCGGCGTGTGCGTGGTGAAAATTGTGGTAGCGCGCACCTTGTGCAGCGCGGCCTCAAACGGCTCGCCCGCGGCGACGTACTCCCGCAGCCGTTCCAGGCTGCTGAACGCCGAATGGCCCTCATTCATGTGCCACACCACCGGATTGTGACCCAGCGCGCGCAGCGCCCGCACCCCGCCGATGCCCAGGATCATTTCCTGCTGCAAGCGGCGTTCCAGATCACTGTAGTACAGGCGCGTCGTCAATTCACGATCGGCCGGCGAATTCCCGTCGACATCCGTATCGATCAGGAACAGCGGCACGCGCCCCACCTGAATGTGCCACAGGCGGGCGTTCACCACCCGATCACACATGCTCACCGGCACGGTGAGCGGCTGCTTGTTCTCATCCAACACCGGCAGGATGGCCGATTCGGCCAGGTTCAGATTTTCATTGATGGCTTCCTGCCAGCCATCTTCAGTGATATGCTGGCGGAAATAGCCCTGCCGGTAGAGAAAGCCCACGGCCACCAGCGGCAAGCCCAGATCGCTGGCTTCCTTCAAGTGATCACCGCTCAACACACCCAAGCCGCCTGCATACATGGGCAGCGCTTCGTGCAGGCCAAACTCGGTGGAAAAATATGCGATCGGGCGGCCGTTCAACTCGGGATGCGTCGCGCGGGCCCAGGTCTTATCGGCATTGATGTATTCGTTGAAGGCCGCCATCACATGCCGGTAACTTTCCAGATACGTGTTGTCCTGCGCCGCGGCGTTCAAATTCTTGCGCGCCACTTGCTGCAGGAAACGCACCGGGTTGTGGCCGGCTCGTTCCCACAACACCGGATCGATCCGGCGAAACAAGCGCAGGGCCTCGGGATTCCACGACCACCACAGGTTGTAGGCCAGTTCGCCCAGCTCAGCGAGTGGCTTGGGCAGCGAAAAAACAGGAGGCGTGACTTGATAGGTACTCAACGTGATCTTCTCCCTTCCTAGGATCGAGGCGACATTCTAGCCCCGACCGGCGATTTGGTCAAACCGCTTTGCGCCTCGTTTGTCAAAATTGTACCTGATGGCGCGGCCGGGTCGCACATCAGGTATAATCGAGAGCGGTGCCACGCGATGAAAGTGATCAATGCTCAGGGACAGCCGTTGTTGCAGCGGATAAAATGGTGCGACTCGTTTGGAGCGAAGTTGCGCGGCTTGATGTTCCGCCGGGCGATCGCTCCCGACGAGGGCCTGGTGCTGGTGGAAACCCGCTCGAGCATCGCCGCGACCTCGATTCACATGTTCTTTGTGCCGTTCGACATTGCCGCCGTCTGGCTGGATGAGGATTTCAAAGTGGTGCACAGCGTCCTCGCCAAATCATGGCGGCCCTATTACGCCTCGCCGCAAGCCGCGCGTTACGTGCTGGAAGGTCCGCCCGCTTTGTTGGATCACATCACGATCGGCGACGTGCTGCGCTTTGAGGAATGATCGCGTGCGCAGACGACTAACCCTGCTATTGCTCGGCGGCCTGGTGGCGTGCTCGATCGGATTCGGCAGCCCGATCGGGTTGCCGATCGCCGCCGCGCAGGAATCGCAGCCGACCTTCTACGTGGTGCAGCCGGGCGACACGCTGGACAGCATCGCACGGCGCTACGATTTGACCACGGCCGCACTTGCCAGAACCAACGGCCTCATCAACCCCGATCA
This sequence comes from uncultured Anaerolineae bacterium, assembly GCA_964398185.1. Lineage (GTDB taxonomy): Bacteria > Chloroflexota > Anaerolineae > Fen-1058 > Fen-1058 > Fen-1058. Next base: position 30,364 of record CAYNML010000007.1, on the reverse strand, counting down.
GATCTACGTCGGCCTCAAGTTAACGCTGCCGGCGGCGACGGTTGAAGTAGCCGAGCGCGGCACGCTGACCGACAAACCGGCGACGGTCGTCCATCGTCTGCACACCGTGCAAGCCGACGAGATCTTATTCAACATCGCGCTGCGCTATGGCGCGTCGGTGCAGTCGTTCATCGAGACGAACCACCTCGATCGATCGGGCTTCATCATTCCCGGCCAGCAGTTGATCATCCCGGCCGAGGCGACATCGAATCAGGCCGGTGTGGCGCAGCCCACCACGCCCCTGCCCGCGCCCTTTACCGACATCGAGGTGGGACAACTGCCGTTGTATCAGGGCAGCGTCATGGCCGTCACCGTGCGGACCTCGCAGCCGGTATCGCTGACCGGGCAGTTCGGCGCGTGGAGTTTTCCTTTCGCAGTGGACGGCGATCGGTACATCGGTCTGGTGGGCGTCGGCGCGCATCCGGTCAGCGGTGTCGCGCCGGGCTTGCACCACCTCGTCATCACGGCGACGCGCGAGAACGCCTCGCCGACCGCGGTGACCTCGAATGTGGAGATTCGCCCCGGCCACTACAACTCGGAATACATCATCCTCTCCGGCGATCGGCAGAGTCTGCTCGATCCGGCGCTGATCGCCGCCGAGCGCGAGAAGCTCAACGCCACGTGGAGCGTGTTCACGCCGCAGCGCTATTGGAACGGCCTCTTCCGCGTGCCGGTCGATCAATTCATTCGCATCAGTTCGCCCTTCGGCACGCGCCGCTCATACGGCGGCGGCCCCATGACCAGCTATCACGAAGGCACCGACTTCGCCATTCCGGGCGGCACGCCGGTCTACGCCCCCGCCGACGGCGTGGTGATGGTCGCTGAACCGCTGGCCGTGCGCGGCAACGCCGTGGTGATCGATCATGGCTGGGGCTTGTACAGCGGCTACTGGCACCTTTCGGAATTCAAGGTGACGCCGGGGCAAGCTGTGAAACAAGGCGATCTCATCGCGCTGTCGGGCAACACCGGCCTGTCCACCGGCGCGCACCTGCACTGGGACATGCGCGTGGGCGGCCTCAACGTCGATCCCATGCAATTCACGCGGCAAGTGTTTCCGTAGATATTTTTCAAGGAGCTTCCAACATGGCCGACCTCTTCTTCTCCGGTGTGCAGTTCCTCGTGGCGGTTGTCGCCGCCGCGATTGTGGCGTATCTTAGCGTGTGGCTGTTCGACAAGGCGACGCGCGGCATCGACGAATGGAACGAGCTGCGCAAAGGCAACCTGGCCGTGGGCGTGATCCTGGGCGCGATGATCATCGGTGTGGGGATTGTGCTGCGGCCCGCGCTGGCGCCGCTGGCGCTAAATCTCGATGCGACCGCCACGGATGCGGTGGTCTATCGCATCTTGCTGCATGGCGTGCAGGTGCTCGTCGGCATCGTGCTGGCGGTGGTGAGCCTGGGTCTGTCGTTGTGGCTCTTCACGCGGCTGACGGGCAGCATCGACGAATGGGCCGAGATCGGACGCGGCAACGTCGCCATGGCCGCCGTGCTGGCCGGCGTCATCATCGCCACGGCGCTGATCACCAGCACCACGATGGATGCGGTATTGGTGCTGATTGTGAGGTAACAGATCAGCCGTTATCGATGAGACAGTCGGCGGATAGCGGAACCGTCGTTGAAAACAGATTAGATCACTGCACGACATTGCGTAAAACACACGGGACGTTGTGCCGACATCGGCACAACGTCCCGTTTCACATCAACTACGGTGGCAACAAAGCATCATGCCGTCGCGTCGCCTGGAGGCGCTTGCTCATCCTCTTCGTCACCCTCCGCCCCCAGCAACTCCCGCGCTTCGTCGGCCTTCTCGACAGGCACCAGAATGCGCACCTCGCCCATATTCGCCACAGAGAACGGCAGCATCTGCGATTCCGCATCCAGCAGCGCCGGAATGCCCGAGGCTTCCAGGCGGCCCTTAATCACTTCGGCCTCCATCGATCCCGCCGCGCGATACACCAACTCGAAGCCGTCCCGCTTCACATTCAACTCTTTACCGAACATCGCCGCCTCCTATGCTGTGATTCAACCGCCTATGTTCAGTATAACATTGATCATTGAAAATTGATCATTGAAAATTGTTCATTGTTCATTGTTCATTGCCAATTGTTCGTGGTATAATCGCGCCCGCAACTACCCTAGCGTTTGGCAGCAGGAGCCTGATTAGTGTCAACCCGCGCAACACAAAGCCCCGACTATTGGGGCAGCCGATTCACCCTCAGCGGCGACGATCGCGAATTACTACTCAACCTCTTCGTGGAAGACGAACAACCTCGCAGCAGCGACGAACTGGCGCAGGCGCTCATTCGCCATCGCGTCGAGCGTGAAGAATACGCCATCCGCCGCAAGCGCCAGGCGCAGGGCACGCTGTACCAGCCCAAGCGCGCCTATCAGGTGGACGAGCAGGTGGTCTTCCCCGCGCTCGATTTTGCGGTGGGCCGGGTCGCGGCAGTGCGCGCCGGTTACAACCCCGATGTCGCCGAGCCGTTCAAGGTTATTCAAGTCAACATGGAGGGCGGCGGCGTCCGCGAATTTGCCGCCGAGCTCAACAGCGATCACCGCCTGAATGACGACGCCGTCCTGCTGTCGCCCACCGATGAGCTGGTGCCGCCCGAAGAGATCTACGCGCGCTACAAGGATACCTTCGTCCCGCATTTGCGCGAACTGCTGCGCAACAGCCCCGAATTCGTCTGGCTGGCCGGCAAGTGGTTTCCGCGCAGCCTGCTGGTGGAACTCAACGAAGGCCAGCTCAACATCGCCGAAGCGGTGCTGGACATGAACGGCGGCGGCCCGCTGCCCACCGAAGCGCTGCTGCCCGAACTGGGTCTGCCCGCCGAAGTCAACCGCGCGCTGCAGGTCTTCTCGCTCAATTACGCCTTGTTCAATGACGAACGGTTTGACGAAGTGGGTCCGGCCGGTGAAGTGCTGTGGTTCCTCAACCGCCTTGAACCGTCTGAAGTGATCACCACGCCCGCACGGCTCAAGTACACCCCCACGGATGTGCCCGGCACGCTCACGCCCGATCTGCTGCGGGCGGAACGCACGATCGACGACGAACTCGCGCAGCTGCCGGCGCCGGAAGAGCCCGTTGACGAAGTGACCTTCACCTTGTTGTATCCGCATCGCCGCAGCGGGACCGTGCCGCTGTCACCGACCATCGCCAAGCTGTTCCCGTCAGGGCGCACGCACCGCATCCGCTTCCAGTTTGAAGATGCCCGCACCGGCAAACGCTGGCCCGGCTGGGTGGTGCGCGAGCGCCACTACGCCTTTGGCCTGGATGCGTGGTATCAGGCCAATGATGTGCCCGCCGGGGCCTACATCGAACTGCGGCGCGGATCCGAACCCGGCGTGGTGGTGGTCGGCCTGCAGGGCAACCGCCTGCGCCGCGAATGGGTGCGCGTGGCCGTACCCAAAGACGGCCGTCTCACCTTCGAGATGCTCAAGCGCCCCATCGCCTGCGACTACGACGAGCAGATGATCGTGTTTGTGGACGACGCCCAGAGCATCGACAAGGTGTGGCAGCACGCCGACGAGCGCGGCACCTACATGCCCGATTTGCTGGAGCAGCTGCTGCCCGAACTGGCCAAGCTCAGCCCGCAGGGCAATGTGCATGCCCGCACCTTGTATGCGGCCATCAATCTGATCAAGCGCACGCCGCCCGGCCCGCTGTTCGCCGCCCTGATCACGCAGACCAAATTCCGCGCCATGGGCGATGGTTACTGGCTGGCCCGCTGAAGATCGACGGCGCCCGCCCGTTGCCAGCAACGCGGATGTTAGTGGTATAATCGACGGCGGTCTCCCCACGGAGCCGCCGATTTCTTTGACTGGCTTAACGGCCCATGACATTACCGACCAAACCCATCCGGTCTTTGCGACCGACGCTGGACACACCCTTTCACATCGACTACGAATGGTGGAACAAGGGCGACCGCGATCTGCGCGTCTACCTGCGCAGCCACCTGTGCGCCGAGCACCGCGAACAGCTGGCCGAAGCTGATCTGGACGGCGATCTGGTAGATGCGATTGATCCGGCCACCGCCGAAGTGCGGCGCGTCGATGCGCTGGTGCTGCTGATGCAGGCGCACTGCGCCCGGCAGCCGGGCTTCATCAACGAGCACTCCAGCATCGTCGATGCGGCCTTCCGCGTGTTCCTGACCAACGACAACCAACCCTTGACTTCGCGTGAACTCGCCGAGCGGATCGATCGGGATGCCGACACCATCCTCAGAACGATCGGCGGCAAGCAGGTCTACCAGGGCATACGCCCCACAGCCGGATGAAGATCACCGTCAAGCTGCACGGCATCTTGCGCGACTTTCGTCCCCCAGACGCCACGCTCGACCAATTCGAGATCGAGGTCGACGAGGCCGTGGCGACGGCGCGCCAGGCAGCCGCCCACTTCAGCATTCCACCCCAGCGCGTACACGCCGTCTTCGTCAACGGCGAAGCCGCCACCCTGGACGCGCCTTTGCATGCCGGCGATTTTGTGCGCTTGTTTCCGCCGGTGGTGGGTGGAGCCGATCGGGCGGGGCACAAACCGCAGTGGGTGTTCATCGGCGGCATCATGCAAGGCTCGCGCTGCGAAAACACCATCGACGCGCAGGATTACCGGCACATCATCGGCCAGTGCCTGCGCCAGCATGTGCCCAATGTGGAAGTGATCGATCCGTTTGAGCTGCACCCGAAGAGTGTCAACTACGACACCGACGAAGCGCGCCGCACGCTGTTGGCGCTGGCGCAGTCGGCCGGACAAGCCGACGCCGTGGTGGTCTACTTGCCGGAGGCCAGCATGGGCACGGCGTTGGAAATCTGGTCGGCCTATCATGCTGGCAAACCCGTCTTCGCCATCTCGCCGTTGATCTATAATTGGGTGGTGCGCTGTCTGACCACCCGGGTCTTTGCCAGCCTGGAAGATTTTTGCGCCTTTGTTGCGGACGGCGACTTCGAGCGAGCGCTGCGCGCGGCCGTTCCGCGAGAAGGCTGATGACTGCCCCCGTAGCTCAATTGGACAGAGCGACGGACTTCTAATCCGCAGGTTGTGGGTTCAAGTCCCGCCGGGGGCGCCTGCCAGTGGAGGAGCATATGCATCGATCGTTTTTGCGTGTCAGTGTGTTGCTTGTGATCGGCGCGCTGGTCTTCGCCCTGCCGATCGGTTTGGTGAACGCCCGATCGGCCCAGCCGCAGTCCGGCGAGCTGCTGACCAATCCCGGCTTTGAAGAGCCGTTCAACAACGGCGTCGCCAACGGCTGGCTGCCCTGGTATCTCGTGCCGGATGGCGTTACGTACCCCACAAAATGCCCCGACAACGCGCCCGAGACCTGCAAGCCCTATGGCATCCCTGTATTCTTTCCAGCACAGCCGCAGAATCCTGAAGTGCCACCACGCTCGATCTCGGGCAATGCGCAGAAGTGGGGCGCGTCGTATTACGTGTTTATTGCGGGCGTCCAGCAACAGGTCAGCGGTCTCACGCCGGGTGCGCGTTTGCGGTTCTCGGCTTTCACGCAAGTATTCAATTGCAGTGATAACGACGGTTGTTTTGGCTGGGCCGGCCGCACGGGTTATTCATACGAACCTGGCGAGAACAATGTACGCCTGGGCATCGACCCGACCGGCGGCGCCGATCCGTTCAGCCCGAACATTGTCTGGTCGACGCCTGCTAATCCGCTGGATGCGTTCAGCCCACAATCTGTCGAAGCCGTAGCGCAAAGCGATAAGGCCACGGTCTTCGTCTGGTCGGCGCCGCAATATCCTGAATTGCACCTGGAGACCTTTGTGGACAATGCCAGCCTGACGGTGGTGGGACAAGGCCCGGCGCCCACGGCCACTACCGCCCAGGGAGCGCAGCCGACGCAGCCGGCCGGGACAGCGGCGCCGATAGCGACCATCTCGCCGGACGCAACCACCTACACCGTGGTCGCAGGCGACACGCTGTCGGCCATCGCGCAGCGCTACAATCTCACACTCGATCAACTCCTGGCGCTCAATCCCGGCCTCACGCGCGAGAGTGTCATTCAAGTGGGGCAGGTAATCGCCGTTTCCGGTCAGGCGCCCAGCGCCACTGCTGCGCCGACGGCTACCCCGCAGCCCTCGCCGACGTTAGCGCCGACCGAAGCACCCACCGTGGGTGCCACAGCCGCGACCACCGCCACTTCACCCACTGCCACGCCTGCGGCGATTGCGGCGACATCAGGCTTGTGCGTGCAAGCCTTCGATGATCTCAACGCCAACCTGACGCGCGAAGCTGATGAACCGCTGGTGGCCGGCGTGGTCTTCGACGTGAAGAGCCTGGACGGCACGTCGGCAGCGAATTACACCACCACCGGCACGCAGGAGCCGCACTGCTTCGCCAACTTGCCCGACGGGCGCTATGCCGTCAACACGCAGCTGCCCGCCGAGCGTCTGGCGACGACCGATTCGGCGTGGCAGATGTCGCTGCTGGCCGGCACCAACGTCAACATCATGCTGGGCACGCAGGTGAACGCACCGCCAACTGTCGAACCGACAGCTGAGCCGATACCCGCGCCCACGGCGGCCGCGGCGCAGGCCGCGGCGAGCACCGGCAACAGTTCTGCGCCGATTGCGCTGCTGGGCGGCGGCGCGCTGATTTTGCTGGCGGGAGTAGCCCTGTTCTTCGGGCTGCGGTCGCGCAACAAAGCCGCGTAAGTCACGTGTTCCTGCGGGGCGAGCGCGTGCCGCCGACTGCGCGGCACGCGTAGCTTGCCCTGTTTTGTTTATGGCCCCTCGATCTGCAACATGCGTAAACCGTGGATCTGGCTGCTGATCATCTCTGCCGTCACGCTGGCGATTGCGTATCAATTCCGCGTCCCGATCGTGCTGGAGATGACTGCGCCCGCCGAAGAGCTGTACCTCACGCGCGGCTTCTATCGCAACGAGGAAACGGCGGGGGTAACGTTCCGCTGGACCAGCGGCGAGGCGCAGATCACGCTGCCCGGTGCGGGCGGCGGCGTGCCGCTGAAACTTCATCTGCAACTACACGAGTTTCGTCCTGCACCGTTTACTGCACAACCGGTGATCATTTCGCTTAACGGGAACAAGGTCACCACCTTCACGCCCGCCGCTGATCTCGCCGCTTACGACTTCGATCTACCCGCCTCCGATTGGCGCGGCGATGCCGTCATCGAACTGCGCTCAGACACGTTCCGCCCCAAAGATACGCTGCCCAACAGCACCGACGAGCGCGACCTGGGTCTCTTCGTCGATCAGATCAAGCTGGATTACGGCCCAGGCTTGATCGTGCCGCCGCTGCTGGTGTACGCGTTGTTGATCGCCAGCGTGATCGGAACTTACGGGCTGAGTCGAACGATCGGGTTGAGTACCCGCGCGAGCTGGGTGATCGCGGTGATCGTGTTGATCGCAGAGGCCATTGGCGTGATCGGCTTCCGGTTATGGATCGCGCACAACAGCGCGTGGATTGCGGCCGCGATCAGCGGGGCGTGGCTGATTGCGCTGCGCTTAACACGCACCACGCACCACGCAGCGCGTAGTACGGCTTTCGCAGCACGCATTCCTCGCTCCGACATCACCTTCATTCTCGCTGTGGTGCTCATGTGGCGCATCATGCTGGTGCTGATCCCCATCATCGGCAACGATGTGGCGGGCGTGCGCGAATGCTGCCCGGAGGTCTTGCCCCAGCCGGTGACGTCGTGGTCGCAAGCCGCCTTCGGCACGTGGCATCGCTGGGATGCGCTGTGGTACAGCAGCATCGCCGAAAATGGTTATCAATACGCGGGTGAACGCGAAGCGACCAACGTGGGCTTCTTTCCGTTGTTTGCAGTAATCAATGGCGTGATCATGCGCGTTACCGGTCTGCCCGTGGAGGTGAGTGGCGCGATCGTGGCGACGCTGATCACATTCATCGCCTGCCTCGCGTTGTACAAGTTGACGATCGGTGAAACGGACGATCCCGGTACCGCACGTCGCGCGGTGCTCTATCTCATCGCGTTTCCGGCAGCCTATTATCTGGCGATTGGTTACAGTGAGGCGTTGTATCTGTTGTGCGTGCTGGGCGCGTTTTACTTCGCGCGGCGGGGCCAATGGTGGTGGAGCGGCGTTATTGCGTTTCTGGCGGGGCTGACACGCTTGCACGGCGCACTGCTGATCGCGCCGTTGGGGTATGAATGGCTGCGGCAAAGTTTGGCGCGCGACGCTGGCGAAGTGCGTCCACCACGAGCTAGTGTGCTCGCGGTGCTTGGCGCGCCGCTGGGCGTGCTGGCGTTCAATCTGTATCTCAACGCCACGTTTGGTCAACCCGCCGGCTATTTCTCGCCGTACTTCCAGATTCAGACGCTGTTCTTCAAGGGCCTTCGCGCCGAAGCATTCCCCACGTTTCCGGGCACGACGCTGGCGAACTATCTCTTCGGATTTTTGAACGGCGTGCCTTCGACGGAAAGTATCGCGGTGATGGCCGCAACAATCTTTTTGTTAATCATGACCGTGGAGGTGTGGGCGCGGCTGCCGCGGGTGTACGGCGTGTACATGCTGACAGTGCTGCTGTTCTCGCTGGTCGGCGGCGATTTGATCTCCATGCCGCGCTTCGTGGCGCCGATGTTCCCGGCCTTCATCGCGCTGGCGCAGATCGGCCAACGCGAGTGGGCCGATCGGTTGATCTTGATCCCGTCGCTGCTGCTGCAAGGCATGCTGGCGCTGTTGTTTACGAAGGGATACTGGATCGCGTGACCTCACCCCCAACCACGCGCCTGAGTTGAAGCAACACAACTCAGGCGCGTGGAAGCGATGTCACTTCAACAACTGATACCGGCTGATTTCTACATACTGCGTGGCCGTATCGACGTGGATCTTCTCGAAGCCGTCCACCGGTCTAATGCGCGGCCCCATTTGAATCTGCGGATCCATGTGCGCCCATGTCAACGCCGACGTGTAAACGAAGCCCGGCTCGGTGGTTTCTTTGCGCAGCCGCTGCAGCAATTTGAAAAGCCCTGGTTCATCTTCAGTCAAATACCAGATTTTATCTGGCAGCGCATAGGGCGCGGCTTGCGGCAGGAACCACGCATCGGACACGACGACGCGCTCGGGCATCTGGCGGATCATCTCGCTCATGAACTCACTGGCGGTTTGCGCCTTGCGCATGAAGTGCACACCCTGCCACGTCGATATGATCCCCGCAATGAACAGCGCGAGAAACGCCGCGGCCAACCCCGCGCGCCGCGATCGACCGATCACACCCCACAGGCCCCCCACGCGATCGATCACCACCACGCTCAGCGGCGGGATGACGGGCAGCAGGAAGCGCGGCCCCCACTGAATGCCGCCCTGAAAAGGGCTGACCAACAGAACGAGGATGACGAAGGAAAGAGGTACAGCCAGGAGAAACCGAATGATGGGTGTTGGCTGCTGGCCGCTCGTTGCCGGTGATGGGTTAACGCGCGGCGCTGGCACAAGAAGCAGCAGCACGATCGGGAAGGTCGTGAGCAGATCGTCGGGGCGCACTCCTTGCAGCACATTGACGGTCAACAACACCGCGATCGCAACCAGCAGCACAAGTCCAAGCCAAAATCCAAAATCGGCAATCCAAAATACCTTGCGCCGCAGCGCATATGTAATTAACGCCAGCAGCCCCAACGCCAACAACAATCCGCCGAGGAGGGCGCCGCCCTGTGCGGGCCACAGCATTGACCAATTGCGCCCCGTCGAATCGCCCAGCCGCGCCAGCATTTCGGTTCCGCCCAGCACCGGCACGTTCTGCTGCAAGCGCGGCCCGAAGGGACTGCCCCACGTCACGGCTTGATACAGCCACCACGGCCCGGCGGCAATCAGCCCGCCGATGGCCAGCCAGCCTGCCGCGCGCAGCGTCTGCCCCCAACGTGTTTCAACACGTTGGGCGCTATCAGCCGTCGATTTCAATCGACGCGGGGGCGTCGCCAGCAGCCCGATCACCAGCGCGACGGGATACACGTACAACTCGGCGCGCATCGTCAGCCCCAGGCCGATCGCCATGCCGGACAACATCAACCACAGGGCGCGGCGGCGGCTGTCGACGGCTTTGATTACACCGACGAGGGCGAAGACCGCCAATGCCGCGCCCGGCGTGTGTTCCCAAAATTCCAGCGAATAGAGGAGCAGCGGACTGCTCAGCCCCGCAATCAACGGCGCGAGGCACGCCCAGCGATCCGGCCGCACGCGCCACGCCAGCCACGCCGTCATGAGGATGATGGCCGCACCGCTCAACCACGGCAGCAGCAATAGGCCCGCATGATCGAAGACGGCATATAACGGCGCGCTAAGCCAGATGAAGGGCGAGGTGTATTCGCTGTACGGCTGGCCCTCGAACCACATGCTCCACGGTTCGACGAAAGGCGAATATTGATGCTCGGGATCATAGATCGCGCCGGGGTAGGCTAGCGGCGCGTGCAGATCGCCGGTGCGCAACATGCCCTGCACTTGCCACAATTTCACACCGGCATCGCCCGTGGCAAAGCCGCGCGTCGCCGCGCTTTGAGTGAACCAATAGGTCTGTATGAGCAACACAAACGCGGTGGTGAGAAGCAATAAGGCGCGCGGAGAGGTTAGGCGTGATGCGTGACCCGTAGAGGTGATGGGTGACATAGCAAGTGCGTTCACTTCGTTTGTCCTGACAAGATGGCCGGATGACATGATGAAAAGATGCTTTGTCGGCGAGATCATCTTGTCATCTCTTCACCAGGTCATCCTGTCAGAACGTTGCTACAAATGATAAACCGTTTTCTCGCCCGTGGTCTTCTCGCCCGTGATCTGGCGAATGACCTTGGCGGGCACGCCGCCCACAATCGTCAGCGGCGGCACATCTTTCGTCACCACCGCACCGCCGGCCACCACCGCGCCTTTGCCGATCCGCACCCCGTCGGTGATCACCGCACCCGATCCGATCCACACGTCGTCTTCGATCACAATCCCTTCCGCCGTGATGCCCTGATCGACGAACGGCACGTTGGGATCGTCGAAGACGTGATTGACCGAAACGATCTGCACGAACGGCGAGGTGTACACCCGGTCGCCGATGGTCACGCCGCCCTGCCCGCGAATGACGTTGTACTCGCCGATGAGGCTGTTCTTCCCAATGCGAATCCCCGACTGCTTCATCCCGCGAAAGTTGTAGACGTGCAGCACCGAGCCGTGCATCACCAGCGTGTCGTCGCCGATGGTCACCCCGTTGGGACAGGCGTGAATGTACGTGTTGTAATCGAGGTAGACGCGTTGACCCAGTCGGATGTTGGAGGCATAGCGCAGGCGGACGTTGTGCTCGATGGCCGCCATGCCGTCCATCTTCAAGATCAACCGATACAGCACGCCGCGGATCGCAATCCCCACAATGGTGGGAATCCAGCCGAGGATGAACAGCCAGAATTGTTCCCAGATGTAACGCAGCGGATTGTTGGCTTGTCGCCGCACGTACAGGCTGAGGGCGTCGAGTGATTTGGACATGCGTTTTAATCTCAATTTGATGTCGTCTTAGTGCGCGTCGATTATACCAAACGAAACGGCCCTGCACGTTTTCCGCGCAGGGCCACTCGTCAAAGCAATCCTATCGGGCAAATCAAGCCCGTACTGTCTCCTCCGCATTACTTTGCCTTAACGGCAAGCGATCCACTCAATGCCTATCTGTTCCGGCAGTAGGATCCAGCATGAACCGTATGATAATCGCTGGCTGACCAATTTCCGCTCGTATCCTTGACGCGCAGGTGAAAATAGTACTTGACACCGATACCAATTGTCGTGCTCGCACTGCCATCTTCACGATTACCATCTACAATGGTATCAGGAACGGTCGTGACCGATGTGCTAAATTGGTACGAGAAGCCGTCAATGTAGGACCCCCCAGTGATCTCACTCGGTTTGGGCCAGATGACAATCAAGGCGCCAGTCCCGTTACACTCGCCACTGCGATAGCCCGGACTATAGACGACCAGACCGCTATTGCGAGCGGCATTTGGATACCATGGGAACCAACCATTCCCTTTAATGTCGCGAATCCAGGCAGCCGTGCCTGAGTTGTAAAGATTGTTCTCAGTCACAGGCTCAGCGACACCTGTGCAAGCCTCAAGATGCAGATGGATACCACAACCCTGAGGAGCACAACCAGTGTTGCCTACCACCCCAATGGTTTGTCCCCGGTATACAACATCGCCCTCATTGACCGAGCGCTGTGATAAATGAGCATAGTAACTGGAAGTCCCGTTATCATGTCGGATAACGATCGCCCTACCGAAACCATCGGCGAGGTTTCGTGAAAATACGACTGTCCCAGCCTGAGTCGCTGCCACATAGCTCCACCAACCTCCACCGGGTGTATAGTCAATCGCTTCAGCTGATCGCCCCGTGTGCAAGCCTTCGCCTGGCCCATTAGTGATAACAGACTTACCAAAGAAAGGAATCTTGTATCCAGACGGCGCGGCTGTTGCCACAGGCACTGCACTACTCAGCGTCAAACCAATTAATGCTCCCAGAAAGATGCTGATGGTAACGACAAGATGTCGCGGGTGCATTTTATTGCCTCACTTTTCAAGGATAGTAAAACTGTCAAGAATCTGCTTGAACGTATCGAAATAAATCGTGTTTTGTGGATCGGGTGCAGCCGTAACGCGAAAGACACGCCCATCCCTGGCTGCAATGTAGATGCTTAAGTGCGCTGCTTTTTCGTAACCTGGTGCTAATGATCCATGATGAACAAACAAAGCGGGAAGTCCTTTGAAATCAGTCTCTTCAATGCTTGTGATAACTTCAGGCGCTACTCGGTCATAGGGCTGCGTCATCCACTCCTTGAGAGTCTCTTGAGGTTTTTTCGGGTAATCATCAACCGTAATCTCGATCCCCAAGCTATCCTGTGGATTCAGGGTAACCGTTTCGGTTCCTGGTGCTTTGGAAGTATCAACACTATTGATCATGATTCCCAGCCCCAACACCTGCTTGGCGCCTGCCGCTTTTGCCGCTTCAATGGCATTCGGCGGCGGCGCAGTCAGGAACCATTCCGGCGGATAAGCCACTGTATATGTATAGAACGGGTCTTGATAAATCTTCCACTCGGCTGGCGACGATTTTACCGGGTTAGGCACAACAATGATTTCGTGCTTCGAAAGCACCGTGATGCCACCCGGCGTCGTGTCCGTCACGGCGTAGCCTTCATAAAATCGCATCGTTGGTTCTATAGTCGGCGTTGAAATCGCGGTAGGTGAAGGTGAGGGTATCGGCGGTTCAGTCGAAATCGGCACGGGCGTTGCCGTTGCGAACGATTCCGCCGCCTGGAGACTCGGTGTAATGGAGCCTGCTGCCGTCGGCGCGCGGCTAGCCGAACTAAATAAGGCGATCGTGCCAGCGGTAAAGGCAATCAGCAATAGGCTGCCTATCAGAGTCTTGATGAGGCTTTTGAGGTTCATCATTCTGCCCTCCAAATCGATTCTCATATCTAGAAGAGACTGCACGCTGCCGAACAGGTTATCACACCTTCACCGGGCTGTCATCCCTAAAGTTAGGTATTTTTTGTAATCATTCTGTTCCGCGCGCCCAGCGATCCCACAGTACCGCCGCCTGCACCCGGTTTTCCACTTTCATTTTGGCCAGGATGTTGCGCACGTGAGTGCTTACCGTGTGCTTGCTCAGGTCCAAGGCTTGTGCAATCTCCATATCAGTTTTGCCTTCGGCCAACAGCCGCAGCACCTCGCGTTCCCGGCCAGAGAGCATCGCCCAAGCTTGTTCCTGCTGCCGCTTTTTCTGCACAGCGCGTTCGATCATCTCGCGTACCCGGGGCAGGGTCACGGGCTTCTCCAGATAATCCAGCGCGCCCAACTTCAGCGCCTCCACGGCTTGCGGCACGGTGGCATAAGCCGTCATGAGAACGATCGTGATCCCCGGTTGGAGTTCTTGCAGACGCGGGATCAAATCGATGCCCGACAATTCCGGCATCACTACATCCAGCAGCGCCGCATCGATGTCATGCGTAGCGGCTAGTTCGAAGGCTTGCTGTCCATCGCTGGCTGTCCAGACGCGGTGACCGCAATACTGCACATAGTCGCTCACGATGCACAACAAATCGGGATCGTCGTCCGCAATCAAGAAGGTGAGAGAATCATCGATCATGGAGTTCTCCTACAAGCGCGCTGCCCGTGAGAATTGTAAGTGGATTATTTGTTCACGTCTATCGGACAAGGGCAAGGAGTCAATGTGCTGCACGAGATGGCATCACAGGGGATAAGCCTACTGTTCTGCTCGGTCGCTATGGTATAATCCGCGTGCCCAACCTCACTGCTGCGTTGAGCAACTATGGACTCAACACCCAACGCGGAACCCGCTGCCGCGATCCCGCCCGAAACCCGCGCCCGCATTCACCGGCTGGTCAACGCGCTGCTGGAGCGCTATCAAGTCACCGGACCGCCCGTGCCGATCGAGCAGATGTTGAAGCAGCCCCTCGACGGTCTGTGGGAAGCGCAGACCGATCAGATCAGCTTCATCATGGGGCATGGCCTGTACCGTTTCGCACCGCGTCTCGCCGAAGCCCGCCTGCTGTATCGCCTGTTGTCGGACAGCCCCACCGCGCGCGAGGGCGGACTGGATGCGCCCTGGCCCGTCTCACGCCGCGCGATCAAATACTTTGCGCGCTGCCTGCTGATGCCGGAAGCGTGGATCCGCGCTCTGCCCCAACCCGATCGAACCCCTGATGCCGTCAGTGAGACCTTTCAGGTCACGTCGTATGATGCCCTCATCCGGCTGGCCGAACTGGGCCTGCCGGTGCCGGCCGATGTCGTCATCCCTTCAGACGAGTAACTCCCGGAGGCCACAAGCATGTCAGACCCTGAAGTACCCTATTACAATCTGTACATCAATGGTCAATGGCGCGCGCCCCGCACTGAACAATACGATCGCGCCGTTGATCCGGCGACGGGCGAACTGCTGGGCCATGTCGCCACAGCGAATGCGGAAGACACGCGCGACGCCATCCTCGCCGCGCGCCAGGCCTTCGACGACGGCCCGTGGCCGCAGATGGAACCCGGCGAACGATCGCGCCTGATGCACAAACTCGTCGATGCGCTGGAAGCCCGGCAGGAAGAACTGGCCGACGTTGAAATGCGCAACGGCGGCTGCACGTGGCGCAAAGCCTTTTTGCTGGACATGCTGGGCGGCATCGTCCATTTCCGGCACTTCGCCAAGCTGGCCGACTTCGAGCCGCTGGAGCCGGTGCCGCAGATCACCTTCCCGGCGCTGTCGTACAACTTTGTGCGCCGCGAACCGATCGGCGTGTGCGGCCAGATCATTCCGTGGAATTTTCCGCTGCTCATGGCCGTGTGGAAGATCGCCCCAGCGCTGGCGGCGGGCAACTGCGTCGTGCTCAAGCCCGCCAGCGTCACGCCGCTCAGCGCGCTGAAGATGTTTGAGATCATTCACGAGACGGGCCTGCTGCCGCCGGGCGTGATCAACCTGGTTACCGGGCCGGGGGGCGTGGTCGGGCCGGAGTTGTGCCTCAACCCCATGGTCGATAAGATCGCCCTCACTGGCAGCACCGAGACCGGCCGCGAAGTGATGAAGATGGCGGCCAGCACCATCAAACGCGTCACGCTCGAACTGGGCGGCAAGAGTCCCAGCCTCGTGCTCGACGACGCCGATCTGGACATCGCCATCGACGGCTGCCTGTGGGCCACGTTCATGCACAACGGGCAGGCCTGCGAAAGCGGCACGCGCCTCTTTGTGCCCGCCGTCATCTACGACGAATTCATGGAGCGCCTCATCGACCGCGCCCGCCGCATTAAAGTGGGTCTGCCCGCCGACGGCACGAGCGATCTGGGTCCGCTGATCAGCGCCAGCCAATTGAAGACCGTGGAGGATTACATCCGCATCGGGTTGGAGGAAGGCGCCACCCCGGCGCTGCTGGGCCACCGCCCGACTGATCCGGAACTGGCCCACGGCCACTTCATCACCCCGACAATCTTCACCAACGTCCGCAACGACATGCGCATTGCGCAGGAAGAAATCTTCGGACCGGTGCTGTCCGTCATCAAGTACGACAGCCTCGACGAAGCGATCAAGCTGGCCAACGATACGATCTACGGCCTGGCGGCAGGCGTGTGGAGCAACGATGTCGAGCGCGCCGTGAAAGTGGCGAATCGCCTCCGTGCGGGCACGGTGTGGATCAACGACTATCACCTCATCAGCGCCGAAGCGCCGTTTGGCGGCTACAAACAGAGCGGTCTCGGGCGCGAGCTGGGCACGTGGGGCCTGCACGCGTACACCGAACTCAAACACATCCACGTCAACCTCAGCCCGGATCGCAAGACGCGCTTCTGGTTCGACATCCTGCTGCCGCAAGGCGAAGAAAGCTAGCCGATTTTGGATTTTAGATTGCGGATTGCTGATTGAAAGTGGCGTGATGCGCAGCCGTCTTTACGACTCACGCATCACGTATCACGCATCACGCCGCCAGTTTGCAGGCGATAGTCACCTTCCCAAACCACCCCACCACCCTGAGGTTCTCTGTGTGCGGCATCTTCGGCATCATCACCGAGCGTGAACAACCCCTCGGCCCCATTCTGATCGACGCGGCGCGGCGCTTGTCGTATCGCGGCTACGACTCCGTGGGCTGCGCCACCCTGCGCGCCGATCGCACCATCGATCTGCGCAAGGACGTGGGCAAAGTCGACGACGTCGCCGCGCGGCTGGACTTCGCTGCCATGACGGGCACGCGCGGCATGGTGCAGCTGCGCTGGGCCACGTTCGGCGTGCCCTCGCAGATCAACGCGCAGCCGCATCTCGACTCGGACGGCGGCCTGGTTGGCGCGCACAACGGCAACGTCGTCAACAACGTCGAGCTGCGCCAGCAGTTCAGCGCCGAAGGCTTAATCGTGCGCTCCATGAACGACGGCGAATCGTGCGTGCACGCCGTGGAACGTCATCTGCGGCGCGGCCACGACATGGTGGAAGCCATCCGCCGTGCCTACGACGATCTGGAAGGCGATTATGCCTTTGTGATCGGACGCGCCGACGACAATTGCCTGTATGCGATCAAGAAAGGCTCCGGGCTGGTGGCCGGCCTGGCGGCTGGCGCGACGTGCGTCTCGTCTGATCTGCCGTCGATCCTGCCGCTGACCAACCGCATTGTGCGTATTGACGATGGCGAGATCGTCATCCTCCACCCCGATCGGATTGAACTGATCCGCGTGGCCGACGGCGCGCGCATCGAACGTGCTGCGGAAGAGATCACGGAGAGCATGGCCGCCGCGCAAAAGGGCGGCTATGCGCACTACATGTTGAAGGAGATTCACGAGCAGCCGCAGGTGGCGCGCGAGCTGCTGCACTTGCTGGAGGCCTCCGCGCAGGTGGCGCCGTTTCTCGATCGGATATCCCAGGCCCGCCAGTTGTATTTGATCGGCTGCGGCACGAGTTATCATGCCTGCCTGTTGGGCGCGGTATATCTCGCGCAGTTGGCAGGCCGCCCGGCCATTCCTGTACTCGCCCCGCAGTTCATCCCGCAATACTTGCCCACCGTCGGCCCGGATGATGTGGGCGTGTTCGTCAGCCAGAGCGGCGAGACGAAGGACGTGCTCAATGCTTTGTACGCGGCGCGTCAACGTGGCATGACCGCGCTGGGTCTGGTGAATGTGATCGGCGCGACGCTGATGAAAGAGTGCGAGATGTCGCTGCCCATGGCGTGCGGTTATGAGATCAGCGTACCGGCGACCAAGACTTTCACCAATCAAGTGCTGGCCTTTCTTTATCTGGCGCTGCGCCTTGGCAAACACGCGACAACCGAATTGTCGCGGCTGCCCGATCTGATTCAAGAGACGTTGACGACCGTCGAGCCGCAAGTCAGCGCGCTTGCGCCGCAGCTCGCCGCGTGGGACGATCTGTATTGCCTCGGCTATGGCGCAACGTATGCCATCGCGTTGGAAGGCGCGCTCAAGTTGAAAGAGATCACCTATGCCCATTGCGAAGGCATGCTCTCCACCGAATTCAAGCACGGGCCGCTGTCGGCCGTGCGCGAAGGCTACCCGGTGATCTTCGTCAGCGGGCCAGACGAGGTGCCCTTGCTGGTCAGCGGCATCAACGAAACGGCCTGCCGCGGCGGGCATACGATCGCGATCGGCGCGGAGGATGATCGCTTGCGCGCCAACGCGCAGACGCTCATCGTCCTGCCGCCGAGCAACTCGCTGCTCAATCCGATTTTGGCGGTGCTGCCGCTGCAACTGTTGTCGTATCAGATCAGCGTCGCACGCGGCTACGATCCCGATTTTCCGCGCAATCTGAGCAAGACGCTGACGGTGGATTGAAGTGGGGAGTGATTATGAAACTCGTCACCGTCGAACAAATGCGATCGATCGAAGCGGCCTCTGACGCGCAGGGTCACACTTACGCGGCGATGATGGAACGCGCCGGATCAGCGGTGGCGCGCGTCGTTCAATCCCGCCTGGATGTGCGCAGCCAACGGATTCTGGTACTCGTTGGTCCCGGCAACAACGGCGGCGATGGATTGGTGGCCGCGCGTCACCTGCACGACGCCGGGGCAGAGATCGGCGTGTTCGTGTTGAAACCACGCGCGGATGAGCACAGCGTTGCACTGCGCGAGCGCGGCGTGTGGATCGCCGCGTGGTCAGATGATCGTCTGCACAACTGGTTGAATTCTTGCGCCGTGATCGTCGATGCGCTGCTGGGCACGGGCACGGCGCGGCCCATTGACGGCGATCTGGCGCAGTTGCTGATCGCGGTCAAGCACGCGGTGTCGGTCCGCCGCTCAGCCGCATCTGATCTCATCAATCCCGCGTGGCCCGCGTCATTGCGAGGAGCGCTTTCGGCGACGAAGCAATCTCCTCCCCCTGACGCCGAGATTGCTTCGCACACTGCGCTCGCAATGACACTGCCATTGGTCATCGCCGTGGACGGGCCGACGGGCTTGAATTACGACACCGGCGCGCTCGATCTGCTGACCCTGCCCGCCGACGTCAGCGTGACCTTTGCCTATCCCAAGCTCGGGCATGTGCGCTTTCCGGGCGCCGGCCTGTGCGGCGAATTGATCGTGGCCGACATCGGAACGGATCCGCAGTTGGCGCAGGAGGTCGATCGAGAATTGGCCGACCCCGTTTTGATTCGATCGCTCCTGCCCGCCCGCCCGCGTGACGCGCACAAAGGCACCTTCGGCAAAGTGCTGATCGTAGCCGGATCGATGTTGTACACCGGCGCACCGGTGTTGGCTGCCGAAGCCGCGTACCGATCGGGCGCGGGGCTGGTCACGCTGGCGACGCCGCAGTCGATCCACGCGATCATGGCGGGCAAGATCAACGAGGCGACGTTCCTGCCGCTGCCCGATGAGGATGGCGCGCTCAACGCAGCGGCGTTTGCTGAAGTGCGTGGCGCGATCGAGAATTACACGACCACCTTGATCGGACCGGGGCTCACGACGCGCGCGCGAGCGTTCATCGAACAGTTGCTCGCGCCGGGTGTGCAGCAAGCGGCGCTGGTGCTGGACGCGGATGCGCTGAACAGCCTCGCGCAGATCGATCAGTGGTGGACGCGCGCGCCGGCGCCGGCGATCCTCACGCCGCATCCCGGCGAGATGGCGCGGCTGACCAAGTTATCGATGAAAGCAATTGAGGCCGATCGGGAACGTGTGGCGCTCGAGTCTGCGCGGCGCTGGGGGCACGTCGTCGTGTTGAAGGGCGCGTTCACCGTGATCGCCGCGCCGGACGGGCGATCGATCCTGCTGCCATTTGCGAATCCGGCGCTGGCTGCGGCGGGCAGCGGCGATGTGTTGGCGGGAACAATTGCGGCCTTGCGCGCACAGGGTCTGCCCGCTTACGAGGCGGCGTTGTGCGGCGCATATCTGCACGGGGCCGCCGGTGAAATGGCGCAGCGCGAAATCGGATCGGCGGGAGTAGTGGCGGGGGACGTGCTGGAGCGGCTCCCGCTGGTGCGGCAGGCACTGCGCTGAGTCAAAAAACTCCCGACCTGTTCGATCGGGAGTTTTGTTTCAGACGGCGTTTACGCCGCGGGCGGCTCGGCGGGGGTCGCTGGCGGGGTCAAATCTTCCTGCACTTGCCTGGCGCCGCGCTTGGCGTCTTCGATGGCCTGGTTCAACTTGGCCTTCTGCTCTTCCAGCACCACGCGGCTGCGCTCTTGCATTTCCTCGGCGCGCTTGCGCGCTTCTTCCACCTGGCGCTCAGCCTGCGCGCGCAGCTCCAGGCTCTTCTCGCGGATCTGGCGGCGCGTGTCCGGCCCGGACGCGGGGGCCATCAACATCGCCATGGCCGCGCCCACCAGACTGCCCAGCACCAGTCCGGCCAGAAAAGTCCCCAGATAGTTGAGACGCGAATCGTACTCGTTCATGCTGACATGCTCCTTTCTGGATCGTTGCGGATGAGTTATTTGCCTCTGAACAACACCCGTGCCATGGTCTGCAAGCGCGCCACGGTGGTAGCCGCTTTCGCCGAGGGCACGATGATCTTGCGGCTGACATACACCGTGGTGCCGCGCGCCGAATTGACGGTGTCCTGCGCGGACTGGATGAGCGGGATCAGTTCTTCGCGAATGAGGGTGAGCAGCATGATGATCTGATACAGCAGGAACAGCGTCACGCCGCCGATGATGAGCGATTCGACGGCCAGCAGAATGATCACGATGTCGCGGACTTCGTCGATCACGCCGGCGGCGATCATGGCGGCAAAGCCCAGCAGGATCAGCACGGCGATGACGGCGATGCCGATGCCAATCAACGTCATGCGGCGGCGCATCTGCCGCTCGGCGTCAGTGGTGGTGATCAGTTGGTCTTCGTTCATAGCGGCCTCAGCCGCATTATAGCATGGTTCACGGCGTGTCACCACACGCGGCTACGAATTGACAATCCACAACGCCACCAGGCTGCCCAGCACGCCTTCGATCAGGTGGACGCCGTTCCACATGACAAAACTCCACTGAAAGAGATTGGCGATAAACTGCCCCGCATAGAAGCCGGCAATGGACGCAATGACCGAGACGATCAGCCGCCCCAGCCCCGCGCCCCGGAAGAAAGCGAAGGCAAAGCCGATGACGATGGAGATCACCAGTGAAGTGATGACGCTGTACGGCAGATTGGGCACACCAATGTCAAGCGGATTCATAGCTCCTCCGATAACACATTCCGTTTACTTTGCGCCTTCCAGTGACGTCATGCCCGAGTGCAGTTGTCGGGCGTCCCTGCTGGTAGACATTGGATTCCCGCCGACAACGCGCGGGAATGACGCTGACGCAATGGCAAGCGAAACTGCTTCAAGCGATAAAGCCCTGCCCGATCACGACCTCGCCGTCGAACAGAACCAAGCCCTGTCCCGGCGTGATGTCGCGTTGGGCTTCGTCGAATTCGATCTGCGCCATCGATCCCTGCGGCGTCACGGTTACGGCGGCCTCACGCGCCTTGTAGCGGATTTTGGCGGTGGCTCGGAAAGGCCCGATCGGTTGTACGCCCCCGACGTAGTGCATGTCGCGGGCGGTGCATTCCTGCCGACCCAGCTCACGCTGTGCGCCGACGATCACAGCGTTCGCTGCTGCGTCGAGCGCGATCACATACAGCGGTTCACTGGCGGCAATACCGAGGCCCTTGCGCTGCCCGATGGTGTAGAACGGCAGACCCTGATGCCGGCCCAGCACCCGGCCGGAGGTGTCGCGAATCTCGCCGGGGCGAATCGAACCTTCGGGCGCGTAGCGGACTAGAAAAGCGCGATAGTCGCCGTCGGCCAGAAAGCACAGATCCTGGCTCTCCGCTTTTTCCGCCACCGATAACTGATACCGCGCCGCCAGTGCGCGCACCTGTGTCTTGGTCAACTCGCCCAGCGGCCACAGCGCGTGCGCCAGTTCGTGCTGGCCCAGCACGCTCAACACATACGACTGATCTTTGTGCGCATCGACCCCGCGCAGCAGCTGATACTGGCCGTTTACTTGCCGCACGCGCGCATAATGTCCCGTCGCCAGATAGTGCGCGCCCAGGCTCAGCGCCTTATTCAGCAGCAGCTCGTAGCGAATGTGCCGGTTGCACAGCAGGCACGGATTGGGCGTGCGGCCCGCCACGTACTCGTCGATGAAGTAATCGACCACCGTGGCCTTGAACGAATCGGCGATGTTGATCAGATAGAACGGAATGCCCAGCTGATGCGCTACCGCGCGTGCGGCCTCCACGTCGGCGGGCGTGCAGCACCGATTGGCTCGACCGCTCTCCCCGTCGCTCCACAACTTCAGCATCAGGCCCACCACGTCGTAACCCTGCTCTTTCAGCAGCGCCGCCGCGACGGAACTATCCACGCCGCCGCTCAGCGCCACAACGACGCGTGTGGCGGCTGGTTGTTGGTTGTTGATTGCTGGCAGCTGGTTGTTGGTTGTTGGTTGTTGGTTATTCACGCGTTATGCATTACTCATTACGCAGTACGTCTCACGTAGTACGTTTTACTCAAATAACTCGCTCACCTTCACGACAAATCCCGGCAGCACCTCAGCACCCGTCAGCTCCTCATCACCACTCAACCGCAAGACCTCATTCCCCGGTCGATAAACATGCACGCTCTTGGTCTTTGGATTGATCACCCAGACCAATCTGACACCGACGGCCAGGTACTCGGCGACTTTTTCTTCCACCTCACCCCAATAATCATGGGGCGACACAACTTCCGCCGCCAGATCGGGTGCTACGGTTAGAAAACCTGTCAGGTCACTTACGCGAGATAAGCGCTCGTTAGAGACAAACATGACATCAGCCGCCCGCACCGTGTCAGGATCACGCCCGGTAAACAGCCCGGTTTCAGCGCCAAATACTTCTCCCAGCTTGCGTGGTCTGACAAAATTCCACAGGGCCGCCCCCAACGACAGCGCTAATCGCCCATGTTCACCACCGGCTGGATTCATTGTGATCAACTCTCCTTTCACCAATTCCCAGCGGCCAAGGTTTTCCATCAGCAACACATCTTCCGCGCGCAACAACTGTTTAACTTCCATCTCGCGCTCCTTTTACGCTTTCCTGCACTACGCGCTACGCAGTTGTGCGACCACCCGCGGCAGCACATCCAGTACCGTCGCAATATCTTCGGGCTTCGTCAGATGCCCCAATGTCATCCGCAGCGATCCCAGCGCCCACTCTCGATCGAACCCTAGCGAGAGCAGGACGTGCGACGGTTCGGCTTCGCCCGTGGTGCACGCTGAGCCGGTGCTGACACAGATGCCTTCCAGATCAAGCGCCAGCAACAGCATCTCGCCTTCCACGCCTTTGACGGCAAACGAGGCGCTGTTGGGCAGCCGCCGCGTGGGATGCCCGGTCAGCTGCACATCGGGAATGCGCTCGAACACGCCCGCCACCAGCTGATCGCGCAGCGCCGCCACGCGCGCATTCTCGGCCTCGCGCCGCTCCTGCGCCAATTTCAGCGCAGTTGCCAGTCCCACGATCTCCGCCACGTTGACGGTGCCGGGCCGCCGCCCGCGCTCGTGCCCGCCGCCCGTCAGCGCCGCGATCAGTTCCGTGCCCGATCGGACGTACAGCACCCCCACGCCTTTGGGGCCGTAGAACTTGTGCGCCGACAGCGCCAGCAGATCGACGTTGAGCCGATCGACGTTGAGGTTGAGCTGTCCGCCCGCCTGCACCGCATCGGTGTGAAAGACGATGCCGCGCGCGCGCGCCAAGGCGCCGATCGCCTCGATCGGTTGCAGCGTGCCCACTTCGTTGTTGGCGTACATCACGCTGATCAAAACCGTGTCCGATCGGATGGCCCGCTCGAGGGCGGCCAGATCAACCATGCCGTACTGATCGACCTCGACGAACGTCACGTCGAAGCCGTGCAGATCGCGCAGCTGTTCCACCGTCGCGCCGACGGCGTGATGCTCGATCGGGAGGGTGATGATGTGATTGCCGCGTTTAGCTTCACGCGCGGCAAAGGCCGCACCGCGCAGCGCCAGATTATCGCTCTCCGTGCCGCAGCCCGTAAAGACGATCTCGTGCGGCGAGCAGCCCAGCACCTCGGCCACGGTCTGGCGCGCTTGATCCAGCCCCTGCTGCGCCTCACGCCCGATCGAGTGGCTGGACGACGTGTTGCCGAAATGCTCGGCCCAGTACGGCTGCATCGCTGCGATGACGCGCGCGTCCACCGGCGTGGTCGCCGCGTGGTCGAGATAGATTCTGCGCTTGTGGAGTGTCATGTTGGCCTCGTGCAACGATTGTAGCATGTGGGTATAGGGGCGTCAACGAAAGCGCAGTGCGGAACTGACAACCTTCCGCAACGGGTGTACAATGCGCCCAACCTCGCAGCGCGCAAGGACCGGCCATGTCCCCTGACACCGATGACGATCTATTCGACGACGATTTTGATCCCGACAACGAAGAAGAACTTGAGGACGAAGAGGCTGAGCTGTTTGACGACGACGAGCTTGTCGGGCGGCTGCCGTCCGATGAACCGTACGGCGCCGACGACGAACCGATCTTCACCGATCCCGATGAAGGTCTGACACCCGAGCAGGCCCGTTCGCGCCGCGCCATGCTGGGTGTGCCCGACTTTGACGACGACGAGGACGAAGCGCCCTTCTCGCCCACGCGCGCCATGCAGGATGCCCTCATCGAGCAGGTCAACGATCTGCTGGAGGACGAGTGGGAATGGGACAGCGCCGCCGAGAAAGCGTACGAAGCCCTGGCGATCGATCCCACTTACGGGCGCGCGGCCAATGCCCTGCTGCGCTGTTACCTGACGCACAACGCGCTGCGCGAGATGCAGCACGTCCTGCGGAAGCTGTTCGATCCTGAAGATGAAGAGAAATTCAATCAACGGCACCGCATCGCGGCGTATAGCTATCGCGTGTTGAGCCGCGCCGATTTTTGGCTGGAGTGGTCCGAGGAACTGCCGCCGGAACTGTCGGACGTCAAAGAGACGATCGCGGCCGGAGAACAAGCGCTGCGCCGCGCTTACTTCGGCGGCGAAGAACGTGATCTACAAGCAGCCCGCGCGCAGTTCAAACGTGCGCTCGATCGCGCCGCGGATCGATCGGGGGTGTTGTGGTACCTGGCGCGGGTCTACGCCGACAAAGGCTATTTTGCCGACAGCGCCGCGCTGCTGAGTTCGCTGATCGCCGCCGCGCCCAATCATCCCCACGCACTGCGCCTCTATGCCGAGATGGTATGGTGGCGCGAGCACAGCTGGCAAGTGCCGTGGATTCACTGAGACCCTCACCCCTGGCCCAGATAGGACACTTTTCATGACCACCTCCTCCGCCAAACAATACCTTGAATTCCTGAACGACGAACGTAACAGCGCGGCGTTGTATCGCACACTGGCCGAGATCGAGAAGAACCCGAAAATTGCCGAGGTCTATCGGCGGTTGGCCGAGACCGAAGAAGCGCACGCGGCGACGTGGGCCGAGAAGTTGAAGGCGGCCCATGTCGCCGTGCCGCCCGTCAAGATCGGTTGGCGCACGCGCACGTTGATGTGGGCCGCGCGCCGCTTCGGGCCGAGCGCCGTGCTGCCCTCCATGACGGCGATGGAGAAACAAGGCGATCAAGGTTATCTCAAGGCGGGCGCGCCCGCCGGCATGGCGCGGCAGGAACGATCGCACGGGATGCTGCTGAATGCGATCAGTCAGACGTCGCGCGGCATGGAAGGCCCGGCGCTGGCGCAGTTGGAAGGACGGCATCGCTCGGCGGGCGGCAATGCACTGCGCGCGGCGGTGCTGGGCGCGAACGACGGATTGGTGTCCAATTTCAGTCTGGTGATGGGCGTGGCCGGCGCGGAGGTCAACAACGCCACCATTGTGTTGACGGGTATCGCGGGCCTGCTGGCCGGCGCCATCTCCATGGCGCTGGGCGAATGGGTGTCGGTGCAGAGCTCGCGCGAGTTGTATCAGAAGCAGATCAGAACCGAGCAGGAAGAAATCGCGGCGAATCCCGCCGAAGAAGCCGAAGAACTGGCGTTGATCTATCAGGCGCGCGGGCTGGAAGAAAACGCGGCGCGGCAGTTGGCGCAGCAGATGATGAGCAGCGAGGAGAGCGCCATCGCGGCTCTGAGCCGCGACGAGCTGGGCATCGATCCGGAGGAGTTGGGCGGCTCAGCGTGGGAGGCGGCCATCACGTCGTTTTTGCTCTTTGCGATGGGCGCGATCATCCCGCTGTTTCCGTTCTTCTTCGTCAGCGGCGGCACGGCCATTGTCGTCAGCGCCGTCCTCAGCGCCATCGGTCTGTTCGGCATCGGCGCGGCGATCACGCTGTTCACCGGTCGCTCGGTGTTGTTCTCCGGCACGCGGCAGATGTTGTTCGGGCTGGCCGCGGCGGCGGTGACGTTTGGCATCGGGCGCCTGATCGGTGTGAGTGTGGCAGGGTAGGATCAGCGGGCGCAGCGACGCCGTGCAGCGACGCCGTGCAGCGACGCCGCGCATCGACGCCGCGCATCGACGCCGCGCATCGACGCCGCGCATCGACGCCGCGCATCGA
>CAYNML010000007.1:0-3816 GCA_964398185.1 uncultured Anaerolineae bacterium | reverse complement strand
CGCCGCGCGAATGAATTCGCGCGCTGATAAAGCAAACACGTTAAAACGTGTTTCAACACGTTTCCATTATCAGCCATCGAGTTCACTCGATGGATTCTCGATGGATTCTCGATGGATTCAAAGGACGATGATATGATCCCCAATCAATGGTACGTCATTCTCGAATCGAAGGAAGTGAAACACGGCAAACCGATCGGTGTTACGCGCTTCGGGGAGCCGCTGGTGGCATGGCGCAACTCACAGGGCATCGTCAGCGTCATGCGCGATCGCTGCCCGCATCGCGGCGTAGCGCTGAGCGTGGGCGAGGTGCGCGGCGACTGCCTCGAGTGTCCCTTCCACGGTTTCCAATTCGATACAACGGGGCGCTGCACGTTGATCCCGGCCAACGGGCGCAGCGCCGAGCCGCCCAAGGCGATGCACGTCAGCACGTTGCCTACCCTGGAAGCGCATGATTTCATCTACGTGTGGTACGGCGAACCGCAGAGCGAATATCCGCCGCTGCCTTTCTTCGACGCGATCGATGATTCGTTTCCACACAAGACCGTCACAGATCACTGGGCCGCGCACTACTCGCGCGCCATCGAAAATCAACTCGACGTGGTGCACCTGCCATTCATCCATCGCACCACCATCGGGCGCGGCCACAAAACGATCGTGAACGGGCCGCTCAGCCGTTTGATTTCGTGTCCCGGCGAAAGCGACCTGCTCGAAATCTGGGTGTATAACGAAGTCGATACCGGTCAGACACCGAAGCGGGCCAGCGAGCTGCCTGAACCCAC
This sequence comes from uncultured Anaerolineae bacterium, assembly GCA_964398185.1. GTDB lineage: Bacteria > Chloroflexota > Anaerolineae > Fen-1058 > Fen-1058 > Fen-1058. The sequence goes on along the minus strand of CAYNML010000007.1, from coordinate 3,037 downwards.
GCGGCATCCTTCGCTGCAATTTCGTTATCCCAACCTCTGGCACAACTGGATCGGCGACGACATGCACATCATCGTGGCCTTCGCGCCCATCGACGATGCCAACACGTTGATGTATCTGCGCTCCTATCAGCGCATCGTCACAGCGCCGATTTTGCGGCAGGCGTTCAACTACCTCGGCGCGCTGGGCAACCTCGTCATCGAGCGGCAGGACAAGCGCGTGGTGATCACGCAGGAACCCAAACGCGCCGATCTCGACATCGGCGAGAAGTTGATTCCCGGCGATGGGCCGATCATTCAATATCGCCGTCGCCGTCGTGAGCTGATCGAGCAAGCCGCCGTTTCCGCCTGAACCCGATCGAGCCAGTGTCATGCCCGAGTGCCTCTGTCGGGCATCTAGGATGCTGGATTCCCGCCGACAACACACGGGAATGACAAACGCCGCAAAGGCTGGTGTCGCATGGCCTCTGAATCGACAACGCCTGAAGCAAAACCTTCCGTCCGCAACCTGCCGCGCAATGTGTGGGCCGTCAGCCTCACCAGTTTCTTCATGGACGTGTCCAGCGAAATGGTGATGTACATTTTGCCGTTGTTCCTGGCGAATGTGCTGGGCGTGCGCACGAGCGTGATCGGCGTCATCGAGGGTGTGGCCGAAGCAACATCGAGCATCTTGAAGTTGTTCTCCGGCTGGCTGTCGGACCGGCTGCATCAGCGCAAGTGGCTGGCCGTCGTCGGCTATGGTCTGTCGGCGCTCTCCAAACCGTTCTTCCTGCTGGCCGCGACGTGGGAAGCGATCGCCGTGGTGCGGTGGGTCGATCGGGTGGGCAAGGGCCTGCGCACCGCGCCCCGTGACGCGCTGATCGCCGATTCGATCGATCCCAAGCAGCGCGGGCTGGCCTTCGGATTCCATCGAGCGGCCGACACGGCGGGGGCACTGGCCGGATTGTTGATCGCCATGTTTGTGGTGTGGCTGGTGCAGGCCGGCAGCGCCGATCTGAGCGAGCAGACCTTTCGCGTCGTCGTGGTGGTGAGTTTGATCCCCGCCATGTTAGCCGTAATTTCATTGGCGGTTGGCGCGAAAGATGTGACCGTGAGGGGCCAGCGCGCCGCGCCGAAGTTTGCTTTCCGCGCGCTGGGCCGCCCCTTCATGATCTTCATGATCATCGTCGGCCTCTTCACGCTGGGCAATTCGTCCGATGCGTTTCTGGTGCTGCGCGCGCAGGACCTGGGCGTGAGTGTGGTGGGCATTCTGGCGATGGTCGCCACGTTCAACCTGATCTACGCGGTGATCTCCACGCCCGCCGGTTCGCTCTCCGATCGGATCGGACGGCGCCGCTTGATCGTGGGCGGCTGGCTGGTGTATGCGTTGATCTATCTGGGCTTCGGGCTGGCGCAGAGCGGCTGGCAGGTGTGGGTGTTGTATGCGCTGTACGGCGGCTACTATGGCCTGGCCTACGGCGCAGCGAATGCGCTCGTGGCCGATCTGGTTCCGGCGGAACTGCGCGGCACGGCGTATGGCAGTTACAATGCGGCCATTGGCCTGCTGGCTTTTCCGGCTTCCGTGATCGCGGGGGTGTTGTGGCAGGGCGTGGGCGCGTGGAGCGGCTTTGGCCCGTCGGCGCCGTTTATCTTCGGCGGCACGTTAGCCCTCATCGCGGCGGGGTTGATGGCGTTCTGGATGCCGCGGGTGAAGAAGCCGTCTGCGGCTGAGTGAGGAGCGGATGGGAGTTCCCTTCAACGGACTCCCTCCGCGCGCGAGGGAATCCGCTTCTGTCCGATGTCCGTGTTAAAGTCCGGTGTCAGCCTCCGGATGTTCGCCGCGCGCTATCCGCTTATCCACTGGGGGAACTTACCTGCTCGCCGCACTACATGTTAGGCATAGACTTGAGTAGGTCCACAAAAAAGAATACGATATAAAGGCTGCATCGGTCAGCTTTGGCGTAAGCAACACAGGGCAATCTATCTTCAGACACATTCAGTCCAATTTCCTTAAGGAATTTTTCTTGTTCCTCAAAAGGCATCAAGCGTATTGGTGCATCTTTCCAAAACGGCAGCACCTGAAGATAGCTTACTCCCTCAAAGAGCAGGAACTGGCGTGCATCGACTATACTTGTTCCATCTGCACCTATAGGTGTTACGCTGACCAGCAGCCTTTGTAGGCTGCTGGAATAACGCTGCACCACATAATCACTAGGTTCGAGGGCTCTTAGCTCAGCGAATACTTCTTCCAAGATTTTTTCTATTCGCAAACGCCTGTCCGTAGACATAGGCCTATTCTCCTATGAAAGGCAATTGCACAACATTGCCAAGATCATCATAAAACTGGGTCTTGCTGTACAAAGATCGATTTGTGAGCACTTGGTACAGTTCCCAATCAGTAATATGGACATCATCCGCCATTTTACGTCCTCTTTTCTGTTAGCAGTTGTTTTATTGTCTTCTCGAAATTAGCCAAAAGGTTGTGGTCAACTAATCCTCATGACACGCCACGCTGAGAGTGTCCTCTGCTGACTAAAGAATCTAGCACAGCGTCGAAATTGCGACAAGTCATTTTCATGTTGTTTGTGCCGTTATGGACACGATTTGTTCACATGCATGGCACCATACCCATTCCATGATTGAAGGTTGCTAAGCACACAATTAATATACCCAGGTGATTGTTGCCCATTTGCGAGCACCGACTCAATAGTTCCCGGTACCGTATAAAATGCTTGCGAAATAGTCATTTCACCCAAAATGCGATCTACTGCGGGAAGCCCCGGCTGAGGTTTCCCTTCAGCAATATACCAAGCACCTTTGGATGGATAAAAAAGGTAAATTACCAGACTAACATCTTCTGGCCCCACATGCTTTGCGTAAATACCTTCCGGTGGACCGAGCCAGTCGATAATATTGGCAATTGTGTCTTGCTTTGTCCCTCCAAAAGAAATTGATTCAACCTTGCTATCTTTTGTGTTCACAATTAGTTCTTCTCCTCCGATCAGGGTTTGTATCGCCCAGGGCGAAATGAGAAGAAACCGCCTCGAAATTAACTGATACT
>CAYNML010000006.1:98138-120049 GCA_964398185.1 uncultured Anaerolineae bacterium | reverse complement strand
CGGTTCATCCCCACGTGCGTAGGGATCATACTATATCTACCCAACACGGTAGATTTCAAGCCTTATTGGGCATATTTGGCGGTCGAGCAGACACCGGACCGTCGAGCGCAGGGCTGCCGCGCGGTGGTTGTGGCGATCTCTGGCCATCGGGCGCCGTCTCATCGATCGGTACAGGGTCATCTCCCGCCGGACGCTCCACCAGCAGAACGCCTTCGAACTCGCGGACGCGATACGTCGGCTCATTCCAACTGCGCATGGTGAAACCCTGCTCGTTGGCGGTGTTCCAAATCTGCAAGACCGAGCCGTCTTTGATCTTCTCGCAGGCTTTCCGCCAGAGCTGATCACGGATGCGGGCGTTGACGTGCCCGACGTAGACGTGCGGTCGAATCTCCAGCAGCCAGCGGGTCAGTTCACCCCGCAATTGCGCCGGGCACTCGGTCACTGTCATCACCAGCATCGATCGCCTCCTCTTGCCACCAGCCGTTTTCGGGCTGCGTGATCCAATCGGGTTCTTCGGCTTCGCCCTGAATCGTCAACGCGCGATGCACATCTGGCAGGATGCGCGACATCAAGCGTTCCTTGTAAAACGCCTCGCGACAGCGTTTGCGGACTTCACGCTCGGCGTGCTGCGGCTTTTCCGCTGCCACCTGGAACGCGATGCGCACCGCCAGATCGGGCTTGTACAGATCGGCTATGTCATACACAAACGACAACGGCTTGCCGGTGTGAATGAAACCGAGCGCGGCCGAGTACCCAGCCGACACCAACGCCGCATGCACGACGCCGTACAGCGAAGCTGTCGCAGCGCTGAGACAGCGATTGGGCAAGTCGGCGCGCGCCCAGTTGTTGGGATCATAATGCCGCATGACCCAGTTGATGCCCACCTCCTGCGCGATTCGCTGGTACATCGATCGGACCCGCGCCCCTTCCATACCGCGAATCTGCTCCAGCGTCGTCTCCGGCGGAATCGGATCGGGAAAACGCATCGCATACAGATTGCGTACCACGGCCAGATGCAAAGACGGATCGGCCCACATTCTGGCCTGGCGCTGCAAGTTCGCGGTATGGCTCGCGCCGCCAGTGCTCAACGCGTAGGTGCGCGTCACACCTTCGCCCACCCACGACAGCAGGCAGTTCATCTGCGCGGCGGCGATGACGGCGCGATGCGTGATCGTCGTGCCGGGACCGAGCATCACCATCGAGGTGGCCGCCACCGGCAGCGGCGTGTGTCCGGCCTTGTCGATGAACACCAGGCCGTCGTTGTCCTTTTCCAGATGACCGTACTCGACGTAGATCCAACTGATGCGATCCGCGAACTGCGGCAACGTATGCAGATTGATGGGCATGGCGTCCTCCTGACACCCCGATCGGTTTAAGCTGGCCCGACTGACAACAGCCCGCAACCTAATCCCTTGGCGCTGCCGAGGCCCAGCTCGATGGTACGCTGTACTTGCACCGCGTCGATCACTTGCAGCACACCATCGAACTGCACGGCCAACAATTTCAATTCGTGCGTCGCGGTTTCGCTGCGATGAATCATATCCTTCAGCCATTCATCACGACTGATCTGGGCGCGCAGCACGCGGAACCCGCTGCTTTCGGCTTTGCGCTGCAGCCATTCCAGTTGCTTGTCCTCGGCATAGAGGCCCACGCGCTTGCCCTGCGCTTCGCCGGCGCTCTTGCCCAGCTTCTTGGTGGGATTAGCCCGCAGTCGAAACGACAACAACTGCCCGTCAGCCAACTGCACATTGACGATCTTGGATTCCGCCGGACGCAGCAGATACGGCTGCCCGCGTGAATCCCGGCGACTGCGCAACGGCGACCAATCCGGTTCGATCCTGGACTGCACCAGCACGGTGATCTGCTGCTCGCGTGGCTGCTCGTCGACACGGAACAGCACCCCGGCGGCGTCTTCACTGGCGCGATCGATGCCGTGCTGGCCGTGCTGAAAGGCCTGCAGCAGCGTGCGGTGCATCTCATAAGGCCGCGCCAACTCGCTGCGGACCTGGGCGTTGCGGGGGTTGAGTGTGAGTTTTGAAAGATACATGGTCATGCTCCTTCTTCCAGGTACTCGATTTTGATTTCATTCGGCGCGAGGTACTCGCGTAAGTAACGTGGCTCGTGAAGCCAGTACTGGCGCGAGACGAGTTGCACGCGGCGGCGCACGCTTCCAGGCTCAAGCGATTCACATTCGACCACGATGCGTGGACGTGGTCGGAGTTTCTGGGCTTCTTCACGATCCAGAAATCGCGCGGGGTGTTGTTCGAGCGCAGCTCGCAATGAAGTGTAGTCGCCAATGCCGTCGAACACGGGACGCGCAGGGACGCAACTCTTGCGCCCCAGAAAGAACGCCCAAACAGGAAACTGGACCGCGTGCGCGAGTTGCTCAACCATATGTGTGTCCGACTGAACGGCGACGAGGAACGACGCATCGCAAAGATAGTATCGCCATGTGGGTTCGGTGTGCGGCTCGCCAGTGGTTGGCGTCTTTTTGGGTTTGCCTTCTGCGGTCAACAACTGCGGCTCATCGTATCCGCCGCCAACAGTGTGGTAATCGCGCAATGGCGCGGGCGTGCCGGGTACATCGCACCGCACGCCTACGCGCACGCGCCGCGCGAGATCGCTGATGCGTTCATCATCGCCCCAGCCGAGCGCGCACGCGAGCAAACCAACCACACCACTTTTGGTTGGTTCGGGCGCAGTGCGTCGCTCTGACCATTGGCTGTCTTCGCCCCACGCTTGCAGTGGACTGGTCAAACGTAAAAAGAGTGTGTTCGGCATCAGGATTTCCTCCTAGCCAAGTTGCGGCTCCAGCCACTTTTTCAAATCGTCGAGCGACCCGCGCGGTTTCTGGTCGAGAAAGGCGAGGTCGTCGTCCACGGCGATAAACGCGCGTTGTGGCGCTAAGTCGTACACCTTGCTCAAGCGTGTGACATACTTGGACAGTTGCTCGACCGAATTCGTCAGCAACGATTGATTGCTTGTGCCATACGCGGGTTTGAGGAATGCGTTCGCGTAACTCACGGGCAGGTTGCGGTCCGAAACTTCGACCAGGACGAAATCGGGCAGGTTGAACGCGCCGAACGAATTTTGCTTGCCGGTCGGATGCGCCATTGCCGCCGCTTCGAGCAGAGCCAGCACCGCGCGCCGTGCAACTTCTTTGTCGCCGCCCAGATTATCGACAAGATTGTTCCAATGCACGTTGAGGTACTTGTAGTATGTGCAACTGTTGTACTCAATGTCGCCGATCATATCCGCGCCTGGCTCGCTGTCGGGTTTCAAATCGTCCAGCGCGGTATAGTAATCGAATTCCTGCTTGAGTGCGTTGGTTGAAAGCGCGTGTGCGACCTGGGCGGACGCTCGCACGTTTCGGAATGCTTGCGCGGTCGTCATTCTGCCGAACAGTGCAATATCCACTGAGCGCGGGAGACTTTCGCCGAGATACTTGTTGATTTCGGTGAGTTTGGCTTTTGCCCACTTGCCCGCGCCAATTTCACGATAGGCCTTGTGCAAGCGTTCGGCAAAAGTCGCCAGTTCCGTCGTTACATCGAGGAAAACGAGTTGCTTGGTGTCTTCGGTGGCGGTTGTTTCTTCCACTTCATGCGTGCCATCGTCGGTATCTTCTTCGCCCTCCTCCCCCTTTTCGGCTTTGGTCTTGCCCCTGACAATGTCAGGCAGGCGCGAAAGAATGGCCGCCGCTGTCTTTTCATCTACACCCATCTCACTCAATTTCGTACCGACGAGCGTTGGCAACATTTGTGTCCGCTTGCCCAGCAACCCTTCGCTGTCAAACGCTTTGAAAACGTCCGAGTGGCGGATGCTTCGCTTCAAGCACTGGCTCGAAATGCGTCCGCGCAAAACGCCGCCAAAGATCGCGTCTTTGGGAGAACCTGTGTCGTCGCGGTTGAGGTTGGACGGTTGGTAATTCTGAAGCAGGTGGAACTGAATCAACATTTCGTCATCTCCTTGTTGGACAAATGTGAAGTTTTTCTACGATTTGGTTTCATTCGCCGCCAATGTTTCTTCATCGGCGGGTTGGGGCAACGCAAAGTACGCGCGCGCCCATTCTTTTTGTGCAATGCGGCTGGGGTAATTCCACCGCAGTAGATCCTGGAGCAATTGTTGCCAGTTCACTCGCTCGTTTTTAGATTTCAAAAAGCGAACTGCTTGACGAAGTCGGAATGGCAACTGTGTCGCATCGGAATCAAGCAGGATTTCGACACGGCGATTCAGGCCCTTGTTTTTCTTGGGATCCGGGTCGCACGTGCGATGCAAAGATGCGCCCAGGTTCCCTTGTGCACCACCATCCACCAGACCGTACAGCGTAGCGACGAGAAAATACATCTCCTCTTGCACTGGATTCAGACCATACGGCAATAGACGGTAGAACAAACCAATGCTCTGCGCTTCGGCAATGGGTTTGCCCGCATCGCGCTTGAGCCTTGCTTTGTCGCCCGCGTCGAGCGCAGCCAACTTGGTCACGAACTCAGCAATCCTGGGATCAGGCCCGTTTTTTGGCATCATCCACCTCCTTCTGGTTTGATTGGATTTTGTTCTTTGTAACACTCAACCACTTGCGACATTCATTCTTGCCTCGCTCGATGGTCAGCAGCGAGTTGCCATCATCTCCCGTTGCATCCGCTGCGCTGTCGAATGCGTTCTGCGCTTCGCGCACGACGGTAGCGTACCACCCTTCCAACGTTTGCTGTTGCTTGGCGCGGTCGTCCAGGTCAAGCACGAATTGGCGAAACTTATCCGCCAGCACCGCCCAGTAATCAGCTTCGAGACGTTCCTTCAGATGTTTGAAACGTCCGGCGTTCTTGGTTTTGCGCCCAAAGACCGATGAAAACACTCGCGTGATGGTCGCCGCGCAATCCGTTGCGAATGATAATGCTTGGTCGGTCCACCGCGTGCCGTTCGGGTCCTGCAGGAGCGTCGGCGGGATGTCGAAACCAAAATCCATCCACTCGAAGAACTTCATTTTGCCATCGGTCTGCCACGCCACGCAGCGAAACGGATAAGTTTGAAAGCGTTTGCCGACTTCAAGTTGGGCAAACTGATCTAAAAACAACGGTCGGCGTGTCTGTTGATCGTCAGCCGTTTGCTGCAAGAACAATCCCGAAAATTCGCGCCATACCGCGCGGGCCCGCATAGGTCGAATCGGCTTGGGTTTATCCGCGCTTTTCTTGCTTGATGATTTGCGTTTTGTTGTCGGTTTGGCTGGCAATTTGTATGCTGCGAATGGATCTTGCCATTCGACATTCTCCAAAACACTTTCGCCCATCCGAAAGGCCATCGTGCGAACGCACCATTCGCTCTGTTGCCCTGACCGTGAGCAAGCCACATCCAGCCGTTCAGGATGCAATCGTACCTTTCGTGCGGGAAAGGTAAGACCGTGCAGATAACCAACTTCGCTCAATTGGCGATGTTCCCTGAAGCTCATGCCTGCTTGCTTCTTTTTGCTCTCGTGGACGATGATACGCGCAGGTCGTCTCCACCATGCAAGATCATCATCGGTCGTTTGGTACACGTCGAGCCATTTTGAAGAAAGCAGCGACGCCGCCAAACTTTCAAACAGCGTTTTGCCCCCTGGCAGAACATAGATCGGCGGCACACCGTTGATAGATGGCATCAATCCCTTACCACCCGACGAGACGAACGGCGGCATCGTGACCAAACCTGCGGCGACGGACGCAGGTGAAAAGACTTGCTCGTCTTGGATCGTATGCCGATAGTGAGTGACAAGTGATTTGCCTGTCGGAATTTCGGGGAACAACTGCGCGACGGGTTTGCTTGCCTTGCGTTCTTTTTCATCGGGGAACATCGGCAAATCCGCGCTTTGAAAGAATGGCTTGTCTTCCGAGAACAAATCAAAGCGATCAGCATACTGCTTGCCGAACCTGTCGACCTTGTTGGCGGGAAACTTGCCATCCGCCCATAATTGCTCAAGGTCGGCGTTCTCTTTTGGCTGGAGCGCGTCCTGCAAAATCGCTGTGAGCAAACGATGAATGCCGACCACGACCAGCGGCGATGGATCGTAAATGGCGACGTACTCGTGCGCGTTCACCAGCGCAGCGCGGATGCCGTGTTGTGTGAGCTCACCACGCAAGTTCTCCAATGTGATCCACGGTTCAGTCCACAAGTTGAACGATGGTGCTGTGTCATTTGTCTGTGTCATTCGCTTTGCCCTCCTTTTCAATCACCAGACCCAGTTGCGGGTCAAGCGTAATTTTCAATTTGCCACGTTCGATTAACAGCTCTGCTTTGCCATTAGTCAACCACAGCGGATAAAACCCTTTTAGCAATACCGATTCGGCGAACAATTCCATCGCGTCCTTTTCTGCCTCCTTGAGAATTGCGTCAATCGCGCCCTGGTTACTGATTCGCAAATGACGGCGCAAGAGACGCCGTTGCATTTCGCGTGATGCCTCGGCGCGCACGCGGATTTTTTGGTTCGCATCAAGAATGATGAAATCGCCGTCACGTTCGAGTGGAACGACGTTCAACGTCCGTTCACCCAGGCGCGTTTTCGCTACAAACCAGTCGGCACGATTTTCGTCTTCCTCAAACTTGACGCGCATCGCGGCGGTTTGGGCAAAAGAATCGTTCCGACTCGGTTCTGGCAACAGGCGCTCTCTCGCTTCTCTCGCCGCCGATTTCTTTTTCGCATCCAGCTCATGCCACGCCTCATAAAGCGGACTGTCCTCCGCTGGTCTTTCATCTGAATATACCACCTCGATCAACGCGCGATAATCGTTCGGTAGTTGAATCTGCGTTCGTTCTGCCAGCGTCTCGTGCGTTTGGCGCATAATGAACTCATCGTAGATGGTGCGATCCGTTCCCAGTTTCAAATCGCCATTAAGCGTCGTCTCAAAGTTGAGCCACAGGCGCGGCGTGGCGTGCACGTTAGGTCGCGCGCGATTGTGCCGATGCAACCTGCCCGCGCGCTGCAAGAGCAAGTCAATCGGCGCAAGGTCAGATACCATCACGTCAAAATCGAGGTCGAGACTTTGCTCCAGCACTTGCGTGCCGACGACGATTCCCTTGGTGGGACGCTTACCCTCACGGCTATACTTGCCTTTCAAATCGTCTTCGCGACGTTGCCGTTCATCAAGCGGGAATTGCGAGTGGAGCAATTGTAGATCAGCATCAGGCGGTGCGCTCTTTCGCAGCACATCGAAAATGCGTTGCGCGCGTTTGACCGTGTTTGTGATCCAGCAACCACAACCACCGTTCGCTACCGTATCCAGCAGCCATTTTGCTTTTTCGGCGGCGGCATCGTCTCCGAAATGCAACTCGTGCAGCTCGATGACGCGATTCGGTTGCCATACTTCTGGTTTGGCAAAGTGAGGCTTCTTCTCATTCGCCAGAACGAGCAAACTGGGATAGGCGTCTTGTTGTTCATCGCTTAAATCCAATTCTGCATTGTACGCCTCTGCCAACTTTTTACGGCGCGACTTGGGCAAGGTTGCCGAAAGTAGAATGACCGATGTGTTCATCGTGGCAAGCCACCGTAAAAGACGTTCGATGACCGTCGTCATATAGGTATCGTAGGCGTGAACTTCATCCACAATGACGACCTTGCCGACCAAACCCATCATTCGCAATGCGGCGTGCTTGACGTTCAACGCGGCGAGTTCGGCTTGGTCAATCGTGCCAACGCCGAACGGCGCGATGAGCGCGCGCTTTTTCGAGTTGAACCATGCGATCGCTTCGCTCGCTTCGAAATCGTTTTGCGTTCCGGCGTTTTCGAGTGGCTGAATCGCGGCAGCAGGTGTTTCAGTCGTCAGGTCTTTTTCCAATAGATACGCTTGCCCGTGAACCAGTTTCACCGCTGCCGCCAGCCCCAGTCGTTTTTCAAGATGCTTTTGCAATCGCTCAAACATCTGATTGCTCGTCGCCATTGTCGGGAGCGCGTAATACAACTCGTCTGTACCCGTGATTCGCGCGATGCGATGCGCCAGCGCGAGCGCGGCTTCGGTTTTGCCTTCGCCCGTCGGCGCTTCGATAATCGTCAGCGACGGCGATTGCAGAATTTCAGCCGGGATGTTGTCAATCGCCAATTGAAGCGGGCGCAAAGGGATCAAATCGGAAAACAACAACTGAACCTGCGTAGATGCGTCGCTCTGTGGCAAGGTCAACAAACCCGATTCGCGGGCGGCTCGTGCAGCACGATCGCGGCTTTGCTCGATATAATTCTCTAATTCCACGTTCGCAGAAAGTGGAAAATAACGTTCGTCTGACCCAAGCCAATCGCACAGAATCGCGAAGCCAGTCAGCGCCATAATCGCGGTTGAAACATTGCCGGGATTGGCAAGCAATGTGCGACTGCGCTTGAGAAACTCGTTTTGCAGAATCGTGTCCGCGGCTCGGCGGAGGGCTCTCCATTCCTCTGGTTCATTGTTCAATTGACGGCGCGCGGCTTTGATGTCATCGTCGGGGTGAGCAAAACTGCCATGATGTCCCCCGAGTGATTCGCTGACGATTTGAGGTAACTTGCTTGATGGATCACCGAGTATTTGAGGCAATGCACTTTCGAGATAGATTTGGGTGATGTGTTCGTGCCGCATCTCTGCGCTGACTAACGTGAATCCCTCTCGATGCAACCGCGCCAGTTGCTCCTTGTTGAGCGATTGAAATGCCGAAGAAATTTTGCCAATGTCGTGCAGGGCAATCACGTATGGCAACCAATCCGCCAGAGATTCAGGAGCGACGTTGAACGCATCGGCCAGTGCGTTTCGCCACCGTGGCGAGGCACGTTCGCCCAACAATTCGCGCGTGACGTTTCCTACATCGAGCATATGAAACACAGCGGGGTGGAACTCTTGAGAATTCTGACCCCCTTTTTTTGTTTTGCCCCACAAGCGCAAGATTCGTTCTGCTTTCTTGTCGCTTACCTGGGCGATTCCGTATATGAGAATTAATCGTTTTGTTTCGCCCATTAATTCCTCTCGCACCCCCTTCGGCTCCAGCACTTCCACATCCGCGCCCCAGCCGCGAATCCAGGGCAGCATCTCTTGCGGCTCGGCAATGGCGGCCTGCCAGAGCAGTGAACCGTCAGGCTGCTCCTCGATCTTTTGGGAACGGTGCCAACGGCTCTCTTTTACCCGAGCCGCCACGCGTGGATGAAACTTGAGAATCACCACTTGCGGGGTGTCTTCGGTATACCAGATGCCCCAGGCGTCCTTCAACTGCTCACGTGGATCGAAATCCGGTGGAATGGTGTACTTCTCGTCGAGTAATTTGATCGTGCGGATGCGCTCGACCTTGAAGGTCATGATGCGGTCCGGCGGCTCACGCCAGCCGATCGTGTGGACGGTGCGCCCCGCCGCATAGGGCTCGATAAAATATGGCGCAAACGTGTAGGGGAACTCTTTACCGTCTTCCATCTGGTGGGTCAGGAACACCTTGCGGCCCAGTGTCCAGGCGCGCGTCAGTGTCTCCAGCGCCTGCAAGAAGATCGAATCCCGCCGGCGGACATCGTCGTCCATCACATCAGCCGAGCGCTGCAAGTGTTCGCTAAACAGCGGCGCAAAGCCCTGCGTGGCCTCGCCCAACTTGCGCAGTGCGCTGGCGGCATGCGGATTGTGCTTGTCGGTGTTGGTGGTCAGGAGCCGAGCGGCCAGGTGCAGTGCCAGCCCCTCATGCTGCGTGAACTCCACCTTGAACTTGTATTGGTCCCGGTCGATGAAGAAGTAGCCATCTTCCTCTTGCACAGGAATGCCTTGCACGCTCAAATCGTCCAGATACTCGGCGGCCGTCGAGCGGTGGACGCTCAACCGCCGGGCAATGTCGGCCTTAGTCAAGCGATGCTCCAGCAGCAGCTGTTTCAGTTCAAGCAGGCGCTCCACTTTCCTGTCAAGGCGTTCGCCCATTTCGATCTCCTTCTCAACAGCGTTGTGAACGAATTTAGTTTAGCACAGGTTTCCTCAAAATAACGTGACATCCGGCGGGTTTTCCGCCGAAGTCAACCCCCGTGTTTACGGTAACGCCACAACCGTCCACGCTCATCCTCGTAAAAGAGTACGCCGCGGTCGTTCAGCGTAACCAGGCCGCGGGTGACCTTCTCGCGTGACCAATTGAGCAAGCGGGCAATTGCGCCAATGCACTGGCCGGGTGAGCGTTCGATGGCCTGATGAAGTTCTTCCAACTGTTGTTGATCGGCGTGACGAGCCATGGCAAACCTCCGAATAGATTTGCCATGACGATACGATCCGGTTGTTGGGAGTAAGGCAACAACGGGCGATGAGATTCCCCGAAACTTCGAATTTGTCCGTTTTTACCGACCACGACCTTCCTCGCTACTTTCGCTCGGAAATTTGCTGGCGTGCTTGGGATTGACCCCAAATTGCGATCCAATTTCGAGCGTGGGAGGCCACCAATCTCCGTAGCAAATGACCTGGGTGCCGAACATAGCAATACACCTACTCCCAAAATTGCGACGCAAATGCGACGCGTGTGCACGCAAAACATGTCAGCAGGGGCGGCTCCCATGCCGCCATTATTCGGGCGTGGGAGCCCGAACAGCTATCTGTTTGACAACATTTGCGTGCACACTGCGACGCTCAACCCCTTGACACGTGCCCTTCACCTATGATAGAGTGATGCGCAAGAAGTTCGATCGCTACTGTAGCAGGTCGCGCCGAAGTCATTGATTGAAAATTGCGATACAACTGCGATAAAGACCCCTTGACTTGCGCTTTCGATCTGTGATAGAGTATTGTCCAAGAAGTTCGATCGACCAAGCAGCGCCGATCATCAACTGAATACGCAGGACGACGCCTCCATCTTCGAGATGGAATTTAACGACGCAATGACTGCCCATCGGGCGGCTTTGCGTCGTTTTTCGTTTCCGGCCGGTGAATAGTGAAGCCAGGCAATAGTTCAGTGCCTGCTGATTGCAGCGCGGCGAGGGCGGCAAATTCGCCTCGCGCGTGAGCAGGCTGCGCAGACGCGGCAAAGTGGATCGAAGCCAGATTGCGAGGCGACAGCTTAGCCTGGCGATGCTACATGTTGCGCCGCGTGACTGTTGTATACTACAATGCGGATGAATTTGAACAAAGGATCCGCAGCATGGCGCAAGAGTGGGTTACGACAAGTCAAGCCGCGGAGTTGGTCGGCTACACACAGCGTCGCATCAGACAATTGGCTGATGCCGGTATGATTGACGCCATAAAATTTGGACGCGATTGGCAGATTGAAAAGTCTAGTCTGCTTGCCTATATACGCAAGACTGAGAAAAAAGGTGGAAAACGAGGCCCGAAAGTAGGGGCTTGACAAGTATGGTATAATTTCCCCTAGAGGAAATTGTAAAACTTCAGAACGGGCGTTGTAAGTGCTACCAACACTTACGACGCCCTGACCCGACCGCTGATCGTGGCAGCGGCAAGGCTCCCCGTATTATATCAGAGCGGGTGACTTGCCAGAGTAGCGGCAGTCGCTCGTTTTGTATTTGATGCGGGCAGAATTTATCATGGGCGGTTTTGTCCGGTGACCACGTACTCCGGGCAGAACCGCTCGCCTATTTGGAAAGGGGGGAGAAGCCGATATAGCATCACAAACTACGCCGTTGGCGTGGCCCTACGCAGGTTGGCGGTTAGCCTGAAGGCTACGGGACGAAGCGCAGAGACGGCCCAGACCTGACTTACCAATGCACAGGCGAGTGCGGCGGGACATACCGGGGAAAAGGAAAAATATGCACTGCCACCGAAACCATCGATCTCGCTAGAGTGTTCAACCTCGAATTCCGAACCTTCGCTTGCCACGTGACAACAAAAAGGCCGTCAGGGTTGACGGCCAGCTGGTGGGGTGAGGATCGCCCGGTCAAGATTGCTCCTCACTCCACCTCCATGATAGCACCGAACCTCAAGGAGAACAACATGTTTACACCAGAGCTAGGCCGATACATCAAAAGCGTCGAATACGCCTCGCTAACTTCACTGTTGCAGGATTTTCGCCGGCAATTGGAGCATGAATACGGCGGACCTATTCATGAAATCGGCGGTGTTGATGCAGCAGAGCTGATTAGTGATCTGTGCCTCTTTGTCGGCTTGTCCGATCAGAATCGCCGCAAGGTGCTTGGGACTTTCGCTGCTACCGCATTGGACGCGCGAGGGACTACGCAAGGCAGGGCGACGATCTGGCACTAATCAAGCAATCGGCACAATAGGGAAAAAGGTGAGTATTGCGGGGATGACATGAATCAAGAACACGTGAACGAGTATAAACGAGCGGTGATCTACTGCCGAGTATCGACGGATGAACAAGCAGCCAAGGGATACAGCTTGCCCACGCAGATCGAGGCATGCGAGCGATATGCGCACCTCAATGGCTTCAAGGTCATCGGCACATTTATGGATGACTATACAGGCACTGTGCCAATCGAACAAAGGCCTGAAGGGCGCAAGGCATATGATATGCTTCACAGTAATCAAGCTGATGTGCTAATCGCCTACCGGATTGATCGCATCGTGCGTCCGCCTGAAGATGGCGACGAATGGGAAATGCCGCTTCTCATTCGTGGACTCGCGAAGCTGGGCAAAGAAATCCATACGGTCAATCGCGGACAGTTGAAAACGGACTTTGCCAGCCTGCTAATCGCTATGCTTGATGCGCGCAAAGCGGGTGAAGAGCGGCGTGATATTGTCGAGCGCACGATGCGCGGACGCAAGCGTAAAGCACAGGAGGGCAAGATCATTGGCAGCGGCCCTGCGCCTTATGGATATAAGCATGGCAAAGGAGTGCTCATTGTTAATGCACAGGAGGCCGCCATCGTGCGCATGATCTATCGTTGGTATACCGTGGGTGATGGGGATGGACGGCCCATGACTGATTACGAGATCACGCGCAAGCTGAGCACCATGGGCATCCCGACACCGGGCGAGACAAGGCCCGTCGGAAAAACGCGCCTGCGTGAACCTGGCAAGTGGTGTTATCCAACTGTGCGCCGCATCCTGATTTCGGAGACGTATGCTGGTAAGCTGCGCTTCGGACGCGTGGGGTCCTACCACAAAGGCAGCAAGCGTAGCATCCACTCGAAGGAGGAACAATTTGTGTTTGATGTGCCATCCATCATCGATCGCAACACTTGGGAAGCGGCCCAAGCGCGGCGCGAGCGCAACAAGAACATGTCACCACGAAATTGCCGACGCGAGTATCTATTGCGTGGTCTGATTACGTGTGGCTGTGGCCGCAAAATGGCAGGCAAATCACATGAACCGCTGCGCTACGTTTGCAGTGTTTACAAAACCTTCATTCGGGGTGTCGAAAACGATCAGGTCAATTGCCGTGAGAAGTCGGTCAATGGTAACGTGCTTGAAAGCGTGGTGTGGAACTATGTTTTGGACCTCCTCTCTGACCCGGAGCGTTTTGAGGCAGAATGGCGCAAAGCGGCGCAAGCCGAACACGATAATCTGGCACCAAAACGGGAACGCCTGGATGTAATTGGCGATCTGATTCAGCATTGTGAGCAAGAGGCGGAAGAAACGGCGGCGGCGCTGAAAAAGGCAACAGGATTGGTCTTGACCAAGCTGGAGGCCGATATGAGAGCGATAGACGACCGTTATGCCAAATTAACGGCGGAGCGCGATCGTTTGCTGGTAGAATTACAACGCGCGCCGCGTTTTGACGATGAGGCACTCAAGCGCGCTTTGCAGTTTCGAGCCGATATTCTCGAAGGACTGAAAGATCCGACCTTTGAAGAGAAACGGCTGTATCTGGAATTGCTGAAGGTTAATGTACTCGTCAAAGACGGTAGGGCTACAATCCGGTGTGCCCTTCCAACCGATCCAGTCGAGTTTGACTTAGGCAAGGGCGCATTTGACATTCGTACTTTTTCGTGTACAATTCCGCCCCGCTATCTCAGTTGGAGGAACACCCTTGGCTAACATTCATTCTGCCATCAAGCGCAACCGCAGCAGCAAGCGCCGCGCCGTCCGCAATCAGGCGACGCGCAGCAAGGCTCGCTCGGCGGTCAAGGACGCGCGCGTTGCCATTGCATCCGGTGAAGATGTGAGCAAGAACGTGAACGCGGCGGCCAGCGCGCTGGATAAGGCGGCCGAGAAGGGCGTCATTCACAAGCGCAATGCGGCGCGCCGCAAGTCGCGCTTGATGAAGGCCGCGGCCAAAGCCCAGAAATCCGGCAAGTAACTTTTCGGCGTTTCACTCAAAACCCAACAGGGCGATCGAGTTGACTCGATCGCCCTGTTGTTGTTGCTTGTATCCGGCTAGGTCGGCTTAACCAACACCGTCCCCACACCGAGGCGGGTTAAAGCCTCGGCGGCGTAATGCTCCACGACGGGGCTTTCGTCGTCCAGTGCGGCGATCAGCGCCGGGATCGATCGGGAATCGAGGATGGTCAACAGCGCCTTCGCAGCGCGGGCGCGCTCCAAAGAAGCGCCGTTGCGCAGCCGATCGATCAACAGCGGCACGCTGGCCTTGCCAATCCGCGCCAGGGCGTCGGCGGCCATCGCGCTGACGTACACGCTGGAATCGGCGAGTGCCGCGCCCAGCGGCAGCACGGCGCTTTCGACGCGCGCTTCGCCCAGCGCAAAGGCCGCGCAGGCGCGCACGTCGTCGTCGGGATCGCGCAGCAGATCGATCAGTTGCTGCTTGGCTTCGTCGCACGGCAGCTGCCCCAGCGCGCGCGCCACCCACCAGCGCCGATCGGGATCAGGATCAGACAGACCGCGTGTCAAATGCGCCAGCGCCTCGCAGCCGTGCAGGCCGATTTGCAGCGCGGCCTGTTCGGCGCGCTCATCATCGCCGCAGATGAGTTCTTGCGCCAATGCCGCGAGTTCTTCCTGAGTTGCCGGAACGTTCGTCATCGTCTCCCTTGTGGACAAAAAACCGGCTGAGTCTGACCTCAACCGGTTTTGCTGATCGAGGTTAAGGTTGCCCCAACTTCTCGACCGGAACGTCGCGATATTTATCGCCTTCTTCAATCAACATGATCGGAATGTCTTCACGAATCGGGTATTTGCGATTGCAGCCTTCTTCGGTGCAGACCAGCCACGCGCTGTTGATCAACTGCAGGCGGCCGGGGTCGTCGCCGGGGCGCCGGGTTTCACCACTCACGCAATAGGGGCATCGCAAAATCTCGAGCAGGTCCTGACTGACCATGGAATTCTCCTGAGGATGAGGTCTGGCTCGATTCTACCATAGGCGGAAGGGAGGAGCAATGCAAGGATGCCGATTAAAGCCGGCTGCGCGTTGGTCAAACCGCCGATTGACTTTACTGTCCCCGCAGATTATAATCGCGCCATGTTCAGACAGACTTGCGTGGTGGATAACGCGAACGATAATACTGATGACGAGGCCTGAGGGCGTCGATCGATTTCGTTGCGCGTACTGCCAACTTCTTAAACGAAACGAGAGCCGCCCTCCAGCAGGGCGGTTTTTTTTGTCAGTGTAAGGCAAGTTGCCAACTTGCCAGGCGAGTTAACAACTCGCCCTACGTCTTCAGAGGAGCGGCGACATGATCAAATCCATCAACTGTGGTGAATTACGACTCGCGCACGCGGGCCAGAAGGTCACGCTGGCCGGCTGGCTGCACAAGCGGCGCGATCACGGCGGCCTGATCTTCATCGATCTGCGCGATCGATCGGGGCTGGTGCAGGTGCGGGTTGATCCCAACGCGGGCGAGGCGTATCACACTGCCGACGAGGCGCGCGCCGAGTACGTGCTGCACATCAGCGGCACGGTGCACGCCCGACCGGACGGCCTGGCGAACCCGAACCTGCCCACCGGCGAGATCGAAGTGGAGGCCGAGCAGATCAAGATTCTGAACACGTCCAAAGTCCCGCCGTTCCCCATCGACGACGACGGCGCCAAGACCACCGAGACACTGCGCCTGAAGTATCGTTATCTGGATCTGCGCCGCCAGCGCCTGCAGAAGAACTTGATCCTGCGCCACAAGGTGATCAAGTTCATGCGCGATTACCTGGATGCGCAGGGCTTCATCGAGATCGAGACGCCGCTGTTGATCAAATCGACGCCGGAGGGCGCGCGCGACTACGTGGTGCCGTGCCGCGTGCAGCCGGGCAAATTCTACGCGCTGCCGCAAAGTCCGCAGCAGTTGAAGCAGCTGTTGATGGTGGCCGGCTACGAGCGCTACTTCCAGATCGCGCGCTGCTTCCGCGACGAAGACCTGCGCGGCGATCGCCAACCGGAGTTCACGCAGCTCGACCTGGAAATGTCGTTCGTCGAGCGTGACGACGTGCTCGATCTGGTGGAAGGGCTATTCACGGCGCTGATCCCGGCGGTCACGCCACACAAGCGCATCCTCTCGCCGTTTCCGAAGTTGGCGTACCGGGACGTGCTGGAGCGCTACGGCATCGATAAGCCCGACCTACGCTTCGGCATGGAGATCGTTGATCTGACGGATGTGGTCAAGGATGCCGCGTTCAAGGTTTTTGCCGAGACGCTGGCCAACGGCGGTGCGATCAAAGCGATCTGCGCGCCGGGCTGCGCGGCTTACTCGCGCAAGCAGATCGACGAGATCACCGAGTTCGTCAAGGGGCAGGGGCCTAAAGGGCTGGTAACGCTCGCCTACACAGCTGACGGGGTGAAGGGCAGCGCCGCCAAATTCCTGAAGGAGAACGAATTCGCCGCGATCGCCGATCGGGTGGGGGCGCAGACCGGAGATTTGGTCTGCATCGTCGCGGATCAACGATCGATCGCCAACAAAGCGCTCGGTCTGCTGCGGCTCGAATTCCGCGATCGGCTTAACCTGGCCCCGGCGGATCTGCTGGCTTTTGCGTGGGTGGTGGACTTCCCGATGTTTGAATGGGATGAAGAATCCAAGCAGTGGACGTTCGCGCATCATCCCTTCACGATGCCGAAGGAAGAGGACCTGCCGTATCTGGAAAGCGATCCGGGGCGCGTATACAGCAACGCCTACGACATGGTGTGCAACGGTTACGAGCTCGCCAGCGGCAGCATCCGTATCCATCGCCGCGACTTGCAGGCGCAGATTTTCAAGGCGCTGGGTTACGGCACCGAGGAAATGGAACAGCGCTTCGGTCACATGCTGGACGCGTTCGACTACGGCGCGCCGCCGCACGGCGGCATGGCCCCCGGCATCGATCGGTTGGTGATGCTGCTGGCCGACGAACCGAACATCCGCGAAGTGTTATCGTTCCCCAAGACGGCCAGCGGCAGCGACTTGATGTTCGACGCGCCGGCGGCGATCGACGAGAAGCAGCTGCGCGAATTGCGGATCAAATTGGATGTGCAGCCTTAAACACCACCACCTTGATAGGGTTTGTGATTTGTTAGATCAGTCACACACTGGTAGGGGTAAATTTCTTGCGGAGTTGATATGACTGTGGTATAGTCGCGGCGTCCTGCTGTGCCCGTGCATGTCGCTAACGCGCTTTGAGCCAACACTCTCTTAACCGGGAGCCGCATCTCATCATGTGGGGAAGCGATAGCCGCAGGGCAAGGCTGAACTACGAGCTTAGGCTCCCACCTGCTTCGGCAGGTTCACAAGCACTGCGAACACACGGCACGGCGGGCATGTCTTATTCGACCCTTCGGATGTTCACAAGTCCGAAGGGTTTTTGTTTGATTATCACGCTTACGGCGTTGACGGCCTATCCATGGTTGTGCCATGAAAAAAAGAGACTTCGGAAGTTCTGCGAAACTTCCGAAGTCTTGACTACTTCATCGGTTGCCGGATGACGGTCTTTAACTTCTCCGGCGCGGTGCGGCGCGGGTCGCTGAGGTAGATTTCGTGGTGCTTGCCGCGCAGTTGGTGGCCGCTTTCATGGATGAATGCGTGCAGGCGTTGAATCGTCGGGCCTTCATCCGCGTAGGGGCCAAGGTACATGATCTGCGCGCTCAGCCCTTCGTGATAGGACTCGAAGCGAATCTGGCTCGCGGCAACCGGATTCTTCTTCTTGATCAAATCCGCGCGGGCCAGCTCTACCTGATCGGGTGTGATGATGTCCGGCTGCATGATCATCATCGTCCATTTCCAGTCGTCTTTGCGATCGAGGCTGAACTCGCGCATGTCGTCCATCCACCACAGCCCTTCCAGCGCCATCACGGGATAGTCATATGCCTTTTTGCCGTACTTGCCCTGTTTCACGCCGAACTTCAGCGTGTACGACAGGCCGTACAACGCTTCGACCGCATCCTTGTACTCCTGTGCCGTGTTGGGATTGCCCGCGCCGTCGATCATGAGGAAGTTCAGCGGCGGCACGTCGACGATGGAGAACTGCCTGGCCGAGGGTTGATAGAGATGCTTGAATTGTTTGCGCAGATCGATGGTGATCATACCTCACCTCCTGGCCCCCTCTCCTGAAATGAAACTTCACATTTCAGGAGAGGGGGAAAGCAGTTAGACTTTCTCGACCGGGATCTGAATTTCGGCGACGTTGGTGGACTCGTCGGCGCTGACTTGCAGGTAGACTTCACGGCTGGGGCCGGTGAAGCGATAGCCGTTGGCTTCGGCCCACTGCATGAGAGCCTGATACCCCTGATTGAGTTGATTGAAGGGGCCGTGATGCACCGTGCAGGCCATCTGCTCGACAGCGGGCAGTTCGCGCACCTTCACGCGATCGCTGGTGGGTAGGGCGGCGTCAATGACCTCACAGACTTCCAGATCAACATCACGCTCTTTGTAGCTGTCATTGTGATCGATGGTGAGGCACGGCGCGACCGGCTTGACGTTGTGCTGCGCCAGGTACGCGCCCAGCTCACCCCACAGTTCGCCCTGCGCGCCGTAGTTGGCGACGACATCGCGGATGGAGGCGATGCGCACGGGGGCAACCTTTTTGATGACGACATCATAGTTGGACATGCTGACATTCTCCTGTTCGATATGTGTGAGTAGCGCCGCTACCCGCGCCAGCCGCGCCTCTTCTTCCTCAATCGAGCGTTCGATCTCCGCCTGGCGCAGCTTGAGCATCCCGCGCAATTGCGCCGGCGGCAGATCGCTTTCCAGCAGCCGCCCGATCTGATCGAGCGACAGGCCCAGATCCTTAAGCAGCAGGATGCGATTGAGGCGGGAGAGTTGGCTGGCGGTGTAGTAGCGATAGCCGGTGAAGCGATCGATCTCGCTGGGTCTGAGCAGACCGATCTCATCGTAATACCTGAGCGTCTTCACCGATACCTGACTGAGTTTGCTGAAGTCACCGATCTTGAACATCCTTCTCTCCGTGCGCACAAAGGTTGATACCGTTGGCGAATTCGTTTCCGCTCGCTCATCGCCCGCGTCCGCGCGGGCGACCAACCGTGGGGACGCGGTTGGTGAGCATGTATTCCGCCAACAGTATCAAAGGTTGCTTGTCTTCGCGAGACGCCCTTACTATACACCTTCCTGTGGGGGGAGAGTCAAGCCCTGTGTGCTGCGCCTGACAAGATTCTAACGGGAGTTCACGCCAGAAGGCGTCATGAAGGCCACTGATCGCTGATGGCAGGAAAAGTGAACAAAACGAGGGGCCGTAGGTCGTGCCCCTCGTTTCTCCGGCTGAAGTGTTGACAGCGCGCCAGCTACTTCAGGATAAGCGGCAAGTAGAGCTGGACCGGCGGTAGCGATTCCGCGTTATTCATCATCAACGGCAGATAGAGCAGGCCCCTGGCGCCGCCGACATTCACGCTCAGATTCGCCTGCACCGGTACCGCGCCGCCCGTCACTGTGGCGATCAGCTGATAGCTGCCCGCTGCGTCGCCCGTGATCTCGATCGGGAACATCACCTGTCCGTTGCGCGGCAATACGACTTGTGTGAAGGGCAGCGTGGCCGTCACGTTGGCGATTGCGTTGAAGGACAGGCCGAAAGTCGTCTCGGTGTTCCCGGTATTCTCGATCGTGAGGGTTGCCAGCCCCACCGTCCCGGACACGATGGTGAGCGAAGTCGGCTGCCACTGCACCGCCGCCGCGCGCACGATTTCGATCGTCACGTCGAGCGAGTCTTCGTCGCGCACGGTGGCATCGCTCTGCGCTTGAGCCAGCGCGCCCACCAGCATCGTTCCCGCTTGCGCTTCCGTGCTGGCGGTGACTTGCAGCTGCGCGGTCTGTGAAGCGCCCGGCGCGAGGGTCACGCTGTTGGGCGTGATCGATCCGCCGAGACTGAGCGGGCCGAAGGGGCTGAGATCGAACGTGTCGCTCTGCGCGCCGACGTTCTTGACCGACACTTGCCACGTGCCGTTCGCGCCGGGCAGGATCGACGTTGGGCCGGAGATGATGTCCACTTGCACACCGCGATTCAGCACTTGCACTGTGCCCACCGCATCGAACTGCGCGCCGCCGCTGAGGCTGGTGGCCATGACGGTGTAGGTGATCGCGCCTGCCGTCGCGGTGATCGGAACCTGCAAAGCCAGCTGAACGTTCAGGGTGTTCAAGCCCGCTGGAACGAGCGTCACCTGATCGACGGGTTGACCATACAGTGTCAGGTCGCCTGTCCAGCCGCCCGGCGGCAGCACGTCCAGATCGAGCGTGGTGGGCTGCGCGCCGAGGTTGTTCAGTGTGACCGTGATGATGGCCGCGCCGCCCGGTCCGGCGGAGACAGGCGACGGATCGAGCGACAGCGCGACATACGATTGCGCTGCGCCGGTCAAGATCGCGTTGGGTTCCGCGCGTTCGCCGGTGTCGAGCCGCTCGACGTCGAGGGTGAACGGATGCGGGCCTTCATTGATGACGCGTGCGTTGAAGGCGATCGTTTGAGTGGTGTGCGCCGTCACCGTGACTTGATCGACGACATCGACTTCGGCCAGACCTGATCCGCTGAGCGCATACACGCGCTGCACCGAATCGAGGTTGCTCAACGTCAACGTGAAAGGCGTCCACGATCCGACGGGCGCGGTTTGTTCCGTCGGGGTGATGATCGCCGTGAAGGTGGGCGCACCCACGCTGATCTCGCCGCCCACTTGCCCGCTGATCGCACCCGACGTGGCGAGGATGGAGAAACTCCACGGGCCGGAGCCGGAACCGATCGGGATGTGAACCAACAACGGTTGATTGATCGATCCATTGGCCGGGATCGTGATCGTCGGCGGAAGTGTGTACCATGTCGCTGGCAGACCCGCGAGATCGAGTGTGAAAATCGCGTCGCTGGCTTGCGCGTTGCGAACCGTGACCGTGTAGATCGCCGTGACGCCGTTAGGCACACTCTGCGTCGATGGCGACAGCGTGATCAGCGGCGCGACGTTGACGTACAAGGGCGGCAGCGTGATCTGATTCGATCCACTGGACAGCGTGTAACTCACTTGCGTACCCTGCGCCACCAGTCGACTTTCGCCGGGTTGCAAGTTGGTCAGGCGGCTTTGGAAGGTGCGCGTGACGATGGGTGAACCGTTGTCCTGTTGGAACGCCCAGCCGTAATCGGGCTGAGCAGATCGATCGGGTGTGACCGAGAACGTATCGGTCAACACCGTCACGTTGTCCACGCCCACCGTGTGCGTCAGATCGATCGCGTACTGCGGCATGGGATAACGCAGCGGCGACTGCGTGCGATAGGTGTTGTGCGTGTCCCACGAATTCCATTCGCCGAACGGCACGCTGAGATTGTCGTTGATGTTGTTGATGTGATAGTTCAGTTCGTTCCACAGCGGGCGCGCTTCCGTCCAGAATTGGTCGTAGCCGAAGACGCGCAGGCCGTACCACGACGCCACCACCAGCTCGCCGAAACCGTCGTTGTCCACGTCCGCGAAGACCGGGTAGTCCGTGCCCGTCTGCGAGATGATGTTGACGCTGGGTTCGTTGAAGAGCACGTCGCCGTTGTGGCCGTCGTAGATGGTCAGGCCCTGCTCCGCGCCGTTGTAGGCCACTTCATACGCGCCGTCGCCGTCCAGATCGAAGACCGAGACATTGATGGGCGAGTTGTCTAACGCGGTTACGCTCCACAAGATCGAGCCGTCGGCGTTGAAGGCGTACAGGCGGCCATCGGTGGTGGTGGTCGTGAACACGA
>CAYNML010000006.1:73626-98038 GCA_964398185.1 uncultured Anaerolineae bacterium | reverse complement strand
TCGCCGCCGTCGCCGCGCAAGACCGAGAGTTGTCCATTGGGACCGATCACGCTGGCGGGTACCACAATCTCGATCGTGCCATCGCCTTCCAGATCGCCGATGGCGGGCGGCACGTGCACGCCGCCCCACCACGACGCGCCCGCCAACTGATCGGACTCGTACCATTCGGGGAACGGCTGGTATGCGCCCAGATAATCGGGATTGGACGCGAAGCCGTCGATGCGCATCGACGCCTGATTGATCACGCGCACGATGTGCGGCCCGTCGCCGAAGCCGCCATAGTGTTTGGCGATGGGCTGCTCCGAGAAGGGATGATCGAAACTCGGTGTGTCGAGGTAGACATCATCCACGTAGACGCGCGCGCTGGTCGTATTGTTGCGGCTGAAGCCGTACAGCGTGAACGCATTGCCCACGAAGGGATACCACACCGTCGCCCAGCTGTTGGGCAAACCTGAAACATAGAAGTCGCCGTCGATAGCGCCCGCCGCCAGCGCATCGTCGCCGCTGTCGTTGAAGTGCAAGCGGCCGTCGGCGGCGTGCCGTTGGGCGTTGATGAAGCCATCGGATACGGGTGAGCCGTCCCAGACCTCCACGTAATCAAAGTAAACGGCGCGTCCTGTGCCGGGCGGATCGGGCTGATTCAAGACGACGATCTCCAGCGTGTGCGTGCCGGTGATCAGGTCATCGATCACAAACGACTTCAACTCATTGGTGGTGCTGTACAACCCGATCGTGCCCACGCTGGCCCCATCGATCCGGATTTCCGCGCGACCGCCGCTGCTCCACGTGCGAAAGCCGAGGTTGGCCCACACGCCGTAGAAGTTCAAGGTGATGGTGTTGACGGCGCTCGCTTCCATCAGAGCGCCGTCGCTGGCGATGGTCACGTTGAGATCCTCATACCAGCTTTGCGGACGTTGTTGGTAGGAGTAGCCGTTGTAGGTGATGGCCGGATGATATTCTTCGTAGCGCGTAAACCCGATCGGCGCCGGCGGCTCGTAGAACGGCCCGAAGCCCGGCGTCTCGAAGGCGTCGACGTGGAATTCGCCGCTGTAGTGGCGCACCTGCATGATGTGCGGACCGGGGCCGAGATTGTTGAACGAGATGACGCGCTGTTCGCTGCCGGCCGCGTACAAGTTGAAGCGACCACGCTCTACCCCGTCGATGGAGATGATGAGGCGATGCTGCCGGAAGTCGGCATGGCCGATGAAACTGATCGAGTCGCCGGTGAAGGGGAACCACGCGGTCGCATCGCTGGTGCTGCTGTCCCGCATGTACGTGCCGCCGCTGGCGACGGTGTCCGTGATTGTAACGAAGCTGGCGCTGCGCCACACGCGCGGACTGTCCTGCTCCACACGGCCCAACGGCATGTCGGTGCCGTCCCACACGTCGATGTAGTCGAGTGCGATAGTGTTGCCGGTGGAGTTGGGATGGCGCGTGCCGCGCACGCGAATGGTGACGGTGTGCGGCCCGGCGCTGAGATTGCCGAAAATGAAATGGTTGACGTCGTTGTTGGCGCTGTAGGTGTCCACCATCCCCACGTTGACGCCGTCGATCAGGATGTCGGCCTGACCGGCCTGCCACCACGTCGCAAAGCCGAGGTTGATCCACGGACCGGTGAAGGTGAAGGTGGCCGTTTCGTTGACGGCATCCGCCCAACTGTAATCGCCGTTGCTGGCGCGGATGGAGATGACGTTGCTGATCACCGTCCATGTGCCGGAGTAGACGATGGCGGCGTTGGTGTTCTCTGTGCGGGTGATGGCCCAGGTGGTGGCGGGGAGCCTCACCCCCGGCCCCTCTCCTGAAAATGAAATGCGATTTTCAGGAGAGGGGAGAAGAGCAGGGAAGTCGGCTTCAAGCCGACTTGGGCTGGCAGCCTCCGATTTCAATCGGAGCGCCGCCGGCGGCTGAATCGCCGGCGTCGTCATCTCACTCGTGATGATGGTCGTCACGGTGAACGTGCCCGCCGTCACTTCTTCCGGCGAGACGGCGTGCTCGATCTGCAAGCCTTGCCCCACCGTCAGGAAGCCGTAGCCCAAACCGTCGGGCAGCGCATTTGGCGCGGCGCACAGATCATTCGCGCAGCGCAGATCGACGGTGACAGTGTACATGCCAATGGCCCAGCCCGACGTGTTGATCGAGTTGAGGTTGTAAGTCTGCACCGATCCCATCAACCGCAGCGGCTGCGTGGAAGAGTAAGCCGTACTGCCGCCCGGCGACGTGATTGTGATCAACGCCGTGGAATCGAGGGGCAGGTTGGCGAGATTGTTCACTTCGATCTGCAGCGTCGTCGAACTGATGCCCGTCTCGACAAAGGCGGGATTCGGATTCACGGCGGTCAGTTGCACCAAACGATCCAACACATTCAGCCGCGTCGTCGCGGACGCACTCAAACCCGATAGGCCGATCTCCGGCCCGACGGCCGTGGCTTGCGCGCTGACGTTGATCAGCCCCGTCACGCTGTTGCTCAACGCGTAGGTGTAAGTCACCGTTGCGCCGGGATTCACCAGCACGTTGAAACTCTGCGGGCCGTTGGGCAGTGTCACGGTCACGGCGTACGTCGTCGTCAGCGTGCCAAGGTTCTTCACTTCCAGCACCGTGTCACGCGCTTGATTGATCAGCGCGGCGCTGTAACCCGTCGACCAGCGCATGGATGGCAGGTGCTCGCTCAACGCGCACATCTGATCGGCCAGCAGCGGTGCGACCGCATCGCGGATGGCGGCCAGATCGGTTTCCACATCGATCGGGTTGCTGTGGGTCGCCAGCGAGTTCGCCGCTTGCAACAGCGCATCATCGGCCGTCACCAGCGGCGAGAACGATCCGGCGTAGTTGGCGGCATCGCGCGCGGCCAGCACCGCTTGATCGCGCTGGCCCACATCGCATGTGCCCGCGTCGCACGACGCTTCGAGATTCGCCATTGCCACAGCCAGCGTCGTCAATGTGGCCGAGAGCAGCGGTTCGCTCAGCGGGCAGAAGGCCAACTGATCAGCGGCCTGGAAAACTCCACCGCTGTACGGCCCGGCCACACGCACATTCGCCGTGGCGTACTGCGTGGTACTGCTGATCGCCTTGCCTGCGATGACCAGCGGAAACGTTGCGCCGGGCACTGCCTCGCCGATGGTCAACGTCAAGGGCACGGACGCACTCGCGTTTTGCGCCAGTGCTTGCGAGGCGGGCAAACCGTTGATCGTCGCCGAGATGGGCAGCGCGTGCGCTGACAGATCGAAACTGCCCGCAGCGTTGCCCACGTTCTGAATGCTGAGATTCACAAAGGTGCTGCTGTTCGGCGGCAGATACAGATTCGCCGGATCGAGCGTCAGGCGATTGAACGGCTGGGGCGGCATGTTGAACACCGACGAGGCTTGCACGTTGATCGGCGCTGAGGCCGCCGTGACATTGATCGGATAGTTGGTGTTGACGGGCGGCAGTGTGCCGCTCGACGGCGAGATGTACAGCCCCAAACGCGTCACTTCACCCGCCGCCAGATTCACCGTCGCCGACGTTGAGCGCGCCGCATTGAGAATGATCCAATCGGACGGCGGGCCGCTGACGTTCACGTCGAACGTGCGCGCCGATCCGCTGGTGTTGGTGAGCACGATCGTGTAGGCCGCGCCGGGCACTTCCACCTCGCCGTCGTTGGTCTCGTTGGGATCGGCTGAAATCGCGGCGAGGCCCATCGCCACCGTGATCTGCGGCTCAGGCGAGATTGAGAGTTGTGCGCTCGTCGAGTTCTGAATCGTGACAGTGTGCGTGGCTGTCTCGATCAATTCGGGATGCAACTTCGATTGCGCCACGAGTTGAATCACGTAGTTGCCGGGCGCGACGCCGTCAGCGGGACGCACGCTGATCTGCCCGGTGGTTGTGATCGTCGCTGCCCAACCGATCGGGGCGTAGACGGCCAGCGTGAAGTCATCGGCGAAGTTGCTGCTGATCTGCGCCTGTAGTGAAGTCGCAACGCCGGGTGTGATCGACGAGGATGTTGGATTCGCCGTCAACGTGAATGACGGCGCGCCGCCGCCCGTTGCCGACGCCGTCATCGTCGTGATGGCAACGTCACTCTGTGTTGCGTCGCCGTAAACGAAAGCGAGTTCGGGCAGAGGTAGGAGTCCGGCGTTCACATCGTTCATGAAGAACTGCTCCACGCCGCAGGCAACGGGCGGGCAGAGGTACGCCGGCAGACTGCGCCATGCGCTGCCGTTAGCGACTTGCTCAGCGCCCGCGTCCTCGAAGATGCCGAATGCAGTTGTCGACTCGCGGGCGACCAACTGCGAGGACGCGGTTGGTGGAGCAGCTGATTGCGCGGGCCGATTGCCGCCGCTGATGCCCGCCGCTGCTGCGAAGAAATAGCCGCGCAGCTTCAGTCCGATCGCCAGAGCCGATTCGGCCAATTCCACCGGATCAGCCGGCGAGAATGGCGCGCCAGCGCCGGCGATGTCGTCGACGAACTCCTCGACGATGATCTGCATGAGGCGATATTCCAGCGCCGACGGATGCAGGCCGTTCTCACCCACGCTGATCGTCTCGCCCGTCACCGGATCGATCTCCCACCACGCGAAAGTCGGCTGTCCATCGATCAGCACGGCGCGCGACGGAATCAACACCTGCTTCCCTTCGAGCAAGGCGTCGATCACGTGCGCCAGCGCCTCATCCGAAAAATCATACGCATCCAGCCGGCCATACTCGTTAGGCTGAAGCAGCACCGCATCGATACCCTGCGCCGTCATCTCGTCGAAGACGCGCATTGTCGTCAGCGGAACAGCGCCGGTGCCCTGCGCCAACGCCTCGCCCTCGAGGATCGATTCGTTCAGTCCCTTACTCCACTGCGCCACTTGTTCCGCCGCCGCGGCCTGCCCCGGATAGGCGATCGCTTCCACTGAAGTGTGGCGCAGATCGACGGTGGTGGTTATCGTAGTCGCGGGCGAACCGATCGAGGACACGGTAAAGACGCGCGGCGAGGCGTAGTACAGCCGCGTACGCAAGCCGTCTTCAATCTCCGCCAGCATGGCGTCGGCCTGCCGCGCGAAATTCAAACCGATGCTGCTCAGTGAGAACTCAGACACAAAGACCAGATCGGCGCGGGCCGCCAGATAAGCGGCTTCATCCGCTTCGTTCAAGAACTCGCCCGGCGCATAACGACTGGCAATCTCCAACATCGTTTCGCTCAGCGCGCCCGCTTCTTTCAAGCGCGCCAGCACGCCCACCGACTGACGCTGCGCCGCCCAGTCGCTCACGGCATTGGGCAGCACCCAGTTCACGTAGATGTCCTCGGCCCCAAAGAACGGCCCGCTGCTGGTGCCCACGGCCAGCTGCGGACTGCCGCCCAGCCGCCGCGTCGCCGCGCCGATCAGGTCTTTCACTTCGCGCGTAAATGTTTCGGTGTGACCGTCGGGCGAATGAATCTCATACTCCAGCCATTCGGCGGTGGTGAACGATGTTGCCAGCGGGAAGTTCGTCAACAAATCTTGAAACGACGCGCCCTGATACGCCACGTTGTTGTCTTCAATCATCACGTACGGCGTGTAATCGCGCGTGATGCTGGAGAACACGCCGCCTTGAATGACTTCGTGGACTAAGTGCCCCAACGTCACACGCTTGCCCGCCAGTTGGCTTACGTTGAAGACTTCATCCAGCGGATACGAAGTCGATAACGTCGTGCCGCCGACGGGGAAGGTGTTGTATTGCTCCTTCTTCAAGCGCACGCGCAGCGTGTGGTGGACACTCGATGGGACATCGGCGGCCCGATCGGTTCCGTCGTTCGACGGCGCGGCAAACGCTTGACCGGCCGTCGCTTGCGGATACGTGGGATCGAGATCGGTCCAGCCCGATCCGGGCAAGTACGCTTCGACCCACCAGTGATCGGCGGCGAGCGCGATGAGCGCAGCATCGTTCACCGGATCGGCCAGCGGCGTCCCGATCGGCAAGTGGCCCGCGACACCGTTCGCCGCCGGGAACAGGCTGGCGATCAACGTCTGGGCCTGCGCGTTGTTCAGCGTGCCATGTCGATACCGCGCGGGCACGCCCGCTGCGCGCAGCATCGCGATCAAGGCCGAGGCTTTATCGAGCGAGTTGCCCGCTTCGCCCCACAAGGTGCCGCGCGTGCCGCGCAGCGCGCCTTGATAGAGATCGGTGCGGAAGGACTGCACCGCCGTGAACGCGGACAATGGATCCTGCGTGAAACCCGCCGTGAACCAGATCAATTCGGGATCGTAGGGATCAGCCGCTGAGGTGGCCGCGAGGTAAGCGGCGTCGAGGCCCGTGGGGATGATGACGGCCGATCGGGCGTTGGTGTTGATCGCCTGTCCCCAGCGTAACGCACTGGCTTGTGCGCCCGTATCGAGGTTAATGAAATCGCCGCCCGCTGACGGCGTCTGGATCGTTAGCGTGATCTGCGTGCTGCTCTGCGGCGCAAGATCGGGCAGTTGCCACGTCAGCGTGCTGCCGTTCTGCGTGACGTTGCCCGATGCCGCAATCAACGTCACGCCGGCGGCCAGCGTGTCGGTGAGGACTATCGATCGCAGTGTGTTGGCGTCGAGCAGCGGATCGAACGCGGCGAACGAGTCCGCGAGTTGCTCGCTGGTGGCGCCGGGCGGCGCATCGGGCAGGCGTGTCACCGGCAGATTGTTGCTCAACGTGAAGACCACGTCGAGCGTGCCCGCCGTGTACTGGCTTTGCACGCGCGCGATGCTCAACGATTGCGCGAGAGGCGACGGATAAGCCGCCGAGGCAGGTGCGATTAATCGGGGCCGCGGCGAGGCCGCCGGAGCAGAATAACCGATCGAGACCGGGATCAACGAAAAGATCAGACAGAGGCTCAACAACAGATTGACCGCGCGCCGCGCGGCAGTTTTATCCAACATGGCTTCCTCCCTTGAAAGCGCTACGACCGTCATTCCCGCGCGCGGTTGGCGGGAATCCACGAGCCTAACCAGCGCAGACTGCCAATCAGTGGTCTGGATGCCCGATAACTACACTCGGGCATGACGGTTCTGTAACCATGATTCGGCAGACGCGTTTTATTCGCCTTTAGCGCAGCACCAGCGGCAGATACACATAGAAACTATCGTCGTTCAGAATCAACCCGGAATTGCCGTTGGCGTCGATCGGGACGTTGGCGTTGCTGATCAGCGTCCAGAAGATTTCATGATCTTCGGCCAACTCGTCGCCGATGAGCTGCACGGTGAATGTCCGCAGTGTGACGCCGGGCTGGAAGGTGAGCGTGCCAGAGATGGGCACGAAGTCTTCACCGGCAATCGCGCCGGTCGCGCCATACCCGGACGACACGTCGTAATCCACGGTGATGGTGAAGTTGGCCGCAGTGCTCAACGTCACGGTGAACACGGCGGGCGTGAAGCCGCTGTCGCCTTCGAGCACCTCGGGGCCGATCGTCTGTGTGAGGCGGGCGGTGTCGTCGTCGGTGATGGTGCCGACCGCCTGCCCGTCGGCCAGTGTGGCGCCGATCGGATTGCTCAACTGGGCGCTGAACGCTTCGCTGACGCCTTCATCCACCGTATCACCCAGCACGCTGATCGAAATGGTTTTGCTGATCTGCCCGGGCTGAAAGACGAGCGTGTTGTTGGCCGCCGTGAAATCGCTGCCGGGCGTGGCCGTGCCCGCGACGGTGGCATAGGTCACGGTGACGATCGACGTGCTGGCCGGCGAGAGGGTCACGACGAAGGGCATCGACTTGGAACCACTGTTGCCTTCCGTGATCGTTTGATCGGCGATCGAGAGTTCCGAGAGGCCGTCGTTGTCGATGATGGTGCCGGTGGCCTGCGCGTCCAGTAGATCCACCGCGGCCGACGTAAACAAATCGACGCGGAAGGTTTCGTTGAATTCGTCGATCACATCGCCGGTGACACTCACGCCGATGGTCTTCGTCAGTTCGCCGGGGTTGAAGGTCAGCGTGCCGGAAATGGCGGTGTAGTCAGAACCGGCCAGCGCCGTTTCATTGATGGTGAGATAAGTCATGGAGATGGGCACTGTCCCCGTCGGCGCGAGTGTGACGGTGAAGATCGCTGTGACCGCGCCGCTGTCGCCTTCCAGCACGGTGCTGTCGGCAATGCGGATCGAATGGCGCGCTTCCACGGCGCCCATGTCGCACACCGCCACGCCGTTGCCATCGCCGTCGTAAGGCCGCGCGATGTGGCGCGCATCGATGGCGGGACAGCGCGCAGTGTCGCCCGCGTCGATGGCGGGACTGCCGGGCAGCAGCGCGTGCGTTTGAACAGCGCCGCCGTTGTGGGTCAATGCTCCCAACTGCGCATCAAGCCCCTGCTTGTCGCCGCTTTGAGTGAGTTGGCACGAGAAATCATCGGACAGGTTGTAGCCCTGCGAGGCGGGTGGCGTGGCGCTGAAGCAGTTGTTGTCTTGATTGTTCGAGAGGATGGTGTTGACCAGATTCGCCGTCGCGCCGCTGCTGATCGTCAAGCCGTTGACGCCGCTGCCCGCCGTGCCGGTGCGCGTGTTGTAGGCGATGGTGCTGTTGATCAAATAGAGATTGAGGGGCGATCCGCTGAGGTAGATGCCGCCGTAGTTGTTGGACGCGTTGTTGCTGCTCAGCGTCGTATTGGTCAGGGTGATCACACCCTGCGCTGCATACAATGCTCCGCCGTTCAAGGCTTGATTGCCGGACAGCGTCACCTGGTCGAGTGTCGTCGCGCCGTTCATGAAGACCACCAGTCCGCCGCCAAACGAAGCGCCGACGTTCCCGGCGATGGTGGTGCTGATGATGCTGACCCGCGCTCCGCCTGCAAAGATGCCGCCGCCGCTTTCAAACGCGCCCGCCGTGTTGGACACGATGGAGCTTTGCGTGATCGTCAATACGCCCTGGTTGTAGTTGTACAGCCCGCCGCCCGCTTCGGCGGCGGTGTTGCTCACCACTTGCGTGTTGTTCAGCGTCAATTGCCCCGCGTTGAAAATCGCGCCGCCGGAGCCGGCCGCGCGATTATTGATCAACGCGACATCGCGCAGCGTCAGATTCGCCAGGCCGCCGTTCAGCACCGCGCCGCCCGCCGCCACGAACAACGAGCCTGCCGGCGTCTGCCCGTTCTGCAGCCGGAGATTCGTCAGTGTCACCGCCGAGGTCACTTCGAAAATTCGGCCGGACGCACCCGCATCGACGAACGTGGCGGTCGAGCCGGCTCCGTTCAGCGTGAGCTGCTTGGCGATTTGAACGTCGTGTTCGGGGTACGTGCCCGCAGCGATCTCGATCGTGTCGCCGTTGGCCGCTTTATTGATCGCCGCGTTGATGGTGGCGCAGGCGGCGCCGGGCGTCTGGCAGGTGTTGCCGTCGTTGCCGGTCGGCGACACGTACCAGATGGCAGCCGCTGGGATGGCCGGCAGCGGCGCCGTGGTTGAGGCTGAATGGCCAAGCAAAATGGATGTGGACGATAGAAAGGCGATGGCAACGAGTAACAGGCTCACTGCGTGACGGAGCACATCTTTTCGCAACATGCTTTTCCCCCGCTAGATAGTTGTGGATATGATGCCCAATAATTATTATATTAGCCTTCGGGTTTATCTCAAGACAGAAATACGGCCTTTCACAGGTTTCATACCACCGCCGTGAGTCACAGGTTGGCGCGGCAGTCACTTCAGGATGACGGGCAGATAAATCCTGTATGCCGGTGTCGGCGTTGGCGTAAGTGTCGGCGCACAACCGTCTGGTCCGGGAACGCATGTCGGTGTCACTGTCGGCGTTGCCGTAGACGTGGGCGACGGGCCGGGTGTCTGGGTTGATGTTGCCGTCGGTGTGCGTGTGGCCGTCGCCGTCGGTGTGCGTGTCGCGGTCGAGGTTGAGGTCGGCGACGGGCCGGGCGTGGTGGTGCGCGTGGCGGTCGGCGTTGATGTCGCCGTGCCCGTTGGTGTGGCCGTTGCCGTGCGCGTTGCCGTGGCGGTGGGCGTGCGCGTGGGCGTCGCTGTCCGTGTGGGCGTGCTGGTCGCCGTGCGTGTCGGCGTGGCAGTGTTGGTCGCCGTGGGCGTATTGGTCGGCGTGGCCTGGCCCGGCGAGTTGTACTCATAGGCGCCCATGTCGCACGTGCCATCGCGCAGATACGAGCGCTGATCGGTGAGAAGCAGTGCGTTGGTTTGATCGCGGCAGCCGGCCGGATCGCCGGCATTGATCGCCGGACTGCCCGCCAACAAGGCGTGGGTAAACGTCGAGCCGCCGTTGTCCTGCAGCGCGCCGAGATTGGCGCTGACGCCGGTGACATTGCCGGTGGCGACGCCGCTGATGGTGCAGCCCGCCGTATCCTGAATGAGGTTGTAGCCCTCACTGGTCAGTGTGCCAGAACAATCGTTAAAGACCTGGCTGCTCGCCGCATCGGTATTGCCGGCGACGATGCTGTTGCGCAGAGTCAGGCTGCCGGTGGTGAGGATCCCGCCGCCGTTTCCAGAACCACCCGAACCGGCGGTATTGCTGCTGATGGTGACGTTGTACAGACTGGTCGTCCCGGAACTGCTCAACCCGCCGCCGCTGGCGTTGGACGTATTCCCGCTGATGGTGCTGTTGACGATGATCAGTGTTCCGCTGCCGCCGTTGATCCCGCCGCCCGTGGTGGCCCCGGTGTTGCCGCTGATGGTGCTGTGGCGGATGACAGTGGTCGTATTCTGTTGAAGGAAGATGCCGCTGCCGCCAGAGTTGTTCTCGATCCGGCTGTTGAAGACATTCAGGCTGGACCCGCTGGTGACGTAGATGGCGTGCCCTGAGATGTTGGTGCGGACGCGGACATTCGTCAGATCCAAAAGCGATGATCCGCTTACCCGAATGCCGCTGCCTGCCGCCGTCGTGTTTCCGCCCGAGATCGTCACCCGTGAAATAGCGACCGCGCTCCCGTTGATGATGTCGAACACCCGATCGATGCCATTGGCATCAATCGTAGTCACACCCGCGCCTGAACCAATCAGCGTCAGGTCAGCGGTGATGTTGAGATCGCCGAGCAGGCCGCCCGTATCAAATCCAACCAGCGTGAGAAGGTAAGTGCCCGCCGGCAAATTGATCGTATCCGCGCCGCTGCCGGCCGGACAGGCATCCACCGCCGTGTCAGTGTTGGCGGCGATGATGGCTTCGCGCAGCGAGCAGTCACCGTCAACGTTGTTCTCGTCGGTGGTGGTGTTGACCGAGATGGCCGCCGCGCGCACGATCGGTGCGGGTCGCAGGGCGAGTGATAAGCTGACCAGTAGAACGCCGGCCAGTCCCAGGCGAACTGCTCTGGCAATTGAGCGGTGTACCATACGATTGCTTCCTCCCCGGTGATATTTTCAGCGCGACTGAGTCGACAGGATCTCGAGGTGCGATTGGGGATGCGGCCGCGGACTGCGCGGAATGCCATCCACCTCGATCGACCTCGGCGTCCCCGCTACATGCGAACTGGGATGCGGGCGCGGCGAACGAATTTCGGCGGCTTGCCCGGCCGATGAGCTGCCGGCGCCCGATAGACCGATCACAACCGTGAGCACAACAACGGCCGCGAGGGCCGCGAGGATCGATCGGATGGTGCGAGTGCGCTTCATGTCTGACCTCCTGTGGTTGAGACGATGTCCCTCAGTGCCGCATTACCTGGCCGGTGGATACGGTGGATAATCCCGATTTTGCGGCGGCTCCTGCCATCCGGCCAGCTCGTTCAGCCAACGGTTCAGCTGCGCCAGCGTCGAGAAATGCAGGCGCTGCCCGGCCGACGTCACCAGCACGCCGCGCCAGACGGCGGCGCCGTCGGCGGTACGTTCCGGCCAGATCGAAACAAGATAGGAAGTGGGACGGCGCGTGGCGGTATCCATTGGCTTGCGGACAGGATACCGGAGGGTGCTGTAGGAAGTGATTAAATCGGAGGTCAGAAATGGGTGTCAGCCACACCCCGATCGGTTATAGCTCTTCGCCGCGCTGCAATCGCTCGTAGAGCGCAGTGCTCTCGACGCTCGGTAGCAACCCGAGCTCGTCGCGCAGGAGGATGATCAGCGTCTGGTAGTGCCGCAGCGCCTGGGCGCGCTCGCCCGCGCGGGCATAACAGCGCATTAATTCGCGGTGGGCCTCTTCCAGTACTTCGTCTTTTTCGATGGCGCGGCGATAAACTTCGGCGGCGTGGGTGTAGTCCTCGCGCGCAAAAAGCAGCTGCCCCAGCAGCAGCAGCGCGTCGAGATACTTGCGCCGCAGCTCTTCGCGCCGCAGCAAGAACCATTCGCCGTCCAGCAGGTCTTCAACGAAATCGCCCTGATAAAGATTGAGGGCCGCCTGCAGCAGCGCCACGGCGCGTTCCGGCTCGACGGCCCGCAGGCGGGTGGCTTGCGCCAGATTCGCTTCAAATACCTCCACGTCAAACCAATAGGCGCGCTCCCGGTTAAAATGATAAGCCTCGTCGTCGAAGAGGATCCAATCGGATTGGCCGAGTACGCGCCGCAGCTGATAGAGCGTCGTGCTCAGGCTGTTGCGCAGCTGCGCGGGTGAAGCCTCGGGCCACAGCGCCAGCCCCAACTGCGCTTTGGTGCGCGGCGGCTGCGCGATCAAATAGAACAACAACTCCTTCACCTTGGCGAACGGCCAGGCCGTCACAAGCTGCTCGTCCTTCAGCACCCGCATGGGCCCCAGGGCAAACACCCGCAGCGCCGGGATCGCGGCTGCTTCGATTTGATCGGCACGCCCGTCGCCCCGATCGGAATCCAGCAAGTGGGCCAGCGCCTGATCCAGCGTTAATGCCCGGCCCCTCGTAAGCGCGGCGCTGAAAGCATCGCCCGTGAGTGCGGCGGACACGGCGGCGCGGTGCTGCTCCAACTCGGCTTGATCGTCGGCGTCAAGGTGAATCGAATGGGCTTGAAAATGCGCCTCAATCGCGCCCAGTGCCTGGCCCGCCTGCGTCGCGTGCCCGCGCGCCGCGGCGATGCGCGCCAGCCCCGCCATCGACAACGCCAGCCACGCCTGATGCTCCGTGGCCTGATTGATCGCCGCGCTTTCACGCAGGAATCGCTCGGCCGCGGGCCATTCGCCCTGCAGGATGCGGATGCGCCCCAGCCCGCGCAGACAAAACGCGATCGTGATTCTGGCGTTCAAGTCGCGGGCTTCAGTCAGCGCCTGTTCGTAGAGCTGCTGCGCGCGAACGAGATCGCCTTGCAGCAGCGCCAGCCCGGCCAGATTGCTCGACGCGATCATGGACGCTTCCCGGTGGCCGAGTTCCTGAAAGATCGCCAGCGCTTCCGCGTGCCGCGCACTCGCTTCGGCCGGATCATCGGTCATGGCGGCCAGCGTGGCCACCACGGTGGCGATGGATTGTTTATCGCCGACCGCGCGAAATAGGCGCTCGCTGTCTTTCACGGCCATGCGCGCGGCCGCCGCGCCCCGCCGGTACAGGACCCGGCCCTGAAAATGCGTGACCAGCGCCAGCGTCCACTCATCACCCGATCGACGTGCTGCTTCCACGCTCGCCTCGGCGTAGTGAGCCGCCGCTGCCGTGTCGCCCGTGTATTCGCACATCACCGTCAACATGCCCAGCGCCTGCGCTTCAATCTCGTGATCGTTCAACGCGCGGGCCAGCGTCAACGCCCGATCCAGGTTCGCGCGCGTGGTGGCGTACTCCCCCCGATAGACCCCCAACCATTCGCAGGCCAGCAGCGCCCGCGCCAGGCAGCGATCGGTTTCCGGGATATGCGCGTCAGGCTGTCGATCGAAATGAGCGATAGCCTGTTCGAGCCAGCGGCGGCCTTCGCCGAGATAGGTGCGGCGCTGCCAGAAGAGACGCAGCGCGGCGGCCAGCCGCAGCCCGCTGACACTTCTGCTTCCCGTGCGGCTGCTCCACTCCAACGCCGCGCGCAAGTTGTCGTGTTCGGCGTCGAGCCGCTGCAGCCAGCGCTTTTGATCGGCCCGTTTCAACTGCGCCTCCGCTTGTTCGCTGAAAGCAGCGAAGTAAGTCAGATGTCGATCGCGCAGCGTATGCTCGGCAGCACTGCGGCGCAGTTCGTCCAGCGCATACTGGCGGATCGGTTCCAACAGCCGATAGCGCACGGCGACGCCGGGAATCCGCTCGGCGATCGTGACCAGCGATTTCTCCACGAGATCTGTCAGCAGATTGAGCGCCTCCGCTGCGGGCAACTGATCGTCCGTGCACACGGCTTCCACATCGTCGAGCGTGCAGCCGCCCGCGAAGACGGCCAGCCGTGTAAACAACAGCTGCTCGCGCGGCTGCAGCAGTTGATAACTCCAAGCGAGCGCAGCGCGGAGGGTTTGATGGCGCGGGACGGCGAGGTGCTGGCCGCGCGTGAGCAGCTGCAAACTATCGTCGAGGCGCGCGGCGATCTGCGCCACGTCCAGCAGCTTCACGCGCGCGGCGGCCAGTTCGATCGCCAGCGGGATACCGTCGAGACGCTGGCAAATCTGCGCGATGATCGTGACGTTGCTCTCGTCGACGGTGAAATCAGGCAGCGCTTCGCTCGCCCGCGCGACGAACAACTGCACGGCTTCAGACGCCGCCCGCTGCGACAGAGGCGACTTGAGATCAGGCAGGCTCAACGATGGCACCAGCCACACGATCTCATCTGGCACGTTCAGCGGCTCACGGCTGGTTGCCAGCACGCGCACGTCGGCGCAGCTCTCCAGCAGGCGCTGCGCCAGTTCGGCGCAGGCGGTCAACAGGTGTTCGCAGTTGTCGAGGATGAGCAGCAGCTGCTTATGGCGCAGATACTCGATCAACGTTTCATCCAGCGAGCGTCCGCGTGCTTCGGGTAAATTCAAGGCAGTGGCAACAGCCTGCGGCGCCAGCGCTGCATTGTCCAGGCCGCCCAGATCGACGAACCACGCGCCGTGTTCAAATGGCGAGAGAGCCTGGGTCGCCGCCACGGCCAGTCGGGTTTTACCGCAGCCGCCCGGCCCAGTGAGCGTCACCAGACGCGAAGACAACAACAGGCGCGTGACCTCCGCGATCTCACGCTCGCGCCCGATGAAGCGCGAGGGCGGTGCGGGCAGACGACCGATCGGACGGGCCGCAGCGGCGCGATCAGAATCGCTGTTAGACATGGGTGTCTGCATGGCAGATGACGGTCGCAAATGACGGTCGCAAATGGTTGTGGCGTGATGAGAGATGGGCGGTTGGCCGATGAGGCGTGCTCTCCCCTGGCGCGACCGGCCGCTCAGCGCGCGGCAGCACGGCTGAGTGCGGCGTATTGTAGACGGTAAATGAGGGGTGTCAAGAATTGCGCCTCTCTCCTGCCGTGCGACAGGAGAGAGGGCAGGGGTGAGGTCACAGCCACCACTCTGGCCGCGTGTGCAGACGCGGATCGCTGGCATACAATGATCGGATGTCGTCGAAGGCGGCATCGGGATCGATCGTGAGGGCCGCGATCCGATCGAGCAGGGTGAGATCGGCGGTGGACACACAGTCCTCGGGGCCAGCCATCAAGCCCCAGCCATCCCACGGCAGCAGCTCGATCTTGTTGAGCGACAGGAAGTCGCGGATCAGATCATCCTGCACGAACCACTGCCCGCGCCACTCGAAGATGCCGAACATCTCCGGTGCAACCGCACCCGATCGGACCAGCTGCCACGCCCGGCCGCCGATCACGAATTGATCGGGCGGCACGTCGAACGGATCGAAGGTGATCTTCAAGCCGTCCTGCTGGAACTGATCGAGCTGCGCGTCGACCATGATCCAGCGCTGCTGAGCGGCGTTCCAGTATTCGCACACCCAGTGATCTTCGTACGTACCGGGATTGAAGTACGCGCCGAACCCGCAGCGTCCGCGCGCGGGTACACCTTGTTGGCGTAGCATGGCGCACAGCAGTGTCGTGTGATCGCGGCAGTTGCCGATGAGCTTGTGATCCAGATCGCGCGGTTCACGCAACGCCCGATCGTCCAACTCGACGATGCGGGCCAGCATTTTGTCGACGAAGCGCAGATTGGTTTCGCGCTCTTCGCGTTCCGGGAGGCGCGCCTTGCCGTAGCGCTCCATCCAGAACGGATGGATGAGCACACCCTGCACCACCTTCACCAGCGACGGAATGTCAGTGGGTAGATCGTCAAATAGATGAGCCTGATCGTGCGGATTGGTCAGCGGGCCCGGTTGAGCGTAGTAGTTCAAGAGGTCGGTATGAGAGGCGGTCTGTTCGCGTAACATGCTGGCTCCTTGTGAAGTGAGATCGGTCGAACGGAGGTAACTATACACCTTCCAGTGGGGGGAGAGTCAAGACGCAAACAGCAGATGGTCGAAGCGATTTCTTCGGCTAGCGTAATCCCGGGAGCCGGCAACGGGTCATCGACGTTTTGCAAAAACGGGTAAAGCGATATAATATTTACAACATGTTATTCGAGTATGACGTGGCCAAAAGTGCGCTTAACCTGGCAAAGCACGGCATTGATTTTGACGCGGCTCAGGCTCTGTGGAAGGATGCGCACCGTCTTGAAATCCCGGCTAAAACGGTGGACGAGTCTCGTTTTCTGGTGATAGGCCAAATCGACGGAAAGTGTTGGTCGGCGGTGATCACCTATCGTGGTGAAAATGTCCGTATCATTTCGGTGCGACGGGCGCGAGACGAGGAGATTGAATTGTATGAAAGCCTCTAAATTCGACCAGAAGTTTGACGAGGGAAAAAACGTACTGGCGGCACTTGACCTGGCACAGGCGCACCGCCCGGGCGAGGAGCAAAAACGCATCAATGTCGACTTCCCCGTTTGGATGTTGGAGGCCATTGACCGTCAGGCACGGCATTTGGGTGTGACACGCCAGTCGGTGATCAAGATGTGGCTGGCAGAGCGCTTGCAGGCAGGCCATTAGCTGGTTGACTCGGCGTATCCGGTTGCACGAAGACTTAGCGCAGCCTGCACGCTGTCTCCACCGCTCGACCTTTGTGGAACTTCCTTGAGGATTCACTGAGGTCGGGCGGTTTTGTTTTGCGGCGAAATGAGACGTGTTGTGAGCAGGGGCTGCTATACACCATCAAAGTCTACTCCGCCACCCCTACTTCAGCGGTCGTTACTTCTTCCCGCCGATCGATCCTGATCGTCCTGATCAGCAGCGGCAGCGCCGTCGCCAGCACCACCGCGCAGATCGTCAAAGACACGGGGATGCCCAGCGCCAGGCCGATCGCGCCCACCATCGGCCCGCCGAGGATCTGCCCCAGCGCATCGATCTGGCTGGACATCGAGATGACCGTGGCGCGCACGTTGGATTCGGCGTGCTGATTGACCCACGCGGTATACAGCGGCCCCAGCGTGCGGCGCAGCGAGGAGAAGCCCCAGAACGCGATCACGGCGATGATGAAATTATTGGTCAGCGCAAAGGTCAGCAATCCCGCCACCATCCCGCCGATCATGGTCAACACGGCGCGCGCCACCGGCCCGTGTTTGGCCGTATCGACGCGCCGCCGCACCACCTCGGTGATGCCGATGCCGATCACCATGCCGATGCCGCGAATGACGCCCATCCACACCACCGGCGCCAGATTGCCAACGGCGGGCAGGGCGATGTCGTTCAGCAGATGCGGTGTCCACAGCCGATCAAACCCCTCGCTGTACAGGCCGAGAATGAAGCCGATCGTCAGGATGTTGATCAGCGCGGGTTTGCCGCGCACCACGCGCAGGCCGCGCTTGAAGGTGTGCGTCATCGATTGGAAGGTGTTGCGATCTTCGCGCGGCGTGGGCTTGAAGCCGGTCTCCGGCATGATGACGATCAACACGACGCCCCACGCCATCAACAGCGCGCCGCCCAGCACGATCGGGAGGTTGACGCCCAGCAGGCCGATCAACACACCGGGCAGGATGCCCAGCAGCGACCCGATCGCGCCAATTTGCGAAGCGCGCAAAAACGCCTTGCCCGCTTGTTCTTCACCGACCTCGTCGGCGATCCACGCTTCGGTCGCGCCGCTGGTGAAGGTATAGCCCAAGGCCCACATCACCTGCGCCAGCAGGATCGGCGCGAAGAACGGGAACGAACCTTCGACGACGAAGCCCAGCCCCATGATGAACATGCCGATGATGATCGACAGCCGGCGGCTGAAAACATCGGCGACGACGCCGGTGGGCACCTCGAACAGAAACGCCGCGAGCTCCAGCGTCGTGCCGACGAGCACCAGTTGCAGCGCGTTCAGTCCCACCATTTCAACCTGGTACACCGCATCGACGGTAAACATCATCGAGAACAGCAGCGCGATGGTGAACTCTGAAAAAAGATACACCGTGTACGCGTTGCGTTTGGTTTTGAAACGTGCGAACATGTGGATTCCTTGTTGTTAGTTGTTGGGTGCTGGTAGTTGGTTGTTGGTTATGCCTGCCGGGTTAGTGGCCGTTCTACTAACAACCAACGGCCAACTACCAACCACCAAAATACTCTTTCATCCCCAGAAAACTTTCGTAGCGCCGTGAAGTGATGACACCCTGGCTCACCGCCGATTTGATGGCGCAGCCCGGCTCGCGCGTGTGCGTGCAGTCCAGCCCGAACTTGCAGCGCCCGATGAAGCCCCTCATCTCCGGCAGCAGCTGCGCGAAATCATCAATCTCAGCGTAGATCTTGAAGGCGCGCTGCCCCGGCGTATCGATGACACCGCCGCCGAACGACAGATCGAACATCTCCAGATGCGTGGTGGTATGGCGGCCTTCGCTATTGTGATCGTTGACGGCTTTCACGCGCAGACCCAGCCCCGGCTCGATGGCGTTGAGCAAACTGGTCTTGCCCACCCCCGATTTGCCCCACAGCACCGACACGCGATCTTTCAGCACAGCCTTCACTTCGTCGATGCCCAGCCCGCTCACGGCGCTCGTCAGCAACACACAATAACCGATCGCGCGATACAGCGCAATCTCATCTGCGAGATCGGCGTCGAGTAGATCGGCCTTGGTGAAACAGATCAGCGCCGGGATGTCACTCGCTTCGGCGGTCGCCAGGTACCGATCGAGCAGGTTCCAGGCCGGCGGCGGATTGGCAGCCGGCATGACCACGACGATCTGATCGACGTTGGCGACGATGACCTGTTCGCGCGCGCCGCGCTGCTTGGCGATGCGGTTGCCATCGGTGACCGGGCGCGAGAGTCTGTTCTTGCGCGGCTGAATGGCCGTGATCACGCCACTCGTCGTGGCGCCGCCGCTGCCGTCTCCGGCCAGATCGAACGTGACCTCGTCGCCCACGGCAACGGGATCGACTGTATCGATCTCCTTCACATCGAGTACGCGCTTGCGCATGGAAGTGGGATTGGCGGTGGAGTACATGAGCCGTTTGCTGAGATTGCCGGCCAACCCACACTCGATCGGGCGGCCATCAGCCGATCGGACGGTGTACTTCCCCAGCATCTTCTTCACGACGATGCCTCGTCGCTGATGTTCTTCAGTTGTCATTGCAGGATATCTCCAAGTAGCGAAAAGAAAAACGGCCACAGGACATTACCCGTGGCCGCTGTGGGGGCGAGCACAAGGCTCGCCCACGGTCGGTGGAAATGAAAACGCCACGGGGCCGAGAGCACCCGTGGCGTTCGATAGGCAGAAGGTGACTACCGAGGCGGGACAGGCGCACTCAGCGACTTATTCACGCGGACAGCAACCGATGCCATTGTCATTTGTGCGCCTCCTTCTATAAAAGATGGCGCGAGTCTACCACGGGCACCTGCCGCCGTCAAGTCGCAGCGCAAAATTCACCACAGTCTAACGCGCCGAGTCTATCTGACTCGACATAGAGTATATAAAACCCTCCATTTTCGGTGAAAACCAGCCAAAAATTTGACATGCCGCCCTCGAATGTGCTAACCTTACTCCCGGTGAGGATTTATGCATCGCGAACGAATTTCTGACGACGTTTATGTGTTTACCAGCGGTCTGTACGCGCAGGTCACCGCCAGCGCCATCGTGACCGCCGAGGGCGTGGTGGTCATCGACACGCTGCCGTTTCCCAGCGAAACGCGCCAGGTGATTGAGTACATCGAGCGCCGCGCGCCGATCAAGTATGTGATCTACACGC
The DNA here is from genome assembly GCA_964398185.1 of uncultured Anaerolineae bacterium. Lineage (GTDB taxonomy): Bacteria > Chloroflexota > Anaerolineae > Fen-1058 > Fen-1058 > Fen-1058. Next base: position 78,125 of record CAYNML010000006.1, on the reverse strand, counting down.
ATTACCACGCCGATCACACCTACGGCGGCTACCTGTTCCGCCACGCGCAGTTCATCGCGCACGAACTATGCCGCGAGCTGCTCATCACGCGGGGTGAGGCCGGCTTGAAGCTGGCGCGGGCGCAGAACGCCAGCCTGGCCGACGTGCAGCTGCGCCTGCCCGACATCGTGTTTTCGGGCGAGATGACGCTGCGCCTGGGCGGCAAGACCTTCGTCCTCACGCATTCGCCCGGCCATACGCCCGATGGCATCACCGTCTACATCCGCGAGGACAAGATTCTGTTCGCGGCGGACACCGTCATGCCCGTGCCATACATCGTCGATGGCGATGCGGCCACCATGTTGAAGTCGCTGCAAGTGTTGAAAGGCATGGCGCTGGAGAACGTGGTGCAGGGCCACGGCGAGATCGTGCTGCGCGGCGAGATCAACGAGACCATCAACAGCAGCGTCAACTACCTCAACAAGATGCAGCTGGCCGTGGCCAGCGCGCTGACGGCTAACCAGTCGCGCGACGATATGCTGCGCGAGTACGACATCGAGTCGTGCGGCAAGACGCGCATTGCGCTGAATGGCCTGGTGCAGCAGCTGCACGCCGCGAATCTGATCGCCACCTACGACCGCCTCAGCAGCGATAAGTCCAAGCTGGCGGCCCTCAAAGCCCGATCGGCTGCCACGGCCCCGGCGAAAGCGCCCGGCAAGGCCAGGGCCAAAGCAAGTACCGCGAAGAAGTCTCCGGCCGCCGCAACGAAGAATACCGCCTCGTCTGCCAGGCCCGCGACCAAGAAGGCCAAAAAGTAACGGCGACCGTTCGCGCGTTTGCTTGACACCCCCATACCCCTGTGGCATAATCGCGCGCACCGATGTTGATGGAAACGAGTATGCCTGACGTGGCACATCAGCGACTGCGGGAGGGTGGAAGCCGCAGGTGATCGTCGGGCAGAAAATCCTTCCGGAGTCGGCAACCCAAAGCACGCAGCGCGTGCGACGTAGGCCTGCCCGGTTTCGTCAACCGTTACCCTGACGCGGCGATGATCGTCGCTGACCAAGAGCCTGATCGATCTGATCGGGAAGCGGGGTGGTACCGCGAGAGCGTCCGTTCTCGTCCCTGTGTGGGCGGAGCGGATTTTTGATTTCAGATTTTCGATTGCAGCTTTCGTTCGTCACTCGTCCGCATCGTTTGTTCTGAGGTGATCCATGACTGAAGCCCTGTATCAGACCGACGCCTATCTCAAAGACTTCGAGGCCGTTGTCACCGCCGTCGACGGCAGCAAAGTCGCGCTCGATCGCACGGCGTTTTATCCCGGCGGCGGCGGCCAGCCCAACGATGTGGGCACCCTGACCGCTGGCAGCGAAACGTGGAACGTCGTCAGGGTGAGCAAGCAGGGCGCGGATGTGTGGCACGAACTCGATCGGGAAGGGCCGTCGATCGGGACGCCGGTACACGGCGCCATCGATTGGGATCGGCGTTACAAATTGATGCGCACGCACACCGCCATGCACATCCTGTGCGGCGTGATCTTTCGTGACTACGGGGCCAGCGTGACCGGCGGCAATATGGAGCCGTTGAAGGGCCGCATGGATTTCGAGTTTGAGACGATGCGCCAGGAGTTCGTCAAGCAGATCGAAGAGAAGATCAACGTGGAAGTGGCGCAGGCGCGCCCGACGCAGGTGAAGATTCTGCCGCGCGAAGAGGCTTTTCAGATACCTGATCTGATCCGCACCAAGATCAATCTGCTGCCCGCAGGCATTACCCAAGTCCGCACGGTCGAGATTGTCGGCCTCGACTTGCAGGCCGATGGCGGCACCCACGTGGCGAACACCTCGGAGGTGGGGCGCATCCGCGTGGTGGACTACAAGAGCAAAGGCAAGATCAACAAGCGCATCGAAGTGGCGCTGGACTAAAACTTGATCCACGAATTCACACGAATCTTCACTAATCGGTTTCATCTTCGTGTTGAACCGTGAAGATTCGTGGATCGGAATCTGAGGACAACATGCCATTCAAACCCGTCAGCACCAAAGTCGATTTTCCCGCGCAGGAACGCGAGATTTTGCAGTGGTGGAAAGACACCGACGCGTTCAACAAGCTGCGCCGCTTGCTTGCTTCATCCGAGAAGCGCTACTCGTTTCTCGACGGCCCGATCACGGCCAACAACCCGATGGGCGTGCATCACGCCTGGGGCCGCACCTACAAGGACGTCTACCAGCGCTATCACGCCATGTTGGGCGAGAATCAACGCTGGCAGAACGGCTTCGACTGCCAGGGCCTGTGGATCGAGGTGAACGTCGAGCGCGATCTCAACTTCAAGAGCAAGCGCGACATCGAAACCTACGGCATCGCGCCGTTTGTCAGGCTGTGCAAGCAGCGTGTGTTGAACTATGCCGCCGTGCAGACCGAGCAGTCGATCCGCCTGGGCTACTGGATGAACTGGGACGATCCCGACGGCCTGCGTTTGCTGCGCGATAAACTTGGCGAAGACCCCAACCAACCGATCGATTTTCACGGCCCCGACGGATCGTTCGAAGGCACGGTCGAGCAGGTGGTGGGCCAGCTCGGCGTGGGTGAACTGGGCGGCTCGTACTTCACCTTCAGCGACGAGAACAACTATCAGATCTGGGGCTTCCTGAAGAAGTGCCACGATCGCGGCTGGATCTACAAGGGCCACGACGTGATGCCGTGGTGCTGGCGCTGCGGCACCGGCATCAGCCAGCACGAGATCGTCACCGAGGGCTACGTCGAGAAGACCGATCCCGGCCTCACGGTGCGCTTCCCGCTCCTCGGCCACTGGGGCGACGGCGACACGAAAGCCTCGCTGCTGGTGTGGACGACGACGCCGTGGACGCTCACCTCGAACGTGGCTGCGGCCGTCGGGCCTGATCTCACCTACGTCAAAGTCCTGCAAGGCGAAGAATACCTGTACTTGTCCAAGGGCACGTTGAAGATGCTGAAGGGCAAGTACACCGTTATCGAAGAGCTCAAGGGCCGCGACATGGAAGGCTGGCGTTACTACGGCCCGTTCGACGATCTGCCCGTCGCCGCGAAGGAAGCGCATCGCGTCATTCTGTGGGAAGAAGTCGGCGAAGAAGACGGCACGGGCATCGTGCACATCGCGCCGGGCTGCGGCGCCGAGGACTTCCAACTCAGCAAGCGCTACGATCTGCCGGTGATCGCCCCGCTCGACGAAGACGGCGTCTACCTCGACGGTTTTAACTGGCTCACCGGGATGAACGTCACGGAAGTCAAAGACAAGATCGTGGAAGACCTCAAGGTGAAGGGGCGCTTCTATCGGCTCGACGATTACGTGCACCGCTATCCAGTCTGCTGGCGCTGCAATACGCCGCTGATCTTCCGCCTCGTCGACGAGTGGTACATCAGCATGGACGGCCTGCGCCAGCCGATGATGGACGTGACCAACAACATCCGCTGGATTCCCGACTTCGGCAAAGAGCGCGAGCTCGACTGGCTGCGCAACATGCACGACTGGATGATCAGCAAGAAGCGCTACTACGGCCTGGCGCTGCCGATCTACGATTGCCAGAACTGCGGCCACTTCGATGTGATCGGCTCGCGCGAAGAACTGAAAGAACGCGCCGTTGAAGGCTGGGCCGAATTCGTGGGGCATGCGCCGCATCGCCCGCACATCGATGCGGTAAAGATCAAGTGCGCCAGGTGCGGCGAGGTTGTCGAACGCATCAAGGACGTGGGCAATCCGTGGCTCGATGCCGGCATTGTCTCGATGAGCACGCTGGGCTATCGCCTCGATCCGGAATACTGGCGCACGTGGTTCCCGGCGGACTTCATCACCGAATCGTTTCCCGGCCAGTTCCGCAACTGGTTCTATGCGCTGCTGGCGATGGCGACCGGCGTCGTCAACGAGCGCCCCACCAAGACGGTGCTGGGCTTTGCCACCCTGCTGGGCGAAGATGGCCGCGCCATGCACAAGAGTTGGGGCAACGCGATCGAGTTCAATGAAGGCGCGGACAAGATCGGCGCGGACGTGATGCGCTGGATGTTTGCCAATCAGCGTTACGATGCCGACATGCTCTTCGGCTATCATCACGCCGATGAGACGCGCCGCCGTTTCTTCATCCCGTTGTGGAATGTCTATTCGTTCTTCGTCACTTACGCGAATCTGGACGACTGGAAACCGAACGGCAGCGGCGAACTCTCATCACTCGATCGGTGGATCCGCGCCCGTCTGCACGAGTTGATCGCCGAAGCGAATGCGGCACTGACCGACTACGACCTGCCGCGCTGCGCCAAAGCCGTCGAAGTGTTCGTCGACGATCTGAGCAACTGGTACGTGCGCCGCAGCCGCCGCCGCTTCTGGAAGTCCGACGGTGATGCTGATAAGCAAGCGGCCTACGCCACGCTCTATGACGTGCTGGTGAATCTGGCGAAGATTCTCGCGCCGGTGCTGCCCTTCATGAGCGAGGCCATGTATCAGAACCTGGTGCGATCGGTGGATGCGAGCGCGCCCGAGTCGATCCATCACTGCG
>CAYNML010000006.1:41965-73526 GCA_964398185.1 uncultured Anaerolineae bacterium | reverse complement strand
TGCTGCCGGACAACAAGAAACTCGGCCCCAAGTTCGGCGCGAAATTCCCGCAGGTGCGGGCGGCGCTCCAAAGTGCCGATTCGTTCGCGGTCGCGCACGCGGTCCGAGCAGGGCAGAGTGTGACGATCGGGGAGTTTGAACTCGCGGCGGACGAGGTTCTCGTCACGCCGCACCCGCGCGAAGGATTCGCCATTGCGTCGGAAAGCGGTGTCGTCGTCGCGCTCGACACGCATGTCACGCCCGAACTCAAACAGGAAGGCCAGGCGCGCGAAGTGGTGCGCCGCGTGCAGGATCTGCGCAAAGCCGCTGGCTTCGAGATCAGCGATCACATCGTGCTGACGTATCAAGCCGCGGGCGACATGCAGGCCACCTTCGCCCAGTGGGCCGACTACATCAAAGCCGAGACGCTGGCTGACGAACTGCGTGAAGGCGAACCGGCGGGCACGACGGATGAGGATGAGATTGACGGCATGAAGCTAAAGCTGGGAGTCGTGAAGCGCGAAGCGTAAAACGTGAAACGTAAAACGTACGGCGCCCATTACGTTTTACGCCTTACGTTTTACGTTGTGGTAGAATTCGCCGCACCAAGGAGGCCGGGCATGCCGATTCCGTATGACCAACTCAAACAGGCGCTGTTCACGGAGCAGGCCGCGCTGACTGAAGAACTGGCCGAGTTGCAGACCACGATCAAAGAAGAAGGCGTGGGCTACAGCACGCATCCCGCCGATGACGGCACGAACGCTTTCGATCAGGCGCGCGATCTGGCCGTGCAAGTCAACACCGAACAGACGCTGAAATTGGTCAACGATGCGCTGGCGCGCTTTGAAAACGGGACATACGGGCTGTGTCTGGACTGCGGCCAGGAGATTGATGCGGCGCGCCTGGAGGCGATTCCCTATGCGCCCCTGTGCCTGAGCTGCCAGTCGAAACGCGAGCATCGTTGATACCCTCTACTCATAACTAAATTAACCACAGAGACACGGAGGCACGGAGTTTTGAAGGTTGCTCCGTGTCTCAGTGTCTCAGGATAAGATGCGCTCCTCGACCGCGTCCCCGCGGTCGGGACAAACCGCGAGGACGCGGTTTGAGAGCGCTTGATGTAAGGTAAGATGAAGTGAAGAAGACCATGTGGCTCATTCTGATCGTCGCCGGGCTGGTCATGGCGCTCGATCAGCTCAGCAAACATCTGGTGGTGGCCGCTTTGCCGCTGGGCGGGGTGTGGTCGCCGCTGCCCGGTGAGAACCCGGCTTTTCAGATCGTTCATGCCACCAACACGGGCGTGACGTTCGGTCTGTTCAAAGGCATCGGGCTGATCTCAGTTGGCATCGCGCTGGCGGTTACGGGCGTGATCATCATCTACTCGCGCCGGCTGCGGAATGATCAGAAACTCACGTGCGTGTCATTGGGCCTGCTGCTGGGCGGCGCGATCGGCAACGTGATCGATCGCATCCGCCTGGGTCACGTGATCGACTTCATCGACGTGGGGATCGGCCCGACGCGCTGGTACACGTCGAACGTGGCCGATATCGCGATCGTATCGGGTGTCGTTTTGCTCGGATTAGCGACGCTGCTGGATGAGCGAACGCACAGGCGGCGCTCGCCTGCGGGCAGTGACGCCGCAGCGTCCAACGTGACGGAATAGGATTGTCTCTTGAAGAAGACAACGCTGATCGTGCTGATAGTCGCCGCGCTGGTCATCGTGATTGATCAGATCGTTAAACTGTTGGTCTCCACTGCGCTGCCGCTGGGTGGAGCGTGGTCGCCGCTGTCCGGCCCCAGTCCGTTCTTCCAGATCGTCCACGTGGCCAATACAGGCGTCGCGTTTGGCATGTTCAAAGACCTCGGCATTGTGTTCATCATCGTCCCGCTGATCATCAGCGGCGTCATCGTCTTCTACGCGCTGCGCCTGCGCTCCGATCAGACCTTCATGGCCCTGGCGCTGGGCCTCACGCTGGGCGGCGCGCTGGGCAACGTCATCGATCGCATCCGCATCGGCTACGTCATCGACTATTTTGACATCGGCGTCGGGTCGCTGCGGAACGCCTCCAACTTTGCGGACTGGTCGATCGTGCTGGGCGTCATCTTGTTGGCCGTGGCGACGTTGCTCGACGAGCGGAAGCAGAAGAAGGCGGGTGCTTCTGAGAAGAGCAGTTCTGGTTTGTAAAACGTAAGGCGTAAAACGTAAGGCCCAACTTACATTTTACGTTTCACGTTTTACGTTTCATGTTTTACTTTCCATGCCTGCCGATCAAACTCACGTCCTGTCCATTGAAGCCGGGGAAGGCGGCCGTCTCGATCGGTTGGTGGCGGCCCGTTTGGCTGATCTCTCGCGCACGGCGGTGCAGCGCCTCATCGACGATGGTTTCATCACGCTCAACGGATCGATCTGCAAGGCTAGCGATAAAGTGGAGCAGGGCGATGTGATCGTCGTGCGGGTGCCGCCGCCGGCGCCGACGGAATTGATCGCCGAAGATATCCCCCTCACGATCATCTACGAAGATGGCGACGTGATCGTGATCGATAAACCGGCCGGGCTGGTGGTGCATCCGGCGGCGGGACACGCGAGCGGGACGCTGGTCAACGCGCTGTTGGGGCATATTCCCGATTTGGAAGGCATCGGCGGTGAGGTGCGTCCCGGCATCGTGCATCGGCTCGATAAAGACACGTCGGGCCTCATCGTCGCCGCCAAGAACGATCGGGCGTTGCAGTTCCTGCAAGAACAGTTCAAGGCGCGTACCATCAAGAAGATGTATCTCGCCCTGGTGGAAGGCATCGTCGCGCCGCGCGAAGGCGTCATCGATGCGCCGATCGGGCGCAGTAAAACCGATCGGAAGAAGATGGCCGTCAGGCGCGGGGGTCGAGCGGCGCAAACACGTTACCGTGTAAGGCAATTCTATCGCAATCCCGATCTCACTTTGGTCGAAGCGTATCCTGAAACCGGGCGCACGCATCAGATTCGCGTACACCTGGCGTGGCTCAAGCATCCGCTGGTGGGCGATGAAGTCTACGGGCGGCAGAGATCGATCGTGCCGATTGAGCGCCACTTTTTGCATGCCGCTGCGCTGACCCTGACGCTGCCCAACGGCGAAACGCGCACCTTCGAGTCGAAATTACCTGATGATTTGCAGCAAGTTTTGGATCGGTTGACAGCGGCGGAAAAGTAGGGGAAAATCGGGTCGAACTGATGTTCTAACAGGAGACACACATGCGCGAATTGAATGTGGCCGTGGTGCAGATGGCGGTGAAGTTCAACGATGTCGAAGGCAACCTCATGGCGATTTCGGAATGGATTCGCCGCGTGGCGACCGAGCAGAAGGTCGATCTGATCGTGTTCCCCGAGTTGTGCACCACCGGCTACGAATGCGGCGTGCGCTTCGTCGATTTCGCGCAGCGCATCCCCGGCCCGTCCACCAACTTGATCGCGCAGCGCGCCAGCGACTTTGGTGTGCACGTGGCGTTTGGTATTGCGGCGAAAGAAAAAGTGGAGAGCGTGTTGTACAACGCGGCGGTGCTGGTTGGCCCGGACGGCGACATGGTGGGCGACTATCGCAAAGTTCACCTGAAGGGCGAAGAACGTCTGGCTTTTCGCGCGGGCTTCAAGTTCCCGTTGATCGAAACCGACTTCGGCAACGTCGGCTTGATGCTGGGCTGGGATGTAGCATTCCCTGAAGTCGCGCGCACCTACGCGCTGGATGGCGCGGATGTGCTCATCGCGTGCGCGAACTGGGAGAAGCCCAACGAGCAGGAATGGCGCACGTACTTGATGGCGCGCGCCTACGAAAATACGTGCTTCGTGGTCGCGGCCAATCGCATTGGCACGGATGCCACGCTGAGCTTCTGCGGCCAATCGATGATCGTCGGCCCGCGCGGTCAGATTTATGCAGAAGTCGAAAACGAAACAGCAGAGATTCCGCTGGAGTTGAATAGCGCCGCGCCCGTCAGCGCCATCGTCGAGCAGGAAGTGGAAGGTTACGCGGTGGCGCGCATCGATCTGGACGAAGTGCGGCGGCAGCGCGAGGAACTGCAGATCTTGCAGGCGCGGCAGCCCAGCGCGTATCGCTCGATTGTGAAGCAGTATTGATGGGCGGGCGTCATTGCGAGCCGCGAAGCGGCGAAGCAATCTTCAAGGCCGACGTCGAGATTGCTTCGGCGCGGAGCGCCTCGCAATGACAGGCAAACGGAGATCTCCATGCTCAACGGTTACATTGATCTGCGATCGGATACGGTGACGCAGCCCACGCCGGAGATGCGCGAGGCGATGCTGAAGGCTGAACTCGGCGACGATGTATTCGGCGATGATCCGACGGTGAATCGCCTGGAAGAGATCGCAGCGGCAAAGCTGGGCAAGGAAGCCGCGGTGTTCGTCGCCAGCGGCACGATGGGTAACCTCACGTCGTTGTTGACGCATTGCCAGCGCGGCGAGGAAGTCATCGTCGGCGATCAGGCGCACATCTTCCGCTATGAAGCCGGCGGATCATCGGCGTTGGGTGCGATTGCACAATTCCAGATCCCCAACGACCCCGATGGGACTCTGCCGCTCGATAAAGTTGAGGCGGCCATTCGCGGCAGCGATCAACATGAAGCGCGCACCAAGTTGATTGCGCTGGAAAACACGCACAATCGCTGTGGCGGCACCGTGCTGCCAGTGGCGTATATGAAGCAGGTGCGCGAACTCGCCGATCGATACCAACTGAAAGTCCATCTTGACGGCGCGCGAGTGTTTAATGCCGCGGTGGCGCTGGGTGTCGACGTGAAAGCGATCGCACAGTATGCTGACTCGGTGACGTTCTGTTTGTCGAAGGGCTTGAGCGCGCCGGTGGGATCGGTGATCTGCGGTTCGCGCGAGTTCATCGCGCAGGCGCGGCGCTATCGCAAGATGTTGGGCGGGGGGATGCGGCAGGCGGGTGTGCTGGCGGCCGCGGGCATCGTCGCGTTGGAGAAGATGGTCGATCGGCTGGCCGAGGATCACGCGAATGCCCGTCGATTAGCGGAAGGGCTGGCGGACATGCCCGGCGTCACGATCGATCTCGATCGGGTGCAGACCAACATCATCTTCTTCAATCTGACGTCGGACGTCAAAACGCCGAGCGGCGCGATCGTGCAGCGCATGCTTGAGCACCACATCAAGATTTTGGATGGCGGGCCGGCGCGGCGTTTCCGCTTTGTGACGCATGCCTGGATCGATCGGGCTGATGTCGATCGGACATTGCTGGCGTTCAAGGCCGCGCTAAAATCCTGAGGATCGTGGTTGACAAACAAGCGCGGCTCTGGTATTATCTTGCCCGCGCGCAAGCGTGTTGGACCCGTGGTGTAGCGGCCTAACATGCGGCCCTGTCAAGGCCGAGATCGCGGGTTCGAATCCCGTCGGGTCCGCTCGAAGACCTCGCTGTGTTATTCAGTGGGGTCTTTTTGTTTGCCTGGTGGCGCACTTCGTTCTATACTTGCGTCACTTTGCACGATCCGCTGGGATGGGATGTGCCGGGAGTCAACTATGAATCTCAATAAATTCACCGAGAAAGCACAGGAAGCAGTTCTGGAGTCACAAACACTGGCCCAGGCGCTGGGGCATCAGGTGATCGAGCCGGAGCATTTGCTGCTGAGTTTGATTCGCCAGAGTGACGGCATCGTGCCGCAGGTCTTGCAGAAGCTGAACCAGAACCCCGAGCAGCTGGCGGCGCTCATCGAACGCGAACTCAATAATCGGCCGCGCGTCTCTGGTTCCAACGCGCGCACGACGTTGAGTCAGGCTTCGAATGAAGTGCTGGCCGCGGCGGAACGCGAAGCTCAGGCGATGCGCGATGAATACGTCAGCACCGAGCACATGCTGCTGGCGCTGGTAAAGTCGCGCACCTCGCTGGGGAATCTGCTCACGGCGCGCGGCCTCAATCCCAACGCCGTGCTGCAAGCGTTGATGGCGGTGCGCGGCTCGGCGCGCGTCACCTCGCAGAATCCCGAAGGCACTTTTCAGGCGTTGGAAAAATACGGCCGTGATCTGACCGAGTTGGCGCGGCAGGGCAAACTCGATCCGGTGATTGGCCGCGACGACGAGATCCGGCGGGTGATTCAGATTCTTTCACGGCGCACCAAGAACAATCCGGTGTTGGTGGGCGATGCGGGCGTGGGCAAGACCGCCATCGTCGAAGGGCTGGCGCAGCGCATCGTGCGCGGCGACGTGCCGGAGGGCTTGAAGCGCAAGCGGCTGGTGGGACTCGATCTCGGTTCGCTGATCGCCGGGGCCAAGTATCGCGGCGAGTTCGAAGAGCGCTTGAAGGCCGTGCTCAAAGAAGTGGTCGATTCCGACGACGTGGTGCTGTTCATCGACGAGCTGCACACGATGGTGGGGGCGGGCGCCGCCGAAGGCTCGATGGATGCCAGCAACATGCTGAAGCCGATGCTGGCGCGCGGTGAACTGCACACGATCGGCGCGACGACGCTCGACGAGTATCGCAAGTACATCGAGAAGGATGCGGCCCTGGAGCGGCGCTTCCAGCCGGTGTACGTCGACGAGCCGTCCGTGGCAGACACCATCTCGATCTTGCGCGGTTTGAAGGAGCGTTACGAGGTGCACCACGGCGTGCGGATTCAAGACGGCGCGGTGATCGCGGCGGCCACGCTGTCGGACCGCTACATCACCGATCGGCAGCTGCCCGACAAGGCGATCGATCTGATCGACGAAGCGGCCTCGCGCCTGCGCATGGAGATCGATTCCAAGCCCGCCGCGCTGGACGAAGTCGATCGCAAGATCATGCAGTTGGAGATCGAGCGTGAGGCGCTGAAGAAAGAGAAGGACAAGGCCAGCAAAGATCGCCTGGAAAAGTTGGAGAAAGAACTGGCAGACGTGAAGGAACGATCGGGCGCATTGCGGGCGCACTGGGAGTTGGAGAAGGGCGCCATCACGGCGCTGCAATCGATCAAGGAGCAGATCGAAACCACCAAGGTCGAGATCGAACAGGCCGAGCGCCGCTCGGATCTGGGCGAGGCCGCGCGCCTGCGCTATGGCACGCTGCGCGAACTCGAGAAGCAGTTAAGCGAAGGCGAAGCGCGCCTGAAGGAGCTGCAAAAAGATCAGCGCATGTTGAAGGAAGAAGTGGAAGCCGAAGACGTGGCCGAGATCGTCGGCAAGTGGACGGGCATTCCAGTGAGCCGTTTGCTGGAGGGCGAAGTGCAGAAGCTGCTGCACATGGAAGATCGCTTGCGCGAGCGCGTGGTGGGGCAGGACGAAGCGATCCGCGTGGTGTCGAACGCGGTGCGCCGCGCGCGCGCGGGTCTGCAAGATGCCAACCGCCCGATCGGTTCGTTCATGTTCCTCGGCCCCACGGGTGTGGGCAAGACCGAGCTGGCCAAATCGCTGGCGGAATTTTTGTTCGACAATGAAGCGGCCATGGTGCGCATCGACATGAGTGAATACCAGGAGAAGCACACGGTCGCGCGGTTGATCGGTGCGCCACCGGGTTACGTGGGTTACGACGAAGGCGGCCAACTCACCGAAGCGGTGCGGCGCCGACCGTACAGCGTGGTGCTGTTCGACGAGATCGAGAAGGCGCACGATGAGGTTTTCGACGTGCTGCTGCAGCTGCTGGACGATGGCCGCCTGACCGACGGGCATGGCCGCACGGTGGATTTCAAGAATACGCTGGTAATCATGACCAGCAACGTCGGGTCGCAGTGGATCAAGGAACTGCACGGCGGCGATGCGGCCGAGATGCGCAAGCGTGTGCAGGCGGCGTTGGAGCAGGGCTTCAAGCCGGAATTCCTCAATCGCGTGGACGAGATGGTGATCTTTAACAACCTCTCACGCGCGGACCTGGCGCGCATCGTCGAGATTCAGTTGAACAATCTGCGGAAGCTGCTGGCCGATCGCAAGATCGATTTGCAGCTGACCCCGGCGGCCAAAGACTGGCTGGCGGACGTGGGTTACGATCCGGTGTACGGGGCGCGCCCGCTCAAGCGCACCATCCAACGGTATCTGCAAGATCCACTGGCGCTACAGATTCTCGGCGGCGAGTTCAAGGAAGGGGATGTCATCGTGGTCGAGACGGAGGGGGAGAGGTTGTCGTTCGCGCGGGCGGGGGTGTAAGAATAAGCGAGCGCGGTGTGCCTTGACTGAGGCACACCGCGTTTGGTCTAAGAAAGATAACGTGGAGAACACGCTAACCTTCGAGCTCGGCGTAGGGTCAAATGAATATGTTGGGCAAACGAGAGAGCTGGTTCTGAGCGGTATTCGTTATCTGCATGAGAACGATGTTAATCTCATTGACTCCAGCTTCAGAAAACTCAACCAAGTAATTACCCGGTGGCATAGAGATGAATCGGCCTCGGGCGTTTTCCCCCCTGTCTATTTCTGGTTCCAGTCCGCCGCCAGTGACCATCTCCGACGGGCCGATATACAGCTCGCCAGTGGGGCAACCAAGCCGCAGGCTGACGGATTGGGAAGTCTTCGTCGGCGTATGATCGCGGACGTGTAAAGTGTAGAATCCGTCGCTGCCCACACCAAGTAGAATGACATTCCCTTGGTTGATTTCCGCAAGCGCATCTTTATCAATCGTTGACCAATCTGCCGGATCGTTCATGCGGTGTTTGAGCCGTGCGGGATCGAACACACAAATCTCCGCCATATCCGTAAATATCCTTATCGTCGTGTCCATCTTCTCGCTACTCCACGAAGTTTATTTTGGCGATGCAATCGCCGGGCTTAAGACCAGCTTTGCGCCCGGCGATTTCCAGGCGTTTGCCGACACTGCGATTGACCGAGCGATGGATTAGTTTCAATTTCTGCTCAGGTGAGCCACCCACGATCAGATCGACTGGGTGATCGGCATCAAATAGCGTGATGTCCAGCTCTTTCCCATACCTTCGCTCATAGCGCTCTTGAACTTTCTTTCGATGTTCTGACTGGAGTTCAGAAACTCGTGTTGTATCTGTATTCGGTGACCAAACTAGATCACCATTCTTGGCGGCTGTGGTTAAAGCCGTCTTCTTGTGTTTCCACGCAGTAAGTATTAACTCCGCCTCATCAGCTGAATACTCGCTCAAGCGAGAAAGTATGGCTGGCGCCTCAATGGTAAGTTCTGCTCCTTCTTGCTTTTCGTAATTGCTTTCCTCCTCTGCTCGTTGAACGGTATACTCATACTCCCATTTCTGGGAGCCTTCGATAACGTGTATCGATTCAAAAATCGGATAGCTCTTCCTTGTAGAAATTGCAGCCGCTTCTGCGTCTTCTCGCTTAATCTTGCCCGCGACCACTTTTTGCGATTCGACTTGATGTAGATGCTGTATTCCGGCTCTGACTTTTTCAGATTGTTGCGGGTTGAGTGTCTCTTTGCTTTCTTTCTTCTTCCCCCCGCCGCTCAGCTTGGCGAGGATCTTCTTGGCCATCGCCACGGCCTTCTTCACGATCCACCCAATCGCCTTATCGATGGGGGCGCGAATCTTGGCGATGATGCCCTGTACCTTGCGGGCCACACTGCCCAGCCCCAGCAGCTCGGCCAGGAAACCGATGACCAGCGGCAGCGCCTTGGCCAGCGTATTCTCGATGTATTTCGCCGCCCCGCCCACATCGCCGCTGGCAATCGACGTGATCGAGTCGAGTACCGAGCTGACGAAGGCAATTAAGCGGCTGGCGTTGTTCACAAGCCACGTCACGATCTTGATGATGGCCTGCACGGCCTTGATGAACGCGCCCGCCGGCCCGCCCAGCAGCCCCACGATCCACTGAATGCCCGCCTGGATCACCTCGTTGACGAGGATGCTCTGAATCTGATCGATAACCATGGCTTTCAGGTCGCCGATCATGTCCTTGATGAATTCCCATAGGCCGCCCAGACCCTGCGTGCGGATGATCTGGAAGATTTCCCAGGCCTTCTCCAGCGCGCTGACGGCCGTCTCGCCGCCGGCGCCGATGGCTTTCACCACCTTGCCGCGAATCTGCGCATAGGTCAGGCCCAGAATCTCCAGCACCATGCTCAAGATGCCGGGCAGGTCGGTAAAGCTCTTGGGAAACGTCGAGATCACGCCGCCCAGCGCGCCGGTCAACCAGCCGATGAGGCCGCTTTGCAAATGCGTGAGAATGTTGGCGCCAAAATTCTGCAAGCCCTGCGCCACGCCTTTGATCAAGTTGCCGAGAAACTTGATCGGGTCTTGCAGAATCAGCCCGATGGCTCCGGCCGCGCGCTGCAGGGCGCTGGCCAGCAGCTGTCCCAGTTCCTGAATCGTCTTGATCACGCCGCCGATGGCCTGCGCCGCTTGGTTGACCAGGCCGCTGTTGGCCTGCTTCATCTCCTCGATGCGCGCGTCCACTTCCTGCAATTTCTCGTGGTAGCTTTGCGCCAGCGAATCGATCAGCTCTTCCTGCTTGTTGTCGACGGCGTTGCCCAGTTCGTGGAACTTGCCCTGAATCTGCTGCGCGGCTGCGCGGCCCACTTGCTGCAAATCGGGTGACAGGCCCGCCACGTATTTGCCAATCGCTTGCTGACCTGCGGCGATGCGCTGCTTGGCGCGCGTCAACTCCTGCGCCACATAGTCGGCGATGTCAGTCAGGCACGCCTCTATCCTGGCCAGATAAATCTGGCGGCCTTCGACGTAGAAGACATTGACTTCGTCCGGCAAGCCTGCGAATTGATCGCGCACCCACAGCAGCGGTCCATCCAACCGGCTGAGATACCGCTCCCACTTGTACTTTGACATGCGCCGGTCGACGTGATCTTCAAAGGCCTGCTTGGCGGCATCGGCCCCGGACGAGAAGCGCTTGTCCACTTCGCCGTCCATACCAGTGAGGATCGTTTCGACGTCTTGCTTAGTGCTCAGATATAGATCGGCAATGTGAGCCGAAACAGCCTGCCGCTTGCTTTCGTCTGCGCCTTTGGTCTGGCCCTGCAGGCCAAAGACCTGCGCCAGCAATTGCTCCTTCTCCGAACGCGTCTCTTGCGACTTCGTCTCGGCGGTGATTTGCGCCTGATTCTGCGCCTGGTTCAACACCGCCTGCTCGTCCTGGCGATACGCGCCCGGCGCGGTCTGCGCGTTCTCCTGCGCGTCCTTCTTCTCTTTTAGCGCTTGCTGGAAGGCCGGCTCGTTGGATTTTTCCAGCTGCTCTTCCGTGACACCGCCCTGCGCCATCTGTTGATCGAGCGTGGCGCTTTGTTGTTGCAGTGGCGTTACAACTTCAGCCTTGGTCTTGGGCTTGGGGGCAGCGCCTTGGGCGTCGAGGTCCGGCGGCTGCGGCCCGGCGTCGGTCTTTTCCAGGCTCGTCACTGCCTTGGCCGGAATGCCGCTCTTGTCCGGGGCTTGCTCAGTCTTGTCGTCCAGCGCGCCTTCGGCTTGCTCCTTTTGCTGTTTCACTTCACCGGACACACTGTGCTTAATGCCGCTGAGTTTGTTGCTCTGCTTGAACTCGTCGGCTTCCTTCAAGGTCTTCGGCGCAGTCTCTGCGATCTTGGCCAGAAGTTTTTGTTTGAAGGCGGCGGCATTGAACGCGCCGGTGGGCTGTGCTTGCATCTCGGCGACTTGCTTGCTCTGCGCCGCCATCTCCACGTCTTTGCCTTTGGGATCAGCGGCGGCCTGGGCTTCGGCAGCCGCGGCGGTGGCGGGCTTGTGCGCTTTTTCTTGTTGCGCCGCAACTTTGCTGCGCGCGGCTACTTGCTGAAACGCCGGATCTTCGGCGGGTGAGCGCGGCGCGACAGCGGCAACGGCGCGCTGAATGATCTGCTGCAAAAGCGACCGGCGCACCAGCGGCTTATCTTCATCTTCACGGTGCTTGCCCACCGCCGCTGGGGTGGCGCTGGCCGAAGCCTCGGTGGTTGCCGCCTGCTCGATCGGTGTGGCAGGCTCGACGGACGTTGTTGGCGCTGCGGGTGTCTTTACCTCAGCACTTGCGGGGGTCGTTAGGGTTGCCGCTTGCTCGATCGATGCAGCTGGTTCGACGGTTGCTGTGTGCGCTGCGGGCGACTTCGTCTCAGCATTCGGCTCGGCCGTTGGGGCTGCCGCTGACTCGATCGGTGTGGCCGGCGCCGCAGCGGTTGGCGTGGCCGCTTCCGCGAGTGCCGGTTCCGTGGCGGTGGCGGTCGCGGGCAGCGCTTCCGCCAGAGATGTTGTCGCTGTGGCCGCGGTCATTTGACTTGCGCTCGGCATCGCACTTGCCGTGGCCGCGGCTTCGACAGCTAACACCAGCGTCGCCGTTTCGGTTAGTGGAGCAGCGACCTCTGTGGCCGAAGCGTTGGTCTCGCTGGTCGGCTGATCTGCGGCGGTTTCAAGGGGCGCAGTCGCCGCGCTGCCACCGCCTCCGCCTGCCGCCGCATCGGCGCCTTCGATCTTGTTGTCGGCAGGCAGCTCGATCGGGGTGGTGTCCAGCTCCACGCTTTCCTGATCGATCTCGGCGTCGGAAACTTCGGCGGCGGCTTCGGCCACCGCTGCCTCGGGCGAGAGCAACGGCTCTTCCTGTTTGGTTTCGGCTTCGCGTTGGATGATCGGCTTGCGCACGAGGGCTCCGCCTTGCTGCACGACGTGCGTCAATTCGTGCGCCAGCAAGTGCTTGCCGCTGTCCGAGGTCACATCGGTCTTGCCTGCGCCGAGATAGATGTCGCGGCCCAGCGTAAAGGCTTGCGCGCTGACCTGTCGATTCAAGTCCGCGGCCTCGCTATCGGCATGCAGCCGCACGCTGCTGAAATCTGCGCCAAAGCGCGGCTCCATAAACGAGCGGACTTCAGCGGGCAGGGGGCGGCCGCCGCCGCGCGTGGCCGCAACACGTCCTTCAAAATCAGCGGTCGTCTCAAAGCTATCGGCGGCTGAGGCGCGCTTGGTTTGTAATTCGTCCTCATCTTCAACCACCTGCTGCGCGACAGATGGCCCGTCCTCTTCAGTTGAAGTGATCGGAGCACGCTGCACCAACGGCGTGATGCTCGCCGCCACAGGCTTGGCCTGAATGTCCTCTTCTTCTTCAAACGCTTGCTGGATCGCGCGGCCGTCATCCTGGGGTGCGCCGGCGCCGTCTGGCGCGCCGCTTCCGTCGCTGGCAAAACTGAAGTCCGGCATCCGCATGACTTGCTCGGCCACTTGATCGGCTTCTTCTTCGTAGGGATCGTGCGCCGCGCCCACCGTGAGCTTGGTCTGGATCGTTCCGCGCGCGGGCAGTCCGGCAAAGTTGCGGCCACCAAAGCCCGCCGCGGCCTGGGGTGGCGGAGTGGGCTTGGTGGAATTCTGGCGCTGCAGCAGCGCGCTGGGCGCAGGGCTGAGCACGCCGCTGGGCGCGGGGTGCAGCACAGCGCTGGCCGGGGGCCGCAGCACGCTGCTGGGCGCATCGGCGAGCAGATCGTCTTGAACCCGCGTAGTTGATTCGACTTGCGCGGCAGCCGTGGCGGGCTGGCGTAGTTCAGACTCGATCTTGGGTTTGGTCGCGTGATGATTGGCGGGAAGTTTTTGTGAAGGCGTTGGTTCGCTCATGGGTTGATCTCCCAACCATGAAGACGTTTTGCTTTGAGTGCTGCTTGTCGTTAGATAACGCGTTCCACGCGACGTTCGGCAAGTTGTGGCCGGCCTAGATTGGAGTCAAATACGTTTTTAATAAAGGCTCTTGCCGGGCGAGAGGCTCCCAATCGGGACGTAGTTGAAGGGCACGCTGCAAACGTTTTTTCGTTTCCTGAGGTTGGTCCAGGTAGCTATATGCCAGCGCGCCGTAGTACCAGGCTTCGACTAACTGCTCGTCGATTTCCACGGCATGGTCAAAAGCCTCAACGGCTTTTGAAACTTGCTTGAGTAGAAGCAGGCATTGTCCCAAACTGCTCCAAGCCTGAGCATGTTCGGGTGTGTCTTCTAGCACGGCCCAATAGGCTTGAGCCGCGGCGGTATAGTTTTGAAGTCGAAAGTACAAATCGCCGATAAGGAACTTGTAGCTCCGATAGATTGGAAACAAATCAATAGCTTTCTCGTAGGCCGCAATCGCTTCCTCATATCGATTTTGGGTTTGCAACTCTTGCGCTGTTCGAATAAAGGCATTCGCTTGAGATTGTTGAGGATTCATCTCTTTTTCCCGAGTGTGTCAACTTGTGCCGTGAGTTGGTGGGGATATAAGTGGCTGAGGTTCGCGTATAGGCGCTCAGGTGCATAGCCCCAATCATTAGCCCGCTTTTCGGTAATCGTTAATGGTGGATGGCCCTTGAAGGTCAGGATTACCGGGCGCTTCAACATCTGGCCAGGGATGCCCTCGATCGAAAAGGAGGCCCGTTCTTCTTTAAATTGAATACGCCGCAAACTTGGTGCGGGCCAGTTTACCTTTCGCCTGAGGAAATAATGCGCGGTGATGGCCTGATCGGTGAAAGTCAGCCGCACAGGCTGGCTGGGATCCAGCTGGCCGATTACAGCGATGACCAGTATTCCGACTGAAACTACAATCAAACACATGGCCATACCTGGATTTAGGCTGTGTGTCGTTTCATCATACGCTAAGATAGCAAAGATCGTAGCCAGAACGGCCGTTACTCCCATCAACTGCAGGCCGCTCAACAGCCAAAAGCGGCGTCGCAGCGATACTTCCCAAGGCAAAGAGATAACATCAGGTTCTAGTGGCTTGTTCAATGCTTCTACACTGTGTTCGAGTGATTGATAGAGTCGTGGATAACCTTCTACCAACCGGCTAAATTTTAGCGTACCATGCTCGCTTTTGAGCACCAGGTTAGGGGGAACATGCCAGTCTCGGAAATATACAGTCTTAATGTCACAATAAGGCAGGCGCTGCTCTCGTCCCCAGTGCCGTAGAATAATAGCTTCATCAGTGAGAATCAGCTGTCCGCTATGTCGATAGGTCCAGTAGAGGCCCAGCAATGGGAACGGCAAACTGAATAGGATCAAGGCCGGTACAGCGCGAGCGTAAGGCTCGTAGGGTGAGAAGAAGACCAGGGGAAAGAGTAATAGCAAATAGAGACAGCCCGTCAAAACCAGCAGGATTTGACCGGGCAGACGCATGGCGGCCGAGAAACGAAAAACTTGCTGCTTCACTGCTGAGAAGTCTCCGTTGAATCGTTGGCTGGGCGTGAGGCAGGATCTACTTCTCCATGTTGCTGCTTATATTTCGCCCAGACCTTTTTGAAATCGAATTGCGGTACTTCGCCTACCGCAGAGTCTATAGCCTTTCGTGCCAGCGCTTGATAGTGTTCTCGATGCCGCTTCTCAGGATTGTCAAATAGTGCAGCCAGGCCCCGTGCTAGATCCATAAAGGCTTGTTGTCCAGCAATGTGATCGCCAGACACAGGCTGTACTTGATCTGCGAAAGTGCGCAGGCTCGCGATTAGTTGAACAAACTTATCGGGGTCGCTCGTTGTGGTGTACCAAAGGCGGAGCTGGTTGGGAAGCTCGTCCAATCCGTCTTTGATCTCTATCGATTGCGCCCGAAGCTGTGCCGTGACAAGCCGCAAATTCTGCCGCGCATGCTCCAGTTGTTCTTCGTTCCCTGCGATGCTGTCTTCTATTAAATCAGCTATCCGCAATACGAGGCGGCGCAACCCCAGCAAGGGCGCATTGGGATCTTGACGAGCCTCTTCGGGCGCGAAACCGAGAAGGAGGGACGCGAGGAGAGAGTCGCCTGCCAATCCGGCTTGCGCCGACGAGTCGGTATTTAGCGACTCACCCCAGGATCGCCCCCCGAGCACCCTCTCACGAAGATCCAAAAAGTATTGTGTGGCGTTGATCTGCATATACGC
Organism: uncultured Anaerolineae bacterium; assembly: GCA_964398185.1. Lineage (GTDB taxonomy): Bacteria > Chloroflexota > Anaerolineae > Fen-1058 > Fen-1058 > Fen-1058. The sequence goes on along the minus strand of CAYNML010000006.1, from coordinate 57,843 downwards.
CAAGGCCGCCGACTCGGGCACTTCCCAGGCCACGACTCCGGCCAAATCTACGCGGCAGCTTAACCCAGAGGGGGAAAATAGGAGCGTCTCTCCTTCCGGTAACTTTTTCCCCTCCCGAATTAAAAAGTAGCGGCCTCGCTGTAACTCAATCCACAATGTCTGTGGTGGAATCTCGCCCATGGGTAAAAGTCCCTTTCTCACTGCGCTACGGAGTGGGGTGTTGTTTCTGATAATCCACCCAGAATTGGTTCCAGTCAAAATCCATGTTGGGGGAGACCACACCGGCCTCGGCCAGGTTGGCGTAGAGCTCAGTCAGCTGCTGTTGCGCTCGTTGTTGTCTTTCTTGTTGTAACTGCGTTTTGCGCTGCTCATCTGAACTGGGAACTCCCTTCACTGCAGGTACCGCTCGATCTAAGAGACCCTTCTCTAGTTCCGGTAACCCATAGTCTTTCACGGGGATGCCGTAAGCCAGCGGCTTGACAACGGCATTTTTTGTCGCAGCTTTCCACAGCTGCTGCAAGGCAGCCGGAAGCGGTGGTGTCCAATTCTGGTAAGGATTGAAGTTCGGTGTCACTGCTCTGACATTCATCCGTTCCCAGAACAAACGGAAAGGTTGGCCCGAGTCGCTGTAATTAATCCTTCCTGTTTGTGGATCAAAGAATATTTCGGGAATATTCTGGCCAGTGGCCCCCATCCCTACTGCACGCCGAAGGTAAGGTGTCCCCTGATTCGAGGACCAAATGTAACCCGGCGGAGCTTCAGGATAACCCATACCTTGGGCTAAGCGCGCACTGGGTGTATCTGGGACTTTATTCCAAGGTACAAAGGGTGCATCCGTGTCGGCAAGCTTAAAGCCGCCCGTATTGGGATCATAGGTCAGGCGCGGAATATTTTCGCCAGTGGGGCCCATCCCCGCCGCACGGCGTAAGTAAAGCTCACCGCTGCCGTTGTCAACCCACTCATGACCGGGTGGCGCATCTGGCATGCCCCGTGCACGAGCCAATTGTTGACTGGGCGAAACGTCAGGAGCTGCTGCGCCGCCAGCCCTCCACTGCTTCCAGCCTCGCTGTGCACCCCCTAGGATAAATTCGCTGGCCATGTTGATGACCAAAGATTCTGCAAACATCAATCCAAAGCGTTCCCAAGTAAAAGTGTCTTCACTCAGCATCGTCAAGGTGTTTGTGATGACATCGCGCGCTGTGCCAATTCCGCCACTGAGCGCCGTCTTGGTCGCCCACTGTCCCCAAGTCTTCACTGGCAGGTCCAGACCGGTCATAAAACGTCCGCCGAGGAACATGAGCATTCCCTCGATGGCACCAATACCGGCATTAATAAGCATACGTTTGGCGTCAAAGGGATTCTCACCTGCGGCAACATCACTTAAGACGCCTTTGATAACACCGCCAGCCGCGCCAATGGCCGCCGCGATCAGCAGACCTGCAAGAAGTCCCACGCCAGATGCAACCAAAGCCGCAATGGCGACGGCCACAACGATGCTGACAAGGATCTGTCCAACGAAACAGAGGACTTTCACCCAAGCGGGCTGGACCTTTTCACCTGCGGCTTTAGCTTCTCGGCTGATGTCCTCTCCCAGTTTGGCCAGGCTCTTGTCAAGTCCCTCGGGACCAGACTTGAAATCAGTGGCAAACTGGCTCAAGCCATCGTTGAGGGCCGTCAGGACTTGAGTAACACTTGTGTGACACCCGGCGTAAACACTTCCAATTTGAGTGACCGCTGTTTGAGCGCGTGCGTCTATTTGTGTTTTGTGATCGTCCGTGGTTGTCTTGAAAGTTGTTTCAGTATCTTTAACCATGACGTCCATGTAGTCGTTGAACGTCTGGCTGATGGGCGTCGCTTGCGTTTGAGCCTGGGCGCCAGTCTGCGCTAGGCTCGTCACGCTTTGTTGTCCTTGTTGCTGCAAACTTTGTTGGGCCGAGCCGGTTTGAGCGCCGAGCGTTGCATCCAGTTGGGCATTCGCGGCGTCCAACTTGGCTTGGGCCTGAGTCAAAGCTTCTTGTAAACGGTCTGGATCAGGAGCCTGAATATTGCGCGCTTTATCCACCAAGTCGCTTAAGGCGGGCCCCAATTGGTTAGCGGCTGTAGTGGCGCCCTGCTGAATCTGGGCGGCAACTTTCTCAGCAGTCGCTTCGGTCGCCTGTCCCTGGCTTTGTCCTTGTTGCTCCAGTTGAGTGATCAGGGTTGTTTCCAGGTCGCTTAGCGACGTGAGAGTGGCCTCCAGGCTTTGCGCCAGGGTGTCTAATTTGGCCGCTTTAACCTCGGTGATGCTGGTAAGCGCCGTATCATATTTCTGCTGAATTTCAGCCAGCGCCGCATCTTTCTCGGCCGTTATCGCATCGCGTGATTGTTGGTATTGGTCGGAGACGGTCTTCCGCGCGTCGGTTTTGGCCGTACTGTTGGCGAGCTGTTGGGCGCCATCGTTGGCCTTGCTGGTAACCTCGGTCTTGTAGGCGTCGCGCACCCCTTGTGCTGCATTGCGGGCCGCTTCCCGTTTCCGATCGTAATAATCGGCGCCGTCGGCCCAACCGGGCGTCATGCCTTTCCAGAAATCCACATCGGGCTGTGTCGCATCAATTTGTCGATGCAGAGCCGACACATCCTGCATGGATTTGATAGTGTCGTTAACCTTCTGATCGACTGTTGCCAGATCAGCGGGTTCTTCAGTGGTCAGCAGATCGCTCTTGGCCTTAGCTTCATCTTCCACCATTTTCTTAGCAGCTTCAAAGTCTGTTTGGAGTAAGCCACTGGAAGTAGTGAAGAGGTCTTCAAGTTGTGTGCGGACCTCGGCGGCTTTGGTGTGAACGCGTTGGCGTTCACCTTCGATAACTTGCTTAACCAGATCCTGATTTTGCTGGACACTCGCCTGCACGGCGGCTCGCACTTGTAAAGCGGTGCTTGATAAAGTTTGTCGAACCGTTTGAGCTTTGCCAAGCATCGCACCTGAGCGGCCCGTGTTCTGGCCAACGAATTGACTAAGAACTTGCGCCGACCGTTGCGTGCGAACTTGCTCGTCTTCTGCTGCACCGTCAGCGGGCAGCCGCGCGATAACGGGCTCCTGGTCGGGGGCAGCCGGTTCGGGCGGAGCAAATTCGATAGTCGGATTGGCGAGCTCTTGCAACGAGGCTAGGGCCTGTTCCAACTCTGCGCCAGCCTGCTGAGATTCCTCTACGGCGGCTACTTTCTCGGCTTCGCTTTGCTCCGTCTCATTCTCCAGGATCGTTGTCATCTGTGCAACTAAAGCTTGGCGATCAACCGCCCCTGCATCTAGGTCGGTTGAAACGGCTGCTAGCGTACTAACGACACCTTGGGTTTCAGGGGAAGCAATACCTGCTAAGTTCTTGGCGCCCGTTGCCCGATCGGCTTCTGGCTTGACGACTTGAGCAGTTTTGTCCTGGGGTTTGGCTCGTTTGTCCGCCACTGTTTCCACAGCATCTTTTAAGGCTGCGGCCTGAGGAGCATTTTTCAATTCGGCCTCGACGTTGACCGCCGGGGTCTGAGGTGATTCAGAGGAACTGGTCTCTGTATCGTCAAGTTGTGCTAGATCTTGGGGCGTTGACACAACGCCTGTTTCAGTTGCTTCAGCCATCCCCGCTGTTTCTCCAGCAACTGATTTAGATGAGACATCTCCTAATACTTCTGCTGTGGTCGGCTCGCCATTTGAAGCCAAGGTGTCCGTATCCACCACCGCCGCGGACTGTCTGTCTTGGAAACGGTAGTCATCTTCCTCAATCTCTTCGGGAAGTGGCTTGGAAGTGGGAGGCAATTTGACAGCAACGGCTACTGCTCGCTGAACATGCTCTTCTGGTTTGGTTTGGAGCGTTCCCGCGCCGCCCTGCTGCACCACGTGCGTCAACTCGTGCGCCAGCAATTGCTTGCCGCTGTCCGAGGTCACATCGGTCTTGCCTGCGCCGAGATAGATGTCGCGGCCCAGCGTAAAGGCTTGCGCGCTGACCTGTCGATTCAAGTCCGCGGCCTCGCTATCGGCATGCAGCCGCACGCTGCTGAAATCTGCGCCAAAGCGCGGCTCCATAAACGAGCGGACTTCAGCGGGCAGGGGGCGGCCGCCGCCGCGCGTGGCCGCAACACGTCCTTCAAAATCAGCGGTCGTCTCAAAGCTATCGGCGGCTGAGGCGCGCTTGGTTTGTAATTCGTCCTCATCTTCAACCACCTGCTGCGCGACAGATGGCCCGTCCTCTTCAGTTGAAGTGATCGGAGCACGCTGCACCAACGGCGTGATGCTCGCCGCCACAGGCTTGGCCTGAATGTCCTCTTCTTCTTCAAACGCTTGCTGGATCGCGCGGCCGTCATCCTGGGGTGCGCCGGCGCCGTCTGGCGCGCCGCTTCCGTCGCTGGCAAAACTGAAGTCCGGCATCCGCATGACTTGCTCGGCCACTTGATCGGCTTCTTCTTCGTAGGGATCGTGCGCCGCGCCCACCGTGAGCTTGGTTTGAATAGCGGCGTGACCGGCCGGGCGAGTAGAGATTGCAGCGAAGTTTTTGTTAGCGACAGCAGGCACGGGTACCGGCTGAACAACGGGCGCAGTGGTTGTGGCCGTGACGGCGGTGCGCTGCGCGATGGCGCTGGGCTCGCGGCTGAGGATGCTGGAATGGGCCGCGGCAGCGCTGCCCGGCGGATTAGCGAACAACTCATCGGGCGTGAGGCCGGCCGGTTCCGCCTCAACCGCGATAAAAGTCTGGAGATGACGTGGTTCCTTCTCGACCTTCGCTTTGGCGGAGGAAGTCCTGGTATCGGCTTTGGTGTTCTGAGCAGTCTCGCTCATGGGCCGGACCTCGCTTGCTGAAAAATGATAAGAATGAAATCAGCGTGGTCGTATCACGCGTTCGTGCCAGGCCATTGAAAAGCTTTCTCGTTTAACAGGCGTTCGTCCTTGGAGAGTTCGATGCGCACCGCCTCCAGCACGTGCGGCATGGTGACGGGCAAATTGGCCGTGGCGGCGATGAAGGCCGCGTTCAGGGCAATGTTGTAAATGCTGCCGCCGGACAACTTGAAGGTCTTGGCCAGATAATCATGGTCCAGATCACAGACCGGCGTCTGCGGCGGAAAGATCTTCTGCCAGATCTGGCGGCGATGAGACTCGTCGGGCTTGGGGAAGATGACGGTGAAGCGCAGGCGGCGCGTGAAGGCGTCGTCCAGGCCCGACTTCAGGTTCGTGGCTAAAATCGCCAGCCCTTGATACGCTTCCAGCCGCTGCAGCAGATAGTTCACTTCGATGTTGGCGTAGCGATCGTGGCTGTCGCGCACTTCGCTGCGTTTGCCGAACAGCGCATCGGCCTCGTCAAAGAAGAGCACCGCGCCGCCATCTTCCGCGGCGTCGAACAAGCGGCGCAGATTCTTCTCCGTCTCGCCAATATACTTGCTGACCACGGCGGAAAGATCGATGCGATACAGGTTGAGCTTAAGGTGGTTCGCCAGAATTTCGGCGGCCATGGTTTTGCCGGTGCCGCTCTCGCCGCTGAACAACACGGTGATGCCCAGGCCGCGGCTGCTGCGTTGCCGGAAGCCCCAATCTTCATAGACTTTCCCGCGCTGATCAACTTGATCGGCAATGTGCCGCAGGGAGCGCAGCTGCTCCGGCGGCAGCACGATGTCGTGCCAGGTGGCTTTGGGCAGGATGTGCTGGGCCAATTGATCGAGCCGCGGGCGCGTATGCGCCAAAGAGGTCTGCCACACCCGATCGGCCACTGGTTTTTCTCGATCGGCCTGCGGCGCATTCAGCGCTTCGTCGATGATGTCGTGAATGGAGACAAGATTGAGGTTGAACTGCGCCGCCAGCCGCATCGGTAAATGATCGAGCTCGGCGGGCAGCGCCGCGTTCCAGGCCGCAATCTGCTCGGCGGGTGTGGGCTTGCGCACATCCAGCGCGCACGAGGCGCGGCCCATGGAATACCACACTTCGCGGGTATCCAGGAAGAACAGCCCGCCGCTGCGGTACAAAAACTGCCGGATGCGTTGGGGCAGTTCGGCGCTGGGCGATTCCGATTCAAGATCGCTGGCGTCCAGATACAACGCCACGGGCAGCAACAAGCTCTCGCGCTGCCACAGCCGGGCGAAATCCTCCAGGTCGCGCGCCGCCGCCGGGATGAGTTGTGCGGCGAGGTTGTAGAGTTGAATGCCACAGTGCGCGGCGATCTGGCGGGCCACCAGGTGCTTGCTGATCGAATCGATGCCCACCAGTTGAATCAGCGGCAAGGTGTTCTGTTTCAGGGAATCCAAAGCTTGATCGACCAGCCGCTGTTGCGATGGCGGCAGGCTGGCGGCGTCGGCGTCGCCGGACATGGGCAGCAAGAATGGCCGCAGACGATGATCGAGCTGGTTGAGTCCTTTGAGATAATTGACGATGCGCTCGTCAACGCGCAGGGGCGCGATCGTGAGCGGTTGATTGGCCGCCTGGGCGACTTCCAGCAAGCGCCAGGCCCGAAGGGGCCGTTCGGGCGAGAGCGCTTCCCAATTCGCATCAGCAAATAACGTGAGCGCCAGTGCAAAAGTGGGGTACAGCAAATTCGGATTACCCTGCGCCCGTGCATACCATTCGATTAAGCCCGGCGCAAATTCCGGCGCAGCGCAGAGCATGAGCACTTTCTGCTCGAACGGCGTCAGGCCTAATTGCTCGCTCAAGGTGAGCAAAGTCGCCGGGATAGGCAGTGGTTCTGCCGGGCCGAGGGCCGCGGGATCATTGATGTATGCTTCCAGCCGCGCGCGAATCCAATTAACCGATCCGGTTAGCGATTGGTCAGCCGGGTTAGATTTCTTAGACATAGCCACGCGCTAAATTAAGTTTGCGAACGTCAATATTCTTTACGTTCGTCAGCCTGCAAGTGAAAAGCCAAACGGCTCCTCAGCGAAACACAATTAGTGAGCGTTCAATTTATGCGTGCGTGCGGCAGCGGCGCAGCGGCAAAGCGCAGGGCCACAAGGTGTAAGTGCATCTGAACGCGCCAGATGCTGGCTCGGGGTACAGCGGTCAAGCAGTCTCATGAAGTGAAAACCTTCATCAACTAAGACTTGTTGTCCGTATTATAAGGCAAATCTACCGGCAGTCAACATAGATAGAGTACAATAATTCTGAAATTTTCTTCACAAAAGTTAGAAGGCTGTACAAATATAGACAAACAGGGGTATAATGTGGTCGATTAGTAACTGGCTAGGCTCAGCCAACAAATTCTCCCCACCCATTTATGACTGGTATTTCTGCCTAAATACCAGCAGTGTTTTTTATTCTTGTTAGCCTTCCGCTAACGGTATCGGCGTTTGTCCTGTGAACTTATCGAGCAAGCAGGGCCAATCAAATATGCAGCGCCTGTCAGCAGATGACCTCAGCCTTCAGTATCTGCAAGTTCGACTGACCCGGCTGGACGTCGCACTTCAACGCGCGGTGCGCCGGTGGCAGCTGGCAGGCCAGGACTCCTCGGATCTATTTCGCGGGCTGCGCATCACCGATAGCGAAGCGGCTGCGCTGGCCCAACGCCCTCTGGCAAGCAACTGGGGACAGACGGCCGAGCTGGAGGCAGCGGAAGCCGCCGCCTTCGATCAAGCCGCGCAAGCCGCCGCTAATGCCGTGCAGCTCATCGAGCAGGCGGCGCGGCAGCAACAGGTGGTGCTGCGCCTGCAACAACTGGCCGCTACCTTCCAATTGGACGATTTTGATGTTGAGGCCTTCCTCGTCTGCTTGGCCCCTGCGCTGGATCTGCGCTACGAACGAATTTACGCCTACCTGCAAGATGATGTCACGCGCCGCCTGGTCAGCCTCAATCTCATCCTCGATCTGTTGACGGCGCCCGGCCTGCCGCGCTTGCGCCAGCTGACACACTTTACGGCCGAGTCCCCGCTGATCAAACATCACCTGCTGCAATTTGCCGAAGCTCATGCGCCTTCAGTTCTGGGTCAGACGCTGATCGTTGAGCCGGGGATTGTTGCCTGGCTGCTAGGCAATTACGTGCCACACGCCGCGCTTGGCGCACATGCTTCACTGGAAGCGCCAGCGCACGATCCGCTGGATGATCTGTTAGCGGGTCACGTGCAAATTGAGCTGGATCGCATGGCTGCCGAAAAATCGATCGGGGTGTTCACCGGCCCCGATCGTTTCAGCCAGCTCAGCGCGGCCAATCTGCTGGCGCGGCGTCAGCAGCGGCCACTGCTCATCGTGCACCTGGCGCATGTGATTAATGAAACGACTTCGCCGTTGCAAGCGGTGCAGCTGGCCTTACGCGACGCGCGCTTGACGGGCGGCATTCCCTGCTTGTTGGACTGGGATACTTGCCTGGTGGACAATGCGCCGCCCGCCAGCCTGCTGGAAGAGATCTGTGATTATCCTGATGTTGTGCTGTTGCTTGGGCAACGTCCCTGGCAGGCGCGCGATGCGGAGCGCTCACGGGCGTTGATGTGGCTGGATTTCCCGATACCCGATTACGCGCAGCGCCGTGCCTTGTGGGAACGCGGCCTGCCCGATCAGCTCACTCCGCCGATCGATGTGTCGGTGCTGGCCGGTCAGTTCCTGCTGACGGCGGCGCAGATTCGCGACGCCCTGTCCTCGGCGCGCGATCAGGCCGCCCAGCGGGGCAGCGCCCTCACCGAGCAGGATCTGCTGGCGGCGGCGCGTGCGCATTCCAGCCCCGGCCTCTCCGGCCTGGCGCGCAAGATCACCCCGCGTTACGAGTGGAATGACATCGTGCTGCCGCCCGAACAGTTGGCTATCCTGCGCGAGATTGTCGCCACGGTGCGCGGGCGGCACGTCGTGCTGAACGAGTGGGGCGTCGGCCGCAAACTGGTGCCCAGCGACGGCATCACCATCTTGTTCGCCGGGCCGCCCGGCACTGGCAAGACCATGGCCGCGGAGGTGATCGCCGCCGAACTGGGACTTGATCTCTACAAGATTGACCTGTCGACGATCGTCAGCAAGTACATCGGCGAGACCGAGAAGAACCTGGAGAAGATCTTCACCGAAGCGCAGAGCAGCAATGCCATCCTGTTCTTCGACGAGGCCGACGCCATCTTCGGCAAGCGCTCGGAAGTCAAAGACGCGCATGATCGCTACGCCAACATCGAGGTGAGTTACCTGTTGCAGCGCATGGAAGCGTACGACGGCGTGACCATCCTGGCCACCAACTTGCGCGCCAACCTGGACGAAGCATTTACGCGCCGCTTGCAGTTTGCGCTGGATGTGCCTTTCCCGGACGAGGAATACCGGCGGCGGATCTGGGAGACGCTCTTCCCGCCGGACGTGCCGCGCAGCACCGATCTGGATTTTGCCATGCTGGCGCGCCGCTTCAAACTGGCGGGCGGCAATATTCGCAACATCATCGTCAGCGCAGCTTACCTGGCCGCCGCCGATGGCGGAGTGGTGACCATGGCGCATATTCTGCACGGCGCGCGCCGCGAAATGCAGAAGATGGGCCGCCTGGTCAATGAAAAAGACCTGCTTATTTAAGAGGATGCCGGTATGACGGCTACGACAACTCCGCTGTATGACGCAATGACCACTTTCTTCACCGCCGATCAGTGGCCGTATCTGGCGCTGGAGGGCAGTCTGGCGCTGACGCTGAACTTTGCCGGACAGAACGCCCGCTGGACCTGCTACGCCCAGGCGCGCGAGGAACAGCAGCAGTTTGTTTTCTATTCGCTGTGCCCCGTCATCATTCCGGAAGACCGGCGCGCCGAAGTGCTGGAATTTCTAACGCGCGCCAATTACGGCTTGATCATCGGCAATTTCGAAATGGATCTGGACGAGGGCGAGGTCCGCTATAAGACCAGCTTTGATTGCGAAGATGTGCCGGTGACGCCGGCGCTCTTCAAGAACGCGATCTATCCCAATCTGGCGATGATGGATCAATTCCTGCCGGGCATCCTGGCGCTGGTGTACGCGGAAGATGCGCGGGTGGATGCACTCGCGGCAGCCGTCGGCTAGCGGCCAACCGATCGGTTGGTGGCCGTTTCCGTGAAGCCGCGCGCTTCAGCAGTTCGTTTCATTGGCAGTCGTTGTTTAAGTCTGTCACCTTTGCACTGTGGGAGCAATACAACATGACTGTTCGTTCTTCGCAACGTCTTCATCCCCCCCGCATCGCGCGCAAGCCGCGCGTGGGCCGCTCGGCGAGCAAGATGGCAGGCGTCAGCCGGCAGGCCCTGAGTTTGCAGCGCAGCATCAGCAAGCCGGCGGAAGCCGCTCCGGAAACGATGGTGGCCTTGCAGCGCAGCTACGGCAATCGGGCCGTGCAGCGCCTGACGGCCGGGCCGCTGTCCGAGGGCGGCTCACTGGACGCCGGCCTGTCGGCGGCGATCGAGCGATCGCAGGGCGGCGGACAACCGCTGGCTGATACCGTGCGGCAGCCGTTGGAGCACGCGTTCCGATCGGATTTCAGCAGCGTCCGCATTCACGCCGATCCACAGGCCGACCGGCTCAGCCGCTCCCTGCAGGCCGAAGCCTTTACTCTCGGTCGCGATATTTACTTCCGCAAAGACAACTTTGCGCCCGGCACGGCCCCCGGTAAGCGCCTCATCGCGCATGAGCTCACGCACGTGGTGCAGCAGACCGGCCAGTCAACCCCCGGCGTCCAACGCACACCCGCAGAAACACCGTCGTACCGTCAAGACTCGGCGGCTTACTTTGATGTAGCCAATCAGATTACGTCCATCATGGAAGGCGGTTCGACCAAAGGCAGCTACAGCGCGCTGACGACCATCAACGACGGCGGCCTCATTTCCTACGGCAAGCATCAGGCCACGCTGAGTTCCGGTTCGCTGGGCAGCATCCTCAACGCCTATATTGCCAGCGCCAACAGCGCCAACGCCGAGGTCATCCGCAAGAACATCACGCGCGTCAATCAGAAAGATGTCACGCTGAAAGACGACAAGAATTTTCTCGACGCGCTGCGCGGCGCGGCCGGCGAGAAGGAAATGCAGATCGCGCAGGATATGGTCTTCAGTCAGGGGTATTGGGATCCCGCCGTCAAAGCCGCGCAGAAGAGCAGCATCCAATCGCCGCTGGGTTACGCCATGTTATATGACACCAAAATCCAGGGCGGCATGGAATCCTGTATGAAGACGGCGCAGGCCAAATGCGGCGGTAACATTGGCGACAAAATCAGCGGCAAGGAAATTACCGAACTCGACTTCCTGAAAGCCTTCAATGATGCGCGCGAGGAGCGCCTGGAGGCCATCGCCGTAGCCGCCGAGGCCAAAGGCGAGACGGTCAAAGCGAATGCGGTGCGCGGTTCGAAATATCGCTGCCGGGCTTTTCGGGCCTTGTTGGCGGCGGGCAACCTCAACGTCGCCGGGCCGGAAGGCACGGTAGAGGTGTCAGGTCCCGGCGGAAAAGCCTACAAAATTAACGGCTTCAAGACGCAAGCGGGCGGCACGACCGCCGCTTCGCACACGAGCGAGACCACGAAACCGACGGCGCCGACACAGCCCAGTCCAACCTCACACGGGCCGGCGGTTACGGCGGTGACGGGTGTGGCACAGGTGACGACGGATGCGCTCAATGTGCGGCAAGGCCCGGACGCCACGACCGCAAAGTTGGGGACACTGACGCGCGGCGCGCAGGTGACGGTCAACGGCCGGCAGGGTGACTGGCTGCGCATCACGTATCAGGGCAAGCCGGCCTTTATTCACAGCAAGTACGTGCAGTTTACGCCCGCCGTGACTACGCCCAAACTCAACTTCATCGAGAAGACTTACGAGATTGGCTCAGGCATCTTTAAGCAAGCGCTGGATGCGGGCAAGGATCTGTGGAATTGGATCGGCAAGCAATTCGAGACGAGCACGAACCAGACGGGGCAACCGGCAGCGGCCGCCACAACCCCAGCACCCGCCACTGCGCCCGCCGCCACGAAGATCGCGTATGAGAGCCAGCGCGATAACGCGTATGATCAAGCGGATGACAACGGGCAGCGCGTGTACGGCGGCGTCATGTGCAATGTGACGACGCTGGCCATGCAGCTGGAAACGCTGGCGGGTAACAAGGAGAAAGCCGTTGAAGCGGCGGTACAATTGTTGCAGAAGAACGGCGATACCACGCCCGCGCCGGTGCTGCGCCAGAAGCAGCTGGAAGACTTGTTGATGGCGCGCTTCGATCAAATCACCAAGAAGAATGAGTGGCCGACGCTGTTGGGCAAAGAGTACAAGATGGCGGCCCAGTGGCATGTCCAGAACAAGATCCCGTGGAACCAGATCGCCAGTGCGCTCAATCGGGTGGGGCTGGAATTCACGGCTTTCATCGCCAAAGCCGAGCACAACGAACCCAATGACGGCAAAGGCAATACCTTGGAGAAGTTGACGTCGGAAGAATACTATCGCAAGACCGTGGGCCCGATCACGGAAAACCAAAAGGCCGCAGCCATGCTCAGTACCAGCATGACGGGCGGACATATCGTGATGTTTGCGCAGGCGCTCAACGACGGAATTCTGATCAACGATCCGTATGGCGCGCTGCTGAAAGAGCCGGGCGCGTCGAACTACGTGACCAATGGCCTGGACAAGAACACCGCGGCTACCCGGATCAAGGGCGCCGGCGAGCCGGTCATCAAGGATCGCTTGAAGTACAACCAGGGCGCGCTGAACAATCTGCTGACGGTCATTGCGCCCGAGAATAAAACGGCCTCCAAGGTCTCGCAAAGCGTCGGCGAATTGAACTTCTACACGTGGGCGGAGGTCAAGAAGTTCTCGATTGGCAAGTGGAATAACATCTTGTATAAGAAGTAAGCCGTTGGGCCTCGATCAACCGATCGGGGCGCGTGACACCGGATTGTCCGTGACGCCCAGCGGTGAAAGGTAAGGCAGCGCCATGACCAGCCAACAGACCCGCACCAGCACGCAGCAGAACGACAAAGCGGCCCGGCAGCCGAAGCCGAAACCGGTGACTGCCACCCCGGCAGTCGAGTCGGAAGCGCTGCAGCGCGCTTTGAGCGATCCGCTTCATGCGCCAGCACAAGCGGTGTTGGTCGCGCAAAAACGTACCGGCAATCGGGCGGTTTCGCGCCTTATCCAAACCAAACCGGGCGTCCAGCGCGCCGTAGAGGAAGAAGAACTGCAGATGAAGCCGCTGGCGGCAGCGATCACGCCGTTGGTGCAGCGCGCAGCTGAAGAAGAGGAAGAGATCCAGGCCAAACCGATCGTGCAGCGTGCGCCCGAAGAGGAAGAAATTCAGACCAAGCCGCTGATTCAACGCGCCGACGGGCCGAACGCGGCGAAAGAAATCAAGGGTGAAGACATCGAGTACGAGATCATTGCCCATCGCCTGGCGTATCAGGACGTCATCGCCGCGGGCGCCAAACAATGGCTGGACAGCCGCGGCTATGAACAAGATTGGCATCAGCGCGTCGTTGGCACGGGGCTGGCCGTGGGGTTGTTGCTGCCCAAACCTGGCTCGAAGCGGCGCGCGATTCTGGCCTTCAAAGGCACTTCACCAGAGAAGGTGGGCGACGTGCTGGCCGATCTGGATCCGGTGGCGGTGGGCTTCACAGCTTTCAAGCTTAAGCAGGCTGAGGTGGCGCAGTTGATGCAGATCGGCGGTGCGGCCAGTGCGGCGGCCGGGGCGGGCAATCAAGTGGATGTCGTCGGCCACAGTCTGGGCGGCGCGCTGGCGCAGCACGCTGCGTCGGCATTTCCGGGACAAGTGAAACGCGTGGTGACGTTCCAGGCTCCCGGCATCTCCACCGTTCAAGCCAATCTGTTCAAAGGCACACAGGATGTCAGCCACCATGTGGCGGCTGGCGACATCGTCGATCTGGCCGGCGGCAAGCACCTGCCGGGCAATACCTTCTTTCACGACGTAAGCTACAAGTATCCCGTTGAAACGCATACGCAGTACTTGCTGAATTCTGATGCGTTCAAGAGTCAACGCGAAGCCGTTGGCCTGACCGATGATGTCTTACAAGACCTCGGTGTATCCGATAAGCTGGCTAAACACTCCGGACACGTCTCCAAGACTGCACGCTATCCCTTCCGGGTGCGGCAGTCGGCTGTGGAGTATGCCAGGACCGCAGCCAGTCCGCTGGCGGCCCTGGCCGTGGGCGGCCTGGAGGCGACGAAGGGTCTGGCCTCGACCGCCAAGAACTCCTGGAATGCGGGTGTGGGTGGCGCAAAGTCGGCCTGGCAGTGGGGTGGCGGTCTGGCCGATAAGGCGTGGCAGGGCACGCGCAGCTGGGGACGTGATGAGCATGGGCAGGCGAAGGGCGGCGTCGGCAATTGGTTCAAGCGGCTGGGCGGCAATGTTTTGGGTGGCTTAGGGGTTGCCGGTGGGCGCGTCCTCGGTGGCTTGGGCGCGGCTGGTTCAACGGCCCTGGGCACGTTGGGCGCGGTGGGCGCTGGCGCGGGCGCGTTAGCCACCGGCGCAGGCACCGCTGTCAGCGGACTTGGCGCTTTGGGCATGGGTCTGGGGGGACTAGCGGTGGGCGGTGCAGTGGGCGGCGCTAAATGGGCCGCCGAAAAAACGTGGAGCGGCGTCAAGAAAGGCGCCGAGCTGACTGCGCAAGCGGGCAAGAGCTTATGGGGCGGCGTCAAGCAGGGTGCGTCTACCGTGGGACAAGGCTTGGCTCAATTCGCGCATTGGCTGAATCCTTTCAAGAAGAAAGAAGTTGTTGAAGACAGCGAGTGAGATGCCTGATAAGGGCTGAAGATCGATCGGGCTGGCCGAGCACCGCTTGTGCTGTCTGAAGTACAATTGATCAAGGACTAAGAACGGATCATGGCTTCTCAATGGGTCGCTTATTCTAATCCGACTGTGGGCGTGACGGTGTCTCACCCGAAAGATTGGACGGTGCAGACGCTGAGCGACACGCAGTTTGTGATCTCCGGCCCGGCCGAGCGCGACGGTTATCGTCCGCAGCTGAGCTATGTGCGCATGACGCCTGACGGGACCGGCGATGAATGGCTGGCGGAGACCATCCGTTACTCGGAAGAACAGCAGCGCGCGGCTTATCCAGACTATCGCGTGCTGCGCAGCGAAGAGGTGACTGTGGCCGGTGTGCGGGCTTTCTGGCGGCAGGTCGAGTGGCGCTACGACAGCACCGCGATCTATTCGGTCAATCTGCAGGTCATGATCTGGCCGAACGCCGCCACTGCGTTTGTCTTGAAGGCGGCCACGCTCAAAACGCTGGCCGCGCGCGATGTGCCGCTGCTGGAACGCATGATTCTATCGACGCAGCTGACGTAGATTGATCAAGCAGAATCTCCCCTCTGCTTAACGGCAGAAAGCTGGTGCAAATCAACCTGATGCAAACTGCATCGTGCAACAATATTTCTGACAGAAGTGTTCTCCCGGCGCAGGACGTTAGCGAGCGAGACGGTTGTGAGCGTTGTGTGGCGGACCTTTGTTCGAGATTTGCGCGTGAAAGGTAGGGTATTGCGATGGCTGATCAGCACACTCGAACGACTTCCAAACAGAGCGATAAAGCAGAACGCCAGCCTAAGCCTAAACCGGTTGTGTCTGCCGTCGATTCAGCCGCCGTGCAGCGCGCTCTGGTTGATCCTTTGACAGCTTCGCCTGAGGCGCTGCTTGCCGCGCAGAAACTCACCGGCAATCGCGCTGCGTCACGTTTGATTCAGACCAAGCTCACGGTTGGTCCGGCTGGCGATCAATATGAGCAGGAAGCCGATCGCGTAGCCGAACAGGTAATGGCGATGCCTGCGCCGGCCCAGACTCAAGCGGCGGTGCAGCGCGCCCCTGAAGACGAGGAAGAACTTCAAATGAAGCCGCTGGCCGCGCCGTTGGCGGCTTCGATCACCCCCCTGGTGCAGCGCGCCCCTGAAGAGGAAGAAGAGCTTCAGCTGAAGCCGCTGCTGCAGCGGGCTGCGATCGAGGAAGAGGAGCTTCAGACCAAACCGATCGTGCAGCGCGCCCCTGAAGA
>CAYNML010000006.1:0-41865 GCA_964398185.1 uncultured Anaerolineae bacterium | reverse complement strand
ACCAAACCGATCGTGCAGCGCGCCCCTGAAGAAGAAGAGCTGCAAGCCAAACCTGAAATCCAGCGCGCGTCCACTGGGGCGGGCTTCGAGGTCAGCGGCAAATTTGAACAGCAGTTGGCGGCCAGCCGGGGCGAGGGGCGTCCGCTGCCGGCGACTGTGCGCAATTTCATGGAACCACGCTTCGGATCTGACTTCAGCGGCGTGCGCCTTCACACCGGCAGCCAGGCGGCGCAGCTCAATCGATCGATCAGCGCGCAGGCCTTCACGTTGGGGCGCGATATTTATCTGGGCGAAGGCAAGGACGATGTGGAATCGTCAGCAGGCAAATCCCTATTGGCGCATGAACTGACCCACGTGGTGCAGCAAACAGGCGCTGTGCGCCGCAAACCCGTCTCACCGCGCATTCAGGCTGCGCCGCGCGGCCAGGTGCAGCGCCTCATCACGGTTGAAGCCTTCAAGGCGCAAACGTACGAAGGTGTTTTCTCGGGCCGGGGCAAAACGCTCAAGGCGATCGAAGCGCTCATCGCCGAGTACCACTCCATTCGTAATCCGTACGGGGGCGAGCTGGATCGGGCCATTGCCATCGTCTCGCAGATCCGCGAATTGACGCGCATGTGGATCGACGAGCATACCGGCGACAGCGCGCGCACCAAGCGCATGGCCGGCATGGAGCGTTTCTTGCAGCAGCTTGAGCAGCACGACATTCCGCCTCTCGAAGAAGCGCAGAAGATGAAAACCGGCCAACAAGAACAATTGCCCGACCGTGTCAGCGGCCCCAACGAGCAAGTGCAGAAACTGCGCGCCCGCTATGAGGGCAACGCCGATTCTGTCTTCTCTAAAGCGGCCTGGACGATCGATATGGCCGTACCCAACAAGGGCGAGTCGAGCGAGCTGGAGCTGGAAGTCCAGTTCCCGGTCGATCCCAGCGGGGTGGGCTTCATCGGGGGGCGGCTGAAGTTTGAGGCTGAGCGCGATGACATGGTGAAAGTCGGCTGCGAAGCGGCACTCACCGGGGGCGGCAAACTGCCGGGCGGCGTGGAGTTGAAAGGCGAGCTGGGCGGCTACTTTGAATCATCCGCCAAAGACGCCGCGACGGCGCTAAAGCTCATCTCATATGCGTTGTACCGCCGCTTTGTAGAGTCCAGTTGGATTCCGCGCGAGATATCCAGCTTCATCTGGGGCGGCACTTCCAGTTTCGTCGGTTACAAGCGCGCCGAGCGCTGGGCCAGTAAAGTGGAGCAGCAAGCCTTTGGCGGCAGCGACGAAACCACAAAGAGCACCTATGTGGAAACCGGTATGTTGGCCGGCGTGGGGGCCGAAGCCAAGGTGGGCGTGGGCGGTACCCAGCTGGGTGTGGGCGGTGGCATCAAGTACACTACCGGCACACGCTATACCAAGGCCAGTGTCGAAAGCAGGAAGCAGCAATTCCTGACCAAGAAGGGCCAATTCACCAGCGGCAAGTCGGCATTGGAGCAGACCTACACACCCGCTCTGCGCGGGGCGCAAGCCAAATTTGGCAAGAGTATGCACGTGCTGGAATTCAGCGGCGAGGTGGATGCCGGCCTGTTGAAAGGCGAGGCCAGTTTCAAGTTGAACTGGGCTGCGCCGGACACCGGGAGCATCGATACGGCCTGGTATCAACGTGAGGCGCAATTTGACGGTCTGGAAGGCGAGATCGTCGGCACGCTATCCATGCCGCTGGGCACGGGCATGGCCATCACGCCGCTGGTGCAAGCCTTTGTGGGCAATGCGGTCACGCTAATCCGTTCGCGATTGGAGAGCGATAGGAACACGGCCAAACTGGCGGGCAATGTCGCCAACTTTGTCAGCGATACCGGCGGCGCGATGTCTTCCTTGCTCGGCAACCAGATGTTTGAAGCGAAGTTCGGCGTTGAAGACAGCGCGCCCGGCCTGGGCGGCTCCGCCGACTATAGCCTGCGGGTTACCATCGGTTACAGCCCGTCCGACGGCGTGGAAATCACCATCGCCGTGGAAAGTTCCCAGGAGATCTCGCTCGATCTGGAAGTCTTCAAGGGCAAGCAGAAGAAGACGCGCCGCGTCTTCGGCGTCAAGTACAAGGGCGGCTGGAAGTTCATTTAACCGTCATCCCACCTACAGAAAAGAGCAGGCTCATGTCACATGCAGAGTCCGAGTACACCATCGAGGAACCACTGACCTTTTTGCCGCCGGCCGGCGCGCCCTTGACCGCACAAGTCTCGACCATACGTGTGGTCGAAGAGGACGAGGAGATTGTGGAGTGCCATCTGGCGCTGCACGTGCCGCTCGATGTTTATGCGCGCATTGACAGCGAGGCGCTCTTCAACCTGCAGCCTGAAGTGCGCGGCCCCAGGGGCGGCGAGTTTAATGCCGCGCATCCGGTCGAGTTGGATGTGGCGTTGGATGCTGAATTGCTGCCGACTCTGAATGAAGGAATCACACAGGCTGATGAAGCGGTGAATCGTCTATTCAAATTGAGCCAATCCGGCGCGGCCAACCCGCTGTTGGATACGCGGAGCTGGTACGCTCTGCATGTCAAGCAAGCCGTGGAACTGCCGCCCGACTTGCAGGACGCCGGCGCCCTGAAAACGGGTTACAGCACCATCTGGGCCGACACCGATATCGGTGAGGAGAATGCGCCCCCTTTTGAATTGGACGCGCTGGAAATATTTGCCGATTTCTTTCGCCAGATTGACTGGTCTTTTCAGCGCGTACCTGAACAGGAAACTTTGGAACTGCGTTTTCAAGGCAGCAGCGCGGTGTGGCCGTGTTTTGCGCACGTGCGGCGGGCAGGCACTCAGTGTGCCTTCTACTCGGTCTGCCCGGAACAGGTTCCACCCGAGAGACGAGCCGCCGTGGCGGAATACCTCACACGCGCCAACTTCGGTCTCATCGTCGGCAACTTTGAGATGAACTGGGCCAGCGGTGAAGTCCGTTTCAAAACAAGCCTGGATGTGGAAGGCGATCGCTTGAGCCGGGCGCTGGTGCGCCAGTTGGTCGAAGCCAACGTCAGCTTGATGGATTTATACCTGCCCGGCATTCAAGCGGTGATCAAAGCCGAAATCTCGCCGGCTGAAGCAATCATCGAACTGGAAAGGTGAGGAGGCGCTCGGCGCTGTGGCAGTGCAGTCGCGCGGCGCCAATCAGCGGATGCCGTGACAGCGGGGGCAAGCAGGACACAAGGCAATCATCATGTCAGCCAAAACATCTGATCAAAATCCAACCAGAGCCACGCCGAAACGCCGGGACAAAACGCCGCAGGTTGCCGTGGCGCGTACCGAATCCAAACCGGTGGCTGAGCCGCTGGCGCAGCAGCCCATTGGCGACGCGGTCCTCCCCTCACCGGCCCAGGTGCTCAATCTGCAGCACCTCGCCGGCAACTCTGCGGTGTCGCGCTTGATCCAGACCAAGCTTACCGTTGGCGCGGCGGGGGATTGCTACGAGCAGGAAGCCGATCGGGTGGCGGCGCAAGTGATGAACATGTCCGCTCCCATGCCAACTCAACCGGCGGTGCAGCGCGCGCCCGAAGAGGAAGAAGAGTTGCAGATGAAGCCGCTGGCGGCGTCGATCACGCCGCTGGTGCAGCGGGCCGCTGTCGAAGAGGCAGAGGTTCAACTCAAACCGATCGTGCAGCGTGTGGCCGAAGAGGAAGAAGAACTTCAGGCCAAACCCGACATTCAGCGCTCATTACATGGGGCGGGATTTGAGATTAGCGGTGCTTTCGAGCAGCAGCTGTCAGCCACACGCGGCGGAGGCCGCCCCTTACCTGACCCTGTGCGCGATTTTATGGAACCGCGCTTTGGCGCCGACTTCAGCGGCGTGCGGATTCATACCGGCGGCCAGTCGGCCCAGCTCAACCGATCGGTCAGCGCGCAGGCCTTCACCCTGGGTCAGGATATCTATCTGGGTGAAGGCAAGACCGATCTGGAGTCGTCGGCAGGCAAATCGCTGCTGGCGCATGAGCTGACCCACGTCGTGCAGCAAACCGGCTCGGTCAGGCCCAGTGTGCAGCGCTGGAGCATGGGCGCTAAGGGGGAGGGGCATGAAATCCTCACCCGCGAGAGCTTGAGAAAAGCCGGCTTCACTGAGGAAGAAATTCAGGAACAGTTTGGGGGTAGAGAAGGTTTCGTCGAAGGATCGAAATGGAACGACCTGCCTGGTGGGTACGGGGCAGCTTCGGCCATTGTCGGCATCGGGCCCAAGACCGCCATCACCTACCGCAGTCACAACCAGGACATGCAGTTCCTGCACGGCATGGCCATGGCCGAACAAAAGGCCAGCCAGACGGTGGACTACATGCTGGCCTGGGCCGAGTTCTGCTACGCCATCGCGCAGGGTCGCATCACCAAAGATGCCGTGCTGAGCAAAGTCCCGGTGCCGCTGATTCAGGGGCTGTTTCCGGCGAAAGATTATGAAGGCAAGCAAGTTTCCTGGCTGTTCATGGTGAACGATGATGCCAGGTTGAAGGCCGTCGCCATGGGCAGCCTGCTGCACATGATTCAAGATACCTTCTGCGCCGCCCACACGCAGCGCGCCCGCAAAAAGTCCGGCGAAAGCGGTTACGGCAAGATCCGCGCCTTCCAGGATTATGGCGCGCAGGATCACGGCCGGCATGGCAAGGCCGATGTGGTGACCAAAGGCGAGACCGATGCCAAACGCGTGGAAGCCTCGGTCAGCGCCGACGACGCCGTCCAAACCGGCGCTATGGTGCTGACGTACTTAAAGGCCGGCGCTCCCTGGCTCGTGGTGAAATCCTACTTGCTGGGTGAAGTCTTCGTGCTGGAACAGGGCGCGGCCGACAGGACAGCCAAGGCCACCCGGCATTTCCGTCAGAGCGCGCACGAACAATTCAAGAAAAAATTGCCTTTCTACTTTACCTGGAGCGCCGAACTGCGGCGCGTGGTGAACAATTCGCAGACTTATGATGCCCTACTGGAATACAAATCCAATGTGGGCATTCAGTACAAATCTGAAATGGTCGCCGTCAAAAACGTCTTGACGGCCATCGCCGATTGGAGAGGCAGCAAGTATGCCACTGACACCTCCCTGAAAGGTGAAGCCAAAGCCACGACGGCCATCAATTGGCTGGAAAGCGTGATGCGGCAGGATGAAAGCGACATCGCGCTTGATCTGACGCAGGCCGAGCAGGAACAGCTAGCCGCTGGACAGTAAGTGCAGGTTGCGTGACCCGTCAGCGCACGAGTTGATATTCTGGAATTAGGAAAGAACATCATGTCAGACGATCAGACACCTGAGCAGACCGACACACCTGAAGTTCCCCCAGGCGCTTCGGCCGCGGAAGCCAAGTCGGGCAAGAAAGCTAAAGCCGACAAGAAGAAAGCCGCCATCCCGATCCCGGCTGATGAGGCTGCGTCCGTGCTGGCTGAATCTCAAGCGGCAGCGCCGATCGAACCACTTGCGGACACTGCCCCAGCCGATCAACCCGCGGTGGCCCCCGCGGCCGCTACTGGCGCGGCGCAGGATTTGTTCCAGCAGGGGGTCCAAGCATTGCTGCGCGCTGAATATGACGCCGCCGACAACCTCTTCGGGCAGGCGCTGACCACCTATCGGAAGCAGGGCGATCGCGCGGGCCAGATCGATGTGCTGGAGCAGTTAGGACATGTATGCTTCTTGCGCGGCGCGGAAGCGCAGGCCCAGGACTACTATCGGCAAGCCGGCGCCATGCGCGCCGGTTAAGCCAGCGTTGTCACACGTGAAATGGCTCAACCATGATCGAAGATCTTGACGAAGCCCTGCGGCATTTGCTCATCCGCGAAATGCCCATCAAAAACGGCGAGGTTGATATTCAGTTCAATCAGCCCCGGCGCGAATGGTCGGCCCGGCTCAGCCGTCCGACCTTGAATCTCTTTCTGTACGATGTGCGCGAGAACGCCAAGCTGCGCCACACCGCGCAGGGCTTTGACATCGAGCGCCGCAGCGACGGCACGGCCATTCAGCGCCGCCGTCCGTTCCGCGCCGATCTGCACTATCTGGTGACCTCGTGGGCCACCGAACCCGAAGACGAGCATCGCTTGCTGGCGCGTGCGCTGATGGCATTGTTCCGTGTGCCAGAAATGCCGCTCGAGCTGCTGCCGGAAAGCTTGCACGATCAGCCTGGCCCCATCACGCTGAAAGTGGCGCAGTACGACACCATCCAGAATCTGACTGATCTATGGAGCTCGCTGGACAATGAACTGCGTCCGGCGCTGACGTGCATGGTTACGCTGGCCCTGAATCCCTACCAGGCCATTACTGGCCCGCTGGTCCGTACGCGCGAAATCCGTTTCGGGCAGGCGGAAAGTCCGGCGTTGACGCAAAGCCTGCTTCCGGCTGCCGGAGCCGAGGTGTATTGGACCATCGGCGGCACGTTGCACAGCCAGCCGCCGCTCGATCTCAAGCAGGTGCGCCTGACCCTGCTCGAGCGCAACGCCGCGATCGAGATTACACCCGAAGGCCGTTTTTCCGTCGGCAACCTTGAAGCTGGTGACTACACCCTGGAGTTCACCAGCGAGGGCGCTGCGCCGCGCCGTTTCCCCATCAAGGTTCCGGCGCCCGATTATGAATTCGACGTTTAACGCACACGGCATGAGCTTGAGCAGAGGAGGCGACCGGAGCAGACTTGAAATCATCCAACTTCATACAACATGCTGGTTGTCCCTATTCGCTCAAACTCAGGAGGTCAATTCGGCACCAGGTCTAGTCCGCACCCGCTGTTCGTCATCACGCGATCTAACCGGCATTGCCAGCCGCCGTCGCGTGCACCATTTGCCAACGTCAATCTAATCTCTCAAAGGAGATCACCATGCCAGAATATTTGTCACCAGGGGTGTATGTCGAAGAAGTCGATCGTGGTCCCAAGCCTATCGAAGGCGTTGGGACGGCCATGCCGGTGTTCATCGGTTTCACAGAGAAGGCACAGATCGTCGAGACGGTCGACGGCGAAAACGTGACACGCGACGTGCTGGGCCTGCCGCAGCTGGTCACCAACTGGAGCCAGTTTGTCGAGCGCTTTGGCGGCTTCCTGGAAGGTGCGTACCTGCCGCACTCCGTGTACGGCTATTTCCAGAACGGCGGCTCGCGCTGCTACGTGGTCAGCGTGCGCACCATCCCCAAGGCACAGACGGCGCTGCTGAACAGCGAAGGCAAGCCGCAGCTGCTGCTCCGCGCCAAGCAAGCCGGGTTTGAGGGCATGCGCCTGCGCGCCAAGGTGGAGTCGACGCCGCCGGCCGATGGCGAGCCTCTGCCGGAAGGCGCCGGGACGCCCTTCACCATCACCGTTGAGCGCGAGAAGAAATCGGGCGGCTGGCAGACCGCCGAAGTGGTGCGCGATGTTCAGCTGACGGAAGTCACGCTCGACGATGGCGCCAAGCGTGTCGCCGTCGCCTACAAGCAGAACAAAGCCCCGCAGCTCATCGAACTGCTCATCCCCGATGCGACCATGGCGCTGACGCAAGTTCAGCCGCGCGAGCAGGAACAGCCGCTCACCATCGAGAGCAAAGTGCTGGCCCTGCCGACTTCCAGCGAATTCCAGGGTGAAGTCACCGAGCGGACTGGGCTTGACGGCCTGGCGGCGCTGGACGATGCCACCATGGTGTGCGTGCCCGATCTGATGACCGTGCCGCCCGGCCAGAAGCTGGACCTCAAGATGGTCAAGGCCGTGCAGACCATGGTCATCGCGCACTGCGAGCAGATGCACGACCGCGTCGCCATTCTGGACGCGCCGCCCAACATGTCGCCCCAGCAGATCAAGAAGTGGCGCATGGACATCGCCGGTTTTGACTCGTCGTACGCAGCGCTGTACTATCCGTGGATCGAGGTGATGGATCCGGTGACCAATCGCAACATCCTCGTTCCGCCGTCCGGCCACATGGCGGGCGTGTGGGCGCGCAGCGACAATACCCGCGGCGTCCACAAGGCTCCGGCCAATGAAGTGGTGCGCGGCGCCACCGGCCTGGCCGTCAACTGCACCAAGGGCGAACAGGACACGCTCAATCCCATCGGCGTCAACTGCATCCGCGCCTTCCCCGGCATGGGCATCCGTGTCTGGGGCGCGCGCACGCTGTCCAGCAACCCGGCCTGGCGCTACCTCAACGTCCGCCGCCTGTTCAACATGGTCGAGAAATCGATCGAGCGCGGCACGCAGTGGGTAGTGTTCGAGCCAAACGATCACAGCCTGTGGGCGCAGGTCACGCGTGATGTCAGTTCCTTCCTGTCCACGGTGTGGGTCTCTGGCGCGCTGTTTGGCCGCACGCCCGACGAAGCTTTCTACGTGAAATGCGACGAAGAACTGAATCCGCGCGAATCGCGCGATCTAGGCCGTCTTGTCATCGAGATCGGCCTGTGCCCGGTCAAGCCGGCGGAATTTGTGATCTTCCGCATCAGCCAGTGGGCCGGCCCCGGCGCGTAACACCTGACCAAGTTCAATCATCTTTTTCAAGGAGATAACAACCATGCCTAGTTCAGTAGATACCGGCCGCGAAGATCCGATTGTTGGTTTTCACTTTGCCTTGGATGTACAAGGCGTCATCAAAGGCTACTTCACCGAAGTGTCCGGCATTGGCTCGGAGAGCGAAGTGGCTGAGCAGAAGGTCGTCAGTGAGAAGGGCGTGCAGGTGGTGTTGAAGGTGCCCGGCCGCTTGAAGTGGGGCGACATCACCCTCAAGCGCGGCCTGACTTCCAATATGGATCTGTGGAAGTGGCGCAAGATGGTGGAAGACGGCGACGTCAAAGGCTCGCGCAAGAACGGCTCCATCATCATGTTCGATCAGTCCCTCAAGCCCGTCGCGCAGTGGGATTTCAAGAATGCCTGGCCGTCCAAGATCTCCGGCCCGAATCCCAAGTCCGACAGCAACGAAATGCAGGTGGAAGAACTCACCATCGTGCACGAGTACATCACGCGCAAGGCCTGAGGCTGGCCCGCGCGTAGCCGCTCTCGCCGGCTGCCGGGGAACAGTTCATCGTATCCAGCAACGGGAATTGCTTCATCCCGCCAAGAGATGGGAATTGTCTTATGAGCCTGCAAACCGAATTTGAATTCACCCTGCCGCGCGGCTATGTCGATCGGGAGGGCAACCTCCAGCGGACCGGCCGCATGCGTCTGGCTACCGCTCTTGATGAGATCGCCCCGTTGCGCGATCCGCGCGTGCACAGCAATCAGGCCTACCTGATCATCATCCTGCTGTCGCGCGTCATCACGCAGCTCGGCACCTTGCCGGCCGTCACGCCGGAAGTGGTGGAGGGCTTGTTTGCCGCCGATATGGCTTATCTGCAAGCCTTCTATCGCCGCATCAACGAAGAAGGGCTCACCAGCGTGCCGGTGGCCTGCCCGCAGTGCCAGACCAAGTTCGAGGTGGACCTTGCCAGCCTGGGGGGGTCGTAGGCTACCCCCTCGATCAGGTGTATGAGGAGGTAGCCTACGTTGCCTATCACTTCCACTGGCCGGCCCAGGAAGTGCTCAATTTTGAGCACCGCGAGCGGCAGCGCTGGGTCCGGGAAATCGCCAAGATCAATCGCCGGCTCAATGAACCCGGCCGCGCGTAAGCGTGCCAAGTTGGTGCAGTGATAAACGCAGTCAGGGCAAGCCTGGTTCAGGGCGATGAAGTCAATCGCCCGACCAGGCCGCCCGGTGCGGCGTCAGGCCAGTCCGGCCAGCCGTCAATGTAATGAACAAGCATGTCGCCACAACCGGTTGATCCAACTCTCAAATATCGCTTTGTGGTTATGCTGCACAGCAAAGTCGTCGCGCAGTTCACGGACTGCAGCGGCCTGACCGTGGAGCGCGACGTCGTGGCGCGGCCGGAAGGCGGCGTCAATGACTACGTTCCTCAACTGCCGGGCGCGGTCAAGTATTCCAAAGTCACCCTGAAGCGCGGCCTGGCCGACAACAGCCTGTGGGATTGGTTCAAGCAGGGCTTCTATGACGGCCAGGTGGATCGGCGCAACGTCACGATTGTGCTGTACCATCCCGACGGCTCGGAAGCGCGCCGCTGGGACATGACCAATGTGTATCCCACTCGCTGGACCGGCCCGGACTTTCAGTCGGACGGCGATCAAGTCGGCGCCGAATCGCTGGAACTGTCCACCGGCGACGGCACTGCACCGGCCCTGGTGCAAAGAACGCTGACAAACGCTGCGCCAGCCGCGACCGCTCACGCGGCGCAGCCCGATTCAGACATCGATCTATCGGCCCTGGCCGACAAAGTGTACACGCTCCTCAAACACGATGTGACCGTGGAGCGTGAACGGCTGGGGCGCAAGTGGTCTTGACGTCAGAACGAGGTACACCCATGGCAAACCCCGTTGATCCCGTCGTAAAATTCCGCTTCGCCGTGCAGATCAAAGGCATCACCGTCGGTTGGTTCACCGAATGCAGCGGCTTGTCGGTGGAGCGTGAAACGGTCTCACACTCAGAAGGCGGTACCAACGATTACGTGCATCAACTACCGGGCCGGGTGAAGCAGACGCGCGTCACCCTGAAACGCGGCCTGGCCGATAACGCCCTGTGGAACTGGTTCGAAAAAGGCCTGTACGACGGCAAAGTCGAACGCCACAACATCTCCATCATTCTGTACAATTCTGATTTGACCAAGAAGAAGCAGTGGGATCTGGAAAAAGCGTATCCGGTTAAGTGGAGCGGTCCCGACTTTCAATCGGACAGCAATCAAGCCACCATTGAAACCGTGGAGCTGGTGCACCACGGACTCAAGATGATCGATTGGGCCACCGCCTAGGATGCCGCATGAACTCAGCACAACCCGTCGGAACAACTGAAGACCCTCAACCCGGAACAGCTGGCGCTGCTGAGACCGCCGGTCTCGCGGCCGCCGTCGTGAATCGCGCCCGGTGGATGCAGCGCGCGTTGTCTCCGTGGACGCAGCGCTGGCTAGCGACGACGAGCCAGCGGCCCGATCGCCCGCTCGGCCAGCCGCCCTTTGCCAGCTTGACCGGCGCGGACACGCAGCGCACCCTGGCGCGGGTACAGCTTCAATACGAGTCGCACACGAATCTTGAGTTGCCCGCTGCCGGCGGCAGTTTGCCGCTGGCAGGCGCACTCGAGCGACCCGCCCCGGCAGTTGAAGCGGCAGCGTCCATTGCACCGGCAGCGCCGCGGCGCGCTCAAGGTCCCTATTCCCGTCCGTTTAATTCGCTGGACGATTTCATTCACGCCATTGAAGCGGCGAAAGAACGCAACTACGCTCCGCCACCGCCCGCCGAAACGCAGCCGCAGCCTGCACCCCAACGCACTGTCGGCCCCTATGCCCGACCCTTCCAGTCCATGGAAGACTTCGTGCAGGCGGTCAATGCGGCGCGTGAACGCAATTACGCTCCGCCGCCATCCGCCGAACAACTTCCGCCGCCCGCACCCAGGCGCGAAACGGGTCCCTATGCCCGTGCCTTCAGCTCATTTGAGGATTTCGTCAAGGCCGTTGAAGAGACGCACAGCCAGTGGGGCGCCGCCGCTGAAGAACCGGCTGCGCCGCCCGAATCTCAACCGAGCGTGCCGCCAGCGCGCGTCCGTCCCATCTCGCGGATTGAAGAATTGCCCGTGCGCGGTGAAGCGCGTCTGGCTGCCAGCCCGATCGATCTACCGGCCCCGCCGCCCGAACTGAGTCGGCCAACATCACCGGCTCAACCGGCGGCGACTCAACCGCCGGCCCACTCTCAACCTGCGCCAACGCACGCCGCGCCGGTCCCGGCGCTGCAGCGCAGTCCGTTACCCTCAGCTTTTGAGTCGAGCCAGCTGGCAGCGAAAGCAGAACCGACGCTTCAGCGCAGCGCGACACCACCGCTCCAGCGGGCAGAGCCTCCAACCCGATCGGAACCGGCGGCCCCAACGGCCAGTGATGTCATTGAGCCGGCCGCCACCCTGCCGGCTGATACGCCGTCCGGCGCTCAACCATTGGACATGCCGCTGGTGCAGCGTCAACCCGTCGAGCGTGAATCACTTGCCGAGCTGCCTGCTGCCGGGGCTGAGCCGATCGAGCCGAGATCACCGATCGAGCAGGGGCAGGCCGCCGCAGCACCTCCGCCGATCGCCGTGAAGAGCGCGCCTGTCGTGCCGCCCATCGCGCATGCCGATCGACCCGTCGTGCAGCGGCAGCCTGACGTGACTCCCCAGCCTCCCGTTAACGACCAAGCACCTGATCGCGCGGTCGCACCGATCGTGCCGCCCGAACCGGCCGCCCCGGCATCTTCGCGGCCAGACATGCCCGTGGTGCAGCGGCAGCCGGAGATGGCAGACGAAGAACCGATCGTACAACGGCAGACCGCCGAGGCTTTACCGCACCCTGCCAGTCAGCTTGAGGCGCTGCAGATTCAGGCTGAGCCGCCCGCTCCGACCGCGCCGCCGCGCGTGCAGCGCCAGCCGGCTGAAACACCTGCTCGATCTTCTGTGGTCGAGCAAGCACCCGCTCAAGCGCCAGAATCGATCGAGCCGCAGCCGGCCGTCAACCCGGTGCAGCCGACAGTAACCGCTGCGCCTGTCGCTCCGCTCGATATGCCGCTTGTGCAGCGGCAGCCGGTCGACGAAGTGATTGAGCCGGAAGCGCCAGCCAATCAAATCGCGCCAGTCAGGCAGCAGCAGATGACGGAGGCGGAAACAGCGGCGCCCCATCAGCCTGCGGCGAGTGAACCGGCCCGGCCTGGGTTGGTGCAGCGCCAGACTGCGCCATCGGCAACACCGCCCGCCACGCCGCAACAGCGTGCAGCGCCTGCGCCGCAGATCGATCACGGCTTGCCGCCTGCTGTCGATCAGACGCCAGCCCGATCGATCGATCTGCCTGTGGTACAGCGTCAGCCAATCGCGCCGGAAGCCGCACGCCCGATCGAGTCAGGGGTTGAAGCGTCTGGTGAATTACCAACGATCAGCCGCGCGCCTGTCGCACCGCCGCCACCGGAGAAGGCCGCCGCGATGCGTCCGACCTCGCCGGAGATGCCGTTGGTGCAACGACAAACGATCAAGTCGCCTGCAACCGCTGAAGAAATAGATCAGACGCTGACGGCGCAACGCCAGGCTGAGGTGACTGCGCCTCCGCCAGCCGAGCTACCGACGCAGCGCCGCGTTCTCGCCGTTCCACCGCAGCCTGAGAAAACGATAGCAGCGCAAGCGGCCCGCCCGGAAATGCCGTTGGCGCCGGTAGTGCAGCGGCAAACGGTTGAAGCGACGGAACCTGTCGAAGAAATTGCTCAGCCCACAGACACTGTGCAGCGCCGAGCAGAGGTGAGCGTGCCAGCACCCGCTGAGACGACTGCTCCGCCTGCGGAGAAAAAGATCGTTGCGCCGTTGACTGAATCCAAAGCAGCCACAACACGTGCCGAGATGCCGCTGGTGCAGCGTCAGCCCGCTGAGATCGAAAGTGAAGCGGCTAGTCTTTCGGCTGAAGCGACAGCCACGCCTGATGTATTGCAGCGCGCGGCGTTGTCGGTTGAGGGGCAGCCAGAGTTGGCGGCGCCCCGACAATCGAAGTTGACAGCCGCGGAATCTGCCGCACGCGTCGCGCCGGCAGCGCATGTCGTGCCGGCGGCGGCTCAGCCTTCCGCGCCAAGCGTGCAACGGCACGTGACTGAACCGATTGATTCGGCTCGCCCCGCTGAGCCGGCACGCCGTGAAACCGTGGTTGTTCCGCCAGCGCCAGACGCCGTTCATGCGCCATTGGATATGCCTCTCGTGCAGCCGCAGCCTGAAAGCCAGACAGCGTCATCGGCGGTGGCGCAGCGCACTGCCATGCCAGACGAATCTGTTGCAGTGGTGTCACAGCCAACGTTTGATTTGGGCGAGCGCATTTTGTCGCGCGTGGCTCCATCCGAACGCCGTACGACAGCCAAGCCCGTCGATCTGCCGCTGCGTCGTGCGCCAACCCACCCCGAAAGTCAACCCGCCCCGGCGGCGGTCAGCCCGACAGCGCGTGAAGGCGGTGTCACGCCGTTCGCGGCGCCCGTAAACACGCTGAGCGTGGCGCCGTCTATTCAACGGATGTCCGAACCGGTGATTCAACGCACCCCCATCGACTCCACGGACAGTTCGGCGGAGGCGGGCTTCATTCAGCGAGACGAGACGGTACCCGAACCGGCGGCCCAGCCACCTGAGGCGGCGCCGGTTGATCTGGATCAACTCGCGCGGCAAGTCTATCCGCTCATCAAGCGGTTGATCGCCATCGAGCGGGAACGCCGCGCGTTCCGTTAGCGACTTTTTGCGGAGGATAATACCATGCCTGAACGACCCAACGTGCAGAAGGCCAAAATCGCCAGCGTCGATAATCCCGGCAAAGCGGTGACGTGTCACTTCAACCCGGACACTTTCTCGATGGACCGCACCATCAACTGGAAGGCCGAGACCAACATCGGCAACGATTCATCCAATCTCACTTTTGGCGGCGGCCAGGCCAGCGATCTCACCATGACGCTGCTCTTCGACACGACCGATACCGGCAGTGATGTCCGCAATACTTACCAGACGCTGATCGATCTGTCCAAAGTCGACACCAGCAAGAAGAACGCCAAGACCGGCAAGAGCGAACCGCCGGTGTGCCGCTTTGAGTGGGGCAAGTTCCTGGCGTTCAAAGCCGTCATCACCAAACTGTCGCAGAAATTCACCATGTTCAAGGCCGACGGCACGCCCGTGCGCGCCGAGGTGACGGTCACGTTCAAGCAAGTGGAAGAGCCGACGCGCGGGCAGAATCCCACCTCGCGGCCGGAACCGCGCAAGATCTGGGTGGTCAGCGAGGGCCAGACGCTGGCCTGGATTGCGTATCAGGAATACGGCGATTCCGGCTATTGGCGGCATATTGCCGAAACGAACGATCTGGCGGATCCGCTTGACCTGCGGCCCGGGCAAGTGTTGAAACTGGTCCCGCTGCCGTAATTGACCGGCCTGAATGATAGGACCTGAACCTATGCCATCCTCATATATCTCTCAAATTTTCATCAAAGTCGGCGGGAGTGATATTTCCGCCGACCTGATGAACGTGTTGCATGAAGCGGTGATTGACACCAGCCTGCAGCTGCCCAGCATGTTCTCGCTGTCATTCCTCGATCCGACGTTGAAATGGGTCGATGAGTCCCTGTTCGATCTGGGCAAAGAAGTGGAAATCTCGGCCAAGGCGCCGGACGGCCAGCAAGGCGTGCTGATCAAAGGCGAAATCACCGCACTGGAACCCAATTTTCTGGCCGACGGGAAGACCATGTTGGTCGTGCGCGGCTACGACAAGGCGCACCGTTTGCATCGCGGCAAGAAGACGCGCACTTTTCTGAAGAAGAAGGACAGTGATCTGGTGAGCACGATTGCCGGCGAGGCAGGGCTGTCAGCGCAGGCCGATGCGACCACCATCACCTATGATTACATCCTGCAAAACAATCAGACCAACATGGAGTTCCTGGCGGCGCGGGCCGAGCGCATCGGCTACCAGGTCTACTCGGCTGAAGGCAAGCTGTACTTCAAAAAGGGCGATGCGACGCTGGGGGCTGGCCCCGAGCTGAAATTCGGCGAGGCGCTGATCAGTTTCCAGCCGACTTATGCCGGGACACATCAGTCGAATACCATGAAGGTCATGGGTTGGGATGGCAAGAAGAAGCAAGCCATTACCAGCCAGGCCACGCCCAACAGCTCGCTCAATCAGGGCGGTCTGGGCAAGACGGGCGGGGCGGCCGCACAGTCGGCGTTTGGGGCCGCCGAAGCGATTGTGACCGATCAGCCGGTCTTCACCACCGACGAGGCGAAAGCGCTGGCCGAGGGCCTGAGCAACGACATCAGCCGCGACTTCGTACAGGCCGAGGGCGTGTGCGCTGGCGATCCGCGTGTCAAGGCGGGTTACACGGTTACGATCAAGAACGTTGGCACGCGGTTCAGTGGCAAGTATTTCGTCACTTCGGCCACGCATATCTACAATGAAGCGGGCTATGAGACTCGCTTTGCGATCAGCGGTCGGCAACCCAATACCCTGAGCCATCTCCTGGGCGCGGAGCAGGGCCGCGGCGTGGTCGAGGGCGTGGTCGTGGGCCTGGTCACGAATCTCAAGGATCCGGACGATCTCGGCCGCGTGAAGGTGAAGTACCCGTGGCTGGGCGACAACATTGAAAGCGACTGGGTGCGCATCGCCACCCCCATGGCGGGCAGCGCGCGCGGTTTCATGTATTTGCCGGAAGTCAACGATGAGGTCCTGATCGCCTTCGAGCACGGCGATGTGCACCGCCCGCACATCGTGGGGGCGTTGTGGAGCAGCACCGACGCGCCGCCCAAAAAGAATAGTGAAGCCGTGGGCGGCGACGGCAAAGTCAATCAGCGCATCATCAAGACGCGCGCCGGGCACGTCGTCCTGCTGGACGACAAGCAGGACGAAGAGCAAGTGTCGATCACGTCGAAGAGCGGTCACACCGTGATTCTGAACGACAAGGGCGGCAGTGAAAGCATCAGCATCATCGACAAGACCAAGAGCAACAAGCTGGTGATCGATTCGAGCAAGAACAGCATGACCATCAGCGTGAACGGCGATTTCACGGTGGAAGCCAAAGGCAAGGTCACCATCAATAGCGTGCAAGCCATGTCGCTGGAATCCAAAGCGAACGCCACCGTCAAAGGCACAACCGGCCTCAGCCTGGATGGCACCTCACAGGCTGAATTGAAAGCCGCCACGGTGAGCGTGGCCGGGCAGGGTATGACCGAAGTCAAGGGCGGACTCGTCAAGATCAACTGATCGGGAGAATACACAATGCCACCAGCTGCTCGTCTTACAGATATGCACACGTGCCCCATGGTCACGCCGGGCGTGCCGCCGGTGCCGCACGTGGGCGGGCCAATCACGGGGCCGGGCGCGCCGACGGTCCTCATCGGAGGAATGCCCGCCGCGGTCATGGGCGATATGTGCGTGTGTGTTGGCCCCCCGGACACGATTGTGAAAGGCAGCGCCACCGTGTTGATTGGCGGCAAGCCCGCAGCGCGCATGGGCGATACCACGGCCCACGGCGGCAGCATTGTCGTGGGATTTCCCACGGTCATGATCGGCGGCTGAGTGATCGCCGTCTTTTTGAAGCAAGATCAATCGATCGGGTGAGCGGCTCCCGATCGACCTGTCATACGACCAGGAAAGCATTGTGAACGAAGATCACATCCGCGATCGAGAATACATCGGCCAGGGCCTGGCCTTTCCGCTGCAGGTGAACCCGCGCGGCGAGATTGCCATCGCCAGCGGCGACCGCGACATCGAGCAATCGATTCGCATCATCCTCGGCACCATGATTGGCGAGCGCGTCATGCGGCCCGAGTTCGGCTGCCGCATTCACGAGCTGGTCTTTGCGCCGCACAACGCCGCCACGGAAGGCCTGGCCGAGCTCTACATCCGTGAAGCGTTGGATCGTTGGGAGCCGCGCATCGAAGTGACGGGCGTGGAGACCAACGACGATCTGGCGCACGACGGCGCGCTGTTGCTGGAAGTCAAGTACCGCATTCGCGACACGTATCACGAACGCAGCATCGTTTATCCGTTTTATCTGTCCGGCGAACCAGAGCCGGGCGAAGCTTAGCCGCGCTCATCTTTCACCGGTAAAGGACGCGTATGACACTGCCAACTCCCAATCTGGACGATCTGCGTTTTCAGCGCGATCTGGTCGACGAGGCTCGCCGCCGGATCATCCGCTATTGTCCAGAGTGGACGGACTACAACCTGAGCGATCCCGGCATCACCCTCATCGAGCTGTTCGCGTGGATGACGGAATTGCTGGCCTATCGCTTGAACCGCGTGCCGGAGAAGAACTACATCAAGTTCCTGGAAATGCTGGGCGTGCAGCTGCAGCCGGCCAGTAGTGCGCGCGTGGAATTGACGTTCCGCCTGTCCACACCGTTCCCCATCAGCGCCGAAGATCAAACGGCCGCCGTGGTGCCGGCGGGCATCGAAGTGGCCACGCGCGTTACGGACGAGGAGCGCGAAGTGGTCTTCACCACCGATGCGCGCCTGGTCATTGCGCCGCCGCGGTTGACGCAAGTGCGGCGCGAAGCGGACTTCGTCAAAAATTACCTGCCGCGTTTGGGCGTGGAAACCTTCTACGCGTTCAGCCAGCCGCGCCCGCAAGAGGGCGACACGTTCTATCTGGGTTTCGACGACGCGCAGGACATCAGCGGGCACATTCTGCGGCTGGATTTCACTTGCGAAGAAACTCAAGCCACCGGCGTGCGCCGCGCCGATCCACCGTGGGTGTGGGAGTGCTCGACTGGTGATGGGCAGTGGACCGAGATCGCGCCCAGCCAGCTGCCGGGCGAAAAGGATACCACCGGCGGCCTCAACAACCCGCGCGGGCAATTGGTGTTCTATCTACCGTTGATCATGCAGGCTGCGCCGGTGCATGGCCGCAGCGCCTACTGGCTGCGCTGCCGCCTGGAGCGCCGCCGCGAAGAGCAGGGCATGTACACGCAGTCGCCGCGGGTGGTGGGCGTGGCGGCTTCGACGCTGGGCGGAACGGCGCTGGCCACCCACGCCGTGGCCGTGCGTGATGAAGTGCTGGGCCAGACCAACGGCAATCCCGGCCAGATCTTCCGCGTGCAGCACGCGCCGGTACTGGCTTTGCGGCCCGAAGAGACGATCGCGGTCGAAGAGCTGCGCAACGGTGAGTTGGTCTTCGTGCCGTGGACGCGCGTCGATGATTTCTCCCAGTCCGACCGGTTTGATCGCCACTTCGTGCTGGAGGCGTCCACCGGCGAGGTGCTCTTTGGGCCGTGCATCCGGCAGCGCGACGGCGCCATGCGGCAATATGGCCGGGTGCCTGAAGCAAACCGGCAGGTGCGTTTCACACAGTACCGCCACGGCGGCGGCATCATCGGCAACGTGCCCGCCAATCGCATCGAGGTGTTGAAGTCGGCTGTGCCCTATATCGATCGGGTGACCAATCTGGTGCGCGCCGAAGGCGGCCGCGATGCCGAGACGCTGGACGAAGCGCAGATGCGCGCCCGCCGCGAAATTCGCGCTCAGCAGCGCGCCGTCACCGCCGAAGACTACGAAAGCCTGGCCAAGCTCGCCAGCCGCGCCGTGGCGCGCGTCAAGTGCCGCGCGCCCGGCAAGGACACCCTGCTGCCCCCGGGCACGCTGGAGCTGCTGATCGTGCCGACGGTCTTCGATGCGCTCAAGGTCGACGATCTCTCCCGGCTTTATCTGGAGCCTGATCTGGCCAAGACGATCGAGAAACATCTTGACCAATTCCGGCTGTTGACGACGAATCTGCGCATCCGCGAGCCGCGTTATATCGGCGTCAAAGTCGTCACCGAGATCGTCGTGTCAGACTACAGCCAGCCAGTCACTGTGATCAATCGAGTCGCTGAAAGCTTGAAGAATTTCTTGTCGCCGCTGGCGTTCAGCGCCGAAGCGACACCCAGCGATGTGATGGATGAAAACTGGGACGGCTGGCCGTTCGGGCGGCCGCTGTTCATCTCCGAGATTTACTCGCTGGTGCAAAAAGTGCCGGGCGTGAAGCACGTGCTGGATGTGCAGCTGGCGTGGCGGCCTGTGATTCCGGTCAAGGAAAATCAACCCAGCGTCGTGCCGGAAGGCGTGTCGCCCGAGGGGTATGTACCGCCGGAGAAGCAGCTGCGGCTCGCCGATCAAAAGAAGATCGACATTCCCGCCGATGCGCTGGTCTGTTCGCTGGAACATGACATCAAGCTGGCCGAACTATGATCGAGCACACTGATCCAACCCTGCCCCCGCCGCCCGTGGCCATCGCCCATGTGGCCGACTTCACGCGCCGTTATCCGGGCGAGACCGTCACGTTCTTCACGCGCGTGGACGTGCGGGAAGCGGTGGCAGGCTTCACGCTGCGCATCGCCGTGCCGGACGGCCTGAACCTGGGCGAAACGCGCATGCTGCCCAATCCCGATAACCGCCTGTCGCAGCTGGTCTTTCTGGACGGCGAGCGCTTTCTCATCTGGCAGGTGCCGGGTGATCAGGCTGGCGGCGCGCGTTACGAATTTCAGATGGAAGGCGCCATCGCGCCGACACTGCAGCCGCGCGCGTTGAGCAGCCGGGCCGTGGTGCTGGTGACCAACCGATCGGCTGGTGACGCCCCGCTGGCTCAGGCTGAAACAGCCACCGTCGAAGTGGCTCCCAAAGGTCGCCTGCTCCGGTATCTTCCGGCGTTGTACACCGAGCAGGATGAGTTCATGGGGCGCTTCGTGATGCTCTTTGAGAGTTTCTGGAACCCGATCGAAGATCGCATCAACAATATCCATTACTACCTCGATCCGAAGCTGACGCCGCCCGATCTGCTGCCGTGGCTGGCGACGTGGGTCGATCTGCTGCTGGATGAGAAGTGGCCGGAAGAGAAACGGCGCCAACTGCTCAGCGTCATGGTGCCGCTCTATCGGCAGCGCGGCACGCGCCGCGGCCTGGCGCAATACCTGGAAATCTACACCGGCCAGCCGCCGCACATTGCCGAGCATCGCGCGCACAATTTTCAACTGGGCAAGATCACGCGGTTGGGGCCCAGCGCGGCGCTGGGCAAACGCAACATCTCGCACACGTTCAGCGTCACGTTGAACCTGCCGCCGGCCGCCAGCGCCGAAGAACGCCGGGAACGGCAGCGCAAGATCGAAGCCATCATCGAATCGGAAAAACCGGCGCATACCGCCTACACATTGCTCATCAACGAAACTGACTAAGGCTCTTCATGTTCACTACGACACCCATTCAAGCGCAGACCAGTTACGACGAAGTGCCCTATCCCATCGCGTCGCACGTCTTCACGCATCCTGACAACCTGGCAACGGCGGCCAGGCTGCTGGGCCTGACGCCCGCGCCTGTGACGCACTGCCGCGTGCTGGAACTGGGCTGCGCGGGCGGCGGCAATCTCATCCCGCTGGCCGTCAGCTTGCCGCACAGCACCTTCGTAGGCATCGATGCCTCCGCCGTGCAGATCGCCGAGGCGCAGGCCGCGCTGGCCGCGCTGGGCCTCACCAACATCTCGTTCCAGCATCTCGACATCCTGGACGTCACGCCCGACTTCGGGCAGTTCGACTACATCATCGTGCACGGCATCTTCTCGTGGGTGCCCACGCCGGTGCGCGACAAGATCCTGGCGATCTGCCGTCACAACCTGGCGCCGCACGGTGTGGCCTACGTCAGCTACAACACCTATCCCGGCTGGCACATGCTGGGCGCCATCCGCGAGATGATGCTGTATCACACGCGCCACACCACCGAGCCGCGCCTGCGCATTGCCCGGGCGCGCGAAATTCTGAAGTTCATGACTGACTCGCTGACCGCCGCCAGCGAACTGAGCAACAGCAAGCTGGTCAAAGCCTACGCCGGCTTCCTGCAAAGCGAGACCGAGCACATCAGCTCCAGCACCGATTCGTACGTTTATCACGAAGAACTGGAAGCCATCAACGAGCCTATGTACTTCCACGAATTCGCGGCCTGGGCCGAGCGGCATCAGTTGCAGTACCTGTGCGAAGCCAACTTCAGCGATGTCTTCCTCAACGACTTTCCGCAGCAGGTCACCGGTGACCTGCTGAAGATGGCGGGCAATCTGATCGAGTTGGAGCAGTACATGGACTTCCTGCGCAACCGCACGTTCCGCAAGACGCTGCTGGTGCAGCAGGATCAACCGATCGTGCGCCGCTTGCGGCCGGAAGTCGTGCAGCAGCTCTATGCGGCCTCCACCGCCCGATCGGCTTCTGCCAGCCCCAACGTCCGCTCGATCTCGGTGGAAGAATTCAGCAGCCCGGAAGGCTTGAAGTTCGCCACCGATCATCCGGTGACCAAAGCCGCGCTGGTGCATCTGGAGAGCGTCTGGCCGCAGGCGGTCCCGTTTGCCGAGCTGCTCGATCGGGCGTATGAGCGCCTGGGGCAGGGCGCCGTGCCGGCCAACGTGCGCGCGCAGGACGCGCAGCTGCTCAGCGCCAACCTGCTCAAAGGTTTTGCGTACAGCGGCCGCTTGATCGAACTGCACAGCTACGCGCCGCAGTTTGCCACACAGCCCGGCGCACGCCCGCTGGCCAGCCCGTGGGCGCGCTATCAAGCGCAGACCGGAGCAGAACTCACCAACCTGTGCCATGTCCGCGTCGAGTTGAATGGCATCGCGCAGTATCTGCTGTCGCATCTGGACGGCACGCACGATCGCGCCGACCTGCTGGAAGGACTGGAAAAATCGGTGGCAGCGGGCACCCTCATCCTGCAGCCCATCGACGCGGATCCCGCCGCGCCGCCGCCGGATGGCGACGGGACGCACCGCGTGCTGGAAGAAGAAATGGAAGATTCGCTGCACAAGCTGGCGCGCGCGGCGTTGTTGATGGCGTAAGCGACCGGTTTCAAACTCAAACACGACTCGGCCGTTCAGGCACGACGAGGAAAAGCGACTGTGAACTCACAAGAACTCTTTACGCAATTTCCCATTCGCCGCATCAAACCATACGATGGCATGGTGGTCACCGCCGAAGTGTGGGGCGAAGCTCACGACTATCACCGTCAGCAGCTAGCTTACCACAACCGGCTCCAGCACCAGCCCGGCATCCTGACCGGTCTGGAAGTCATCGCCAGCGATCCGCCGGACAGCGCCGTGTACATTCAGCCGGGCCTCGCCGTTGACGCGGCCGGGCGCACCATCATTCTGCCTGAAGCTCAGGCGTTCGATCTGGGCGCAGCGCAAGGTCCGCTCTATCTGCGCCTGGCCTATGACGAAAGCCAGCCTAAAGCCGATGACACCGGTCTCACCTCGCTGACTGATCCAGCGGATGTGATGCTGTTCGTGCGCGCCCAATACGATCTGGAAGCCGGCGACGCCGCGCCCGATCTTGACGGCCCGTACATCGAACTGGCGCGCGTCGTGCGGTTGGGCGCTGACTCGGTTATCACCAATGCCCGGCAGCCCGTGCAGCCTGGCCCCAATGAAATCGATCTGCGCTTCCGCCGCGAGATTGGCCGCGTCACTATGCCCACGGTGCGGCTGGGCGTGTGCTATGCCGGCCAGGCCCGCGCCAACAGCGCCGAGCGGCATGGCGCCGGCGCTCTGCAATTGGCGCGCGTGCTGCGTCACCAGGGCAATTATCAAGCCTGGGTCGACGATGCCGTAAGCCTCGCGCCGGGCGCAGATCTCAGCGCGTACACGCTGGTTTACCTGGTCGCGCAGGATTCGCCCCAACTTGAACCGGATGAGATGACGGTGTTGTATAACTATCTACAAAGCGGCGGCACGCTCTTGTTGGAAGTCTGCCGCAAGATCAACGGAGCCGAGGCGGCGGTCGCTGCCCTGTTGGATATGCTCTCGTCGTTTGGCTTGCAGGTGACCGATCTGCCGACTGATCATGACCTGCTGCACGAGCCGCATTTCTTCGCCGTTCCGCCGGTGGGCTATGACAGCGCTGAAACGTCCAGTATCAAGCTGGGCGACGGCGTGATTGTATCGACGTATGATTACGGCTGTGTATGGCAGGGCGAACGGCGCGGCCAGCCGGCCACGCGTGAAGAAATCCGCGCAGCGCATGAATGGGGCGCCAACCTGGTGGCATATGCCCTGGCGCGGCAGCGGCAGGTCCGGGCGGCCCGGTAGACTTTGAGACGCAGTGCTTGACGGGAGCGCGGTGATCGAGCGAGAAAGCGAGAGCGGCTCATGACCCCACGAGGCAGTGTCGAGGTCATCGACAAGGGCGGATGGCGCAAGGTCTTCCCCCTCAACAAGAACATCCTGTACATCGGCACCGATCTGCGCAATGACATCGCCATCGAGCCGACGCGCGGCAGCGGGCTGGCCCCGCGCCACATGCAGCTGGTGCCCTCGCCCACCAGCAGCCTCGGCTATCGTTTGATCAACATGGGGCCGATTGAGATCCTGCTGGGCCAGAACGGCGAACGATCGCTGCCGCCCCGCTCGGCGCTGGATATTGCCGACGGCGACATGGTGCGCCTGGGCGATTTTACTTTCTTGTTTCATGGCGCGGCCAACGGCGCGGGCGATGGTTCACCGGCGGTGACAGTGGGCGCGACGGCTGCGGCGGGCGCAGCGGCGGCGCGCAAAGGCAATCCCATCGGGCTGAACGTGATGCTGTCGCACACGCAGTTGACGCCCGAGCAGACCATCGAGGGGGCCATCTCGATCAAGAATCTGGGGGACAAGACCGGCGTACAGTTCAAGATCGAGATCGACGGCTTTGAGTCAGAATCATACGATGTCGGCCCGGCGCCTATTCTGTTTCCCGACGTGGAAAAGAAAGTGCCGTTCCGTTTGCGGCATCCCTTGCGCGCCACGCCCCCGGCGGGCGATCGACGCCTGACGATTCGGGTCACGGCTCCGGCGGCCTATCCCGGCGAAGTCGCCACGGCCTCGCAGGTGATTCGCGTTGCGCCGTACATCAAGCACAGTCTGTCATTGAAGATGTCCAGCTGAAAGTCAGCGGCCTGCGGACGGTACGACTATGAAACGTTTCCTGCTTGCACTCTTCATCGCGCTGACAATCTGCGGCTTGCTGGCCGGCAGTGCCAGTGCGCTGTCTGATACCGTCTCGGTCATGCTGCCCGATCTGGTCGACGGGCAGACCGTGGGCGGCACAGTGGCGATCAAAGTCATCGCCGCCGCGCCTGAACCGATCACCGGCGTCGAGTATTTTGTGGACGACAGGCTGCTGGCCAAAGTGGTGCTGGCCCCCTTTTCGTATGAGTGGGACACTACGCAGTTCGCGCCGGGGCCGCATCGCCTGACGGTGCGCGCCACCGATCGGGCCGGGCATGCCGGTGAGACGACGGTACGGCTCAACGTGGTTCCGCCGCTGCAAGTGATCTTCTCCGCGCCGAAAGACGCCATTCCCATCGGCCAGGTGATCAATCTTAATGCGCAGATCATTCCGATCAATCCCTTAAGCCAGGTCGATCTGGTGGTCGACAATCAAGTCTTGAGCAGCGAGAAAAATCCACCGAACGACTTCGTCTTGAGGTTGGACACCAGCCAGCTGCAGCCGGGCGTGCACCAGGTGACCATTCGCATTCAAGACAATCAGGGCCATCAGGCCCGCGCCAGCTTGCCGCTACAATTTGAAGCGGTGGCCGATTACACCTGGGTGAGTGTGCTGCTGATCGGCGGTTTGATCGCGGCTGTCATCGCCGCGGGCTTTGCGGTGTGGCGTACCATTCAAGTGGTGCGCCGATCGTACTGGCGCACTTTCCAATTGGAACTCTGCAATGAAGGTAATGTGCCCGCCCGTTACGAAATCCTGGCGACCGATCCTGCCGGAGCATTGAAGTTCAAGCTGCTGCTCAACGGCGTCGCTTTGACGGCCGAGCCGTTGGTGAAGTCAGCTGCCCGATCGAATCAACCGGCCCCCGCGGCCCCGTCGGATTCGGCTCAGCCCAAGAAATCGACCGCGGCGAGCGCCCGCGAGAAGGGCGGCATCCTGATCGGTATTGCCTACACGATCAGCACCATCATCCCGAACACAGCGCTCGGACAGAAGCTGGCGCAGTGGGCACTCGCGGCCCAGAATGTGGACTACTCGGCGCAGCGCATGGAATATGCCGGACAGCAAGCGCAGAGTCTGGGCGGCAAGCCGCCCGCCGCTTCGACCGCGTACGATTCGTCTGCAGCTGCCCCGTCGGCCGCCACTCTGCCGCCGCCTCCGCCGCCGTCATTGACGCCGGCCACCGCTGTGTCGCAATTGAAGGTGACTCCCGGCGCGTGGTGCACGCCGTATTTGCAGCCGGGCGATATGTTGTCGCTGAACTTATCCATCGATCCGGGGCGGCCCGTTCAGACGCAGCACTATACGTTTCAGGTCAGTTCGCGCGCCGTTGAGCCGGAACAGGAAACCGCCGTGATCGAAACCGGTCAATTACAAGTCGACAGCGTGCCGCTGATCAAGTATTATCTGCCGTTTTTCATTATCGCCGGCGTCGTCATTGGCGCGACGATCATGATTGCGATCCTCTTGGCGAATGCC
Organism: uncultured Anaerolineae bacterium; assembly: GCA_964398185.1. GTDB lineage: Bacteria > Chloroflexota > Anaerolineae > Fen-1058 > Fen-1058 > Fen-1058. The sequence continues at coordinate 15,968 of CAYNML010000006.1, read as the reverse complement.
GGCGCGTTGGGTTAGACAATTTCAAGTCCAAGAGGTGTGTTACCGGGAAGGTAAGGGGGAAGCATGGCTACAATCGATCAACTGGAAATTATTCACCCTGACGGCAGCGTGGGCTTCTACGATCTGGAGCCTGCGAAAGGCACGACCAACATCGGGAGCGATCGGGAAAACGACATCGTCATTGAAAGCCCCGAAGTGCCGCCCTTCCTGGCGATGATCGATCACCGGGTCAAGCCGTATCAGATCATGATTTTGGATCAATCCGGCCACATCGCGTTGGACGGCCAGCCGCTGGTGTTCAATCAAGGCTACGACCTGCACGAGTGGAGCACGGTATCGATCAACGGACATTCACTGGTACTGACGGAACACGACACGCCGGGTGCGCCTGCGGCGGCCGCGGCGACAGCCCTGGCTGTCCGCCAGCCCGCTGCGCCGGGCGGCGCGCCCGACAGCGGCTCAGGGGCAGGCGCGCTGGCCGTGCGCCGTCTTACGCTGCCCCCCGCCGATCACCTTGACGACTATCTCATGGCTGAGCTGGCGGATCGGGAAAATACGATCGAGTGTGAGCAAACCGCTTCTTATCCGCTGACGGTCATCAACGGCGGCGACATCGTTGCGACTTTTGAGGTGGCGCTGGAAGGAATCGATCCGGCGTGGGTCATGATCGAACCGGCCAGCCTCAATCTGAACGAGGGCGAGCGCGCGTCCATCAGCATTGCCATCACGCCGCCGCGCACCCCGGCCAGCCGGGCGGGCACGCATCACTTTGCCGTGGTGGTCACGTCGCCCAACCATCCCGGACGCACCACGCGTCTGGGCGCGACGCTCAATATCAATCCCTACCATGAATTTGCCATCAGCGATCTGTCGCCGCGCCAGTTGAGCACGGGCTTCCGCAAAAATCACCGCACTGCTGTTACGGCGCTGGCGCTGGTCAATCGCGGCAATGCCGAAGCGCTGTATCGCATCGAAGGCGAGGACGATCAGCGCGGCTGCGCCTTTGAGTATCAACAGCCAGAGACGGGCGCCGGCCGCTCGGCGCGCCAGACTGAAGTGCGCCTGCAGCCTGAAGCGACTACCACGCTGTCGGTGTTTGTGACGCCGACGAAGCGCCGGGTCGTGGGCTTGCGCAAGCGATCCTATTCGCTGACCGTGACCAGCCTGCCGCTGAGCGGACAGCAGACACCCCGATCGGTCCTGGGGCAATTGCAGGCCGCGCCCCTCATTGGCCCGTGGGCGATTCTGGGCATCACGGCGCTGCTGGCGCTGTTGATCGTGTGGATTTTCCATCCTTACATCGACGCGTTTGGCCTGACCAGTCCCGACAAAATTCTGGGCGGTGAAAGCGTGACGTTGGGTTGGCAGACGTCGCCCTTTGTGCAGCTCAAACTGTTGGAAGAGAAAACCACCGCCGATGGCGCGCAGACGGTGCAGGAGGTCGGCGCAGTGACCGCGCCCAATGGCACGCAGACGTTCACGCTGTACGAGTCGGTACGTTACCGGTTGGTGGCCGGCAATTTGCTGTCGAGCCTGCTGCCTTTCCTGGCCACGCAAAGCGATTGGGTCGCCGTCACCGTGCAGCCGGTGCCGCCGCGGATTGAGTTGTTCGATCCGCTGCCGGTTGAGCGCAAGACCATCGTGCTGGGTGAAGCCGTCAACCTCGTCTACCGCGTGGTGGGCGCCGATAAAGTCACGGTGGTGGGGACTGACGGCCTGGTGCAATCGCTGGTACCGACGGATACCGGATCGTTGAGCGTGGCGCCCACCTTGAAGACCAGTTATCTGCTGGGCGCCGTCAACCGCTACGGGACGGCTGAACCGAAGCAGGTGGTCATCGCTGTAGTGACGCCCACGCCGACGCCAGTCCCCAAGCCGGTGGTGGTGCAGTTTGACGTGCAGCCGCGCGTCATTACGGAAGGTCAGACAGTCAACATCACCTGGGAAGTGATCGGCGCGGAGAAGATCCAGATTACGGGCATTGAGGCCGATAATCTGTCGCCCAAAGGCAAGCTAGAGCAGCAGCCCGCCTACCCCGGAGTGGATTATCAACTCACGGCGTCGAACGGGCCGCCGGGCGCCGAACAGACCGTGATCGTCGGCCCTTATCGGGTGAAGGTCAATCAGGCTCCGCCGCCGCCCGCGGTACCGCAGATTGTGGTCTTCCAGGCTTTTCCGGACACGGGAATTGTGCGGGGCAATGCTGCCACCTTGCAGTGGACGGTAACAGGCACAACCACGGAGATTTCTCTGGCCGGCCCCGGTCTGCCGGACACTGGCTTGAAAGTGGCGGCGACCGGCCAGCAGCAAGTGTATCCTGTTGCAACGGGGGTCTACATCCTCACCGCGCTCAATCAAACGGTGAGCGCTGTCAAGTCGGCGACGGTGAAGGTTAGCGAACCGATTCCGCCGCCCGAAGTGACACTACGGGCCTCCAGCACCGACATCACGCAGGGCCAGCCGGTCAACCTGTCGTGGGAAGTGATCGGTGACACGGTCGTCAGCCGGCAGCTGGTGGGCGACGGTATCATCAATCCCAGTGTCGATCCGACCGGCGCAGTCACCGTCTTTCCCACAACCGACGGCGGCCAGGTAACCTTCCGCACTTACGAACTGACGGTTCGCTATCGCGACAGCAATCAGGTTATTCAGCAGGTCGTCCGCAACGTGGTGGTCAGCGTCACGCCGCTCCCTGCGCCGGTCATCGAATACTTCCGCGCGGGCTGCCTGTCCACCGCCGGCGCCGTCGTTACCAATACCGAATGCGGCCTGCTGTCGGTCGGCTCCAGCAATCCGACGACCACCGACTATCGCATCTATGTGGGCCGGCAAGCGTATCTGTATTGGCGCACGTTGAACGCCACCAGCGTGGTGACGGTCACGCGCTTTGCGGGTTCGTCTACGGTCTGCGCCAATCGCGACGGATTGGAAAGCCCTGACCCGTTGAATGCGTGTCCCACCGCAGCCATCGATCAGCAGGAAGTGCAGTATACGCTGACCGCGCGCAATGCGGCGGGCGCACAGACGACGCGCAGTATCATCTTCCGGCCCGAGGTGATTCCCGCCGAGCCGCCGTACAACCTGAATCTGGCAATCATTGGCGGAGCGGTGGCCGGGCAAAATCTGACACTGCGCCTGACGTGGAATTATCAGCAGGCGGCCCTGGGCAGCATCGTGGGGTTCCGGCTCATTCGCACGTCACACGGACAGGAACAGCCGGGCCTCGATTTGCGCCTCGCGCAGCTGCCCAACCTGTGTGTGACCAACCCCAACAACCCCAGCGAGGTGACGTGTACCCGTGACGTGGCGCTGACGTCTCCCGACACGTGCAGCCAAACCTTCAAGGTGGCGGCCCTGTACCGCGCGCTGGGTGGAGCCGAAGTGCCGTCTGACTATACGTATGAAGTGGTGATTGATTCGTGCCCGACGGCCGGGCAGTGAACGCCGGCTGACGGCCGCGCCGATCAAAAAGAAATCGCAGCTGTAATCCACTCCACCATCACCTTGCAGGTATTCTGGGCGCACTCTCCGCTGTGCCATCTGGGAGAGTGCGCCCCACTTCAAACACCAGTCAACTCCCGCCGGCGATAGGGTGTGCAGCGCATCTTTCACATTTCTCAAAACGAGGCAGGAAGTTCCATGAAGCCATCAACCCTCCACAACCTGAAGAAACTCATGCTGGTCATTGGACTGGCGTTGTCATTCGGCCTGCTCACGGTCAGCAGCACCTTAGCCACCAGCCCCTCTGTGCCCACGGATCTAGCTGCGTCCGCGGCGCAGCTGGTCGGGCAGGCAGGCCGCACGGTCGAGGAGAACGCAGAAGCGCCTGTGCCCGATCGGGTTGTGGCAACCACCGAGACGGCTCCACCGGCAAGCCAGCTGGACGACACGGCGGCCATCAGCCCGGCTGGATCGACTTCCCTGGTTGCAGGGGCCTTAAATCAGGACTGGGGGGATTTCGATCGCGATGGCTACCTCGATCTGGCCCTGGGCACTGCCAACGGCATCAGCATCTATCACAATCTCAACGGCCGCCTGGTGTTTTCCACCAGCCTGACGTCCGGGCCAGGGTATGGCGTGCGCTGGGCCGACATCAACGATAACGGACTGTTGGAATTGATTACGGTGAAAAATGCGCCGGGCGCTAACAGTATCTATCGCTATTCAGCGGGCAGCTTCGTCTCCTACACGGCGTTCAACTCCGCCGTTCCCCTGGCGCGCGTGGTGGTGTTGAGCGGCACGCGCGATCTCATCGCCAGCAGCAGCGTCATCAGCACGCCCTGCACGGTTTTCCACTATCACAAAAATTTGAGCAACAACACCTTCACCACTCTGCCCACATGTGTCGCCGCCTCGGCCAGCGCGGGCCTCAGCGCCGCAGACTATGACGGCGATGGTGATTCTGATTTGATCTTGGGAAGTTTCCCCCATGAGTTACTGCTGCTGGTCAATCATAACCGCGTATTGACGACAACCAGTTTTCCCACGCAGACCAACTTTTTCGTAGTGGATACTACTTCTTCATGGCCTTATGACTTTGCCTGGGGCGACTACGACGGCGATAAGCGGCTCGATCTGGCGGCGGCCTATCCTTTGCAGCGCCAGATCCGGATTTACCACAATGACGGAGGCAGTGTGGCTCCGCTCAAACTCAGCGGCATCCTGCCAACACAGCGCTTCATGACCCCGCTGTCGATCGATTGGGGCGACTTCGACGGTGACGGTGCGCTGGACTTGGCCGTGGCCGATGATCCGCCGCGGATTGTGTTCAACGTCGCCCGATCGATCACCGCGACCCTGGAGGCCCAGCCTCTTTCCGGGCAGCCTTCGGGCGACACGCACTGGAGCGTGCGCGCAGCGGCGCTGGACAACAGCGAGCTGAGTTTCGCGCTCAGCGGCGACCTGGAGCCCAGCACCGTGTACGGCACCGTAGGCGGGCACCTGCGAACCGAGATTGAACCGCTGACCACGGCGGCGGCCAACAGTCTGGCATGGGGTGATACCAGCGGTGATGGCCGCCTTGATTTGCTGTTGGGAGCCTATGCGCTGCCCAACAATAGCTTCCTGTACCCCAATGTCAACGGCGCCCTGACGACCACGGCGGCCACGCCTTTCGTCAGCGGCAACCGGCAGAGCGTGGCGATCGGCAAGCTGGATCGCAAGAGCGACAAACAGTTGGGTTTGATCATCGGCGGCGGCAACAGCCAGAACCGGGGGTACGTCAACGTTTATACGCGCACCACTCAACTGGCACAGGTACTGTCTCTGCCGTCGCCGGTCGGCGCGTTGGCGCTGGGGGATTTCAATAATGACGGCTGGTTGGATCTGCTGGTAGGTACCCGCAACGCCAACGGCTCAGGGACGCTGCTATTGTATCGGAACAATCAAACAACTTTTGACACCAAGCCGGTCGTGTCCACTACGCTCTCCGGTCAGGTACAGAGTGTCGCGTGGGGCGATATCAATCCGCCGACAGACGGCGGCGGCAATCGCTTTTTGGATTTTGCCGTGGCCACGTCGCAACAGGTCTATATTTATCGCAACGACGGCAATAACACTTTTACCACCAATACGTACGCTGAGAATCTCGATAACCGGGCAGTGGCGTGGGGCGACTTTGACCAAGACGGCGATCTCGATCTGGCAGTAGGCGTCGGAGGGCAGGGCGTCTGGCTGTATCTGAACAATGGCAACGGCGCTTCGTTCAACCTTGGCTGGACTTCCCCTGCGCTGCCTCAGATTACCAGCCTGGCGGCGGGCGATTGGAACAATGACGGTTGGCTCGATCTGGCGGTGGGGAACGCCGGTGAACCCGATCAGGTGTATGCCAATCTAGGGCAGACGCCGGGCGATTTGAGCCTCTTGCCGGTGTGGGCAGCGCAGGATACCGGCAGCACCACCTCGCTGGCCTGGGGCGATGTGAATAGCGATGGCTATCTGGATCTCGCTGTCAGCCGGCAAAGCGGCGCGAACGGCGTGTACTACAACACCACGATTACACCCTGGCCTCTGCCCACCCCGCCCACCTCCGTCTTTATCGCGCGTCCCGGCAAGACCTTTGACGCCTATCTATACTCCTCGTCGGAATTTCTGCCCGGCTATCTCAGCCCGGTGACGGTCACTCTGGCGCAGACCGCGACCATTTACTACACGGTGGCAAATCCGTTGAGTGCGCCCATCACCAACACGCAGTTGGAACTCTCGCTGGACGGCGGCAGCACGTGGCAGACGCCCTTCTTTACCCGGACGCAAGTCCCTAACCAGACGGCGCCTGCCGGGCAGGGCGGTAGGTTGACGTGGAATGCGTGGGAGGATCAAGCGTTTAGCGACCATGCGCTGTTCCGCATTCGCGTCGTCGATCAGTCGCCAGTGGGGCCGTTCCAGCGGGCGTCGAGCGCCGCTGTCAGTCCGCCCTTCCGGGTTCGCGCCATGACGTGCCAGTGGCTGACGGGCTTGTGGATCGAAGTCAAGCCCAGTGACCAGGTTCAGCCTTTGGACACTGTGACTTTTAATGCCAAGGTCAGTGACTTTAGCGGCGGCACCATTTCGTATACGTGGACCATTATCGATGGCGGCCAAACGACCATCATCGATGAGGGCTATTCGCAGATTAACTACATCTACGAGAATGCGGGCAGATTCCCGGTCAGGTTGCGCGCTCAGCACTCCCGCTGCACGGAAGGGCCGCCGCTGGAAGCGGTGACCTATGTGCAAGTGGGATCGCAGCCGGTAAGCCAGACGCAGCTCTACCTGCCGCTGATTCAACGCTCGGGTACCACTGCTCAAGCTGACGCCTCTGCACCTCCGGGTGAAAGTCATCAACCGCGCGCTGCCTCCGTTGCTGCGGCGTTGGGCGGCCAGACCATGTGCCTGCCCAAGACGATTTTCCCGGGTACGCGTCCCACGGTTGACTGGTTGAGCGTCATGCGTGGCGCTCACGGTCGGCCGGCACTGAACCACGACGGCTCACGCTTCGCTTTCTGGTCCACGGCCAATCTGGCCGGCGCCAATGCCGATGGCAACATTGAGTTGTATTACGCGCAGGTCGATCAGCCTCGCAGCTGCGTGACGTTCACGCAGATCACCAGCTCGACCGGCAGCATCCTGGAAGGCTTCACGCTGGGACCGGCATTGAACGCGGCCGGTGATCGGCTGGCTTTCTTCTCCGATCAAAACCTGACCGGGGGCAATGCCGACGAGAACTTTGAGATCTTCTTCGCGCAGATCGATGCGGCGGGCGGCATCACAGTGTCGCAAGTGACGAACTCGCCGCGGGGCGTCAATGCGCTGCCCACGCTCAATGCGGCGGGCGACCGCGTCGCTTTTGTGTCCGATCAAAACTACGGGGGCGGCAATTCCGAGGGGAATCAGGAAATCTATCTGGCGGCCACGCCACCCATTTCCGGGCAAGGCGTCTACACGCCGGTCACGCAGACCAGCCTGGGTACCTTCAACGATGAACCGGCGCTCAGCAGCGACGGCGATCGCCTTGTCTTTGTGCGGGGTACAGCCACTCGCAGCGGGCAGGATATTTTGACCGGGCCGAGCCATCAAGCGGGTGCGCCGCTCACCGTGACGGCTTCGTCGGCGACGGCCTTCAATTATCAACCCACCATTGGCGGCAGCGGCGCTCAATACACCATCGCTTACGCTACGACCTACGTCACGCAGGAAATCGTTAATCTTGCCACCATCTCGGGCGCGGCGGTCAACATCGTGCCGGCGTACACGACCACGCTCAACAGCCAGCCCAGTCTGAACGTGGTCGATGGTTCGCGGCTGCTGGTCGTGTCCGGCGCCCAGCGCCTGGAAGTGCTGCGGACGGCGGACGGCGGCTTTGTGCCCGTCTACGCCTGCGCCAAGCCCGATTGCCTGTATTCTGCGTTGAGCGGCGACGGCATGCATGTCACGTTTGTAGAACGGGGAACGCTGTGGGGGGCCTATTACGAGACGGCTACATTGGGGTTGACTCTCACACAGCCTAGCTTGCCGGTCGTGGCAGGTGCCCCATTGACCCGCGCCATCGTGCTGAACAATAGCGGGCCGGGCGCGGCCGATGATGTTGTGTTATTGAGTACGCTGCGGAATGGCTTGTCGGCGATTGTGCCGATGACTGTGACGACCCCGCCGGGCAGCGTCTGCTCTGGTTCTGGCCCGCTGAACTGCCGGATTCCAAGTGCGGGCATTAATTCAACTACCTACATCACCTTGCAAACGCTCCAACCGATCGATGCGGCAGAATCTGGCCCGTTGACGCTGGCCGCCGAAGCCAGCGCCTGGCAGGCGGTCACGACGACGATGAATCCCAGCCTGATGGTAGAGGCTGAATCTGATCTACAGATTTCGAAGAGACTCACAACGACGGCGGTGGCCGGCGAGTTGGTGACCTACACCCTGACGATTACGAACGGCGGTCCCAGCCGCACGCGGGAAGTGACGGTGACCGATCGGCTGCCGGACGACCTGGATCTCGTTTCCTACAGTAGTGTGGGGAATGTGGTCTTCACTTTGACCAACACGGCCAACTGGATTACGGGCACGATCAATCACATGAATCCCCACGTGACCGGGACGATTCAGATTACCGCGCAGATCAAATCCAGTGTGCCATATGGCCGCAGCATTAGCAATACGGGCATCGTGACCAGTGCCGTGCTGGACCCGGTGGTTAACAACAATTCCAAGTTGGTCGACTTTGCGGTGACGACACGCGCCAGCCTGACGCTCACCAAGTCGGCGCCGGTGACCGTCACGGCGGGGCTGCCCCTGACGTACACAATCGTCGTCACCAGCACCGGCCCATCCACAGCCTATAATGTGTTGATCACTGACACTCTGCCTGCCAGTGTGACGGTGGCCAGTGTGCCGATCGGCTGCGCCAGCCTGGGCGGTGGGACGCAGATCACCTGCACGGTGGCTAGTCTGGCGACAGGTTCAACCCACAGCGTCGAAATAGCGGCCCATACCGATCCTAACCTGAACCAGAACACCACTCTGACGAATCACGTGGCTGCCACGGCGAGCAATGCTACGCCGACGCGCGTGGTGACCAACACCGCCACCACGGCAGCGAACCTGGGCTCGACCTTGGCGATCACGAAGACGGCAACCGTGGCGGTCACGGCCGGCGAACCTCTCACGTACACCATCACTGTGGTGAACAACGGTCCGTCCAAAGCGCCCGGTCTGACCCTGCGCGATGTTGTGCCGACCACGCAGATCTCGTACACGGGCTGGTCTGCTGCGCCGAGTTGGAACTCGGTGTCATGCAGCTATGTGAGCGGGACAGTCATGTGCGTCGATGCGCAGGACTTCGGCAGGAATGAAAATCAGACGCTCTTCATCTACGCCGTGACCAACCAAAGTCTGCCGATTGGCACGGCGATCAACAACACGGCCAGCGTCACCGCCACCAGCTCGCCGGTATCCGTCACCAGCCAGGCGACGACGGTCATTGGCAACTCGATCGCGCGCCTGACCGCCAGCAAGTCGGCGAATGCGACGGCGCTGGCCGGGACTGCCATGAGCTACACCATCATCGTGACCAACAGCGGGCCGTCAGCGGCGTCCCATGTCACCGTGACCGATCAGCTGCCCGCGGGTGTCACGTATGCTGCGGCCTCGCCGGGCTGTACGTCGGTGAATGGCACTGACGTGCAGTGTCTGGTGTCGAACCTGCTGGTGGGGCCAGCTGCACGCCACACGTTCATCATCACGGGAAATGTCGCCTACAGCGTCACGAGCGGAAGCCAGCTGCTTAATCTGGCGGCGATCACTGCCAGCAACGCCGCGGCCACGGTAAACGTGAGCGCCACCACCGAGGTCAGAACGTCTTCGGCGCTGGCGCTGCACAAGACTGCCACTGAGTACGTGGCTACGGTGACGGATCCCGTTGCGACAGGCGAGATCGTGACCTATACTCTCGTCGTCACCAACAGCGGGCCGTCGCTGGCGCGCCATGTCGTGTTGACGGATGTATTGCCGGTGAGTGTCACTTATCTTTCGCAGGTGAGCGCCATTCCGCTCATCACGCCAACGCTCTCGGGGCACACGCTGACCTGGTCGCTTGATCCCATCGCGCCCAACAGCACCAACGCCTTCACGTTCACGGGCCGGGCGCTGACCTCGACGGTTGGCCCGGTGACATTGACCAACCGTGCGGGGGTGACGGCTGCCACGGCCCCCGCTGTGGTTACGGCCACGGCTGACACCGTGGTTCTGCCGCGCGCACGGCTGGCCCTGACCAAGACGCTGTTGACGCCGCAGCCCGTCGTCGTCGGCAACACGATCACCTACCAGATCGTTCTGCAGAATCTTGGACCTTCGACGGTGCTGTCGGCAACGATTACGGATGATCTACCCTCTGATGTGGTGAGTGGCATTCAATCGGCCGGCCCGGGATGTCTATCCGCTGGTTTGTCCGTTACCTGTACAACGTCTGTCCTGGAAGCGGGAGAGAGCCATACTGTCACGCTGGTCGCGCCGACCACCAGGAACCTGCCCTCAAGCCCGACGTTCACCAATACTGCCTTTGCCACGTCGACCATCGCGATAGCGCCGGTCAATAGTGCGGTGACCGGCACCACTGTGGCGCGGGCGCAGCTGTACGTGACCAAGACGCTGGTGCCGTTGAATGGCGCTGCTGTGGCTGGACACGCGCTCACCTATTCGGTTACGGTGGGCAACGGCGGTCCATCCAATGCGCCGCAAGTCAACGTGATCGACGAACTTCCAGAGGAACTCCTGACGCCGACGGTTACGCCACAGGGCTGCACCGGGCCGATCGGACGGGTTGTGACTTGCACGGTGGGCAGTCTGAATGTCGGATCGACCTGGTCGTTCACGGTGAGCGGGCAATTGTCTCACACGCTCGCGCCGGGGCTGGTGATCACGAATACCGCCCAGGCGACCACGACGATTGCTTCGTCTGTGGCGACCAACGTGCTGACTTCCACGGTGGTCTGGCGGGCCGATCTGCGCGTGTCCAAGCTGGCTCCCGCAACAGCGCTGTCCGGCGCTCCACTGGTGTACACGATCATCGTCATCAACGAGGGCCCGTCGGTGGCGACCACGCCGATAATCACGGATCACCTGCCGATCAGCTTGACCTATATCAGCCAGGTCGGCGCAACCCCCGCGATCTCTGAGCCGCTCAGATCGGGACAGTTGTTGACCTGGACACTGGCCGGCAGTCTGGCCCCCTCGGCCACACAGATCATCACCTTCACCACGCTGATCACCGATGAAGTGGACAGCGCGGACTATCTCACCAACACAGCCTATGCCACAGCGCCGGAAGCGACGTCTGTCGCCACGGGTACCGCCTCGACCCTGTTCCAGCTGCAAGGCAATCTGATCTTGACGAAGACGGTGCTCAATCCTAATCCGGTTGCTGGCGGTCCCATCACTTACGGCATTACCGTAACCAATCTCGGCCCGTCCAGAATGCGGCCGGTGATCATGACAGATGTCCTGCCCTCTGAAGTCACGCTGAGTTCGTGGTCCTCAGGCTGCGTTGCGCCGGCGAATTCGGTGATCACATGCACCAGAAACACCCGCCTCTCCGCCGGTTCGAGTTGGGTGATCACGCTGACTGGACAGATCACGTCCAGCGCTTCCAGCCCATTCATCAATACGGCTTATGCGACCGCAACGATCGCCACGGCGCTGGCCAACGATTCTGTGTCAACGACGCCGCTCATCCAGGTTGGCCTGCAAGTCACCAAGACGGCAACACCGACACAGGGCGCGGCCGGTGAATTGATCACCTACACCATTCTGGCGGGCAATCGCGGGCCGTCTGACGCCAGCACGGCGATCATCACCGATCGGCTGCCGGCAGAACTGACCTTTATCTCGGCGACGCCGGGGTATCAACTTGCTGCGGATGTGATCACGTTCACACTATCCAACTTGCGCAGCGGCCAGCAACGCCCGGTCACGATCACGGGGCGCATCGACGCGGCGCTGCCGACCAACACTGTAGTGACGAACACGGCGTACCTCTCGTCGCCGCTCACGCCGACTATTGCCAGCAGCCAGGTGACACGAACTATCACGACCCGCGCCAGCCTCAGCGTCACCAAGCTGGCCCCGGCGATGGCGCCAGCCGGTACGCCGTTCAGCTACACGCTCGTCATCACGAACGACGGGCCGTCGGTGGCGCCTACCGTCCAGGTGACCGATCAGTTGCCGATCAGCCTGACTTACCTCAGTCAGGCCGGAGCTGAGCCCGCTCTTGCCGGATTCGCGTCAGCCGGTCAACTCTTGACGTGGACGCTGGCCGCTGACATGACCCCCCTGGCAACTCAAATCATCACGTTTAACGTGCAAGTCACCGATAACGTGGACAGCCTGGTGTCGATCGCCAACACGGCGTATGCTTCGACGACGATTGCGGCGGCCTTAGCCGAGGGCAGTGCTGTGACGCAGCTGCAGCCGCGCGGAAGTCTAGCCCTCACCAAGACTGTGCTGACTGCCAACCCCATCGCTGGCAGCGACATCACTTACGGCCTCACGGTGACCAACCTTGGCCCGTCGCCAGCGCCTGCCGTGACGATCACCGACGACTGGCCGGTCGTCATCGCCTACACCTCGTCGTCGGGCTGCACTGCGCCGTTCAACTCGGTCATCACATGCACCGGCGGCTCACTGGCCGTGGGCGCTTCATGGGAGATCACAATCGCCGGACGTATCACATCCAGCGCATCGGCTGCTTTTACCAATACCGCCTATGCCACGTCCCCGATCACGACGGCGCAAGTCAGCAGTTCGATCTCGACGACTCCCGGCATCCAGGTGAGCGTGCACGTGACCAAGTCAGCCGACCTGACCGTGCTGGCCGGCAATCCGTTGACGTACACGCTCTACGTGACCAACAGCGGGCCGTCGCAGGCGTCGATCATCACGTTGACCGATTACCTGCCGGTGAGCCTGACGGTGAGCGCCCTGCCGATCGGGTGCAGCGGCAGCAGTCCGATCACGTGTGTGCTTACGGACGTGGGCGTGGGGGCGGCCAACAGCCGATCGGTGGTGCTCACCCCCACGGTTGACACGCGCGTTGTCACGGGCACGCCGCTGGTCAATACGGTCGTGGTGACGAGCAGTCACTCGCTGAATGTGGTGACGGCGACGGTGACGACCACCGCTCAGAGCATGGCGGCGCTTCGCGCCACCCAACAGGCGGCGGCGTCCGTCATCGCCGGGAATCCGCTAACCTACACGATCTACATCACTAACGATGGCCCATCGCTGGCGTCTGGCCTGGTGGTAACCGATCAGCTGCCGGTGGAACTGAGCTTCTCTTCGGCTACTGCGGGATGCACGCCAGACAGCAGTGTCATCACGTGTGCGACCTTTGGCCTGGATAAAGATGCCCAGCAGTTGATTACGGTTACTGGACAAGTGTCGCCAGCCATGCCGGCCAGAGTCATCACCAACACCGCCTATGTCTCGTCAACGGTTGATGCCACCTGGCTCAGTCGGACGGTCACCACCACGGTCACCACCGCCGCCGATCTGCAGATTGGCGCGACCATCACGCCGACGAGCGTGGTCAGCAGCGCGGCCAGCGAGGTGCGCGTCACCATCGTCTTTACCAATAGCGGTCCGTCTGATGCGCAAGCCGTCTACATCACAGGCACCCTGAATGCGCTGACGTACACGACAGAGATCGCGCGCCCGATTTACGTGACAGGGCCCAATGGCGCGAATTGCAGCGGCGGCAGTACGCCACATCAGTGCAGTTGGACCATCGCCACTTTGACGGGCACGCTTTCAGGCGTCATCGAGTTCACGGCGACGACGCCGATCACCACGACCACGGCGCAGCTTACGGCGGAGATCGCTAGTGCGGGCACAAGCGATCCGGCCGGCGGCAACACGGCCACGACCAACCTGTCCTTCGCCCAGGCAGTGCCCAGACTTTACTGGGCGGGACTGCTGTTCACCCGCTGGCCGCTGGCCCTCATCGGCGTGCCGCCGCGCGACTTCTGGTCGCAGTCGCCGTGAGAATCGATCGGGCGGCGTAAACCGAAGAGCTTCGCATGGAGAGGCGCGGATATCGATCCGCGCCTCTCCGGTATAATTACAATCGAGATCGTTCAGTTAGAAGGCCGCAGGGGATGGGAAAGGTTAGCGCCGAGCGTTTAGGAATGAGACTGGTCGTGCTGGCGGGCCTGGCGTGGTTGCTGGCGGCGTGCGCTGCGCCGGAACCGGCCAGGGTTGTCGTCCGAATTTTATCGCCGGCTCCGCCGCTGCTGGCCACGGCTACCCGACCGGCGCCGGCCGCCGGGCCGCCAACGGCGACGCCCGCTCCCAAGTGCGGCCTGATTGAGTTGTGGCCGGGGCAGACCATCTCGTCGAGCTGCAGCTATACGCAGACCGAAACGGAAGCCGCCGGGTCCATGCTGTGCCGCATCGAGCGCGACTCATGCGCCTACAAGTACATGATCGTCAATCGCGATCCCAATATCGTGTTCAGCCAGCACAAGCCGCCGCCGCTCACCGATGAAGACGCCATGATGCATCCCGCCATGCTGCTGCCGCTGTCGCGCCTGGCCGAGCTGGTCGAGGCCGAGTGGGGCGGCGAGGTCGATCTGGTGGTGACGGCTGCCTATGACTCCATCCTGGAGCATGATTTGACGGAGAGTGATCCCGCGCAGAAATACTCCTTGCACTTTGAAGGCCGCTCGATCGATCTGGTGCCGTACCCGGCGGATGCCGCGAAGATGGCGCGGCTGTGCGGACTGGCGTTGACGGCCGGTTTCGACTGGATCCACAACGAGAACGATCACTGCCATGCCTCGATCAATGCCGCCAGTCTCTGCACCCGATGCAGCGGCAGCGCCCCGTGACTCTGCGGTGGGCTGAATTGAGCCGGACGTCTAGCGCAGTATGAGCGGCAGAAACACGGTCAACACTTTCAGCGTGAGTGGCACCTTGATCAACTCTGCCTCTGGATCATTACTCGTCACGCACAGGTTGCCGGTGAACGTGCCGGCGCGCCCCGTCGAGTTGAAGATCAGGTTGATCGTCGAACTGGCCGCGGCGGGTGTGGCGCCACTGCCGGGCGAGACCGTCAGCCAGGGCAGATCAGACGGCACACAGTCGAGCACGGTCAGCGAGACATCGTCGATATAAACGTCGAAACCGCCGGGGGTGGCAGGGTCTGACTCGGCCAGCTTCAAGACATGCGGCTGGCCGTCGGCAAAGGCTGTCACGTCGCGCGTGATGAGCGTGTAGTTGGCGTACGTGGCCGTCATGGCTTGATTGGCGGTGAAGACGTTCGTATTGTCCAGGGTCACCGTGAAATTCCCGGTTCCCGCGGCGTTCAGCTTGATCCAAAATGACAAGTGAGCCAGTCCGGGTGTGATCGTAACCGTCTGGCTGATGTAACCTTCTTCGGCCTGCGTGTATCCGGCTCCGCCAAACCAGGCCCACCAACTGCCGGTGTGCGCGCTCCCCCCAAAGTACAATATTTGAGAGAAATTCAACGAGTACTCAGCCCAATAGGGGTTCGGATGCCCCATCTCAAAACTGCCATCTTGAATGACTTCGAGCGCCTGTGGCGCTGACGGCAACCCGGCGCTCAGCGCGCTTCCCGAGGATTCATGGATGTGCCATACCAGCTCGCCCGTGCCGACGTTGCTAAGGACGAGGGTCTGGGTGACGATGGTATCTCTGGCCTGTTGTGAATTGACCAGCAGCGGCGTGATGATCATCGTGGGCGTCAGCGCGGCGCGGTGATCGATCAGTGGTGCTGCGTTTGGGCTACGAACCGCACTGGACGGCGCAGCCACTGCTGATGGCGCCAGCACGGACATCACGATCAAGACCATGAACGTCAACATTCCCAACGGCGTTAGAGTCTTCGCAGTCATGTTTACGGGTTCCTCGCTTCGTGAATTGAAAAATCGGGCTCTTCCGGGTTCAGCGGGATTATTGTCACCAACGTGCGTCATTGCGAG
>CAYNML010000005.1:0-121173 GCA_964398185.1 uncultured Anaerolineae bacterium | reverse complement strand
CGATCTGGTTGATAGTCGGGCAGGGCTAGAGGGGCTGTTAAAACCTCCGAGGTCTTACGCACATTGGTCTCTCATCGCCAATCATGCTATAACTGGCGCTTGAGGCAATTTGCCAGGTTGTAAATATCGCCTTAGCCTTACAGCCTGCTTCCTTCGACGTAAGGGAATCTCGCGTAACGCTAAGGAAAGACGTAGTGACGCTAAGGAAAGACGTAGTGACGCTAAGGAAAGACGTAGTGACGCTAAGGAATTATCGAGTAAGATTAAGGAAAGACAGAGTAACGCTAAGGAACCTTTGCGTAACGGTAAGGAAGAATAGAGGAACACTAAGGACAAGCAGAGTGACGCTAAGGAGGCGTGGAGTAACGCTAAGGGAACTGCGGGGAACCCTTAGGGACCAATATGGTGTGCCATAAATAGGCAAGGCAACCGCAAGGTTGACATATTTATCCCAAAGGAGAACCCGTCATGCCGACCAAACCTGTTACGACCATTCCCCAGCAGTTGAACGCCGCGCAAGTCGCCATCACCAACTCCCTTGGCGACCCCGAAATCAAGGCCGCCGTCGCCCAGTACGGCTACACCACCGCCAAATTGAACGCCGGCAAAGCGCTGTACGAAGCCGCCCTCGCCGCCGTCAACGCCCAGAAGTCCGGCAAGGGCGATCAGAAGACGGCCACTGCCGAGCTGAAAGCCGCCGAGAAAGCCGCGCGTGATGCCTATCAGGCTGCGGCCAAAGTGGCGCGCGCCGCGCTGAGCAAGGAAGACCTGACCACGTTGGGGCTGGCAGGCAAGGAGCCGCGCGACACGGCGGGCTTCATTGCTGCCGGTTACACGCTCTTCGACAACGCCCTCGACAGCGGCTTACTCAGCGACTTTGGTTACGACGAGGCTCGCATCACTGCCGAGCGGGCCAAGATCGAAGCGTTCGACACGGCCAATCAAGCGCAGGAAATGGCCAAGGGCGCGGCGCAGCAGGCCACGCAAGATCAGGACGCGGCGCTGGCGAAGATGAACGAGTGGGTGGCACAGTATCTCAAGATCGCCAAAGTGGCGCTGCGCGGCAAGAAGCAGCTGCTGGAGAAGATCGGCGTGACGGCGCGCACCACCAAGACGAAGGCGCAGCGGGCCGCTCCCAAGAAGGCGGCGGCGACGAGAGCAGCGAAGAAGGCGTAGGGTGGAAAAGACCTCGGAGGTTTTGAGCGATTATCGGGCAGGGATTGATCATCGATCGGGTCAATAATCAGGCCGTGATGGACAGACCGTTAAAACCTCCGAGGTCTCTGCAGCGTAACGGGCTTGATCATCCCCCAAGGACCATCAAGCCCGTTCGCTTTCCTACCAACAACCAACAACCAACAACCAACAACCAACTACCAGCTCCTACGACAGCTCCACATACTCCGTGCGCGTCACCTGCCCCGCTTCCACGCCCAGCAGCGTCAGCAGTTCGGAAATCAGCGCGGCCTTCTTCTCCGCGTCGCGTGGCGACCACGTGCGGCTCTTGATCTCCATGAAGTAGCCGGGCAGGGCGGGCTGCGTAATGCGATCGACGTTGATCATGAACGCGGTGTCTTGGTACACAATGTGATAGCGGCGGCGTTCCTTGTTGATCTCGCGCTCGCCCGTCGGACGGAAATATTCCCGATAGAAGCGCCGCGACCGATCGGCCCGCGCGGTGAAGCGCGCCCGCGACAGCAAGATCGACTGCGCGAATTCACGCTCTTTGGCGGGCTGGGTGTACGTCAGCAGATAACGCACCTCGCTCACTTCGCCGTCCTTCGCAAAGATTTCATCTTCCCGGTAACGAATGCGTCCCTGCTGTTGATCGTCAAACAGGAAATACGTGTCGTATTGATTGCGCCGCGACGAGCGCGTGATGGAAACGGGCGGCTGCTTCAAAGCCCGATCGATTGCCTCCGGATTCTCGATCGCCACTTTCACCTGCACTTCGTACATTTCCTCCTGGTTCAGCCCGCCGATGGCGACCAGCTTATCGAGCAGATTGCCCTCGCGCGCGACGAGGAACGCGTCGATCTGCCGCGCCACGGCCTGCGCCTGCGCCAGCACCCGATCGATATCGATCGTCAACAAGGCCCGATCGCGCATCACGGCCCGGCCGTTGCACCACACATCGCGCACATCGCTGCTCTTGCAGGCGTACACCAACTGCGAATAGATCAACTCAGGCTCGCGGTGGAAGCGCGGCGAATTGTGCAGTCCCGTCAGATCGACTACGGCTACGTCGGCGCGCTTGCCCAGCTCGAGCGAGCCGGTGAGATGATCGAGATGGATGGCGCGCGCCCCGCCGAGGGTCGCCAGCAGCAGCGTCGTGCGCGCCGGCGCGACTAACGGATCGCGTGTGGCGCCCTTGGACAGGAACGACGCCAGACGCATCTCCTCGAACATGTCCAGATCGTTGTTGCTGGCGGTGCCGTCGGTGCCCAGACCCAGCTTCACGTTCGTTTCGATCATCTCCTTGATTGGCGCGATGCCGCTGGCGAGTTTGAGATTGCTCGATGGATTGTGCGCGATGCCCGCCCCCGCATTCTTCAAGGTGCGAATCTCGCCCGCGTCTACGTGCACGCAGTGCGCGGCGATAAGCTGCGTTTCCAGCAGGCCGTGCTTCTTGATCCACGGCACGACGGGCATGCCGTGCTGCTTGCGGCTTTCGTCCACCTCGAAGGCGGTTTCGGACACGTGCGTGTGCAGCGGCACGTTGTACTCGGTCGCCAGCGTCACGCACGCCTCCAGCACTTCTGGCGGGCAGGTGTAATGCGCGTGCGGTCCCACGGCGGGCACGATCAGCGGGTGGCCCTTCCACTTCTCGATGAACAGGCGGCAGGCCTCCACCGAATCTTCGTAGGAGGCGGCATCGGGCGCGGGGAACTTCAAGACGGTTTGCGCGAGCACGCCGCGCAGCCCGGCCTGCACCGTCGCCTCGGCGATGGCGTCCTCGAAGTAATACATGTCGGCGAACGTCGTCACACCCGATCGGATCATCTCGGCACAACCGAGCAGGGCGCCCAGGCGCACAAAATCCGGCGTCACGAATTCACGCTCGACGGGCATCATGTAACCCATCAGCCACACATCCAACCGCAGGTCGTCGGCCAGGCCGCGCAGCAGCGTCATCGGCACGTGCGTATGCGCGTTGATCAGGCCGGGGATGATGGCGCACTCGTGGCAATCGATCACTGCGGCGGCCGTGTGGTCGCGCAGGATCCGATCGGTGGGGCCGAGATCCGCAATTGAGTCGCCGCGAATCGCCACCGCGCCATCTTCGATGAGGGTAAAAGCATCGTCCATCGCCACGACGGTACCGTGGGCGAGGATGGTGTCAACGTGCATGAGGTTTCTCCTCAGGGGTGGGTTGCATCGATTATACCATCGCGCCACGGTATAATCGCGGGCAGGGTGATTATCTTGGCAAGAGGCGCAACATGTCCTTGATTGAATGCAACACGCTCTTTGGTGAGAAAAAATCGATCCCGGCTGATCGCGTATCGTTCCGACCCAGCGTGTATGGCATCATTGTGCGGGACGGCGAAGTGCTGTTCGTGAACATGCGCAGCACTGGCAAGCTGTTCTTGCCCGGCGGCGGCAGCGAAGTGAGCGAGCGGCTGGAGGAAGCGTTGCACCGCGAAGTGCGCGAAGAGACCGGGCTTGAGATCGAAATTGAGCGCTTTGTCGGGTTCAAAGAGGACTTTTTCTACTACGACCCGTTGGATGTCGCCTTTCACGGCTTGATGTTCTTCTATCTCTGCAAGCCGCTGACCTGGCAATTGGCGACGAATGATCAGATTGACGATGGTGAAGTGGAGCGGCCGCAGTGGGTGCCGATCGATCAACTACGCTTGGAAGACATTCAAAGTCACGGCGAGATTGTCTTGAACGCTTTGCAGAAAAAAGACCTGCCGAGTTAGTCACCCGGCAGGTCGGTCTCCCTGGCGCCGCTATGGGCTGGCTCTTAGACTTTATCCGTTCACCGCGATTGGCATTACTATGCCCGGTATCCCCATACCCCGCGCCGCTGGCGCGTTTCCCGGATTTCAGAGTCAGTCTATATCGCTCGCGCGGGGCGAACGTTGAGTCACAAAGGTTCAGGCGGCCATCGGCAGGCGCTGCTTGCGCACATCTTCCTGCAGGCGCAGCCGCGAGAAGGCATCGCGTTCAATCTGACGCACCCGCTCACGGCTCAAGTTCAACTTCTGCGCGATGTATTCCAGCGTGCGCGGCTTGTCGCCGTCGATGCCATAGCGCATCCGCAAAATCATCGCGTACCGGGCGGGCAATTCTTCCAGCGCGCGCTCCATCGCTTCGCGCAGCATCCGGCGGGCCACCAGCTCGTCCAGCGGAATCACTTCGGTGTCTTCGATCTGCGCAACCGGCGATTCGTCGTCGTCGTCGCTGATCGGATCATCCAGCGAACTTACCGGCACGGCCGCGGTCCGCATGGTGTGCACATCGTCAGGCGTAATGGCCAGAATGTCGGCCAGCTCTTCGTCGTTGGGGGCGCGGCCCAGCGTTTGTTCTAGGTCTTGCGCCACGCGCTGCATCTTGTGCAGGCGATCTTGCAAATAAGCGGGCAGGCGGACCGTGCGGCCCTGGTTGGCGACCGCGCGATTGATGGCCTGGCGCACCCACCACGTGGCGTACGTCGAGAGGCGCAGCCCGCGCGCTGGCTCAAACCGATCGATGGCGCGCAACAACCCGATGTTACCTTCCTGGATCAAATCCATCAACGGCAGGCCCAGGTTCTGATAACGCTTGGCAATGCTGATGACCAGGCGGGCATTGGCGCGCACCAGTTCGTCGCGCGCCTCGTTGGCCTGCGCAATCGTCGCATTCAGCTTCAAGCGATTCGCCCCGTTGAGCGATCGGGCAGAGTCCAGCCGCTTGCGGGCAATGCGCCCGCGCTTCACGGCTTCGGTTAGTTCGCGTTCGCGATTCGCCGGAAGCAGCTTGTGGCGGGCCGATTCGCGGAAATAGTGCGCTACCGTGTCGAAGTCACCGTCATCCACGGAAGCATCGTCGATTTCTTCAACGAGATCGGTGTCATCGTCCAGCTCGGCGGTGTCGCCAGTCTCGTGTTCCATCACCACCCAGTCAGCCTCTTGTTCTTCTTCGCCCTCATCCAATTCAACGTCCAGTTCCACTTCATCCACGTCAACATCTTTCACCTCATACCGATCAATCTGCCTGGCTGTGCTGTGCTTCATGGCGCTCCTATCTGTGCTATCATAAGGGCAGCGAAAATTGAACGATGAAAAGCGGTCGGCTACAGCAGTACGATTAACATCTATTTATATCAATATTTCCTAATTTATTATACTACTGCCTGTCAAATTTTGTCCAATAATTAACTGGTATTTTAGTCAAAAAAGCAAGTCTTGTCAAGTATTTGCACACTTTCTAAGCGAGGTCTAATCTCATGCCCGACGAACCAAGCAGCACCCCAAAGGATGGTACGGCTAACGAACCGGTCTGGACGTATCGCGGTTATCGGCTGAAAGGCAGCGAATTCACCACGGCGATGGTCCACCTCTATCGCGGCGAGGTGCAGCGCGCCAATGTGTGGCGGCAGCGGCTGGACAGCACCACCAACTGGGCGGTGATCACGGCGGGCGCGGCGATTTCGTTTGCGCTGACCAATGCCGGCGGTCATCACGGCGTCATTATTCTGAACATGCTGCTGGTGACACTGTTTCTATTCATCGAAGCGCGGCGCTATCGTTATTACGAACTCTTCGCCTCGCGGGTTCGATTGATGGAGACGGATTTTTTTGCGGCGATGTTCGTGCCGCCGTTTGGTCCAGCTGCCGACTGGGCTGAGTCCATGGCCGAGAACTTGCTGCATCCCCATTTCAGTGTTTCGACGCTGGAGGCGCTGGGGAGGCGCTTCCGGCGCAATTACATGTGGATCTACGTGGTGCTGGCCATGGCCTGGGTGGCTAAATCAGCGCTGTTTCCAACGACGCTGACGTCACTGGCCGAGTTTGTTGAGCGGAGCGCGGTGGGTGCGATTCCGGGTGAAATCGTCATCGTGGCCGGGATCATATTCCTGGTGGTGGTATTTGCCATCGGCATTGGCACGGTCGGATTGCAGCAGGCCACCGGCGAGGTGCTCCCACGCTACGCGGATTCGGGAGTGGCGCAGACCCTCTCGGCCATCTTTGCCGCCGAGGGCGTGAAAACGCAAGACGGCCGGCGAGCCTGGTATCGCGGCAGCGGGAAGCGGGCGCAATTGGTGGCATTGATCATTGGCGGGCAGAACAGCAAGGAACTGAGCAAGTCCATTCTGAGCCAGTTGCATCGCGGCGTGACCAAGCTGGAAGGCACCGGCATGTACACGGGTCAGCCGCATCCGGTCCTGATGGTGGCTTTGACGGTGACGGAGGTCAATCACCTCAAGACGCTGGTGTCCGAAGCCGACCCGACGGCGTTCATCATCGTCATGCCGGCGCAGGAAATTCTGGGGCGCGGGTTTCAACCGCTGCGCACCGAACCGGTCAAATAAAACCCCAACTGTGCCACAATCGATTCTCAATGCCGCATAACCGCAAAAAGACTATATTTGAACTAACGTGCGGGCTGGCGCAGACTACCTCGTGCTGTGGCGCCACCTGTAAGCCGAGGCGAACCAATCGGGACGGCGAGAATCTTAGATCATTGCGTTTCTTCAGGTCAACCATTGTTGCCCGGGAAACTATCGCCGGCCTGAACCGGTTAACGTCCCCAGCCCGTCACGCGCAGATCCGCCCCCGCACTGGACGCAGTGCCGGGGGCTTTTTTGCATTTTGCCATTTTGTGCGGGCAGTGTATACTCACGGCTGAACGCCGTGAGGGTTGATCATGATTGACGCTGCGCGGAAATCTGTGGAGGACCAACTGAGCTTGTCCCGGAAGCAAGTCGATCTCATGCTGGCCATTGATGAAGCCTGCGATACCGCGGCCGATGATCTCGAGGCGATGACGGCGGCCGTCTCGCTGCTTGTGCAAGCGCTGGAAGCCGAGGTGGGCCTGCTGAGCTGGTTCGATCCTGACACCCAGCAGCTGGAAGTCCGGTCGTTGATCGATCGGGTCACGGCGTTGACGCCGAGCGGCCAGGCCGTGCTCCACCAACTCTCGCAGGCTGCCTGTGACCTGCCCGCGGTGCAGCGGTTGCCGGTGGCAGACTCATGGGGAGCGTTGAGCCGCCTGCACTGGCTGGGCGCGCCGCTGCGCGTGAAAGCGCAGACCCTGGGTGCGCTGCTGTTGGCCAATCTTGAACGTCCCTTTACCGACGACGAATTGAGCATCCTGGATGTCGGCGTGGCCGAGCTGGACTCGGCGCTGCTGCACCTGCACACCGTTCACGAGCTGCGCTTTGAGCGGCAGGAACTGCACACCCTGTATACGATCGATCGCATCCGCGACAAGGGTCTGCCGTTCAACGACATGCTGGACGCTGTGCTGCAAGAGCTGTGCGGCGCCGTACCGGCTGAAGCTGGCTTCATCATGTTGTACGATATCGCCGGGCATCAACTGGAGCTGCGCGCGGCGACCAATCACGATTTGCTGCGCATGGCCGATCACGCGCAGCTGATTCAGGCTGCGGCCGATGAAGCCGTGCGGCAGGGCGCGCCTGCGCTGCGCACTTTGGCGGCCGGTCCCATCCGATCGCTGATCTGCCTCCCGCTGATCCTCAATGAACGCATCATCGGTGTGCTGGGCGTGATCAATCGGGTGGGGCGGGCCGAATTCACGCGGATCGATCAGCGCCTGCTGGCCGCCATCGCCAGCCAGATCGATACCGCCATCTTCGAAGGCTTGCAGATTCAGCGGCTGCGCGAGGCTTTCGGGCGGCGTGTGGGATCGAAGGTGATGGATCGCATGTTGGCCATGCCGGAACGCGACTGGCTCAAGGGCGAGCGCGTCACGGTCACGGCCTTGTTCTCCGACATTCGCGGCTTTACGGCCACCTCCGAGGAGATCGCGCCAGAACTGCTGGTGCAGATGCTGAGCGATCATCTCAGCGCCATGACCGAAGTGGTGCGCGCGCACGATGGGACCCTCGATAAATTCATCGGCGACGGCGTGATGGCGTTGTACAACGTGCCGCTGCCGCAGCCCGATCATGCGCTGCGGGCCGTGCAGACCGCCTGCCGGATGATCAGCGCGCACCGTGCAGTGATGCAGCGCTGGCCGCAGCTGCCCCCGATCGGCATCGGCCTCGACACCGGCGAAGTCATCGTCGGCAATTTTGGCTCGACGCAGCGGCTGGAATACACCGCCATCGGCCATCACATCAACCTGGCGGCGCGGCTGTGCGGCGCCGCCGACGGCGATCAGATTCTGATCAGTGCGGCGACGTATGCCCTGGTGCGCGATCAAGTGATCGCTGCAGCGGTGCCGGCTCTGCGTTTGAAGGGTATCACCGAAGCCGTAAGCGCTTATCAAGTTCTGGGACTGAAATGACCTATGCCCATCAACATCATGTTTGTCGACGACGAACCGAACACCGTCAACGTGGTCAAACTGCTGGTCGAGATCGATCAGCCCGAGTGGATCTTCCACGAAGCTTATGACGGCCCCACGGCGCTGGCCATCGCCGAGCAGACGCCGCTCGATTTTGTGCTGCTGGACATTTCGATGCAGGGGATGGACGGCATCGAAGTGTGCCAGCGCCTGCGGGACATGCCGGCGACGGCGCGCACGCCCATTGTGATGCTGACCGCGCTCGACACGCCGCAGCGCCGCGCGCAGTCCAAAGCCGTGGGCGCTACCGACTTCTGGGTCAAGCCCTTCAAGCCCATGACCATTGTCAAGGACATCGCGCAGATTATCGCAGATCACGAGGCGCACCAGGCCTAGCATCAGGCTTCGGCCGTCTGTCTCAAACGGCAGGGCCCATTTCCATACGCGCCACTTTCAGGCGGAATTAGAAATCTCCTCCGCTGCGTTAGCCTTAAGCCAGCCGACCCGCAAGGTAAGTACGGCCTTGCGGGTCGGTGTTATCTCAGCGGGCTTTGACCGGTTTCTTCTTGGCTTTGGCCGCTGGTTTCTTGACGGCAGGCGCCTTCTTGACTGGAGCCACGGACTTCTTAACAGCAGGTGCTTGCTTTGCTGGTTGCTTCTCGGCTTTGCCTTTTTTGACCGGCGTTTCGATGGCTAACTCCATCTGCACCGGTTCAGCCGAGGGCGGCTCTCCGGCTTCCGGCACGGTGATGCGTTCCACAGGTCTGATTAGCCCTGTGATGACTTCGTTCTTGACCACGTGCTGCACGTTGTAGCCGCCCGTCGCGCGGCCCAGGCTCTTAAAGGCTTTCAGCTTCACCTGCTTTGACTTGCCGCGCGAGGTGGTGATGTACACCTCATCTTTGAGGCCGGCGATGACCAGTCCGGCCACCGCATCCTCTTCATCCACGCGAATGCCGATGACGCCCTGACCTGCGCGGCCCTGCCTGGGGAACTCGCTCATACGCGATCGCTTGCCGACGCCCTGTTCGGTGATGACGGCCACTTCGCCGTCGGGCTGGACGACATCCGCGCCGACGACCACATCTTCATTCACCAGCTTAATCCCGGCCACACCGCCCGCGTTGAAGCCCATCGGGCGGACTTCTTCTTCTGCAAAGCGGATGGTCTGGCCGCGCGCCGTCGCCAGCAGCACCTCACCTTCGCCCTGTGTCACGCGGATCGACACGATGGCATCGTCTTCCGCAATGTTCATCACGCTGAATGTGCCGAACTGTTTCGCCAGATCGCTCAGCGTCACGCGCTTCACCACGCCGAGCCGCGTCGTGAGAAAGAGATAGCCGGGCAATTCGGAAACACCCAGAGGCAGCGCTAAGGCCGCGACGAGGCGCTGCCCGGTCGGCACGCCGACGACCTCGGCGGCGGGCATCGGTTCATCGGAGAGTTGATGCACGCCGATAACGCCGCCCTGTCCGCCTTCGGCGATCACGAACAGATTGTCGCGCATGTCGGCATACAGCAGCGCGCTGGGCGCTTTGTCTTCCAGCAGTTCGAGTTCTTCGCCGTTGCGATGGAGCGTGCCGTCTTCGTAGGCGATGATCCACGCCGCGCCGCTGGCGACCAGATCGTGCGCGGTGATTACTTCGCCCTTCTTCACTTCGGCCTCGACGATCTGGGTGCGGCGGGCGTCGCCATAACGCTCTTTGAGCTTGTGCAGCTCATCGCGGATGACGCCGAGGATCTTCTTGGGATCCTTGAGCAGGTCTTCCAGATACTTGATGAGCGCCTTCTTCTCTTTGTATTCCGCTTCCAGTTTCTCGCGTTCCAGCCTGGCGAGACGGCGCAGCGGCATATCGAGGATGGCCGTGGCCTGCGCGTCGCTGAAGCGGAAGCGCTTCATCAACGCTTCCTTGGCGGCCTCGGCGTCGGCGCTGCGGCGGATGATGCGGATCACTTCATCGAGATTGTCGATGGCCTTGAGCAGACCTTCGAGGATGTGCGCGCGTTCCTTGGCGCGGGCCAGATCGAATTCGCTGCGGCGGCGCACGATGACCTGGCGGTGCTCGACAAACAATTGCAGCATGCGCTTCAGCGTCAGCAGGCGCGGCTCGCCGTCGACCAGCGCCAGGTTGATGATGCCGAAGGTCGATTGCATGGGCGTGTACTTGAACAGCAGGCCGAGGATGGCCTTGGGATCTTCGACGGTGCGGCTGAGTTCGATGATGATGCGCATCCCTGATCGGTCTGACTCATCCCGCAGATCCGTAATGCCTTCGATCTTGCCGTCGCGCACCAGATCGGCGATGCGTTCGATCAAACTGCTCTTGTTCACCTGATAGGGCAGTTCGGTGACGATGATGCGGCTCTTGCCGCGCTCGGCTTCTTCGATGAAAGCCCTGGCTTGAATGATCACGCGGCCGCGCCCGGTGGCATACGCGGCGCGCAGGGCATCGCCGCCTTCCACGGTCTCGTTGTAGCGGAACAGCACGCCGCCCGTGGGGAAGTCTGGCCCCTTGATGTACTTCATCAGATCGTCCACGCTCACGCGATCGATGTGATCCCAGCGGGTGATCAGATACGCGATCGCGTCGCACACCTCGCCAAGGTTGTGCGGCGGGATGTTGGTCGCCATACCGACGGCGATGCCGGTCGCCCCGTTGATCAATAGATTGGGGACGGCGGCGGGCAGCACCAGCGGCTCTTTGAGTGTGCCGTCGAAGTTCGATCCGAAATCGACGGTGTTTTTCTCGATGTCGCCGAGTAGATCGGTCGCCATCTTGGCCAGCCGCGCTTCGGTGTAGCGCATGGCCGCGGGCGCATCGCCATCGACTGATCCGAAGTTGCCCTGGCCGTCGACCAGCAGATAGCGCATGGAGAAATCCTGCGCCATGCGCGACATGGCGTCGTACACCGCCGCGTCGCCGTGCGGGTGATATTTGCCCAGCACCTCGCCGACGATGCGGGCCGATTTCTTATAGGGCGTGTTGGGCTGTAAGCCCATGTCGTGCATCGCGTACAAGATGCGGCGATGCACCGGCTTCAAGCCGTCACGGGCGTCGGGCAGGGCGCGCGCCACGATGACGCTCATGGCGTAGGATAGATACGCCTGCTGCATCTCGTGATCGATGTCGATGGCGCGCACTTTGCCGATATTGTGGGCGTCTTTGTCTTTCGGGGCCATTCAGTTTCTCCGAGTGTTGAATCGAACTTGGCGGACGTCATGCCCGAGTGCTTGTATCGGGCATCCAGAGCGATGATAGGTAACTAACGCCGATTGTGCTCTCGGATTCCCGCCAAAAGCACGCGGGAATGATGCGGTATGTAAGTTCGTTTGCATCTTACTTGACGCGCGGGGAGTTGTCAAATAGAACGAGAGGTTAAGCGATCAGCGATCAGTGGCCAGTGATTGAGGAATTCGTGCTGAGCAGAGAGGTGGGGTGGATGATGCTCGTAAAAACTAATCCACTCTCTCGTCGCAGGGTTATCCTCAGCGCTTCGCTTTCGATGAATGATGGGTCTGGTAAGGTTCCTTTTTCTCAAAGAGTTGCAATTGTCCAATCTGGCGCGCAGCAAATTCAGGCAAGGCTGCCAGTATCCGATCGGCCGGCGCATTCGCCAGTTCGTTCGGTTCCAGCTTGTGTAGGCCTCCACCGTACACCCGGCCTTCGCCGATGAGTGTTTCAAGTTGGATGTCGTTCAGGGCATGCCACACGGCTTTCAGGCGACGTGGATGATCCTTAAGATGAAATGCCAGATCAGAATTGGGGTACAGCATAAGATAGACATTGGGCGCGGTCGCTTGCGAGTGATTGAGAATGAAGCGAAACGGTCGCCCGCGTCCTGTGCCCTGCCGGCCCATATACGTACACAAAAACGGCGCAGGCGCACGCATTTCCTGTGCATACCACGGAGTGCGATGTTGGCAAAGATAACCTTGATCGATTCCTGCGGCGACGCCTGTTTGCAAGTATGCCCAGAGTGTCGGATACCGTCGCTTAAGCGCGTCTTCGGGCAGGGTGCAGTTCAGCAGAAAGCGCGGGCGATCGATCACCGGTTCGCCGCAATCGTTCGCCGTAATTTCGTCAACATCTAAAAACCGTGGACTGGGCAGAATCGGAATGAAACATTCGGGCGGCAGATCATGCGCGGCGATTTGATCGCGCGAGAGGATGAAGAAGTCATTCGCGCCCGTGGCAAGGCCGCGCTGAATCTTGAAGAGATCGGCCAGCTTCACACTCGATTGATCCGGCGGCAGGATCGGTGCGTGCGGATATTTTGTCCATTTAACCATCTCGCGCAGCGCCTCGGTTGGAATGTTTTTCGTGAGAACAGGTTGCGCGAGTGTGCCGCCATACGTAAACTCGACGGTGTGCCTGGTTGGCGGCGGCGTGTTCTTGAACCACACCACGGCCGATGAGACGAGCGCGTCTTGAAACTGCACATCCAGCGGATCGAAGCGATGAATGCGCAGCAATGTCACTTGATCAAGTAGATATGTTTTGAGCGGCTGACCGTAATTGACATCCATGAACTCACTGGGAATGAGCCAGCCGGCTAACCCATCTGCTGCTAACCACGCGTGCGCTAAACATAGAAAGTAGCCATAGAGTCCGGTCAGGCCATTGAGTTTGAGACCGGTGGCGCGCTGGACGGCTTGCAGCAAATGTGCCTTATCCGCTAGTGTGAGGTGATGATGCCGAACATACGGCGGATTGCAGATCAGTAAATTAAATTTGTCCGCCTCGGAAGAGGGCGGAGTCGCGCGCGTGAAATCCATCAGGCGCAGATCCAGTGCCTGACCTCGCCATAGGTCAAGGGTAGCTTGTGCGTAATGCGGATCGATTTCATAGCCCACGGCTGTCGTAATTCGCCGCGAGGTAAAAGACTTGAGCAGGGCTGAATAGAATGAGCCGGTACCAAAAGCCGGATCGAGAAAGCGAATGCAAGCCGTGGTCGGTAACAGGCGGCGGGCGTATTCGAGTATCTCTGTGGCCAACAGAGTTGGCGTTGGAAATTGCCCCAGCTTATTGCGCTCGACCAGAGTCTTCGCCGCATCCAACTGGTTTTGCAAGGTCAGACGCCTTGCTTCCTGCACGGGATGGAGCGCCATGTTTATAGCCCAAACTCCGCTAAATCAGCCATGCGATGTTCCCACACCCAATCGATACCTTCGGCGGCTTCGTAGCCCAAATAGCCGCTATCGAAATAACCGCACAAAAATAGCACGAAGCGGATGCCAGGGCCGTAGCTGTCTGTCAACTGTTTGATTTTTGTGGCTTCTTCTTTGCGGCGCTTATTCGTGTTGGTGTAATCGCCCGCCGACTTTCCTTCAATCAACAGCGGCCAATCACCGGATTGTGCAGCATGCGGCCTGATCACCGCATCGATCGGGATGTTGACGGTTCGCGTCGCGTTGCCTTGCGTCACCGGCACGTTCAAGCGAAATACAAAGTGACCTGGCGGCAGCTCGTTAAAGTCTCCCTGGTAAGCGCGCAGTTGAATATAACCTCGATCCTCCAGCCAGCTTTTCAATGCCTTGAGCTGTCGCTGCTCTTGCGCGTTGCGAATGATGGGATCGGCCATTGCGCCGCACAACCGATCGGCCACGATTGTGGCTGCGCGTTCAATCTCAATTGCTGCTGGCTTTTGTTTGGCCGCCAGCCACGGAAAAAGGTCTTGATCTATCAAGCGTTTGATGATCCGGCCAATCTTTTGAAGATCGGCTTCAAGTGTGGCGGCCGCCGCTGATCGATCTCCATGCTTTTCACCAGATTAGACGAAACGTCTGCTAGGCCAATCAGTCGATCCCGTGCCAATGGTGGAGCAGTTACCATGCGTAGAATGGGCAAAATGGCTGGATCACCCTTCAAAACCGAAGGCGAAATATCCGTCAGGTTTGTCGTGCGCTCCAAAGCCGCCTTTACCTGCAGCGTTGTTGTAACGCGCGTGGTGCGATAAGTCTTTGGTGCAAAGCGCATAAACCAGTTGTTGTAAAAATCAACTGATTGCGCAACATCGGCTTTCCAAAGGTGCGGCTTGTCAGCATTAACCGGCATTGCCCATGACTCCCCTCACGGTTTCAAACAGTTCTACGGCGGCAAGTATAGCGCAGAATGAAAGCGGGGGTCAAGTTCATTGCGCACTCCCCACGCCTGTGGTAAACTAGCGCCGTTGGTTTATCCAACGCAGCGACGCCCCTGTAGCTCAGCGGATAGAGCACCGGCCTCCGGAGCCGGTGGCGTGAGTTCGATTCTCACCAGGGGTACCTTCGGAAAACGCGAGCACTGTGGCTCGCGTTTTTGCATTGGCTGAAATGGCTGACCAACCGGCTAGGAGGCTTGCTGGCCAGGTCGCGTGCAGCACAGGGCGCACATGATCAGGCACAGCACCGTGACCACCAGGGGTTGTTTGATGAGTACGTTTAGGCAACTCAGCGCCCATTGCTGCAACTCAGGGATCATCGCGATCAGGATGATTGCCAGGACAATCAACAGGGCGAAGATGATGCGTCCGATCAGGTCGCGTGCCTGCCACAGTCGTTGGGCCAGCCAGATCAGCGCCAGCAGCCCGGCTGTGACCAGCGCCGTGTCAATCACAAACTCAATCGCGTGTCTGTTGTTGAGGAAGGCAGTCAGATTATTGACGATGAACACGGCGAAGGAAATAAGCGCCAATCCGCAAAAGATCAAGCGACAGAGGGTGCGCATCGTGCCTCGCAAAGCCAGGGAGTCTGTGACGAAGTGCAACCTGTTTATACAGCAGGTCGGGGTTGTTTGTAAATACGTAGAACTACGTAGTGGCGCGAAATTTCGCGGCGGCAGTGGTGAGAAAGCAGCGACGAACTTCAAACCGGAAACTAAAGGACGAGGATTCAACTCAGCAGGATGCTGATCGACAACGCGAGGCCGAACCACAGATGCAGCTGCGCGGTCTGCCCCAAGACCCGATTAAGCCCCGGCCCTGACAGTCCCCTCAGCACCGTGCGGATCAATTGGATCGCCAGCGGCAGGGTGAGGAACGGCAGCCACCACCACCCGATCGATCCGGTGAGCGCCGCTAAAACGATCGGGAACATATACGCCCCCAGCACGCAGATTGTGTACTCGTAGCGCGTGTTGCGATCGCCAATCAGCACGGCGAAGGTGCGTTTGCCCGCAGCAGCATCGGTAGGAATATCGCGCAGATTGTTGACGACGATAATGGCTGTGACCAGCAGCGCCACCGGCAGCGAAGCGATGAACGATTGCGCGGTGAATTCGTGTGTGAAGATGTAAGCCGTGCCCATCACCGCGATGACGCCGAAGAACAGAAACGCAAAGAGATCCCCGAGGCCGTGATAGGCCAGCGGATACGGCCCTCCGGTGTACGCGATGCCTGCCAGGATCGACAATATGCCGATGAGGGCAATTGGCCAGCCGCCGACGAAGATCAGATACACGCCTAGCAGCGCCGCTGATCCAAAGACGACGATCACGGCGTGGCGCATTTGTCGCGGTGTGACCAGCCCGCTTTGCACGGCGCGCGTCGGTCCCTGCCGCTGCCGATCGGCGCCCTTGAGATAATCGAAGAGATCGTTGGCATAGTTGGTGCCGATCTGGATCAACAGCGAGGCCAGCAGCGCGGCGAGAAAGGGCAGCACCTGAAACTGCCCTGAGCGCGCGGCAATGGCGCTCCCGACGAGCACAGGCACAATCGCGGCCGGCCACGTGCGAGGTCGCGCCGCCAGCCACCAAATCTTCCAGCCTTGAGGTTGTTTAATATCGGACACAGATATACACAGATGACACAGATTTTATGCGGCAGGTTGAGGGGCGATCCAGCTCAGCGAGCCTTTGCGATCGGTGTCGTAGACTTTACGTTTGTGTTCGGCTTTAACGCCGAAATTGAGCAGCAGGCCGACTTCGATGGTCGTGGCCTTGAGATAGTTGAGCAATTGCGCCTCGTGCTCTTCGGCCAGTTCTCGCGCGGCTTTGAGTTCTACAATGACTACATCATTCACGATGATGTCTGCACGATAGTCGCCAACGTCTTCGCCGTCGTAGAAAACCACAATCTCTTGCTGCTTCACGGCCTTTAGCCCGGCCTTGCGGAGTTCAATCGCTAACGCGTTTTCGTAGACCTTCTCGTTGAAACCATAGCCCAACGTGTTGTAGACTTTGAAAAACGCCCCAATCACCTTCCCGGTAATATCCGCGTGCTTGCCGTCAGCCATGCTTCCTCCTCAAAAGGAAATTGTTATTGGGACACGGATAAACACAGATGCACACAGATTGGAAATTGAATCAGAATCTGTGTGCATCTGTGAAATCTGTGTCCGAATGTTTAGTTTTCTGCTGCTTCACGGATAGCGGTGACGATGTTGTAGTAGCCGGTGCAGCGGCACAGGTTGCCGCTGATGCTCTGCTGGATCTGGTAATCCGTGGGATGCGGAATCTCTTCGAGCAGGCTTGCGCCGGCCATGACGAAGCCTGGCGTGCAGTAGCCGCACTGCACGGCGTTGTGCTTGACGAAGGCATCCTGCACGGGATGCAGTTGGCCGTCGTGGGCCAGCCCCTCGACCGTTTCGATGTGCGCCCCATGCGCGCGCGGCGCGGCCACCATGCACGCCATCACCGCGATGCCGTCGAGGAAGACGGTACACGCGCCGCATTCACCTTCAGCGCAGCCCTCTTTCGTGCCGATCAAGCCCGCGTCCTCGCGTAGCATCCGTAACAGCGTCTTGTCGTTCGCGCCGCGGATCGAATAACGCCTTCCATTGATCGTCGTCTCGATTGTTTCGTGCCCGTCCTGATGATGTGTGATGATCTGCGGCTCGGGCCACGCGGGGAAGTGGCCGTTGCTCTTGCCCCACAACAACGCGGGCTGCTCCGGCCAATCGGCGCGCTCGGCCCCGTCGCGGATCTGGCGCAGAGCGCGCATCGTCAACACGCGCAGCATCTCCACGCGATAGTCGGCGCCGCCGCGCACATCGTCGATGGGCTTAGCGGCGCTCTTCGCCAACTCGCCCGCTTGCTGGATCACCTCATCGGTCAGCGATTTGCCGACGAGGTACTGTTCCACCTCGGGGGCGCGCACGATCGTGGGGGCCACCGAGCCGAAGGCCAGGCGCGCCTTCACAATCGCGTCGCGGTGCAGTTCCAGGATCGCGGCAGCATTCACCACCGAAATCGCCTGCGCGCGGCGCAGGCCCAGCTTGATGAACGTGCCGTGCTCTTCCTCAGTCAGTGCGGGGAAATAAATGTCTACCAGCAGCTCGTCGTCGGCCATCACCGTCTTGCGCACGCCCTTGTAAAAATCGTGCAGGGGCAGTGTGCGCAGGCCGCGCACCGATTGCAGCGTCACCGTCGCATTCATAGCACGCAGCGGGGCGATGGTGTCGTTGGCGGGCGAGGCGGTGATCAGGTTGCCCGCAATGGTGCCGCGATTGCGAATCTGCGGCGCGCCCACCTCCCAACACGCGCGCGCCAGCGGATAGGCGTGCGCTACCAGTTCCGGCGAGGCCACCACTTGATTGTGCGTGACCAGCGGCCCCAGGTGGAACCCGCCTTTCTTCAACTCGATGCGATCGAGGCCGGGGATGTGCGAGATGTCGATGAGCACTTGCGGCGATCGGATCTTGCGCTCCAACTCGATCAAGAGGTCGGTGCCGCCCGCGATGATGCGCGCCTCTGTGCCGTGCTGTGCCAGCAGGCGCAGCGTGTCTGCTAACGTAGTGGGGGTGTAGTAGGTGTGCCACATGATCTTTATCCGTTGGTGGTGATTGACCCTGGGTGTTCGAGAGTTCTGCTGAGTGCTGGTACTGCGTGAAGCGTAAAACGTAATTAGGTTGCAGTGTCGCTGGTGATAATCAACTTTTGCAACGCATCAGCGGCGGCGGCCTGTGCGGCGATCTGTTTGCTGAGACCCTCGCCGCGCCCGGCTTCTTCGCTGCCGATGAACACCGCCACGGTGAATACTTTGGCATGATCGGGACCCGCTTCGCCGATGGTGCGATAGTGCGGCGTGATGTGGCGCAGCGCCTGACTCCATTCCTGCAGCGCGCTCTTTGCATCCCGATCGCCCTGCGCAGCAATGATAGTCTCAACTTCCTTTTTGATCAACGGCGTCAACCAGCGCTGCACCGCGCGCAGGCCCTGATCCAGATACAGCGCCCCGATAACGGCTTCAAATGCATCGGCCAGCAAGGTCTGGCGCGTCCGGCCGCCGCTGCCCGCTTCGCCTCGACCCAGCCGCAGGTGATCGCCCAGCTCGATGCGGTTCGCCAATTCGCTGAGCTTCTCGGCGCGCACCAAAGCCGATCGGATGGAGGTGAGCCGCCCTTCCGCAAAATCAGGATACTGCCGGAAAAGCCAGTTGCCCACGACAAAATCGAGCACCGCATCGCCCAGAAATTCCAAGCGCTCGTTGTCTTCCGGCTCTACTTCGGGATGTTCGTTCAGATACGAGCGGTGCGTCAGGGCGCGCGTGAGTAAAGCTGGATTCTTGAAGGTCGGTAGAGCCATGATAGTCAATAAGGCGTAAAGCGTAAAGCGTAAAACGTAAAGCGTAAAACGTAAAACGGAATGGATTAGCTGGGGTAGCGTTTGAAAATGAGCACGGCGTTGTGTCCGCCAAAGCCGAAGGCGTTGGTCATGAAGGTGTTCACCGTCACCTGCCGCGCGCCCTCGGTCACGTAGTCCAGATCACATTCCGGATCGGGTGTGTTGCGATTGATCGTCGGCGGCACCCAGCCCGTCTCGATCGCTTTAATGCCGAAGATCGCTTCCAGTGCGCCGGTGGCCGCCATCATGTGCCCCGTCATGGCCTTGGTGCCGCTGATGGGAATTTGATACGCGCGCTCGCCGAAGACGCGCTTGATGGCGGCGGTCTCGAACTTGTCGTTCAGCGGCGTCGACGTGGCATGCGGGCTGATCCAGTCGATATCGGCGGGCGTCAGGTCCGCGTCGCGCAGGGCGCGCTGCATCGCCTTGGCCGCGCCGATGCCGTTCTCGGCGGGCGCGGTGACGTGGAAGGCATCGGACGTGCAGCCATAGCCCACGATCTCGGCCAGGATGTGGGCGCCGCGCGCCTGGGCGAATGCGAGTTCTTCCAGAATGAGCGTAGCCGCCCCTTCGCCCATCACCAGCCCGTCGCGGTTCTTGTCGAACGGGCGGCAGGCCGTCTTGGGATGATCGTTGTCGCGGCTCATCGCGCCCAGTCGATCGAAGGCCGCCATGGGCAGCGGATTGAACGGCATTTCGGTGCCGCCGGTGACCACGGCGCGCGCATCGCCGATCTGAATCAAGCGATAGGCCAGGCCGATGGCGTCGGCGCCGGCTGCGCAGGCCGAAACCGGCGTGATGTTGGGACCGCGCAAATTCCAGTCGATGGCGATGGCGGCCGAGGCGGCATCATTCAACACCATGGGCACGGCAAAGGGGTGCAGCTTGCGGCTGCCTTCCTGCTCGAAGACCTTGGAAAACTCGGCGAAGGCTTGCAACCCGCCCGCGCCCGTGCCGTAAATGCAGCCGATGTCGTCGGCGGTGTCTTCCGTGAGCGGCAGGCTGGAGTGATCCAGCGCCAGGCGCGTGGCCGCCACGGCCAATTGGCAAAACCGATCGCGCCGCCGGGCTTCGCGCGGATCCATGTACTTCGCCGGATCGAAGCCCCAGGCCTGCCCGCCAATGTGCACGTTGATGCGGCTCGTGTCGGTCACCGTCAAAGTGTCCAGGCCGCACTGGCCGGCCAGCGCACTGGCCCAGATGTTGTCCACCGTCAGGCCGAGGCAGCTAATGGCGCCAATTCCGGTGACGACTACGCGTCGCGTTCGATCGGTCATGCTTCTCCCTTGTTCATGTCATCTGGCGTCGGCAAATAATGCCCTTCGACCCACTGTTCCCCGCCGGGGCCGATCTCTTTCTTCCACACCGGCACGATCTCTTTCAAGCGATCGATGCCGTAGCGCGCCGCTTCAAACACGCCTTGATCGCGATGGCCCGCCGACACGGCGATGAGCACCGTGAATTCGCCCGCGCTCAAGCGGCCCACCCGTTGCACGATGGCGATGCCTTGCACCAGCGGCCAGCGCTCGCGGATTTCGGCGGCGACCTGCTTCATCTTCGCTTCAGCCATCGGCGTGTAGGCTTCGTAGTGCAATTGCGTTGTTTCGTGATCGACGCTGACACCGCGCACGGTTCCAGTGAAGGTGCACACTGCGCCGGTGGAAGGCAGCGTCACGGATGCCGCCAGTTCGTTGAGATCGATCGAGCCATCGGTGACGCGAAAAATCTCAGGGAATGATGATCCACCGCTGACCGGCGGGAATAGCGCTACTTCATCACCCGATCGGATCGGCGTCGATCCGAAGGCGAATTCCTGATTGACGGCCACCACGCACGCGGCGAGCGACGGCGCGAGTTTCGGTTGGGCCGCCGCCAGCCGCTCGAGCAGCAGCGACACCGTGGCGTCATCCGGCAGATCGATCGTGACGTGCGGACTGCCGGCGCGATCTTTCAGTGTGGCGAAGAGTTTGACTTGAAT
The DNA here is from genome assembly GCA_964398185.1 of uncultured Anaerolineae bacterium. GTDB lineage: Bacteria > Chloroflexota > Anaerolineae > Fen-1058 > Fen-1058 > Fen-1058. The sequence continues at coordinate 100,194 of CAYNML010000005.1, read as the reverse complement.
GTTCATTATTCCAACACAATATCCCCGCTTTTGCCGCCGTGCTTTTCGATCAGGCGGATGTGCATGAGGCGCGCATCGCGCTGCACGGCCTTGATCATATCGTACACGGTCAGGGCCGCAATCGAAACGGCGGTCAGCGCTTCCATCTCCACACCGGTCTTGCCGGTGGTCTCCGCCCGCGCGGTGATCTCGACGATACCGAGATCGTTCTCAATGCGCCCGATGAGATCGACGGAAAGATGGGTCAACGGCAGCGGGTGGCACAACGGGATCAGTTCGCTGGTTTTCTTGGCGCCCATGATGCCCGCCAGGCGCGCTGCCGCCAAGACATCGCCTTTGGGCACGCCGCCGCTGAGGATGAGATTCAGTGTGTCGGGCGTCAGGTGCACCTCGCCGCGCGCGATGGCCACGCGGTGCGTGTCGGCTTTGGCGCTGACGTTGACCATGTGGGCATGGCCTTCTTCGTCGAGGTGGGTAAGTGGCCGGGTCACTTCGCCCGCTTTTCTTCACGCAGTTCGCGCGACAAGCGCAGCCGGAACTTGAACAGATCGCGGAAGGCGCGGACGATCACTTTGAGATTCGCGCCGGTGGGCGAGCCGGCGGTGCGCGGCAGATGCGTCACGGGCACATCTGTCATCTTGAAGCCGCGCGCGCGCAGGGCGGCCAGCATTTCCGTGTCGATCATCGCGCCGTTGGATTCGATGTGAATGTGCTGCAGCACCTCGCGCCGGAAAACCTTGAAGCCGCAATCGATGTCGTGGATGGTGCGGCCAAACAAGATCATGACCACGGTGTTCCAGCCGCGCCCGTTCAGGCGGCGGATGATGTTGTCCTGACGGTGCACGCGCCAGCCGCTGACCAGCGCCATGTCCGGGGTGAGCGCGTCCAGCAGTAGCGTGATTTCGCTGAACTTGAACTGCTTGTCAGACGCCGTAAACGCGATGAGGTCCTTGGTGGCTGCCGCAAAACCGGCCTTCAGAGCGCCGCCATAGCCGCGATTGGGGAAATGTTCGACCAGCTTGAAGTTGGGAATGCGCGGCGCGAGTTCCGTGCGGGCGATCTCGCCGGTGCGGTCGCGGCTGCCGTCGTTGACCAGGAGAATCTCGTAATCCATCTTCAACGTCTGCGCGACCTCGGACACTTCCTCGATCGCCGCGACGATGTTGGCTTCTTCATTGTAGGCAGGAATAACAATTGACAGACTGGACATAGAATCTTCCATCCAAAAAGTGGCATGATTATAACACACTCATTTGGGCTGATGGCGTTGCCGAGACCCCGTCGATCAGGTATAATCCCGGCGCTTTCTGCACCTTGACGGCGCGCCTCCGCGCGACGGGAGAACTTCATGCTCGGACGATTCAAGCAAATTCGCGAGGCGTTGACGCGCACCCGGCAGACCGCTTTCGGGCGCATGGCCACGCTGCTGGGGCAGACCGAGATCACCGAGGAGTTGTGGGACGATCTCGAAGCGCTGCTGATCCAGGCCGATGTGGGTGTCGAGACGACCACGGCCATTCTCGATCGATCGCGCGCGGAAGTGAAGAAGCGCGGCCTGACGCGCGCCGAGCAGCTGCGCGACGTGCTGAAATTGGAACTGCGCGCCATGCTGGTGACGCCGGAGCCGATCGATTGGCTGGAGGCCGCTGAGCTGCGCGTGGTCTTGATCGTCGGTACGAACGGATCGGGCAAGACCACCAGCATCGCCAAGCTCGCCGCGCACTTGAAGGGGCAGGGTCGATCGGTGATGTTGGCGGCCGCCGATACCTTTCGCGCCGCGGCCGGCGATCAACTGGAAATCTGGGCGCAGCGCGCCGACGTGCCCATCATCGGCGGGCAGCCCGGCGCCGATCCCGGCGCGATCGTGTTCGATTCGATCAACGCCGCGCTGTCGCGCAACATCCACGTGCTGCTGGTCGACACGGCGGGACGCCTCCATACCAAATTCAACTTGATGCAGGAATTGAAAAAGGTGCGCAACGTTGCTGCCAAAGCCCGCGCGGGTGCGCCGCACGAAACGTGGCTGGTGCTCGACGGGACCACGGGGCAGAACGCGCTGACCCAGGCCAAGCAATTCAAGGAAGCGGTCGAAGTGACCGGCGTGATCATCACCAAGCTCGACGGCACGGCCAAAGGCGGCATGGTCTTTGCCGTCTCGCACGAATTAAGTCTGCCCATCCGCTTTGTGGGCACCGGCGAGAAGATGACGGACCTGACGCCGTTCGACCCCGATGCCTTTGTGGACGGATTGTTCGACACAGAACCTCAAGCGGAAGACGTCGCCGAAAGCTAATCATCATGGAAGAACTCCACGCGCTCCTCACCGAACTCAACACCAAGATCGCTCAGCTGCTGGAGCGTCTTTGACATCGCGCACAAAAGCCAGCGTGTTGCAGAATTAGAGCAGCGGGCCAGCCAGCCTGATTTCTGGAACGATCCGGTCACATCACAGGCGGTGATGAGAGAACTCACCGAACTGCGTGCGCTCGTGGAGAGCTGGCAGACGCTGGCCCAGCGCGGGCGCGATGCCGCCGAACTGATCGAACTGGGCGATGAATCGCTGGCGGCCGATCTGACCGTCGAGGTCGCGGCCATTCAAAAGGAACTGGAGCAGCGCGAGTTCGATTTGATGCTCTCCGGCCCGCACGATCGCGGCAACGCACTGATCGCTTTGCACGCGGGCGCGGGCGGCGTGGATGCCGCCGATTGGACCGCGATGCTGCTGCGCATGTATCTGCGCTGGGCGGAAGATCACGGCTACCGGGCTGATGTCGTCGATCAGATGGAAGGCGACGAGGCGGGCATCAAGAATGTCACCGTCACGATCACCGGATTGAACGCTTACGGGTATTTGCGATCGGAGCGCGGGGTCCATCGGCTGGTGCGCCTCTCGCCGTTCGATTCCGCGCACCGGCGGCACACCTCCTTCTCGTTGATGGAAGTGTGGCCGGAACTGGGCGAAGGCGAAGAGATCGACATCAAGCCGCAGGACATCAAGATCGATACCTACAAATCGGCGGGGGCGGGCGGCCAGAACGTGCAGAAGAACGAGACGGCCATTCGCATCACGCACCTGCCCACCGGCATCGTGGTGACGTGCCAGAACGAGCGCAGCCAGACGCAGAACCGCGAGACGGCGTTGAAGATCTTGCGCGCCAAGTTGTTCGAGTTGGAAGAAGAGAAGCGGCTGAAAGAATTGCAGAATCTCAGGGGCGAGCACGTTAAAGCCGAGTGGGGCAGCCAGATCCGATCGTATGTGCTGCATCCCTATCAGCTGGTGAAGGACCATCGCACCGAATACGAAAGCGGCAACACCCAGGCCGTGCTTGATGGTAAGCTCGACGATTTCATGGAAGCGTATCTGCGTTATCGGATGGGCGAGTAGACAATGAGCAATGAGCAATGAGCAATGAACAATCCCCTTTACAGCAAGGCGGGGACGATGTGAGCAATGAATTGCCGGAAGTGCGTCGGGCTGAGTCACACCGCGCAGAAGCCTCTCTGTTACCGGCGCAGAGACCCCTCGCGGTAGTTGGGATGACCCATTGCACGACACACCCCCGCCTGGATTTTTGTCTTGACATTGTGCCGCGTTGATCGGATAATTCAAGCAGTTATTGAGGCGGCAGCCTCACCCATTTTTCTCTGCTATCCTAAGAAAGGAGGAGGTGGTGCTCATGTGTAATAGTGGTAAACCCGGCGCCGTAGCACTGCCTCCGGTTGGATAGGATCACGTGCTGCGGCGCAAAACAAAAGGCCGTCCCGCTTCGCGCGAGGGCGGTCTTTTGTTTTATAATGACGCCATGACACTCCCTGTTGGCAAGCTGCCTCCCGATCGACTCGCGCAGCTCTTGCGGCAGATCACGGCGCGCGATCCGTCTGTGCGGCTGGGGCCGGGCGTGGGCCGCGATTGCGCGGTGATCAACTTCGACGGCGATCAACTGCTCGTCGCCAAGTCCGATCCGATCACGTTTGCCATCGACGAGATCGGCTGGTACGCGGTGCAGGTCAACGCCAACGATCTGGCGACGACGGGCGCGACGCCGCGCTGGTTTCTGGCGACGGTTCTGCTGCCGCAGACGATCGAGCCGGCCGAGATCGATCGGATTTTTGAGCAGATGCGCACTGCCTGTGTTGATATCGGCGCAAGCATTGTCGGCGGACACACGGAGGTGACGACCGATCTCACCCGCCCGATCGTCGCCGGCACGCTGCTGGGCACGGCGCCGCCCGAGCGGTTGATCACGTCCGACGGCGCGCAGCCCGGCGATGCGATCATTCTCACCAAGCGGCTGGCCGTGGAAGCGACCTCGATCATGGCGCGGGAGAAAGCTGCCGAGTTGAGCTCGGTCTTTGACACGGGATTTTTGCAGCGCTGTCGCGGATTTCTGCACGCGCCGGGTATTGCGGTGTGGCGCGACGCACAGATTGCCACACACGCCGGGCACATCCACGCCATGCACGATCCGACCGAAGGCGGCCTGGCCACGGCGCTGCACGAGCTGGCCGCCGCGGCGCAGGTCAAGCTGCAGATTGATGTGGCCGCGGCGCCGATTTACCCCGAAACGCAAGCGTTGTGCGATCACTTCGGGCTTGATCCGTGGGGCGTCATCGCGTCCGGATCGCTGCTGTTGACCGTGGGGGCCGCGGAAGCCGATCGGGTGGTGGACGCTCTCCGGCGGCAGTCGATCGAGGCGAAGGTGATCGGGCGCGTGCTCGAGCGGAGTGAGAGGCCGATCGTGCTGGCCGAAATCGATGATCGGGTTGCGCCGCTGCGGGCGTTTGAGCGGGACGAGATCGCCCGGTTGTTTTAGAGGCTGATCTTCTGATCGGCCAGTTCGACCTTCTTCTTTTTGCGGAAGGGCAGGGTGACGCCCATGCCCGGCTCGAAGATGATGAGCAGCAGGCTGGCGACGAGGACGGCTGCGCCAATCCACTGGCGCGCCATGAGCTGCTCGTTCAGGATGAAGATGGACAGCACCAGCGTGACCAGGATTTCGGTCACCCCCAGCAGCGCCGTCTGAATACTCCCCAGTTTCTTCACACCCAGGAACATCAACAAGCGTGATGCCACGGTGATGCCGGCCAGCATCATCGTGGGCGGCAGACCAGCGGCCGGAATCGCACCGGGACCGTGCAGGAGGTAGGCCACACAGACCACAGCCGTCATCGAGGTGAGCACGTAGAGGGTGACGGTGGGCGCGGGCATTTCATAGAGCACGCGCTGGCTGACCGCAAGATGGGCGGCGTACATCAGGCCGGCGCCCAGCATCAGGGCCGCGCCGGTCAGATCGACAGTGCCGCCCCTGGGTGCGACGATGAGCACCACGGCTGTCAGCGCCATGACCAGCCGCACCTTGGTCCAATTGGAAATGAGCTGGCCGTCCAGGCGGCGGATGATGACGACGAAGAGCGGATACAGGCTGTACAGCATCTGGCCCACGCCCGCATCGATCATAGTCAGGCCGTTGTAGTACAGCAGCGAGCTGAGACCGTTCAGCGCCCCGGCAGCCGCGGAGATCAGAATACCGGCGGGGTAGATGTAGATGAACTTACGGTTCTGGCGCGTGGAGAGGAAAAACAGCCACAGCGCCGCCGCCGCCAGCAGCGTTCGCACCGCGGTCAGGCTGTAGGGGTTCATGCCTGCCGTATAAGCGACCTTGCCCAGAATCGGCGCGGTACCCAGGGCCAGCGCTGATAACAGCGCGGCGCGGATTCCGCTGCTCTTGGCTTTCTGCAAGACCAGCCTCCATTGCTACAGCTCGGCGAGGGTCGCCTGACGCTGCACGGGCGCCGTCATGGGCAGCATGATGTGGAAGCGGCTGCCAGGCAGGCGTTCCACGTCTTTGCCTTCGCTGTCCACCCAGATGCGGCCGCCGTGCGCGCGCACAATGCCGTGCGTGACGGCCAGGCCCAGCCCCATGCCGCCGCCCATGAAGCCGGTGCGGCTGCTGGAGTGATATGTGGCGTCCTCCAGCACATAGAATTTCTCAAAGATGCGTTCTTGATGCGCGCGGTCGATGCCGATGCCGGTATCGCTGATGATGAGGTGCATCGTCTCGAATTCGTTGACGGCTTCAATGCCGATCTGGCCGCCGTCGGGCGTGTATTTGATCGCGTTGTCGATGACGTTGGTCAGCGCGCGCCGCAGGTAGTTGGCGTCGCCGGGCACGGGCGGCAGCGCCGACATGTCGCTCATGTACAATTTCTGCGCGCGCTGCAAAGCCACTGGCTGCATCTGCTGCACGATCGATTGCACGACGCCCTGCAGATCCACCGGCTTGAACGTCAATTCCAGCTGCTCGGAATCGATCAGCGAGACATTGATGATGCTGTCCACGGCGTCGTTCATGCGCTGGGTGGCTGTCAGAATTTTATCGACGATCGTGTCGAAGTGCTCGCCCAGATTGAGCTGATCGGTTTCCATCTTCAGCAGCTTGATGTAGCCGTAGATCAGCGTAACCGGCGTGCGCAGTTCGTGCGAGGTGATGACCACAAAGTCCTTCTTCATCTTGTCGGCGCGGCGCAGCTCGGCGTTGGCGCGCTGCAAGTCGGCCACGGTCTGCTCCAACCGCGTGACCAGCGCATTGCGGTATTCTTCCAGCCGCTGCACTTTGACGGTGTCGTCCACGTGCTCGCGCGCGCCGGCCAGGAATTTCTCGATCAGCAGGGGCAGCGCGTCCACGTCGATGGGCTTGGTGATGTAGCCGTCGCAGCCCGCCACCAGCGCAATTTCGCGATCGGTCTGCATGGTGTTGGCCGTCACGGCGATGACGGGCGCGTGCCGCGTTTCCGGCATTTCCTTCAGGCGCGTGGCAACCTCGTGGCCCGTCATGGTGGCCATGTTCACGTCGGTCAGGACCAGCGCCGGGCGCACCTGCCGCGCCAGCTCCAGCCCGGCCAGTCCGTCGTCGGCCACGTACACTTCGTAGCCTTCCGCCAGCAGCAGGCGCTCCACCAGACGGCGGCTGTTGGGATCGTCTTCGATGTACAGAATCTTCAAAGGTCCAAGTGGTTGGGTGGGCATGCCCGCACCTCGCTGCCTAGTTGAGCATCTCGACCATTTTGTCGACGATGTCTTGATCAGAGAACGCGCCTTTTTGCATCAGCGACTGCACCTTGCCGGACAGCCGCTGTTTCTCGATGACGGTCAGTTCCTTGGCCGTCACCACGATCACGGGAATCTTGCTTAATTCTTTGTCAGTCTTCAGCGTGTCCAGCACGGCGAAACCGTCCATCTCTGGCATCATCAGATCCAGCAGGATCAGATCGGGCGGGCGCTGATAGACCATCTCCAGGCCGATGCGGCCGTTCTCGGCCTCGCGCACGTTGAACGTGCCGTAGGCTTGCAGGATGCGGCGCAGCAGGCGCGACGCCTCGGGCGTGTCGTCCATGATGAGCACATCGTGCATACGATCGTCCAGCCGTTCCAGCGCGGACAGCAGGCCCTCTTGAGGCACACTCGTGGCCGCGGCGGGTTCCGGCATTTCCACATCGTGCGTCCATTCGTCGCCCAGCAGTTCCTTTTCGACCGGGAAGGTGTGACCCGAGCAGTTGACTACGACGATCTCGTCGCGCCCGATCACCTGCTGCCCGATCAGTTTGAACAACCCGGCAAACGCGGCCGCGGTGGCCGGTTCCACTGAAAAGCCGTCCATCTTGGCCATAACGTGCATGGCGCGGAATGATTCTTGATCGCTCACGGACTCCATGATGCCGCCGTGCTTCAGGATGATGCCGCGCAGCTGGCCGTAGGCGATGCCGGGACTGCCGGTCGCCAGCGTGGCAATGTGGGTATTGGGCTCACTGACGACGTCGGGGGTGTCCTTGCCGGCTTTGAAGGCGGTGACCATTGGCGCGCAGCCGTCCACCTGGATCACGGCGATCTTCGGCAGCCGATCGATCAAGCCCATCTCGTACAGCTCTTCAAAGCCGCGGAACGCGCCGATGGGTCCCATGCCGCCGCTGACGGCCTGGATATACCAATCGGGCGCGCGCCACCGGCCAAAGCCGTCTTTCAGCAGGCCCAATTGCTCGCACGTTTCGAAGGCGAGCGTCTTCATGCTCTGGCGCGCGGCGATCGAGCGCAGCCCTTTATCCAGAAACAAGCCGCGATGCTGCGCGAACGAAGCAGCCACTTCCTTGCATTGATCGTACGTGCCGGTCACTTTGACGACTTCCGTGCCGTAGAGCGCCACCTCGCGCATCTTGTCGGCGGGCACCAGGCTGGTGAGAAAGCCCCACAGCTTGATGCCGGCGCGCGCGCAGTACGCCGAATACGAGATGGCGACATTGCCGGTGGAAGCGACGACGGCTTCCATGACGCCGCCTTCCTTCATCGCGCTGATCGCCAGCGAGGCCTGCCGATCTTTGAACGAGCCGGTGGGCCCCTGCCGTTCGTCTTTGATGTAAATCTGATCGTGCCCCAGCATGGTGCCCACGTTGACCGACTGGACCAGCGGGGTGCCGCCTTCACCCATGGACACGGTGTTGGCGGGATGGCGCAGCGGCAGCAGCTCGCGGTAGCGCCACATGTTGAAGGGGCGCTGCGCCCACACCGTCGGCAGCTCGCGGGCGATGGCCGGCAGGTCGTAGCGCACGTCGAGCAGATCGTGGCCGCACTGGGGACAGTTGTTCAGCAGGCGCGCAAAGGCGATGTGTGCGCCGCATGTCAGACACAACAGATAAGGTTCATGCATGGTGAAGTCGAGTTGTCTCCTGAATGATCAAATGTCCGGCGCGTGCCGCGCGGGTTCAGGTGGTCGTCCTGTGGAAGACTTCCACTTGCTTGCCTTCCTGGATCATGTCGCCGTTCATGGCTTGCAGGGCCGCCGAGATGTCGGCCAGCAGCTGCTCGGCGGTGAACATGCCTTTGTTGTACAACGCCGCCATCTTGCCGTTTAGCCGCTCGCGATCTTCCCTGGTAATTTCCTTGGCGGTGACGATGATGACCGGAATGTCGTGCGTCTCCGGGTTGCCCTTCAGGAACTCCAGCACCGCGAAGCCGTCGATCTCTGGCATCATCAGATCGAGCAGGATCAAATCGGGCTTGCTGCTCTGCACCACGTTCAACGCCTGTGCGCCGCCGCCGGCTTCCAGCACGGTGTATTGCGGCTGCGCCGCGAGGATGCGCTTGAGCAGCTGCAAGGCCGAAGGCTCATCGTCGACGACCAGGATCTTGTTGACGTTGTGCTCGCGTTTGACGCGTTCCAGCGCCCGCCGTAATTCGTCTTCGGTGATCGGTTTCACCAGGTAATCCGTTGCGCCCAGCGAAAAGCCGCGCGTCTTGTCCTGGATGATGCTGCATACCAGGATGGGCGTGTTACTGATTTCCGGCGTCTTCTTGAGCTCGGCCAGCACGTCCCAGCCATCCTTCTGGGGCATCATCACATCCAGGGTGATGGCATAGGGCAGCAGCCGCCTGGCTTCTTCCACCGCCTTGGTCGGATCGATCACGCCGATGACGCGGTAGTCCAGTTTCTCCAGATAACGCTTATACAGCGTAATCACGCCGGGGTCGTCGTCGATGCACATGACCAGCTTCTTGCCTTCGCCGCGCGCTTCCAGATCGCTGGGCAGCGAGACGGGGGCTTCCGGCTCGGCCTGTTCGCGTGGCAGCGTGAAGTTGAACGTGGAGCCCACGCCCACTTGCGATTCGACCCAGATGCGGCCTTTGTGGAGATCGACGAAGCGGCGTGTGATCGCCAGGCCCAGGCCGGTGCCGCCGTACTTGCGCGTGGTGCTGGCGTCGACCTGCGTGAATTCCTCGAAGATGTGTTCCAGTTTGTCGTGTGGAATGCCGATGCCCGTATCCGTCACCGAAATCATCACCTCTTTGGGCATCGCCACCATGCGCAGCCGGATGCTGCCATGCTCGGTGAACTTGGCCGCGTTGGACACCAGGTTCAAAATAATCTGGCGCACGCGGGTCTGATCGGCCATGACGGTGGGCAGGTCTTGCGGCACGTCCTGCTCCAGTTTCACCGGCTTGTCTTTCACGAGTGCGATGGCGGTGGACATGACCGTCTTGGCGATGTCGTTGAGGTTGACGGGCTCGATCGAGAGTTCCATCTTGCCGGCTTCAATCTTCGAGATGTCGAGAATGTTGTTGATAAGCCCCAGCAAGTGCTGGCCGGAATTGTAGATCGACGTGAGGTCGGTGGACTGCATATCCGTCAACGGCCCGTCGATGCCGCGCAGCATGACGCGGCTGAAGCCGATGATGGAGTTCAGCGGCGTGCGCAGCTCGTGGCTCATGTTGGCCAGGAACTGGGTCTTCAAACGATCGGCCTCACGAATGCGCTCCACGGCCTGGCGTTCCGCTTCGTAGGCGCGCGCATTGGTGATGGCGACGGCCGCGCTGTCGGCCATGGCTTCCAGCAGATGTATTTCCGATTCGCTGAAGGCGTTGACCAGCGGGCTTTCCAGATTCAAAGCGCCCAGCAGTAGACCGCCTTGCTTGATGGGCAGGATCAACTCCGATCGAGTGCGGTTCTCAATCTCCCGATAGTCCGACTCCTGCGTCACATCGTTCACCAGCACCGCTTCGCCTGTATCGAGAATGCGGCCCACCAGGCCCTCGCCGGCGCGGACGATGTGCCCGATATACTTCGCTTCAACCTCGGGCGCAAACCCGCGCAGGGTGCGGAGTTCCAGCGCGTTCTCACGTTCGTTGTACAGAAAGATGCCGCCGTTGGTGGCCCGGGTCGCGTTGAAGGATTCTTCAATGACCGCACCCAGAATTTCGTCCAGATCCAGCGTGGACGCCAGGCGGCGCCCGATGCGTGTCAGGATGGTCAACTCGTTGACGCGGGCTTGCACGTCCTGGAACAGGCGGCGATTCTCCAGCGCCACGGCCGCCTGACCGGCCAGCGTGCGGTAGCGGCGCAGTTCTTGCTCGGTGAACTCGTACGGTCCGTGCATGGATTCCAGAATAATCCACCCCAGGGGGCGGCCACCGGCCAGCATGGGAATGATGGCAACGGCTTGCGCGCCGATGACGTTCATAAAGATGTGGCGCGCCTGCAGATCAATGCGCTGATCGTGCGCCAGATCGCCGAAGATGGCCGGCTCGGAGGTCTGTTGTTTGATGAGCGGCACCTGTGAGGCGCGCCAGCGTGCCCCCACTTGTCCGGGCGTGGGATTGTTGCGTTCCCAGGCGGCGACGACTTCGATGATTTGATCATCGGCCGGGCTGTCAGGATCAACCATCGTCAACGCAACCCGATCGATCTGCGGCGCGTCGATGGCCCCGGCAATGGCCTGCAAGATCTCGGCCGGGGTCTGGGCGCCGGCGACGGCGCGGCTGGTGCGATACAACACCATGGTGTCCTGCAGACTCACTTCGCTTTCTTCCAGCAGGCGGGCGGCCTCCAGCGACTGGGCCACCTGGGCGGCCACCGCTTGCAGGGTCGCCAGCTCATCGTCCGTCCACTGCCGATCGGCTTCGTCCTGCACCGTCAGCGCGCCCAGCACTTCGCCGCGCAGCTCGATCGGCACACTGACCACCGACTGGCCGTCGACATCCAGCGGCTTCAACTCACCGGCCAGCACGCCCTGGCTCAGCGCTTCATCGATCTGGGCCAAAACTTCGGGCTTCAGCGGCGGCGCGTCGGGCCGCGCATATTCCTTCAGGAGCCTGTCTGCCGCACGGCTCTGCATGAAATTGGACCAGCCTTCATGCATATACAGGCGCATCAGGCGATTGAGTTCGTCCACCGACTTCTGCGACTGTTCCAGCAGGCGGTGATTCTCGATGGCGACCGCCAACTGACTGGCCAGAGCCTGCGCCAGCTGGATGTCGCGCGGTCCGAGGCGGGGCTTGTTCAACGCGCGGCCCAACGTCAGGACGCCCAGGATGCGTTCGCCCAACTTGATGGGCAGGCTGATCACTTTCCCCAGCGCGGCGCGATGATCGGCGCGCATGGGATCCAGTTGTGGGTCATCCTGCGGGTTGTTGATGACCAGCATTTCGTTGGCCAGCAGCGCCAGTATCTCCGGCGTTGGCGAGGCCTGATCAATATTGATCGTTTCACCGATGGATTCAATCGCTGCTGGTTCGTTGGCGTCAAATGCCACCTTGATGGCATAGGTGCGGCTCTCCCGATCGAAGATGCCCATCATCCAGCTGTCGAAGTCTGAGCGCTGCGCCACGGCGGCGAACAGCCGGTTGATGGCGACATCCAAACCCTGTCCCATAAAGCCGGCCGCCTGGCTGGCCTCAAACAGCATACTGGCCTGTTGCGCGTCCGACTGCGCCTGCTGGTACTGCCGCGCATTATTCAACGCAATCGCGATCTGGTTGGCCAGGCCTTGCAGCACGGTGACCGTGTCGTCATCGAACGCGGCCAGTCTGGTGGATTGTACATCCAGCGCGCCGAGAACTTGTTCGCCGACCATCAGCGGCAGGGCCACTTCCGACTTGGTTTCAGTCAGCAGCGGGTTCGCAAAGCGCATGGTTTCTGTGTCCACGTCCTGCACGATACGCGGACGGAGCGTTGAAATGGCCGTGCCCACCATCGACGGGCCGCTCAATTCCAGCCGGTGGCCGCGTTCCTTCATGGTCTGGCCGGCGCGGCCGGTCGCTTCCACCAGGACGGCGAATTCGTTGTCGCTATCCACCAGGAAGGCGGCCGCGTAGTACAGGTTGAAGCGTTCGACAATGAGCTGTGTGACGCGTGCGATTAACTCGTTGGGATCGAGAATTGAAGAAACCGCCTGGGCCACTTCGGCGCTCACATTGAGCTGCGCGGTGCGTTCGGCCACGCGATCTTCCAGCGACGCGCGGATGCTGTTGAGTTCGCGGTTGGTCTGCTGCAGCGCCGCGGCGTTGCGCCGGGCCGCGGTCAGCGCCTGGTCGATGTTCCGATTGGTTAAATACAGCAAGGCTGCGGCCAGGCCAATGCCAATGCAAATATTGGCCCAGATGTCGGCCGGTTTAGTGGTCGTGACGGGCGGCGGGATCAGGTTCGCTTCCGTCAAAATCAACAGTACCGTCAGCGTGGCGATATTCACCACGGCGGCAATGACAGCGCCGCGTCCGCCTAACAGCAGACCAGCAATGACCACAATCAGAATGAACGAGTTGGCGGTAGGGCTGATCGATCCGCCGAAAGCAAAGGTCGAGCTAGTGAGCAACAACCAGGCGCCAACCAGAAAAACCGTGCTTCCCGCCTTGACCTGCCCTACGTGCAGCAGCCCTGTGGCAATCGCCACCGGAATCACTAACGCCAGCCAGATCAGGAAACTAACCAACTTATCGCCGGCTAAGACCACGCTGGGGATAGCGCTCACGATGACAACCGCCCACATGATCAGCAAGATGGCATGCAAGAGACGCGCCGCGCGGGTCTTGTCCTCGTCCGGGAATGTGGGCGCGGTGATGAAGCGCTTGAACCAGTTCGGTTTGGGTGTGGTTGCGTTAGTCATGCGTCTTACCTCGTCCGTCACCGGCCTCGGCGCCGGCGGCGGCGGTCGTCCCGACGCGGGCCACGACGCGCGCGGCTTTGAGCGACTGTCCCAGCTCATTGACCGCAGTGCGCAAAATGGCATCCAAGTCCACCGACTGGCGCACTCGGGCGTTGATTTCATTGATCAGACGCTCGCGTTCCGCAGCGCGCTGCGTCTGCTCGACCAGGCGCGCATTTTCAACGGCCTGCGCAATATGGCCCGCGATGTCGGCCAGCATGAGCCGGGTGTCGTCGTCCCACTCGCGCAGCAGCGCGCGCAGGCGCAGCGCACCGATGGGCTGCCCGCGCAGCAGGATGGGCACGGTGACGGTGGCTTCTTCTCCGTCAGGCTCAGGTTCGAGCGTGATTTCGCCGGCGCTGATCTGTTCGTCGGCTTCTAGTACGGTCGGCGGAGCGATGGCCGCGTCATCGGCCAGCCAGAGCACATCATGACCGGCGTGTTGGCGGAGATACGAAGCCCATGCTTCGCCCGTCAGCCGGCGATTGATCGCATCGACTTCGCGCAGGGCCGCCTGGGTCTGTTCATACAAGCGGGCGTTTTCTACCGCGTTGCTGATTTGATCGGCCATACTTTGCAGGACGGTAATGTCGTCGGTCGCAAAGGCGGCCGGTTGATCCGACTGAATGGTGGCGGCGCCGATGACGCGCCCGCGGCTGACGAGGGGCAGCGCCATTTCCGATCGGGTCCGGGGCAGCAGCGGATTGTTGAAGCGCGTGGCTGCCTCGCCGACATCCAACGCGATGCGAGCTTGCTGCATGGTGACGCACTCGCTGATCATGGAATTGCCGCCGATCTTCAGCCGGTGGTTATTGGCCAGCATGCGCTGTCCGGCCTCGCCGGTGCCGGCGCGCAGCACCGCCCAGCGCTCGGTGTCGTCCAGCAGGAAAATACCGACGTAGTAGAGATTGAAGCGTTCACGAATCAACTCAGCGGCTTGCGGCAGCAGTTCGTTCAGGTCCAGAATGGAGGATGCCGCGCGCGACACTTCGGAGGCCGTTTGCAGTTGGAGGGCACGCTGCGACTCGATCGAATAGAGGCGCACATTTTCCAGGGCGGCCACCATGCGTGTGGCGATGGCGCTGAGCAGTTCCACATCGGTCTCTGAGTAGACGTTCTCATGCTCGTAGTCTTGCACTGTCATGACGCCCAGCGCGACGTCGCCGCTCAGGAGGGGGATGCCCAAATAGCATTGCGCGCTGCGTCCGATGTTGGCAATACCTAGGCTGTCAGCCACGTTCTGCACGTCGCGCGCTATCAGCAACGGCTGCTTGCTGCGCAGGACATATTCCGTCATACCGTTGCCGACGGGACGGCCGGCCACCTTGCGCCGCTCACCGTCTATCGTATAGATCGGGAAAGTGATGTCTTGTGTGCGCTGGTTGTACAGCGCGATGTAGAAGTTGCGATTGTCGAGTACTTCCCCGACAGTTTGGAAAACATGCTCGACTACTTCCTCCGTGGTGAGCAGTTGTGCCAGCGACTGTCCTAACTTATTGAAGGCCGCCAACTGGGTGTTGCGCGCAAGCAGGTCTTCTTGAGCTTTTTGCAGATCGGTGATGTCGCGCGCGAAGGCCAGGACGCCCCAGACCCGGCCGGCACTGTCGCGCAATGGCGTCTTGATGGTGCTATACGTCCGCAGCGCGCCATCAATCATGACCAGATCTTTGGGGATGATCCGGGTCTGTCCGCTGTCCATCACAGCCCGATCGTCAGCCCAGAACCCCGCGATACCCTTTTCGACATTACCTTTCACCAGATCTTCGGGGAAACCGAGATCCAAGTCATTCTTGCCGATGAAGTCTTCGGTGGGGATGTGCAGCGAGTTGGCGTAACCCTGATTGACCAGCCGGTAACGATGCTCCTGATCTTTGATGAAGATCCAGTCAGAGGTTGCATCGATCACGGTGCGCAGCAATTGTTCAGACTCTCGCACGCTGCCCAGCAGTTCCTCCAGTTGCGTTTCGGCCAGTCGTCGCTCGGTGATATCCTGATTGGCGCCGTAGTAGCGCAAGATCTGGCCATTCTCGTCGCGGTCGATGTTAATGTTGACGGAGATGTAGCCGGTGCCCCCATCGGCGTAGCGGATGCGATGGACGAGGTTGCGCGAGTAATGCCGCTCGATGGAGTTGAGGGCGCGTTCAATCTCGGCGCCGACGATGGGCAGATCGTCGGGATGGACAAACTTCTGCGCGTACTGTGCTGACGAGAGTTGATAGCTCCCCACCTGCTCGACGGTGGTGTGGAACAGCGTATAGAACTGATCGTTGAACAGGAACCGATCCTGCGTGACGTCATATTCCCAGTAGGCCAGCTTGGCAATCTTCAGGGCTTCCGACAACATGGCTTCATTCTGGCGCAGCTGCTCAAGCCGCCGCGTGCTCTCCATGGCGCTGGCAATCTGGCCGCACAGACCCTCCAGCAGCAAACGATCGTCGTCGGTCAACGTGTTAGCCTGGTCGCTTTGCACGTCCAGCACACCCAGCACGCGGCCGGGATCGTTGATGATCAACTGCACGCCCAGCCGTTGAGCTTCTTGCTGCGCGCTGGCCGCCAGTGTCGCAAAGAAGGGATTCGCCAGGGTCATCACACTCAACCCTAACCGTAAGCCAGACAGATCAAGGTCGGCCAACGTTTCTGTGGAAATGATGTCTTGCTTGGCCAACACGGCTGCCGCACGGGATGAACCCGCAAATTCGGCCGCGTTTGATCGATTGACAGGCGCGCAGTAAAGCTGATAAGAGGGCTTGACCGGTATCCCCTTGATGGCAGCCACCAGCGTGCGCACGGCGCTGATCCCCATGACTTCCGGCGGTTGACTGACGGTGGCCTGATACACGCCACCCTGCCGAATGGCTTCGAGCGCCTCTGGTACGGCGTCAATGCCGCCGATGAAGAACCGATCAGGATCGTGCCAGCCCATGATCCGGGCGGCCTGATAGGCCCCCAGAGCGGTGGCGTCGTTGTAAGCAACGATCATGTTCAAAGCGGGATAGGTGCGCAACCAGCCTTCCGCCAGGTAAGCGGCCTCTTTTGGTTCAAGCGCGGATTCGCTCGCAACGATGGCGATGCGTTCGCCGATTACCGACTTTATTCCGGCAATGATGCCGCGTTCGCGCTCAACGACATTGGCCTGTGAGCGAGAGGTCAAGACCCCGATCTGAACCTGCTGGTGATCGGGCACATGTTGTTGGGCCCAGGTCCCGGCTTGTACGCCCAGCAAGTAGCCCACCTCATGTTCCAGCGCGGCGATTAATGTAGTTTGATTACCCTCTCCCAGGTGACTGGTAATGGCGACCACCGGCTTGCCCTGCTGCAGGGCCTGGTGGGTGAGCGGGGCGATGAGCGCCAGGTCAATGGCTGCCACCGCGAACCCGTCATAGCTGCCGTGGGCGAAGTGCTGCAGCGCATGGACTTGCGATTCGGCATCGCCGCTGCCTAACTTGATGGGAACCGCGAGTTCGCCTTTGGTGTCAGGCAGGTTGGGGTTGGGCCGCCAGTCGAGATCGCGGGTGACATCCGGCGCCAGGATCGATTGTCCCGTGGCGGCGGCCGTGCCCACGATGCCGCGCCCCATGGCGAGCTGGTGCCCGGCAGCCAGCATCTTCTGGCCGACTTCGCCGTACCCCGTGATCAACTGGACGGCATCCTCGGCAGGCACGTACCGGAATAGCTGCACATGGTAATAATTGAAGCGTTCCTTGACGAGTGTCACCACCCGATGGAACAGCTCGCCAAGTTCTGGCGCGGCTGCCACGTGCTGGGCCACTTCGACGCTGGTCTGGACTTGAGTGCTGCGGCGCGCCAGCGATTCCTGGATCTGCTGTTCAAGGCGCTTGCGTGCGGTGATGTCACGCACGGCGGTTGCCCGGATGGTCTGTTCTCCGTGCTGATACGTCCGGGTTGAGGTCTCGATCGGGAAAATGACGCCGTCGCTTCGAATGCCCTGTATTTCGTAGGGATGCACATCGTTCAGCTGCATCTTCTGCACAACCAGCGGGCGCGAATCGGGCACAATGAATTCCAGTAGATTACGCCCGATAAGCTCGGCGGCTGTGGCAAAGCCAAACAGCGCCACGATGGCCGGGTTCGCATCCAGGATGCGGCCCTGATCATGGAAGACCAGCCCTTCTGTGGTCGCTTCGGAAAAGCGGCGGAAGCGTTCTTCGCTGTCCTGCAGAGTCAATTCGATCTGTTTGCGTTGTGTAATGTCGCGCGCAATGCCCACCAGCCCCAGTGAATGACCAGCCTGATCTCTCAGCGGCACTTTGGTGGTCAAGACCCAGCGTTCCTGGCCATCCTCGGTCAGGCCGCGCTCTTCGCGACCGATCAGGGGTTGGCCCGATTCAATCACGGCCATATCATCGGCGAAATAGGCGTCGGCCAGTTCGCGCGGATACATGTCGTATACCGTCTTGCCCAGCGCTTCGTCAGTCGAGGTTAGTCCCATCGCCCGGGCATCGGCCTGATTGTAGAGCATGAGGCGGCCCTGCATATCTTTCACAAAGATCTGATCGGGCAGGGCGTCGATCAGCGTGCGCAGCAAATTGCGTTCCCGCGACAGCGTCTCTTTGGCCTCGCGGCGCTTGGTAATGTCTTCATACATGCCCAGCACGGCGGTCACTTTGCCCTCCGCGTCCCGCATGGGGACTTTGCTGGTGCGCAGCCAGATGAGCTCACCGGTCGGCGTGGTTTGCGCTTCTTCGTAGTTGATTTTGGCGGCGCCTGACTCCATGACCAGGCGATCGTCAGCGCGATAGGCTTCAGCCTGTGCGGTCCACGGCATGTCATAGTCGGTCTTGCCGACGATGTGTTGGGGCGTCGCCAGGCCGGCATCTTCGGCGAAAGCCTGATTGCAGCCCAGATACCGCAGGTCTTGATCCTTCCAGAAGACGGCTTGCGGAATGTTGTCCATGACCGACTGCAGCAGCTGCTGGCTGGCACGCAGCGCTTGTTCGGTCTGCTTGCGTTCGCTCACATCCAGCACTTGGGCGACTGTGTAAGGCTTGTCGTTCAGGTCGGTGAGTGCGACCGCGCTCATTTCGACGTAGCGCTTGACGCCATCCTTGCGCACAAAAGCGATTTCGTAGCGCGGCGGGGCGTCTTCGCCGCGCTGCCGCCGTAGATAGTAGTGGGCCACGACCTGCTGGCTCTCCGCGTCCAGCAAATGCCGGAAATCATCGCCCAGCAATTCTTCGCGGGAATATCCGGAGATCTGCACCAGCTCGTCATTGACGTAAGTCACATGGAACGCGTCGTCGATGATCACGACGCCGCTGTGTGACGTTTCTACGATCGAGCGAAATCGATCTTCCGTCTGGCGCGCCTGGTCGGCCAGCAGCTGCCAGACCACGCCCTGGCTGCGATTGAGCGCTTGCCAGAGAAAATTGCCCGCCCCGATCGAGCTGATCAACGGCGTCAGAATTTCTTCCGGGATGATCAGCGCCTGTTGAAACCAGGCCAACGGAAAACCCAACGTCTCCCACTGTGCGGCGCGCTGTTGGACGTACTCAAGCAGCGCCGCATGGTTGCCCGCCTCCAGACAGTCGGCGATCAGACTCAGCACGCGGCGTTCCAACTCGCGGCGCAGCGCTTCCGGCAACTGATCGTGCCCGGGCCGTTGGCGCAGCTCGGCGTCATACCGATCGACCAACTGCTCGATGTCGTGGCGGATGGCGGCGGCTAGTTGTTGCATGTTAGCGTTCTCCTCCCGTGTCGCCGTTAGAAGCGCGACGACCCGGCGGGGTGGTCTGGCCGAACCCCAGCTGGACGCTGATGCCGCGCCGGCGCGTAATGCGCTGGAGTTCGGTCACGGCTGACTGCAATACGCTGTCAAGGTCGGTCGAACGGTGGATTTTGTCGGCCGCATTGGCCACGGCTTTCTCGCGCAGCGCGGTACGCTCGGTTTCGTCCAGCAGGCGGGCTGTTTCCAGCACCTGTCCCACTTGATCGACCAGCGACTGGGCAAAGGCGGCGTCTTCCTCGTCCCAGGTCGGCCGGGCATCCGCGGCGGTGATGTGGAACTCGCCAATGGTGGTACCGCGCACTTTGATGGGCAGGGTCAAAGGCAGGGCGGCGGGCACCAGCGCTTGCGACGTCTCGCGCACTGCGGCGCGCGGGTCTAGCACCAGCCAGTCGCCGTTGCGCCATTCGGCAGCTTGCAGGCCGGCGGTGTGCGTGTACTGCTCCCACGCCTGGCCGACGAGTTGACGGTTGGCGGCGTTCAGTTCAGCCAGGGTCTGCTGCGTCTGCTCGGCCAGGTTCAGGTTCTCAATGGTGACGGCCAGCTGGGCGGCGATCTGCTCAAGTTGATTGATCTGCTCGGCCGCATAAGCGTGAGTATGATCAGCGCCAACTGTAAAAGCGCCCAGCACACGTTCACCCACACGCAAGGGCAGGGCGATACCGGCACGCACACCCTGGCGATAGAAGCCGGCCACGTCGCTGTATTGTTCGGTCGCCGTGCTCAAATCGGCCAGATAGATCGTGGCGCCGCGCGCCACGCATTCGCCGAGCAGAGAAGTTGCCGTCGGGATGGGCGTTGAATCGCCGACCGGCTGCTGAGTATTCGCCCTGAATTCGCGCAGTGACAGGATGTGAGGATTGGCCGTCGTTTGCGCAATGGCGATGCGCGACTCACCCAACAGGCTCGCCACAATCGGCACCGTGATCGAGGCGACATCTTCCAACGAAGTGGCGGTGACCAGCGTGCGGCTCAATTCATTGAGCCGGGCCATGACGGTGGCCTGCCGTTCGGAGCGCTGGAAGGCTTCTGCATTCGACAGCGCCACGGCGATCTGGTCGGCCATGGTTTGCAGCACTTCCGTATTGCCTTCGTCAAAAGCATTGGCTTGTTCAGACTGCACGTCCAGCGCGCCCAGGACACGATCGCCGACGCGCAGGGGCAGGGCAATTTCTGATCGGGTGTTGGGCAGCAGCGGATTGGCGAAGCGTATGGCGCCTTCGCCCACGTCCAACGCGATTCTGGGGCTGCGGGTGATGATCGCCGCGCCAACCATCGATTTGTCATCTACGGGCAGACGGTGGCCGTGCTCCAACAGAACTTGGCCCGCTTCACCGGTGGCGGCGCGCAGTACGGCTTGATGGCTTGGCTCGTCCAGCGTAAATACGCCGGTGTAGTAGAACCCGAAGCGCTTGGTGATCAGTTCGGCCACCTGGGACAATAGTTGTTCTAGGCCAAGAATGGAGGTGGCCGTGCGGCCAACATCGGCGCTGGCACGCAGCTGTTCGGTGCGGGCCTGAATGCGATCCTCCAGGCTGCCCACCAGATCGCGCAGCTGGGCCGTCATGCTGTTGAAGGCCAGCGCCAAAGCGCCAATTTCGTCCCGGCTTTGCACCGGAGCTTGCGCGTTCAGATCACCGGCACTGACACGATTAGCCACGCCGGTCAAGTGCACGATAGGTTTGGCGATCATCTGCGCCAGCCCCAAGGCGCCCAGCGCCACCAGACTGGCGACCAGAAAGGCTGCAATAGTGATGACGCGCGTCTGCGCTTGAGCCGGCTGCAGGAAAATGGCTTGGGGCTGCGCAAAAGCGACCCGCCACGCTGGTTTGTTGTTCAGCGCGGCCACCGCCACTTGCTCGGTGTGTCGAGCCGTTTCCAACGCTTTGATCTGTGCGGTGCGCGGGTCGTGTACTTCGGCGGAAAAATAGGGCGCGTCCGGTTGGTACGAATTCAGCCCGGCCTGAAACTCTGGGTAGTTCGTGGATAGTTGTTCAAGCGGCAGGCTGGGCAGACGCCGAGCCATTCTGAGGTTATCCTGATCATCCGGCTGGAGTGGGACGATGGTCTTGTAGAGCGCGGCGATGTCTTCGCCAGTTCCAAGGCGCAGACCATAATCATCCAGCAGGGTGGCAAACGAGTCCCGCCCGGCCAGGCCGTTTGTGCTGCGAATCAATTCCTGCAAGATCGTCGCATCGAAGCGCACGGTCAGCACGCCGATGACAGCGCGATTCTCATTGCGGACTGGCGCGCCAATGTAGAAAGACGGGGCACCGGAGTCAGGATCAAATTCAACCTCAGAGACTTGCGGCAATCCTGTCGCCATGACCTGCCATAGTTGCTGCTGCCCCACGCGTTCGGGTGAGGAACTGGAGACGATCCGGCCAGATGAATCCAGCAGCGTGTACGCCTGGATGTACAACGGTTCGCGCAGGGCCAGGTTGTGCAGAATTTCGTCAACTTCGCTGGCGGCCGCCCCGCTTTGCTGCGCGGCGGGCAGACTGAGCAGGTCGGAAAAGTCGGGCAGCAGTGCTTCGGTCCGCAGCGTATCCATTTCAGCGGCGAGGAAGCTGTCGACCGCGGCGGCCGTTTTGCTGGCGGCGGTGAGCAACGACTGGTTGGCGGAGCGGGTCAGGGCTTCCTGGGACAGGCCGATGGCAATCACCGCCACGATGGCGACAGACAGTACGTTGACCAGCAGAAATGATACGACGAGCTTGGTGCGCAGCGAGTAGGTGCTGAAGTGGCGGGTAATCACCGCTCCGGCCGTCACCAACATCCCCAGCATGGCGACCAACGGCGCACCAAAGAAGTTGGCGGCATCGCGATCAGCGGAGCCGAAGAGGTCCAGGAAGATGACGATCGCGCCCACGAGGAAACTTGCGCCGATCATCCGCGTCGCCCAGACGCGCGGCAGGCAGAGTAGCGCCACCAGGCTGGTACCTAGAACGGCTGTCAAGCCCAGTAAAAAGCCCAGGCCCGCCCAGCGCGTGGTCGATTCCAGCAGCACGATGAAGAACCAGCCGATGAGCAGGAGAATGCCCCCAGTCGAACGCCCGTGTCGACTGAGCCAGACGCTGACGGCGGCGCAGGCTGTCAAGCCGCTCATCAGCAGGGCCGCACGGAACACCTGCGGCGCGCCAGTTTGTGTCGCTTGCACCCAGAGGAAAACCGCATACAGGGCGCTGGCCGCCCCGACGATCCAGCTGGTGCGCCAGGCATTGCGCCCCAGTTGGTGTGCTTCGACAGTGGTGTGGGATGTTTGATCAGTCATATACGACCTCCGCGCGCAGCGGCCAGCTGCATCGTTACGGCTGTGGCAAATAGGATGAATCCAGCAGCTGGTTCAAGTCAATCGGCTGGCTGGCGGTCCCCAGGTTGATCTGGTATTCCAGGTTGGTTCGCGCCGTGTAATGGATCGAATCCGTATTATCGCCGGGATTCAGCGCATACAGCGCCAGGTTGTCCGCTACATCTTGCAGCAAGATGGTTTCCTGCCCGAGCGTAATTTCTTCCAACGGCAGGCCGGTGACGCGCGCAATGATGGCGTTGCTTTCGACCGGATTGGTGCGCCGGTATTCCAGCGCCTCAAACCAGGCGCGTAACAAGGCTTTGACGTCCTCAGGCCGATCGCGCGCCACGTCGGCGCGCACGGTGATGATATCCGGGAAAAGCCGGGTGTCGCGACTGGTGTATAAAGTCCGGTTGCCGGTTTTCAGTAATGAGGTCGTGTAAGGCTCCCACGTGTAACCAGCCTGTAAGTCAGTTCCCAAGCGCTCCGGCAGAATTTCGGGATCGGCTGTGACCAGGGTGACGTCTTCCAGGGACAAGTTCGCCGTCTTGAGCATTTCGCGAATGAAGAGTTCGTACGTCGAGCCACCGGCGGGCACGCTAATCGTCTTACCGGCCAGGTCGGCCACGCTTTGAATGTCAGGGGTGGCGACCACAGTGGACTCGCCGCCCAGATCGTACACGGCGACTGCTTTCAGCGGGACGCGGCGTGCCACACTCAGGACGTCACTGATGCCAAAGAGGCCCACATCGATTTTGCCGGCTGCCAGGTCAGGCAAAGCGCGTGAAAAGACGTCATAGGGAATGAGTTCCACCGGCACGCCGTGTTTGGCGAAGAAGCCTTGCTCCTGCGCAATGATGGCGGTGTAGTCCCCCCACCAGTTGGTGTATTCCAGCCGCAGTGGCTGGCGTTCGCTCTGGGCGGACGGCTGGCAGGCCGACAGGCCAATCAGCACCATGCTCAGCCACAGTAGAAATTTCGCGCGTTTCATGGACACTTTCTCCTCGTACGGCATGTGCCTAGCGATCAACCTGGCCGTTACCCGGCAGCGGCTGGGTATCTGACATCAACTGAACAGTAATGTGCGAAGCATTCAAATAACGCGCTAATTCGGTCGCGGCGGTTTGTAGCACGGCTTCAACCTCGCTGCGTTGGCGCACCTTCTCAGTGGCGTCAGCCAGGGCGCGCTCGCGCATCAGGCGTTCTTCGGTTTCGGCGATCAGGCGCGCGTTCTCGGCAGCCTGGGCCACGTGTCCCGCGATCGAATCGAGCGCTGTTGCCATTTCCAGGTTCCAGGTGCGCCGCGGGACGATCAGGCGCAGGGCGCCCACCGGCACGTCGCGCAGCTTGATCGGCACGGCGACGCCCAATTGTTGTTCATCGTCCAGCGTGCGCGTGGCGATGTGGCCGTGCCGCAGCGCTTCGCTGACTTCCGGCAGCTGCGTCTGGTTCGGTTGCAGTCGATCGCTGCGGCTGACCCAGATGATCTCGCGTTTCTCCTGGCGGCGCACAAAGCGTTCCCAGCCTTGGCCGGTCAGCGTGCGATTGATCTCGTCCAGTTCACGCAGGGTGCGCTGGCTGGTTTCGATCAGGGTGTGGTTTTCAATCGCCACGGCGATCAGGTTGGCCAGTGAGCGGCCGACTTCCAGATCGCCTTCCGCTAATGCGCTGCCGTGTGTGCGGCTGAAAGCCAGCACCCCCACGATCGTGTCACGCGTCTTGATCGGAACGCCGATCAGATTGCGCAGGCCCTCGCTGGAGATGGCGCGCAGCCGGGCGTCGCCCGCCTCGGTAATGAAGAGTTCGGTGTCTTTCTGGACGCAGGCCGCCAACGGGTGCTCGGGCTGCGCTTGCACGTCGAGTGTTGCCGCGGCGGCCGGCCAGTTGTGAGACACAATCGAAATCAACGCCGTGCGGATTTCATTGAACAGCAGCACGCACCAGGGATCATAGTCCAGCGGGTCTGCCGCGGCATGGACGGTGGACTGGATCGCAGTAGACAGATCGGCCTGCAAATGTCCGACCTCGCTGCTGGCGGCAAACAGGGCGCGCGAGCGGCGGGCGGTAGCCTCTGTCTCCGCATACGAGAGGGCATTATTCCAGGCGATGGCGATCTGATCGGCCATGGATTGCAGCACGGCCGCGCTGGCTTCGTCGAAGGCGGTGGCCTGGGTTGACTGCACGTCAAGCGCACCCAGGACCTGATCGCCCACCATCAGCGGCAGCGCAATTTCCGATCGGGTGTCCGGCAGCAGCGGATTCGCAAAGCGCACCGCGTCTTCGCCGACGTCCAGCGCGATGCGCGGCTGGCGGTGGGTGATGGCATAACCCACCATCGACTGGCCGCTCACTTCCAATTGATGGTGCTGCTCCTTCAGGGTGCGTCCTGCTGCGCCGGTTCCTTCGCGCAGCACCGCGTAACGGCCGCTGCTGTCCACAATGAACACGGCGGCGTAATAGAAGCCAAACCGATCACTGATCAGGTTGACTACCTGGCGCAGCAATTCATCGGGTTCCAGTACCGAGGCGGCGGTGCGGCCCACCTCGGCGCTAGTCTGCAATTGTTCGGTGCGGGCCTGAATTCGTTCTTCCAGCCCGCCGATCAAGCCGCGCAGCTGCGCGGTCATGCTATTGAAGGCCAGCGCCAGGGTCCCAATCTCGTCACGCGTTTCGACCTTCGCCGCGACTTGCAGATTGCCGCCTGAGACCTGCATGGCGACATCGGCCAGATGAATAACGGGCCGGGAGATCGAGCGCGCGACGAGCACGCTCAAGAAACCGACCACCAACGCCAGCACCACGCCCACCACCGTGGCGGCCACAACTATGCGCGTCCGGCCTTCTTGCAGACTAATTTGATTGGCCAGGATTTCGGCTTCATCCACACTGGCCAGGATCACCCACCGCCACGGCTCATACTGCGTGACGGCCGCAATCTTCCAACGAGGCTCGGCATCGTCCGGGCCCTGCCACAGATAACGCTCGACAGCGACCTCGCCGAATTTGAGTGTGGTGGCTTTATTGATCAAGTTCTGAATGGGGAAGCTGCCGTCAGCGCTCTGCGTCTCCCAGACGTTCTCGCCATCCCGCTGGCCCTTTGGCGAGATGATATAGCGCCCCCGGTTGTTGCCTTCGCTGCCCAACACGTCAACATGGCCGGTTTCACCGACCCTGGCGCGCAGGATGGCCTGGCGGGCGGCATCGACGTTTTCCTGTTTCATGGCCGCCTGCAGCATGCCGATGACCTGGCCGCTGCTGTCACGAATGGGAGCGTAGGCGGTGTTGTACCAGGCATCGATAATGTAATTACTGCCCCGGTAAATGGAATTCCTGAGTATAGTCGCGACAACCTGGTTCGGCGTGCCGTCAGCATTGACGGCGGGAGTAAAGGTGCCGATGGCGCGTTGTCCGTTGGGCAGCAGAAAGTTCGTCGCCACGCGCAGCATATCGCCTTGCTCGTTCATCCGCTGATAGATGGCCGCGTTGCCGCCAGCCAGAATCTGCGCGTCGTCAACAATGGGCGTCGTGTCGTAACGGCCGGTCAGCTGGCCAAGCCAGGTGTCGCCCAGCAGCATCTTTGGCAGCTCGAGTTTGAATGTTTCACCGGTCATTTCGTTGACCGCGGTCCAGTCGATTGTCTCCGCCGCCAGCCGGGCCCCGCCTTCGTCGTAGACCAAGTGTTGGATGATATTCAAACCGGAGTTGGCTTGTTCCTGCACCACCTGATCCTGGGCTTCGATCGTGTTGTAGACGCCCTGGGCAATGTTGCCCAGATTTTCGCGCGTGATCTGCGCGAATTGCTCCTGAGCCAGCGTATTGTACTGGGCGCTTTGCCAGATGACGGTAACCATCAGCGCCGCAATGGTGATCAACACGCTTCCGATCCCCAGCAGCAAGATCTTGGTGCTAAATCGCAGATTATTGAAGATGTTCATAGACCCTCTTGTACCCTGGCCTCGCCCTGAACCTGCCGGCAGCGCTTATTGCCGGGCGGCGTCGGGCCGCCCCAGCTGAATCGCCACATCCGTCGTGCCCGCAATCCGCATGACCTCTTCCACGGCTGTCTGCAGCATTGCGTCCAGGTTGATCGCGCGGTGGATCTTGTCGGCGGCGCTGGCGATGTCTTTTTCACGCTGCGCCGTGCGCTGTGTCTGCTCGATCAGGCGGGCATTCTCGATCGCCAGCGCCACCTCGCCGGCGATGGTTTGCAGCATGGTCAATTCGTCTTCATGCCACTGGCGATCCGTCCGGGCATCGGCCACGTCAAACATCCCAATCGGTTCACCGCGCACCACGATCGGCACGTGCAGCTCACTGGCCGCGGGCGCGGGCAGTGTCTGGCCGCTTTCCACCACCCACCGTTCGCGGCTGGACAGATAACTTCCCCACGCTTCACCGCTCAACCGGCGATTCAGGAGCGCCACGCGATCCAGCGTCGCCTGCATTTCGGATGTCAGCTGCAGATTGCTCAGCACCACGCCCAGCTGTTCGGCTGCCGACCTCACCAGGCGCACCTCATGGTCCTGATAATCATGCGGCTGCTCGGCGGCCGCGGCAATGAAACCGGCGTATTGACCACGCACGTGCAGCGGCACCAGCAGAACCGACTGTACGCCGACTTGCGCCAGGTGCTCACGAATATCCAGCGCCAGACGGGTGTCAGCGGCGTCGCCGATGATCACGGTCTCCTCCGGCTTGACCAGTTGCGCCAAGGGCGTTTCCGCGGCGCGGTAACGCAAGCCGGTATCAAACTGCGCGCCGCCCAGCACATCCCACTCGGTGGCCAGTCCGTATTCGGCGGGTTGCCCGCTGGCATCCCAGTCAGCTACGCGGAACATACTGATCCGATCGACACCGCTCAACATGGCGAAGATTTGTCCCAGCGCCGCGTAGGCCTCAGTCGGTGTAGTCGCTTCGATAATGGTGCGGCTGAGCTCGTATTGCCGGGTTGCAAAATCAAGCGCCTGCTGCTGGCGTTGATACGATTCAGCATTCTGCAGGGCAATGGCGATTTGCGCGGCGACGTTTTGCAGCGTGGCAATGACGGTCTCGTCAAAGGCGTTCAGCTGCGTCGATTGGACGTCGAGCGCGCCCAGGACTTGATCGCCGACCATGAGCGGCAGTGCGATTTCCGATTGCGTCTCGGGCAGCAGCGGATTGGCGAAGCGCACGGCATCTTCGCCGGCATTCAAGGCCACGCGCGGTTCGCGCTTCATGGCTGCGTAGCCAACCATCGAATCAAGCCCGACGCGCAGGCGGTGACCGCGCTCCTTGAGAAGCCGGCCCGCTTCACCTGTTGCCTCGCGCAGTACCAGGTAAGCGCGAGCCTGGTCCAGCGTGAAGATGGCCGTGTAATAGAAGCCGAAGCGTTCGGTAACGACGCGTACGATCGTATTGAGCAACAGCTCAGTATCCAGGATCGAAGTGACGGCCCGGCCTACATCGGCGCTGGCGCGAACCTGGGCGGTGCGCAACTCGACGCGGCTTTCCAGTGAGCCGATCATATCGCGCAGCTGCGCGGTCATGCTGTTGACGGCCTGCGCCACCACGGCCACTTCGTCCTCGCGCTCGACCTCGGCGGCTAGCTCCAGATTCCCTCTGGCGATCTGGGATACCGTGTCGGCCAGTTCCGACAACGGCTGCCCGATGCTGCGCGACATGGCGAGCGAGGCGTACAGGGCGATCCATACCGCTGAGATCGCAATGCTCAGATTGACTGCCCGGGTGGCATTCCCGGCTTGGGTCACCTCAGCCAGGCTGCGCTCACTCACCAGTGCGGTTTGCAACTCCGGCACCCATTCAGAGACGCCCAGCACGGATATACCGGCCGGATTGACGTAGGTGTTCTGCGCGGTCTCGTTGTAATTGGTCAGGGCGGCCACGGCGGCGGCGTTATACACACTGGCGCCAACTGCGACGTATCGGGAAGGCAGCAAAGCAATGTTGTTTTTATCCACCAGATAGGCGTCGCCGGTCTCGCCAAGGCCAGTGGCATCTTGCATGATTGACGCAAGCTTGGATACTGCTGCCCGGCCGGCGACGACCCCCAACATATTGCCA
This sequence comes from uncultured Anaerolineae bacterium, assembly GCA_964398185.1. GTDB lineage: Bacteria > Chloroflexota > Anaerolineae > Fen-1058 > Fen-1058 > Fen-1058. The sequence continues at coordinate 71,632 of CAYNML010000005.1, read as the reverse complement.
TCTTCGTCCTGAATGGGTTGGGCAAATATCACTTCGGGAGTGCCCTGCGCTTGCTGAAAACTGGAGGCGCCGGCATAAGGCTCCGTTTTGCCGCCTATGAAGAAGGATTCACTCGCCACGTTTTGATCCAGCAGAGCCGGATCGGTTGAGAAAATCACCCGGCCATTGGGATCGGCAATGAACACCGTGTCCAATTGTGACAGCCGGACTCGGTCCCTGAGCGCATCAAGCAACAAAGCGTAAACTGGCATGAAGCGCGCCTGACGCGGGTCACGCAGGATGTCACTCACCCAGTTGGTTTCATTCTCCCCGGTGATCATCTGCTGCAGGGCCGCTTGCTGTGATTCCACCCAGGCACGAATTTCCGCGCGCTTGGCGTGGGTAACAATCGCTAGCTGGCTGTAGATTTGGTCACGCAGTGCCAGCGTGCCCGTCACGGTCACGATGCCCACCACCACCAGGGGCAGGATGGTAATGAACAAGAAAGCCAGGATCAAGCGAGTACGAATCGCTTGTGAGCGCGCAACGGCGCGAGAGTGTATGTCAGGCATTACCGCCTCCGCGTCCAATGAGGTCAGGCACGTTCGCAATCATCACGTTAAAACCTCACCAGTGGCTGGCCCGTCAGCTGAATTGTCAGGAAATTGACGAAGAAAAATCCAAAGAACAGCACATTCAGTATCAGCACCACATTCGACCACCACCTCGCCCGGGCCGGACGCGGCAGCTGCCGGTTCAGGTAGATCATAATGAATGGAAAGATCAAGGCTGCCAGGTTGGATAAGTTGCCAGAGACTGCCCGGAGCATAACCGGATCTCCCAGATGAATAATGACGCCGATGACGACGACCAGGACCAGCATGAAGGGATAATAGAACCGGCGCGGATCATCACGCACCCAGCTGCGAAACCGGCGGCTGTTGGCGTACAGGACATCCGTGGTGTTGCGCGTCAACAGCTCCAGAATGATCATCTGCGTTGTATAGAGGATGATGAACCCCATCAACAACGCCCAGCTGAACAACAGCGGTCCGTATTGCTGCCCCAGCTCGACGGCAGCATAAATGCTGGCGTTGGCGGCTGTGGGCGGAACCAGGGTGGTGCTGGACAGATACCCAACCAGAATACTGGGCATCAGCATCCCGATCAAGGCCCCGATAAAGTAGATGCCCCACTGATCGAGCAGTAAGTAACGAAACCAGCGCCGCCAGCGGCTGGCATTGTCTGCGGTGGCGGGGAATATTTTGCCTACCGGCGACAAGGTACCCGCCTGGCCGCCAACCCAGCCACTGAGAAATCCGACACGATGCCCCATCCCATAGCCTTTATCCCGGTAGTAACCGATGAACATGAAGTTCAACCCGGCCGCCAGGGCGGTGAAACCGACTACCTGACCGAGCAGCGTCGGATCGACGCCCGGCGGCGGCGGCGCCACCGTTACCAGGGAGAGCACTGCCTGGCTCCAATAGCTAAAGGGCACAATGGTCAAGGTCACAATCGTCAAGCTGATCAGCATGAAGATCACGAACATCCCCTGGATCAACTCCAGGGTGCGCTCGATGCGGCGTCCAAATGCCACAAACAGAAACGTTGTCAGCAGCGCGCCAATTCCCAGGAGACGAGTGACCTCCACTTCGAAAACAGTCACGGGGGCTTGCCCCGTAAACAGGGTGTATAACGATTGACCGGCACTGACTGCCCAACTGCCCAGAATGAACGCGGCAAAAAAGAGCAATAGCGCCAGCGGCGACCACAGCCAGAAACCAGGGCGCGTGCGGCCAAACGCCACTACCGGCACCTCACCCGTGGCGATGGTGAAGCGCGCCAGCTCTACGTTATAGAACACCTGCAAGATTGCCGAGACGAGGATGACCCAGCCGATGCCGATGAAACCGCTCTTGCTGACCGCCAGCGGCCCGGAAATCCATTCACCGCTGCCGATGGAAACCCCCAGCGCGATCAAACTGGGGCCAACCACCAGCAAGATCACTTCTTCCAGTCCGACGCGCTTGACCTTGAACACCTCTTCAGGACTAGGTAGATCCACAACTTCCAACGGCGGGCGGCTGACACCAATCTGCCGGGTCTCTTCGGTTGAAGCGGAAAGTGTTGTCACAGGATCAGTCGCTGTCATGATCTTCACCTTGTCCATTGCTCGCACTGCCCGGCGGCGTCAGTTTAACGGCGGTGTAGGTGGCGCCCACCGAATGCCGCATTTCGTCGGTGGCAATCCGCAGTACCTCGTCCACCGTCATGGCGCCGCGCAGCTGGCTGGTAATGCGATTGATCAGCCGCTCGCGCTGTGCCAGGCGGCGGGCTTCGCCCAGCGCCGATTGCGTTTGCTCGAACAGGCGCGCGCTTTCCAGCGCCAATGCCATGCGTTCAATGACTCCCTGCACCAGCTGCTGCTCCTCATCCGATAACTGCCGCTGGGGTTGATCGTCCTCCACCACCACTTGGCCAATGGGCTCGCCGCGTATCTTGATGGGCATGGTCAGAGTCACGGTCTGCTGGCCTGTGTCAGCTGATTCGCTGCGGCGATGCTGATACGCGATTTCACTGCCGCGCAAGCGTTTCTGCCACGCTTCACCCGTCAAGCGCCGGTTGGCCTGCCCCAACTCGTTCAATGTCTGTTGCAGCTGTTCCAGCAGCTGCACATTGGCAATGGCCGAAGCGGCCTGCGCGGCAAAGAGCTGGGCCACATTGCCATCGTCAAGCGTGAATGACTTATCGGGCAGAGTGTGCGCGGCAACCAGGACGCCGTTGGGCTGCCCCTGCCAGATCATGGGTGTGGCCAACGTGGCGCGAATCGGCGCGTCGCCAAAATCAAGCACCGCATCTTTCCAGGCGCGAATGTCGTCAAGCCGCAGCGCCAGCCCGGTGGCAAACACCCGCCCGGCCACCCCCTCGCCCACGCTGAGCCGTTGGCCGATCTGATGCTGCATGGCCCCGGAGGCCGCCTGCAACTCCAATTCATTGTCGCTAATTGGCCGCCACAGCGCGGCGCTGTCCGCCGTCAGCAGCGTTTCGGTCAGTTCGATGATGCGCGTGTAGAGGGCCGATACTTCGCCTTGTGTGGTTAGCTCGACGGTCGCCTCCAGCAGGCTCGTCGTCTGTTGTGAACGACCTTGTTCCTGGCGATACTGGGCCGCGTTATTCAGCGCGACGGCAATCTGGTCGGCCATATTTTGCAGCACCGCAGTGCTGGTCTCATCGAAAGCGCCCGCTTGTGTGGACTGCACGTCCAGCGCCCCCAATACTTGATCGCCCACGATCAGCGGCAGGGCCACTTCCGAGTGCGTGTCGGGCAGCAGCGGATTAGCAAAGCGCACGGCCTCAGCGCCAGTATCCAGCGCAATGCGCGCCCGGCGATCACGAATGCAGGCCGCCACCATGGAGTTGCCCTTGATCTCCAGGCGGTGCCCCGCTTGCTTGAGCAGCCACGCGGCATTACCGGGGCCGGTTGCTTCACGCAGCACGGCCCATTGACCGGTCGCATCGAGCGTGAACGCTGCCGCATAATAGAACCCGAAGCGTTCGGTGACCAGCTGCACCACCTGCCGCAGCAGCTGATCGGGATCCAGGATGGACGTCACTGCGCGGCCCACATCGGCGCTGGCTTGCACCTGTGCTGTGCGCATTTCCACGCGCGTCTCCAGCGAATCGATCAAGTCGCGCAGCCGGCTGGTCATGGTGTTGAAACTATCGGCCAGCGTCCCGATCTGATCGCGCCGCTTGATCACGGCCACTTGATTCAAGTCGCCGGCGGTAACCTTCTCGGCCACGGCGGTCAGGTCATCGATGGGGCGCACGATGCGCCGGGTGAGCACATACGCGCCGATGACGGCGATGACAACGGCGCTGGCGCTGGCCAGCAACAGGCCGCGCGTCTGCTCATTGACGGGCGCCAACACTTCAGCCGTTCCTTGCTCTGTGACCAGCACGACACCGGGTAGGTCGGAAACAGGGAGGTAGACCCCGTACACCTCATGGCCCAGGTAGTTCTCGTAGACGCCTTGCAAACTTCTGCCTTCCCGGAGCACACCATCCACCCCATCAGTTGACACCGTATCGCCAGAGGCGGGATCACGCGTGGCAGTCATCAGGTGATACTTGTCATCGACGAGATAAGACTCGTCTGTCAGGCCTGACCGCGTACCGCCCTGCATAATGGCTGACAGGCGCCTCACATCCGTGGTGCCTACCAGGGCGCCTAGCCGTCGGCCATTGGCGTCAAAGATGCTTTGCGCCACCGCGACTTCTCGCGTGCCTTCCCGGACATCGGTGTACAGCGTGGCAAAAATCGTTGCATCGGGGGCGTTGGCGTAAGGCTGTGTCGAATGCGCGGTCTTGAGCAGCTGCTCATCGGTGCTCACAATGGCGATGCCGCTTTCGTCGAGCAGGAAGAAGCGCGTGAAGCCGCCGCCTTGGGTTACTTCGTTCTTCAGGCGCGCCGTGAGGAACGCCATGAGGGTAGATATATCCGACGAAAACGGCGCGGAATCAGCGGGCAGCGACAGCACGGATTTAATCCAGTTCTCGGTGGCATTGTCATTGCGCAGCGAACGCAGGTCCTGCTTGCGTTCATCCAGCCAGTCACGCACGGTCTGCAGCTTCAGATCGGCGATTGACCGCAACTGGGCCTGCGTGGTCGCGGCGATGCTGGCCCGTGACTGAATGCCGCTGATGACGCCGACCAGGATCAAGGGCAGCAGGGTCAGGATCAGAAACGACAGCAGCAATGTGCGCCCGATGCCGCGCGTGATGGACACGCGGCGGCGCGGGGCCTTGGAGTTGAGGGTGACGGCAGACTTGCTCATCGACGGCTCCTCAGGCGCGCTAATCGGGCGTCTGTCCGTTGCCGGACAGCGTCGGGCTTGATTCAGCGCGGACAGTGACGGTAGTTTGTTTGACCTTGAGAATGCGCCCTAATTCTTCGCTCGCAATCTGCACGATGGTCTCCAGATCATTGGCCGCGAACATGCGGCTGCTGATGTCGGCGACTAGACGTTCACGTTCGGCGCGCTGCTGGGTCTCTTCAATCAAACGCGCATTGTCCAGCGCCAGTGCGACCTGGTCGGCAACCGCCTGCATAAAGGTAAGATCGTCTTCCGTCCATTCGCGGGACTGGCTCACTTCACCCACCTGCAAGCCGCCCAGGACTTCGCCGCGCAGGACGATGGGTACCGCCAGGGCCGCTTGATAGGGTGAGCTGCTGGTGCCGTCAGAGCCCGCTCGGGCCAACGGCGCGGGGTGTGTCATCACGGCCTCCAACTCCGGTGTGGACGCTGGCAGATCCACGGCCAGACCGCTGCGCGCAAAGTGCACGGCTTCAGCGGCTTGGCGCTGCCAGCGCTTGGCCCAGGCTTGCCCGGACAGCTGGCGCGTCAGCACTTCCATCTCGCGCAGGCTGGTCTGCTGCGCCTGCGCCAGGCGCAGCGTTTCCAAAGCAGCGCCTATCTGTCCGGCCAACTGTTCTAACCACGCCGCGTTTTCGAGGGAGTAAGCCTCGGGGCGTTGACTCGCAAAATTGAGCGTACCCAAAATGCGTTCGCCGATGTTCAGCGGCAAACACAACGCGGAGTGATACCCCAGCTGCGCCAGGCGGCCGGCATCGTCCAGACTCCTATCTTCAGCCAGGTTGCGACTAACGACGGGCTGGCGTGTGGTGAAGGCCCGGCCACTTAGCGTGTTTTGCAGAGAACAGGCCGATCCTTCCGTCAAGACTTGATCGGCGGCAGCCTGCAGCTGATACTCGCGCAGCGCTCCACCTTGCGCCAGCGCCAGGCTGAGATAATCGTGCGGCACAATATCGGGCAGAGCGGTCGCCAGGGCCCGATAGAGATCTTCCGTAGTTGCCGCCGCAAACAGCCTGCGGCTGAACTGATTGAGATTGCTTTGCCGCCTGGCCTGTAACTCGGTTTGTTTGAATTGTTCGGCATTGTTCAAAGCCACTGCAATCTGATCAGCCATCGATTGCAGCACCACGGCACTGGATTCGTCGAAGGCGGCGGCCTGCGTCGACTGTACGTCAAGCGCACCCAGCACCCGGTCGCCCGCAATCAGGGGCAGGGCAATTTCCGATCGGGTGTCCGGCAGCAACGGGTTGGCAAAGCGCACCGGATCGGCGCCGACATCCAGCGCAAGGCGCGCCTTGCGCTGTGTGATGGCATACCCCACCATCGAGGGCTTGTCCAGCTCCAGCTGGTGCGCGCGCGCCTTGAGAACACGACCTGCTTCGCCGGTGGCTTCGCGCAGCACGGCCGCCGTGCCGGCGTCGTTCAAGATGAATACTGCTGCGTAATAGAAACCAAACCGATCGGTGATGAGGCCAGTAACGCGCTGCAGGAGTTGCGCCGGATCGAGGATGGCGGCGGCGGCCTGGCCGACTTCCGCACTGGCGCGCAACTGCTCGGTGCGCGCCTCGACGCGATATTCCAGGGTGTCGCGCAGATCACGCAATTCGGCGTTCGCTTGGTTGAGAACGGCCAGGCGATCGCGCTCAGTCAAATTGCGCACCACACTGAAGACGATCAACAAGATTCCGATCGACGCAATGACGCCGCCTTCGGCGGCAATGCTGCGGAAGGTGAATAGGTCAGGCCGGAAGAGGGGCAGACAAAAGATGAGCGTCGTATCCACGGCGACCAGGGCAATGGCGTTGCGGGTGCGCAGCAGGAAGCCGCCGATCACGAACGTTAACGGCAGGAAAGCATAGAAGATTGTCGTGACCGAGGCCGGATTGCCCAGGGCGATGCCAAAAGCGGCAAGCGACAAAGCGGTGACAATGATGATCGCACCCCACTCATACCGGCGGGTGCGGCTCAGCGCGTAAGCCACTCCCAGGACGAGCGTGATTAAAAACTGCGCGACGCTCTCAAGCCGCAGCGCCTCTTTCTCGGCTGTGACAGCGGCCACCGTGCTCATGGCAAAAAAACCGATCAGGACAAGCGTGATGGCCGCTTGATATTGAATTTGCCGACGCGTGCCGAGGTCCTGGATGGATGGATGCGGTGCGATCAGGCGTTGCCAGCGCCGGCTGATCCCGCGCCACATCTTATTCAATCGGGACGAAGTAAGTGTAGGCTGATCGGTCGTCATGCTTGATCCTCTTCCGATCCGTTGCGCTGGCCATTGCCGCGCGGCGCAGCTGCCGGGGCCTGGCCCAGGCGCGCCTGCGCGTGCGACGTGTCCAGTGCCAGGCTGAGCTGCTCAGTGGCTGTCTGCAAGATCGTGTGGATATCGGTGGTCTGGCGGATCTGTTGGGCAATTTGGTTCAGACGCGCTTCGCGCTGGGCGCGGCGCTCGGTCTGTTCGATCAGGCGCGCATTCTCAATCGCGATGGCGACCTCACCGGCAACGGCTTCCAGCAGCGCTTTCTCGCTGGGTGTCCACTCCCGATCGGGTGTGGCATCTTCCAGGCGCAGCCGGCCGATTTCCTGGCCGTGGATCACCACCGGCGCGGCGAGTTGGGACGGGAGCGCCTCCTGCGGCACACCCGGACCGACATCGGTTTTGCGCACGGCTTGTCCGCGCATCCGCGCGTACTGTTGCCACACCTGTCCCGTCAGGCGGCGGTTGATCTCGTCCAGCTGCTGGCGCGCCTGAGCCTGTTCGCGCACCAGCTGCTGATTGCGCAGCGCCACGGCGACTTGTCCGGCCAGCGCTTGCAGCGGCTGTGTTTCCTGGAGCATAAACTGGTGCGGTTCGCGGTAGACCATGATGAGCAGCCCCGTTGGCTGTGCGCCGGACACCAGCGCATACCCCAGCAGGGCGCGCATGCCCATGCCCTGCAAGATCTGCTGTTGCTCGGGCGGCACGGCCGGATCATCCGCGTCGCGGATGATATACGGCTCGGTCGCCAGCGGCGCAACGGGTGGCAGCTGGCTCGGCAGGATGCGCGCGCCGTTGGGTAATCTGATCGTGGCGGCGTCGGCGGCCCAGCTGGCAGCGACTTCCAGATAGGCATATTGACCGTTCTCGTCGCGCGGCCCGTAGGTCAGAAGCTGGGCAGCGCTGGCGTCACTTACCGCCCGGGTCATGAGTTCTTGCAGGATGCCGTGCGCGTCGGCCGCGTTGGCGATGGCTGTGCTGGCTTCATAGAGCTGCCGGGTTCGCTGCAAAGCGGCTTGCGATTGCTGAAACTGCATGGTGTTGCTCAGCGCAATGGCGATCTGATCGGCCATCGATTGCAGCACCGCCGCGCTGGCTTCATCGAACGCCGCTGCTTGCGTGGACTGTACGTCCAGCGCACCAATGACGCGGGTGCCAACCATCAAGGGCAGCGCAATTTCCGATCGGGTGTCAGGCAGCAGCGGATTGGCAAAGCGCACCGCTTCCTCGCCCACGTCCAACGCGATGCGCGCCTGGCGGGTCTTCATCACCGTGCCGACCATCGACTGACCGCCGATGGCCAGCTGGTGGCGGCGTTCTTTCAACGTGCGTCCCGCAGCGCCGGTGGCTTCGCGCAGCACCGCCCACTGGTTGGTGCGATCGGCCAGGAACACGGCCGTGTAGTAAAAGCCGAACCGATCGGTAATGAGATTGACGATCTCGCGCAGCAGTTGATCGGTGTCCAGAATTGAAGCGGCGGCGCGGCCCACGTCGGCGCTGGCGCGCAGCTGCTCGGTACGGGCGTCGATGCGCTGTTCGAGCGAGCCGATGAGCTCGCGCAGCCGCTCGATCATGGTGTTGAAGGCGAGGGCCAGCACACCAACTTCATCGCGCCGCCGCACTGGTACGACCACGTTGAGATTGCCGCCTGCCGCCGCCGCCGCTTCGGTGGCCATGACGCTGAGCGGGCGCAGGGCGCGGCGAATGGCCAGCCACATGCTGCCCGCCAGTACGATCGCGCCCAGCCCTAGCACAATCAGGGCAAAGGTTTGAAAGGCGCGCAGCGGGGCCAAGAATTCACGTTCCTGTTGTTGAATGGCGATGCCCCAACCGTTGGGCATCGTTTCCAGGTAGGCGTGCCAGCGTTCGCCGTTCGCGTCGACGTATTCGTATGCGCCCGCTGGCTGGGTGCGAATGGCTTGCACGATTGGCAGATCACCGATCGAGTCGACCGTATCTGTCGGCACAGCTGGATCAGTCACGGCAATCGGCCGGTTCGCCAGGTCAACAACGTACACCTGGCCCGTATCTCCGATCCGATTCGCACTGACCGCTGCGCCGATGCTGGGCAGCTCGCTGGCGAGCATCAGCACGCCAACCATGACGCTGTCGCGGATGATGGGGACAGCCATCACTTGCGCGGGGCGTCCACTGGTTGTGCCGATGCGCGTTTCAAACGACGGTGATTGGCCTGCGCGCGCGTTCTGAAACCACTCGCGCGTGCGATAGTCGGTTAACTTTCCGTCGTCACTACGAGCCACATTCATGCCGTTCAGGTCGGTGGTGCTGAACAGGTATGTGGCGAGTGCGTCGCCTTGCTTGGCAAAAGCTTGTTGCATGACTTGCAGGTAAGGCCGCTGCAGCGCAGGATCCATGCTGATGATGTCCGGCAAGGCCGCTATGCCCTTAAGCGCCTTGGTGTTGAGGTCAACCCAGGTCTGAAGGTTGTCTTTCAGGGCAATGGTCTTACTTTGGAGTTCAGCATTGGCTGTCCGTGTCAGAACTTGCTGCGCCTGGTTCTGAATCACCAGCGCGACCAGTGAAAAGACCAGCAGGGTTACGCCCAGAATCATGAACGAGAGACGGGCGCTCAAGCTCAAACCACGCCGTTCAAATGAGGCCATTGGCGCCTGCGGATGAGTTGGGGTTGCGACGCTCATGCCTGCCCTCCTTCGCCATTGCCGCTGTGGATGAGCTGCTCGGTATCTGGCAGAATTTCCACCACGCTGCGCGCGGCGCGGGTGGCCAGGCGCAGTTCCTGTACGGCGATGCTCAGCACCTCATCGACCGAGCGCGCATTGCGGATGCGGCTGGTGACGCGGTTGATGGTGTACTCGCGTTCGGCGTCACGCTGGCTCTGATCGAACAGCCGCGCGCTTTCCAGCGCCAGGGCGACCTGCTCGGCGACGGCCTCGATCAGTTCCAGATCGTCAGCGCTCAACGGATGCACGGGATCATCGTAGACGCCCAGCGCGCCAATCGTCTCGCCGCGCGCAGTCAGCGGTGAAACGGTCACTGCGCGTTGCGCCGAGCGCGAGGCCACCTGAGTCTGCTGTTCCAGGGCCTCAGTCATCTCCGGCTCCCAGAGCTGGTCAGTCGGTTGGAGGAGCGCCTGGTCAAACACGTAACCTTCCGGCAGAGCGCCGGTTTGCCGATAGGCTTGCCAGCCTTCGTGGCTGACGGCGGCGTACAGGCGTTCAGTCTCGCGCAGTGTCTCTTCCATGCGCTGCTCGGCGCGCTTGCGCTCGGTGATGTCGCGCCCGATGCCGACAATGCCCTGCACGGTACCGTCGGCTGCCCGAAAGGGAATCTTGGTGGTGAGCAGCCAGACGGGCGTTCCATCCGGGTAACTCGCCGTTTCTTCGATATCAATCAGCGGCTCGCCGCTTGCCAGAATCTTTTGCTCGTCAGTGAAATACTTATGGGCCAGTTCATAGGGGAAGAAGTCGTAATCGGTTTTGCCGATCAGGTCTTCGGAATTGGCGAGGCCCACCAGGCGCGCCGTGGTCTGGCTGGCCGCCAGGAACCGGCTCTGCGTGTCCTTGACGTAGATCAAATCGCGGCTGGTGTTGATAATGGTGTTAAGCAGCTGCGCCGAGCGGGCCAGCTCTTCCTCAATTTGATGGCGCTCGGTGACATCCTGATTGGCGCCGAAGGTCTTGATAGTGCGGCCCTGGGCGTCTTTTTGGATGCGGAAGCGCACTGTGAAGTAACCGGGCTGGCCGTCGCCATAGAAGATGCGGTGGTCGATTTCGCGGCTGAAGTTGGGATCGGTGGTTTCGATCGCCAGTTGGACTTCGCACCCGACCATGGGTGCGTCTGCGGGATGCACAAAGCGTTGGGCATAGTCCATCGATCGCATGGTGTAGCCGCCTTCACGCGCGGCGGTGGTGTGCAGCAGGGCATAGAACTGATCGTTGAAGGTGAAGGTATCGCTGGCGACATCGTATTCCCAGTTGGCTAGCTTGGCAATCTTCAGCACCTCGGCTAATTGTGCTTCACTGCGGCGAATGGCTTCCTCCGCCAGTTGGCGCTCGGTGATATCCTGATTGGCGCCGTAGTAGCGCAAGATCTGGCCGTTCTCGTCGCGGTCGATGTTGATGTTGACGGAGATATAGCCGATGTCCCCATCGGCGTAGCAGATGCGATGGACGAGGTTGCGCGAGTAATGTCGATCGGTGGAGCTGAGAGCGCGTTCGATCTCGGCGCCGACGATGGGCAGATCGTCGGGATGGACGAAGGTGCTGGCATACTGCGCCGACGGCATGTGATAACCGCCCACCTGTTCAGCGGTGGTGTGGAACAGCGCATAAAACTGGTCGTTAAACAGGAATAGGTCTTTGGCGACATCGTATTCCCAGTAAGCCAATTTGGCGATTTGCAGCGCTTCGGCCAGTTGCACTTGATTCTGGCGCAGCTGTTCGAGCAGCCGTGTACTTTCCATGGCGCTGGCAATCTGCCCGCACAGTCCTTCCAGTAAGAGGCGATCGTCGTCGTTAAGGGCATTGGCGCGATCGCTCTGCACGTCCAGAATGCCCAGCACTTGCTCGCGCCACTTGATGGGCACCGCCAATTCACCACGGGTGTCAGGCAAGTGGGGGTTGGGGCGCCAGTCGGTATCTTGTCGCACGTCGGCGGCTAGAATCGACTTTCCGGTCGCAGCAGCTGTGCCTACAACGCCGCGCCCCATGGGGAGCTGATGTCCGGCGGCCAACATCGCTTGACCGACTTCACCATAGCCGGTGATGAGCACCACGGCCCCCTGTGCCGGCTCGTACCGGAACAATTGGGTGTGGTAATAGTCGAAGCGGTCTTTGGTGAGTGTTACTACGCGGTGGAACAACTCAGTCAGGTCGGTAGCGGCGGCTACTTCTTGTGACACTTCAGTGCCGGTTTGCACCTGCTGTTCGCGGCGCGCCAGAGATTCTCGGGTTTGTTGTTCCAGTTGTTTACGCTCGGTAACGTCTTCGTACATGCCCAACACGGCAGTCACGTTGCCGGCATTGTCGCGCATCGGGATTTTGCTGGTGCGCAGCCAGATGGTTGCGCCGTCAGGCGTCGTCTGAGGCTCTTCATAGCCGAGCTTGGCAACGCCTTGCTCCATGACCAGTTGATCGTCGGCGCGGTAGAGTTCGGCTTGCTCCTGCCAGGGCATATCCCAGTCGGTCTTGCCGATCACGTCGGCCGGTGACGCCAGGCCGGCATCATCCGCAAAGGCCCGATTGCAACCCAGATAGACCAACTGCCGGTCTTTCCAGAAGATGGCTTGTGGGATGTTGTCCATCACCGTTTGCAGCAGCTGTTGGCTGGTACGGAGCACTTCTTCGGCCCGCTTGCGCTCGGTGACATCAACCCCAAACGCCAGGACACCGATAACCTCGCCTTGTTCGTTGTGGACCGGCGCCTTGCCGGTTTCTACCCACATCAACTTACCCGTGCCGACCGAGGTGTGTTGCTCGACGATGCCCTGCTTGGGCCGATTGGAGCGAATGACCTCCAGATCATCCTGATAGAATGCCTCAGCTTGTTCGTGCGGATACAGGTCGTAGGCTGATTTGCCTTCTACATCAGCCGGCTTGACGCCCTCGAACTCGGCGGCGGCTTTGTTGATCCGCAGGGTGCGGTTGTGCGTATCCTTCAACCAGAACATGATCGGCGTGGCGTCGAAGACAGTCTGATAGCGCGCTTCACTTTCGCGCAGGGTCGACTCGATGTGGCGCCGCTCACGTGCCACAATTTCCCAGGTAGCGGTTTGCGCGCGTCCCAGGGCGCGCCACACAAAGTGGCCTTCCTCCACGGTTTCAACCAGCGGCGTGATGATCTCTTGCGGAATCGTCACGGCTTGCTGGAACCATTCTGGTTGAAAACCGTGGCTGAGAACTTGCTCGGCTCGTTCGCGAACATACTGAATTAACCGGCTGTCGTCGTTCGCCTCCAGGCAATCAACGACGAGTTGCAGCACGTGTTGTTCCAGATCGCGGCGCGCAGACTCGGGCACGTTGACGTAGTCGGGCACTGCCCTCAGGCGTTCGTCATATTGATCGAGCAGCACCGATAGCGTTTCACGGATTCGGGTGGCAAGTCGTTGATACATGTTACTGGCCTCCTTCCAGGCTGGCCGGGTGACCATGGCCTGAAGCGGGCACTGCGTCTTCCGCATTTTGTGGCGGCCGGCTGAGCTGCTCCCTGTCGCCGAGGCGGATGAAGGTCTGGCGCTTAAGGGCGATGCCTAACTCGCGCACAGCGGCGCGGGCGATGGTGTCTGGATCTGTCGAGTTGCGCACGCGGGCTGTGATCTCGCGCAAGGTTTGTTCGCGCTGCGCCCGGGTCCGCGCCTCATCGAACAGGCGCGCATTTTCAATGGCAAAGCTCAACTGGCGACTTACGGCTTGCAACAGGGCCAGCGTATTCTTGCCGAACGGTCCGGCCAACTTGCGGAAGCCGCACCACGTCCCCAACATCCGGCCGCGGGCTTCCAGCGGGATGCCGATGTACGAGTAGTAGCCGGCTTCGATTTCACCGCTGACGTCGAGGGGGGCGCCCGCGCGGAAATCTTCAATGACCAGCGGCGCTTTCGCTTCAAAGACGTAATTGCACAGCGAGTTTTCCAGCCCCTCGGCGGGATCATCGGGAATGCGGCCGGGCAGGCCGGTGCGCACCACTCGCTCGAGCTTGCCGCGGCTCTCGTTGTACACCGTGATCAGCCCGCCGTCGAAACCAAATACATCAAGGGTTTGCCGCAGCACGGTATCCAGTAGCGTGCGCAGGTCCAGCGTCTGTGCCGTCGAACTGATAATCTGGTTGAGGGCGGCCAGTTCCGAGCTGCGCTGCTGTGCTTCGTTGAACAGGCGCGCGTTTTGGATGGCGATGGCGACTTGATTGGCGACGTTGCCCATCAGCTGCAGCGTATCGTGGCTGTAGGCATTGAGTTGATAGCTCTGAATGGACAGGGCGCCGATGGTCTGGTTGCCGACGAACAGCGGCACATACAACAGTGACGCAGAGGGCCTGTTGACATTGCCCAGTCCGCCCGGTACCTCGGTGGTCGCCGCCAGTTCATCGGCGGTCAGTAGTTTCAAGCGCGGCTCACCTGTCAGAATGACCTGGCCAGTGCTGGAATTTGGATTGAACGGTACCGTGTGCTCGACATAGCGCCGGCCTTCGTCGTACATGATTGGGAAGGAGAGCATACCCGCGTCCCGATCGTACAGCGCGACGAAAAAGGCATCCACCGGCGCCAGCGGCTGCAACTGCTGATAGGTTGCTTCCAGCACCTGGTTGATCTCGATCTGCTGTGAGACCGCCTGCCCCAATTCGTTTAGCGCGGCCAACTGGCCGGCATTGCGCTGAATCTGCTCGAAGAGCTGAATATTCTGCACAGCCACGCCCAGCTGATTGGCGATGCGCGTCAATAAGCTGATGTGCTCAGCAGTGTATGCGTTTAGCTGATAACTTTGTACAGACAGAGCGCCGATGACTTTTTGTTCGCTCTTCAGGGGCACGTACAGCAAGGAGGCCGAGGGCCGATCGAGATTGCCCAGCGCCGCGAGCGCTCCGCCGCCGATGCGTTCGACATCCTGCGGGGTGCGGTGGATCAAGACCGGTTCGGCTGTTGTGATCACCTGACTGATATTTGTGCTGGCAGTGATATCGCCTTCCCGCACCGGATAGCGTTGATCGTTATCGTAGATCAGCGGATACCACAAGCGATTGGTGCCCGCCTCATGCATGGCGACGATGCAGGCATCCGACGGCACGAGTTCGTGAATATGGCGATAGGCCGTCTCCAGAATCTCATCCAGGGTGCGGCGCTGCGACAGGTCTTGCAGAATTTCGTTGATGGCGGCAGTCTCGCGGGCTTGCTGCTGGGTCTGCTCGAAGAGACGGGCGTTCTGCAGCGCAATGGCTGCCTGACCCGCGATGGACAACATGAGGCTCTGATCGTGCTCGTTGTACAGGCGTGTCCGGGTGTAGCTTTGAATCGCCATGACGCCCAGCACTTCGTCGCCCAGAATCAGGGGCACACCCAGGTACGACTGCGAAGTGCCGCCGATGTTCGCCAGCCCCAACTCCTGGACACGCCGGTCGGTATCTTCGCTGATGAGCAGCGGCTGACGGGTGCGAATGATGTAGCCGGTCAGGCCCTGATCAGCCGGCATCACTTCAATTTCTTTGTCCAGCACCGACTCGGACGCGTTGATGGGAAACGCGATTTCCTGCCGTTCGCGGTCGTAGAGCGCGATATAGAAATTGGTGGTGTCGAGCAAGCGCGAGACGCCGTGCCACACTTCTTCCAGCACCTGTCGGACGTTGAGCTGCGCTGCCAGCGTCTGGCTTAACTCGTTCAAGGCGGCCAATTCCGTCGCGCGTAAGCGGGCCTGCTGGAACAAGCGCGCGTTTTGGATGGCGGCAGCCGCTTGCGTGGCGATGGTTGAAAAAAGCGCCACGTCCTGCTCGCCGTACAGCCCCTCTTCCTCGTAACTCTGAATGCCCATTACGCCGATGATGCTGCCGCCGACGATGAGCGGCACGCCCATCCACGATTTAGCTGTTTCGCCGATCTTCGGGAGATTTTGTTGATCGTGGAAGGCGAGATTGTCTTCCAACGATCGGATCAAGATGGACTTTCGCGTTTGCAAGATGTAGCTGGTGAAGCCGCCGCCCAATTTGTGCCGCGCCGGGGGCAGCAGTTGACCGTGTTCGAATTGATAGTCGAGCGTCCACTCCTCACCGCCGTCGTACGTGGCGATGTAGAAGTTCGTGACATTGTACAGCCGGCCCACCTGCTGATGGATCGTCGCGAAAAGCTGTTGTAAATCCTGCGTTACCGTCAGGGTGTGGCTGATTTCGTTGACGACGGCAAGCTCGGTCACGCGCTGCTGGGTCTCGTTGAACAACCGCGCATTGTCCACCGCGATGGCGATCTGATCGGCCAGGCCGCCCAGCAGGCGCACCTCTTCCGGCGTGATGCGGGCGCGCTCGGTGCGGCGATAACCGACTTCCAGCAACCCGATTGATTCACCGCGCAACCGCAGCGGCACAAACGCGCGCACGAGCTCGGCATGGCCCTGGCTTTCGTAAATCTCCCGATCGAGGCGATCATCCCACCCGTCGATCACGTCGATCTTGCCTTTTTCCAGGATGTCCAGCAGAATATCGCCCTGCAGCTGCTGCAGGGTACGGGTCAGCCCCAGCAGCTGGGACGCGGTGCCCACCGCGCGCGGCGTGGTGACTGTCCCGGCTTTGCGATCCACCAGATACAACGCGTTGTGCGTAAAGCCCATGTCGTCCTGCAGGGCGTTCATGACCAGATCCAGCACAAAGGACAGATCCAGTGAGGACGAGACGGTCTGGCCCACGCTTTGCAGGAACTGTGTTTCACGCAGGCGCGCTTCGGCCTGTTGCCGCGCTCGACCGGCTTCTTCAAACAGCTGGGCGTTGGCGATAGCCGTGGCTACCTGATCGCTCATCGTCTGCAGGATGGTGATGTCTTGCTCGCTGAAAGCGGCGGTTTCCGTGCTTTGTACCGTCATGGCGCCCACCACCTCGCCGCGCGACACAAGCGGCAGGGCCAATTCCGAGTGGGTGTCGGGCAGGTCGGGGTTGTTGAACCGCACCGCATCCTCGCCCACATCCAGCGCAATGCGCGGCATGCGCTGGCGGATGCACCACCCAATCATCGAACGATCATCGAGGGGCAGCTGATGCTGACGTTCCAGCATCCGTCGCCCCGCCTCGCCCGTGCCCGCGCGGAGAACGGCGGTCTGCTGCAGTTCATCGACGAGGAACAATCCGACGTAGTACAGGCTGAACCGCTGCTGAATCAGATCGACGACGACGGGCAGCAGCTCGTCGATGTTGAGGACCGTGCCGGCCGCGGTGGAAATCTCCGCGGCGGTCTGCAGCTGCACCGCCCGCCGCGACTCGGCGGCGTAGAGGCGCACATTTTCCAGCGCAGCCGCGGCTTGCGCCGCAAGTGCGCTCAAAAGTTCGACATCGGCCGCGGTGTAGACGTTCTCGTGTTCGTAGTCCTGCACGGCGATTACGCCCAGCGCTTTATCGCCGCTGAGCAAGGGCACCCCCAGGTAACATTGCGACGTGCGTCCAATGCTGGCCACGCCAATGCTGGCCGCAAACTGCGGCACATCACGCGGAATCCACAAGGCTTTCTTGGTGTGCAGCACGTGCTCGGTCATGCCGTTGCCGAAGGGCCGGCCTGCCACCGTGCGGCGCTCGCCATCCATGGTGTAGATCGGGAAAGATATTTCCTGTTTGCGTTCATCGTACAAGGCGATGTAGAGATTGCGGTTATCGAAGACTTCGCCGATGGCGGTGTAGACATGCTCCACCACCTCCTGCGGCGTGACGAGTTGAGCCAGCTCCTGGCCCACGCGGTTGAAAGTGGCCAGCTGCCGGTTGCGCGTAACGAGATCTTCTTCGGCCTGCTTGCGCGCGCTAATGTCGGTGTGCAGCGCCAGAAATCCAACGATGTTGCCACTTTCATCCAAAATGGGACTATTACTGCCTTCGATCGGAATCAGCCGCCCATCCTTGGTCTTGTTGGTGATTTCTCCCGCCACCGTCTGGCCGGCCAGCAGCGTTGCCCAGAAATGCCTGTACTGCTCGGGCGGGATCAGGCCGGACTTGATAAGGCGCGGTGTTTGGCCAATGGCTTCAGCGCGCGTGAACCCATAAATCTTTTCAAACGCGGGATTCACATAGGTGATCACGCCGGCGCGATCGGTGATAAAGATCGCCGAAGTTGAGTGCTCAAGCCCCTGCTGGAATTTTCGCAGTTCGGCCTCGCCCTGCTTGCGCGCGCTGATGTCGCTCTGCATGGAGATGAAGCCCATCAGCTGGCCGCGCTCGTCCAGAATGGGGGAATTGTTCGTCTCGACCGGAATCAGCCGCCCGTCCCTGGTCTTGTTAATGATTTCGCCCGTAACAATTTCACCCGACAACAACTTGTTCCAAAAGCGCGCATATTGTTCGGGTGTCACCGTGCCCGACTTGAGCAGGCTGGGTTTCCGGCCAATCGCCTCTTCAGGAGGATAGCCATAGATTTTGGTGAAGGCCGGATTAACGTACAAGATGGTGCCGTCGACGGCGGTGATCATCACCGAATAATACGCCCGGTCGATGCCCAACTTGAATTTGGCCAGTTCCTGCTCGGCCTGCTTGCGGTCGGCAATATCCTCCAGCGTGGTGATTACACACGCCTCGGCGTTGAACTTCAGGCGGCGAATGCTGAGGCTGACCCAGAAGGTTGAGCCGTCGGCGCGGCGCATGCGAACATCAAAGCCGTGCAGCTCGCCGTGCTGGCGCACGCCCTGCGCGACGTGTTCGCGATCGGCCGGATCCGCGTAGAAGCTAACGGCGCGCTGCCCCAATAGTTGCGCCAACGGCAGCCCAGTGAAGGCGCTGAAGGCCTGGTTGGCGTAGAGAATGACATCGTCAGCGATGCGGCTGATGATGACGGGGCTGGGCACGGCATCCAGCGCCGCATGAAAAGTCTCAGCGCTTTCCGGCACATGGAGATGCGTGCTGGAGAACTGGGACGGCAGCTCTTCCACCACGCCCATTACGAATCGTGTGGTTTGATCCTCGCTCTTCAAGGGCGTGCGCCGCGTGCGCCGCGTGCGCTGCGTGCCATCGGGCAGCGTGCTGGTTTCCTGTGATATTTCCTCGCGGCCGCTTTCCAGAACCCGATCGTCCAACTGCCAGATTTCATCCGCCTGTTCTTTATCCGTGCGCCCCACCAGCGCTGCGGGAGTCTGCCCCAGCAACTGCGCGAAGGCAGCATTCAGCGCCACCCAGGTATGTTCGCGATCTTTAATGTAAGCCGGCAGGGACAGTTGATTGATGACGGCCGCTAGATAGGGCAGATCAACCGGCGCGGCGGCTGCCGCCGCGCCGGCGCGGGCCGCCCGCCTGGCTTGCACGGACGGCTCCGGCGCCGGAACTGCTGGCTGAGACTCATCGGCGGCGGGCGAAAAAAGTTCGTTAAGCCGCTGCTTGAGATGACGATCGCGTTTGCTCATCTTGCATCAACTCCGTGGCGAGCGCCTGATATTCGTGGGCGCTCCGCGAGTTCGGCGCATACTGCGTAATGGGTTGGCCGATCACTGGGCTTTCGCGCAGCTTGGTATCAATGGAGATCACGGTGTTCAACACGGCGCGGCCATACTTGCGGCGGATCTGATCGTGAATGATGTGGCTGATGCGGTTGCGCTTGTCAAACATGGTAATCAGAATGCGGTAACGCAGCGCCGGATTGGTGTTATGCTGCACCAGATCGACCAGCTCTAGAAACTGCTGCAGCGATCGGGCGGAGAAATAATCGCACGGCACTGGAATCAGCAGCAAATCAGCGGCCGTCAGAGCGTTCATCGTCAGCGTACCAAAGGCCGGCGGACAGTCGAAGATGGCCACGTCGTACTGCTGCCCCAGCGGACCGCCCAGCTGCTGCCGCAGGCGATACTCAAAACCGGGCCGCCCAAACAGCACTTTGTCCAGCACCAGCAGTCCTTGATTCGCGGGCACGAGGTCCAGCTGCGGCACGGCGCTTTCACGGCTGACGGCCAGCAGCGACGACTGTTCCAGCAGCGCGTCGCCAATCATGCGGCGCAGCCCACCGGGATTGACGCCCAACGCCATGGTCAAATTGGCCTGCGGATCCAGATCGATCAGCAAGACGCTGAGGCCGGGCTGGCCATTGCTGGCGGCCAGACACGCCCCCAGCGACAGCGTCGTGGTCGTCTTGGACACGCCGCCCTTCTGACTGCCAACGGCAATCTTGAAAGGCTTGCTGGGACTAGCGGGCAAAGTGCTCACGCGATTAGGTCCTTGCCAGCGCTGCCTAGCGCATATGCCACACGGCTTCGCCGCGCAGGATCGCCTTGATCTGTTCGGGGAAGCGGTCAGGGTCGATCGGTTTGCCAATGAACCCGTCAAAGCCCGACTGCTTGGCGCGCTTGAAGGTGCCTTCGTTGGCGTCGGCCGTGACCGCCACAATCATCGTATCCTTGAAGCGCTGTTCGTTGCGCAGGCGTGTCAGAGCCTCAAAGCCGTCTTCGTAGGGCAGGTGAATGTCCATCAAGATCAGGTCAACGCGCGGCATGCTGTCGGCAAATTCCAGCACTTGCCAGCCAGAGGCCTTCCACTGGCATTGCTTGACACCCAGAAAGGCCATCAGGCGCGCGATTAAGACAAAGTTCTGGATGTTGTCTTCCACCACCAGCACGTAGGCGTTGGCGGGATCGATGGGAGCATGGTTGCGCGTGGCAGGTACAGGCTGTGCATTGTCCGACATGGCTTATTCCTTTTTCAAGAAGCTTTCAATTTGGCTCGGCAACAGGTCGATGTCGATGGGCTTCTGGATGTAGCCGTCACAACCGGCGGCCAGCGTCTTTTCCCGATCGCCTTTCATGACGTTGGCGGTCACGGCAATGATGGGCACGCCGCTCATGTTCGGCAGCTGCTTCAGGCGCGCTGTCACCTCGTAGCCGTCAATCTCCGGCAGGTTGATGTCCATCAGGATCAGATCGGGCGGGCTTGCGGCGGCTTTCTGCATGCCGCTCTGGCCGTCAGTGGCTTCTTCGACCTCATAGCCTTCGGCCATCAAAACGCGGCGCATCAACATGCGGTTTTCAGGATTGTCTTCAATATAGAGGATGCGTGTGCTCATAGGACCTCGCTTCTGGCGGGGCATGACCGGCCCCGGCGGTTATGATGTCTTGGCTGAATGTTGCAGCATGCGCGCCATTTCCTGCGCGCTTTGACGCGCGGTCAGCCACACGGTGCCCATGCGGCTGGTCTGCCAGCGCCGATCGAAGATCAGCACAACGCAATGCTCAGCGCCGACGCTGCTCAAGTAGATGTCATGCGGCTGCCGATCAATAAACAGGAAGCACGGCCCACCGCGCTCGGCAAACTGCGCGACCTGGCCGGGCCAGGTGGGCAGCAGAATTTGATCAACCGTGCGATCAAGGTGGTCGTCGAAGCCGCCATGCGCCACCAACTGACCGTCGGCGGTGTACAGGCCTACCCACAAGGCGCCGGTATCGCGTTTCAGGATGCTCACCTGTCGTTCCAGGGGTTCAACAGACAAGGGCGCAATCTCGCCAACGGACTTGCTGGCCAGGCCGTTGTGGCTCAGCGTCTTGCGGACAGTCTCGCCCAGCGTATCTAGGCCAAATGGCTTTTTGAGCAGCGCAGTCACCGACAGTGACAGCGCAGTGCGCTCGATGTCGCGCGTGCTGTAGCCCGTGACGACAATGACCTTGGTCTCAGGGTAGGTCTGGCGCAAATAGCGGGCCAGGTCCAACCCGTTTAACCCCGGCATACGCACATCGGTGATGACCAAATCAGGAACGCGGCGCGAGATTTCAGCGATGGCCTCATCGGCGGTGGAAACTCCCAGCGCGTCGTCGGCGATGCCCAGCGCGCTAAGGCCATCACAAATGAAGGTGCGAGTATGCGGCTCGTCGTCAACCACGAGAATGCGAGCGGAACTCATGGGCGTTTCTCCTGAATACAGCCGCCTGGTTTATGGCGTGCGACAGCGGCTAACCCACCAACAGTACTGCTAGAGTACCACAAAGGCTGTGCCGCAAACTTTCTGTTACATTGCAAATCAATTGCAAATCGATTGCCCACCATACCAAAATAGGCTTCCAGATTATGGAGGCCCGACGTGAGGGCGGCGACTCTGACCAGGCTGAATCAGCGACTTTACTGGGGACGGGGGCGGCTGGTGAGCATATAGCCAGCCGATCGGATGGTGAGGAGCCGTTCGGGGTTGGCGGCGTTCACTTCAATTTTCTGGCGCAGGCGATGGATATGGACCCGCATAATCGGGCGCGCGGCGTTTTCGGTCGTATCGTAGCCGTGCACGGCCTTGACCAAGTCACGGCAGCTCACCACGCGCTCCGCATTGCGAATGAAGTACACCAGGGTATCGAATTCCGTCGGCGTGAGGTCCAACAACCGATCGTCCAGCTTCGCTTCACGGCGATGCAGGTCGGCTGTGAGGTTGCCTGTGCTCAGTTGCGACACGTTGGCCGGGGCGGACGCCATGGGGGGCGGGGTCTGCGGTACCGGGGCGCCAGCTTTGAAAGCCTCGACGGTCTGCTCCATTAGATCAACCAGGTTCTTGCGGCGCACAAACTCCTGGCGTTTGGCCAACCCTCGTTCCACCACCTCGATGATGGCCTTGGGTTGAGCGGGCTTCAATACATAGTCAAAGGCGCCTTGCCGCAGCGCGCGAATGGCTGAATCGACCGTGGCGTGGGCGGTGAGCAGGATGCACACCGTGCCCGGCGCATGCTCCTGCACATAGTCCAGCACCTGCAAGCCGCTGACGCCCGGCATCTTGACGTCCAAAATGATCAAGTCAAACGCGGTCTGCTTGATCTGGGCAAGCGCTTCCGCGCCGTCGGCCGCAGTGGACGTCATGGCCCCGCGCAGGGTAAAAATCTCAGACAGCGATAACCGCGTGGTGCGTTCGTCGTCAACAATGAGTATGCGCGCGCCTTGCAACATGGCTAGCTCCCTGCGGCTTGAGGATGGTCCGTTGCGGTCGGCTCTGCTGGCGGCTCAGCCCGCGGCAGGCGCACGGTGAAGCGTGTGCCGCGTCCCACTTCACTGGCAACCGACAGCGCGCCACCCTGCCGCTCGATAATGGTGTAGCTGATGGCCAGGCCCAGGCCCGTGCCTTCGTCCTTGGTCGTGTAAAACGGCTCGAAAATGTGCGCCAGAATCTCTGGGGGGATGCCCGCGCCCGTATCGTGAAAACGGATCTCCACCAGCGGCTCGTCAACCGTGGCTTCAATGTGCAGTGTGCCGCCCTGTTCCATGGCTTCGGCAGCGTTCATGATCAAATTGAGGAAGACCTGCCCCAGTTGATCGGGCGGCGCTTGCACCAGCAACGGTTCGGCGGGGCAGCTGATCATGGTTTCGATCTGGCTGGTGCGCAGCTTCTGATCGGCCAACGCCAGAACCCGATCGAGCACGGCGCGCACGTTCGCCACCAGCGGTCCGCCGCGCGCCGGCCGGTAGAAGTCGAGCATGCTTTGCACCAGGATACTGAGGCGTTCCACTTCTTCGCGCGCCATGCGCAAATAATCGAGCCTGCGATCTTCCGGCAGCGGGAATTCCAGCACCAGGTGCAGGCAGTTTTGAATGGCCTGCAGCGGATTGTTGATTTCGTGCGCCAGTGACATGGCGAGCCGCCCGGTGGCTGCCAACTTTTCCGACTGCACCAACTGGGCATAGGAGCGCTCAATCTCCACGGCGCGGCGCTGGGCGACTTCATACAACGCAGCCCGTTCCAACGCCACTCCAATCTGTTGTCCAATTGCCGCCAGCAGCTGGATAGTGGCGCGATCAAACAGGCGGGGAGTGCGCCAGCCCATCGCCAGCCCGCCCTGAACCACATCATGCCCCCATAACGGGACTGCCGCCAGCGCGCCAATTTGCAGAGCAGCCCAGGCCGCTGCGCGTTCCGGCTCAAGCTGCCGGGAGTCTGGCACGACCTGTACTGCGCGCGCGACGATTGCTTCATTGATAAACTCCCGCGCAGCTGAATTCTCATCGGCGAGGCCAAAGCCGTCAACCGGTGCATGCTGAGTGTGCGCGGCGGGCATGGTCTCATCACCCGTGACACAGATGCAGCCCCCGTCGTATTCAAACTGCGGTTGCAGCACCATTAGCGCCACCTCGAGCACGTCTTGAATTTTCAGCGACTGGCTGAGCGCGGCCGAGATGGCGTGCAGGGCGCTCAATTCGCGGTTGTGGCGGCGGACTTCTTCGGTGAGTTGTGTTTCCCGGGCGTACAAGCGCGCATTGTCAATGGCCGCCGCGGCGGTAGGCGCCAGCATGTCCAGTACGCGGAGATCGTCGGCGCTGAATGGGCCGCGTCGTTTGTTGATGACCTCCATCACGCCGATGTACCGCTCTTTGACGCGCAGGGGCGTGGCAATGAGCCGCTGGGTTGCGAGTCCCGTCACGCGATCGATCGCTTTGTAAAAGGCCGTGCTGTCCTGCGTGTCATCCACCAGCAGCGAGCGGCCTTCATTCAGCGCTTGTCCGGCGATGCCTGCCCCGGCTGGCAGACGCAGCCCCATGACCTGATCGGCTCCTCCGCCCACGGCTGCGACAAATTCCAGCTCTTGCGTAGCCTCGTCCAGCAGCAACACCGAGCCGGCTTCCACTTGCAGCATGCTGACAGCCGCTTCCATGATCACCCGCAGCACTTTGGTGAGGTCCAGGGTAGAGGTGAGCATATGGCCGATGTCGTACAAGATCGAGAGTATCTCGGCGCGCTGCTGAGCTTCTTCGTACAGGCGCGCGTTGACCAGGGCCGCGCTGATCTGTTCCGCCACGGTGCTGATGAGGGTGGTCGCCGTCGCCTCAAACTTGTCGATCGTCCGACTGGCCAGGCTCAACAGGCCGATCAGCTCGCCGCGTTCGCGCAGCGGCACGGTGATCACGACCTGGACCCCCAGCGCCTTTAGCAGCCTGTCGATCTTTCCAGCAGGCTCGTCAACGGCTTCGCGCACGATCTCCAGATCACTGCTGTACCAGCGCGTTGGCGCATCGGCGCCGATCAGGCGCCGGGCGTCAGCTTCCGACAGGCCCTGGGCCGCGCGCAGGTTGGTGTGCCGATCCTGGATGGCGTAGATGGCGCCATATTCGGCCTCGACCACTTCCAGCAGGGCGTGCAAGGCATCGGGCAGCGTGGTGTTCAAGTGTAGAGACTGATTCAAGCTCGCCGCAATGAGATTCAGCGCGGCCAGCTCTTGCGAGCGCCGCCAGGTGGCGGCTTCCACCGCTTTGCGCTGGGTGATGTCGCGCAGGGTCCCCTGCACTCCGGCGGGACGGCCTTCCCGACTGTAAACCGTCGTCCACGACAAAGCGCCCCAGCGCACTTCACCGTCGGCGCGCTTGATCCGCAGTTCCAGATCGCTGCCTTCTGGGTGCTGGGGCAGACCGGTGTGCCATTCACTCAGACGCTGCGCATCTTCGGGATGAACCAGGCCAGTGAACGGGGGATAATCTGCCAGCAGCGTCTCGGGCGGATAGCCGGTCAGCGCTTCGCTCATGGGGCTGATGTAGGTCAAGTCATAACGCGCATCCAGCGCAAAGATCAAATCGCGCGCCGTCTCGACCAGCAGCTGATAGCGGTTCTGGGTTTCCGTGAGGTCGCGCTGGGTGCGGCGAATGCGCAGCCCGGCCTGCAGACGCGCCATCAACTCGCGCGAACTGAACGGCTTGGTGATGTAGTCGTCTGCGCCTGCGTCCAGTCCCTGCACCAATTGCTCGGTTTTGCCCAGCGCGGTGACCATGATGATGGGGACGTAGAAGCGGCCGGGGGTGGACCGCACCTGACGGCACACGGCCAGGCCGTCGAGCTGGCCGGGCAGCATGACGTCCAGTAGGATGAGATCGATCTCGGGGTGCTGGCGATACAGCTCCAGCGCGATTTCGCCGGTGCCCGCGCGCAACAAGGCCATGTCATGGCGCGTCAGGATCATCTCCAGCATATCAATCTGGAGCGGATCGTCTTCAACAACCAGGATGGTGGCAATCGACATGCGGGCCTCTACTGCGCTTGATTATATCATCACCAAACAGCACCGCGCAAAGCCCGCTGCGCCGGAAATTGACTTGCGTTGACGGCATGATAGAATACCTCCATCCAATCTGCCGGTGCCTGAGGCCATGACTGCAACACATCCCGCCACCCCCGTGATTGATCCCCGATCCGAGCTGGCCGACGTGCTCGACACCATTCTGCGCGACCTGGGCCAGGTGGTCCGCTACGATCAAGTCCGCATCTTGCTGCTGCCCTCGGTGCTGGACATGCAAAAGGATGCCAGCGCCGAGATGGACGACGAGGCGACGCTGCTCATCACCGTGCGCGAAAGTGGTGAGCTGGGCATGCTGCAGGGTGCGCTGGATCCCGCGCCGCTGGGACGGTTTCCGCTCAACCGGTTGTTGATGACGTCGCAAAAACCCATCGTGATTGCCGACACGCGCACCAACGACCTGTGGGTGCCCACGTCTCCGACCCAGGAGATCCGATCGTGGATCGGCGCGCCGCTGGTCGTGAAGGGTGAATCGATCGGCGTGCTGGCCGCGCACAGCCGGCACCCCCATGCCTACGACGAGCGTGACGGTATCATCGTCTTTGCCTTTGCCAGCCAGGCTGCCGAGGCCATCGACAAGGTGCGGCTGCTCGATCAGGCGCAGAACCGCCTGCATGCGATGATGGCCCTGTACGAAGCTTCGCTGGATGTGCTGGGGCATTCGCCGGAACCCGATCGGTTGTTGTACACCCTCGTGCGCCGCGCGGTCGATCTGCTGCGGGCCGAGGCCGGCGGCATCTATCTGGTTGATCCCGATCACACCTCGCTGCGCCTGGCCATCACCCATGGCTTTGTCGATGAGTATCGCGGCGTCGCCGTCAAGATCGGCGAGGGTGTCGTGGGGCGGGTGTATCAATCGAGTCAACCGGTGATCGTCAATGACTATCAGCATTGGGCCGGCCGGACTGCGCCGTTCAGTGAAGACCTGCGTTTCTCGGCCATTCTGGCTGTGCCTCTGCGCTGGGAGAGCGGCGTGCTGGGCGTGCTGGAAATTTGCGCCAACGCCTTTGTGCGCCTGTTCAATGTGGAAGATCGCTGGCTGGCCGAGCTGTTTGCCAACCAGGTTTCCATGGCGATGAGCAACGCGCGCCTGATTGAGCAGAGCCGCCGCCGGCTGGCCGAGCTGTCGGCGCTGCGCGATGTGAGCATGCAGATGACGTCCACGCTGGAGCTTGACCGCGTGCTGGACGCCATTTGCGCGAACGTGATGAGCCTGACGGCGGCCGAAGATACGCACATCTATCTGTATGACCCTGGCGCCGATGCGTTTAGCAAGTCGGTGGCGTTGTGGCGATCGGGCTTGCGCAAGCCGGCGGCCTCGCAGGCCCCGCACGCCGGGCTGATCGATCGGGTGCGGCGCAGCGGCCGCCCGATCGTGATCGACAACGCGCTGGCGCACGATCTGTATGCGGCGCCAGAAGCGGCGCAGTGGGGCATCAAGTCCATCGCCGGTTTTCCGTTGAAGCGCGCCGGGGATGTGCTGGGTGTGTTTACGGTGTCGTACCTGGTGGTCCACCGCTTCGGCGAGGACGAACTGCGTGTGTTGAACCTGCTCGCGAATCAGGCCTCCATCGCCATCGACAACGCCCTATCCTATCAGAAGTTGCAAGCTGCGCTGGCCGAGCGCGAACGCACGCAGCAAGCGTTGATCCAGTCGGAGAGTCTGGCGGCGGTTGGTCAGCTGGTCGCCGGCGTAGCGCACGAGTTGAACAATCCATTGGCCAGCGTCAGCAGCTTGATTCAATCGGCGTTGGAGACGATGGGCTTGCCATACCGGCCCATCACGGAGTCCGGCGCAGATCTCCCCCCGATTGACGCCGATTCTGTGCAAGCTCTGACGGCCGTTGAGGTGTCGGAAGTAGCCGACGATTTAGCCTTCAGCTTGAAAGAGCTGCGGCGCGCCAAGAGCATTGTCAGTTCGCTGCTGGATCTGTCGCGCCAGTCGCAGTCGTACACGGAAGAAGTAAGCCTGACCGTGGTCTGCCAGGACGCCCTGCGCATCCTGCACAATCGCATCAAGCTGCTGCCCATCGAAGTGGTGGAGTCGTATGAGGAAGATCTGCCTCGCGTGCGCGGCAACTTCGCCAATCTGGGGCAGGTGGCTTTGAACATGATCCAGAATGCGGTCGATGCCTTTGAGCAACAGCCGGGCCGGATTGAAGTGGGCACCGCCGCCGATCCAACGCGCGGCGTGGTCTGGTTCTACGTCAAAGACAACGGCCCCGGCATTCCCGCGCACGTGCTGCCCAGCATTTTCCATCCCTTCTACACCACCAAGGGCGTGGGGGTGGGCACCGGTTTGGGCCTGTACATTTCGTACGAGATCGCCAAGAAGCACGGCGGCGAAGTCATTGTCGAAACGGCGCCGGGCCGGGGCACGCAGTTCCGCGTGGAACTGCCGTACATTTCTGAGACGGGGTAGGGCGATTTCTCTTGGCCGCATGGTATAGCGTATAATGCATGGGGAGAATGTCATGAATGGATTGCTGATCGTTGACGACGAAGAGGGCGTACGGCGCGCTGTACAGAAAGCCCTGGGCAAGGAAAACTACGAAGTCTTTGCGGCGCCCAACGGCCATGAAGCCATCACCATTGTGAAAGACCACCCGGCGGAGATCGCCATTTGCATCAGCGACTTCAAGATGCCGGGCCTGGACGGCTTGCAGACGCTGGCCGCCATCGGCAGTATCAACCCCGACATTACGCGCATCATGCTGACCGGCTATGCCACGTTGGAGGGCGCCATCGCTGCGACCAACGAAGGTATCGACGGGTTTCTGACCAAGCCGTTTGACAATGTGGAACTGCGCGCCAAAGTGCGCGAGTACTTTGTGCGCAAGCGCCTGAAGCAGTTTGTCTCCCCGCAGGTCCTGCAGCAGCTGCAAGTCGATCCGTCCTACTTGACGCCGCGCAAGCAGCTGGCGACGCTGGTGTTTGTCGACATTCGCGGTTTCACCCGGCTGACCGAGAAGCACGATCCGCAGGAGTGGGCGCTCTTCCTGAGTGATAACTACTTCAGCCCGCTGGGCGAGATCATCTTCCAGAATAACGGCACACTGGACAAGCACATCGGCGACGGCATCATGGCGATATATGGCGCGCCCATCACCGGCGTCGACGATGCGGTGCATGCGGTTCGCTCGGCGGTGGCGATGCGCGATCGGATGCGGGAGATCAATGCCCAGCATGAGGCAGATCGGCAGCTCCCGATCGCGATCGGCATCCACAGCGGTGAAGTGGTAGTGGGGATGTTCGGCTCGGCGCGCAAACGGGAATATACCGCGCTGGGGCACACCGTGAATGTGGCCGCCCGCCTGGAACAAATGGCAGCCCCGGGCCAAATCTTGATCTCTGCGCAGACCTATGAGTTGGTGAAGGCCCACGTCGAGGTGACGCGGCTGGAGCCAATCCAGGTGAAAGGTCTGGCTGATCCGCTGCAAGTGTACAACGTGCTTAACACGGTGTAATCAGGCAAAGGACTTTCTCATGTCGCTTGAAAACGATCCGTTTGATACTCAACCCGCGCCGCTGCCGGCCACGCCGCCCGAACCGCCGCCGCAGGTGACCGGGCAGTACACCACCGGCGCTTACGGTCAGCCGCAGGCGGCCGGGCCGCGCGTGCCAGTGGCTGTGTGGGCCGGCATGGGGATTCTGGCGATGGGCTTGTGCATTGCCATTATCTTGCTGTTGGTGCTGCTCCTTTCGGGCGGTGGCGGCGGCGCTGCGCAGCCCACGCCCACGCCCATCCCGCAACAGCCGATCGTCGTCGCCAATCCCGACGTGGTGTCCGGCGGTATGCTGGTGACCCTGCAGGGCGTCAACTTCCGCCCCGCGGACGCGCTCGTGTTTTTCCTGCGCGATCCGGCCAAGCCTAGCGAGCCGATTTTGCAGATTGGCACCACGCGCACCGATGTAGCCGGCCGCTTCACGTGGTCATTCACGTATCCCACCGATCCCCGCTGGAGCTCGCTGGCGGCGGCCAGTGTGATCGTGCAATCGACGGCCACCGGCGGCTATCTGACCGTCCCGCTGCGCGTTGTGCCGTCCAGCATCGTGCCGGCGACTGCTGTGCCGCCGATCGAACTTGCCACATGGACGCCGGTGCCCACCAGTGTGCTGCCCACGCCGACCAGCCCGCCGGTGACCATGCCAACCTTGACGCAAACCCCCAACCCTAACGAGTGGCGCGGCGAGTACTTCAACAATCCCAACTTGCAAGGTGCGCCCGTCATGGTGCGCAACGATTCCTCTGTCAATTTCGACTGGGCGTATGGTTCGCCCGCGTCCAACATTCCGGTTGATTACTTCTCCGCGCGCTGGACACGCACGTTCACGTTTGACGGCGGCATGTACCGCTTCACGGCGCGCTCCGATGATGGGGTGCGCGTCTGGCTGGACAGCACGCTCGTCATCGATGCCTGGGGGCCCGCCACGCCCAATACCTACCTGAAAGACATCAACGTCACGGCGGGTCAGCACGTCGTGCGGGTTGAATACTATGAGGGCGTCGGGACGGCCTTCATCAATTTCAGCTTCGACCGGGTAACATCGTTTCCTGATTGGCGGGGCGACTACTTCAACAATCAGTTCTTGAGCGGCTCGCCCACCTTTACTCGCAACGATGTGGCCGTATCGTTTGACTGGAGCACCACGGCGCCGGCCCCGGGCGTGCCGAACAGCAACTTCTCGGTGCGCTGGACGCGGTCGGTGGAGTTTGCGCCGGGCAACTACCGCTTCACGATTCGTGTCAATGGCGGCGCCAACCTCATGATTGATGGCAACCTGATTATTGGTCAATGGAACAACAACGTCAACGGCACGTTCACCGCCGACTACACGTTGAGTTCCGGCCAGCATACCTTTGAGATCAATTACTACAACGTCAGCGGCAACGCGTACATCTGGTTCACCTACCAGCCGCTAACAGGCAGCTCGATCGATTGGAGCGGCAACTATTTCGCCAACGATCGCTGGAGCGGCATCCCAACGCTGGTGCGCTTCGATCCCAACATCAATTTCGACTGGGGATCCGGTTCGCCGGCGCCGCTGCTGCCGGCCGATCGTTTCTCGGTGCGCTGGACGCGCGTGCTCAATCTGGCGGCCGGCCTGTATCAGATCAACGTGACCGTCGATGACGGCGTGCGCGTCTTCATTGACAACAATGTTGTGTTGGATCAAGTGCGGGAATCGTCGCAGGTGGATCTCACCACGCAGGTGCAGTTGACGCAGGGTAATCATGAATTCCGCGTCGAGTATGTGGAGTATACGGGCCTGGCCGTGATGCGCTTCAACCTGACGCCGGTGAATGTGTTTGTCACGCCTACTGCTGCGCCGCCCACAGCAACGTTTACGCCGACGCCGGTGGCGCCGCCGACCAGCACGTTCACGCCGGTACCACCCGCTTCGGCCACGCCTCCCCCGCCGCCCGTCATCAATTCATTTACAGCTCTGCCGCAGCAGGTAACGGTCGGGCAGTGTGTCACGTTGATGTGGTCCACCAGCAATGCCATCTCGCCGATCGCCTTGGAGCGCACGGGGGTGCCGCTGATATCAAACCTGTCACCCAGCGGGCAGCTCAACGACTGTTCGTTCCCGGCAGGCACCAACGTGTATACGCTGATCATCACCACCAGTCCGTATTACGGGCCGATCAGCGCCACGCAGATCGTGCAAGCGATCGCGCCGGCTACACCAACGTTGACGCCCACCCCCACCCCTACGCTTGAGATTTCGCCCCGTTAACGGCTAGGCCGATCAGTAACAAGCGCGCGCTCGATGCCAGATCGAGCGCGCGCTTCATTCGTGCCAGACTTGGGCCTACGGACAGCCAAACTGTGAGCCGGTGAAGCGTTCCTTTCTCTCGACCTTCTGGCCGTCGCCTGACTCCACCCGGAAGGCATCGATCACCGCCGTGCCCTTGGTGGCGGGACGTTCGAAGGTGCGCTGTACTTTTTCGTTCTCGCGGAAATACGTATAGATGCCGTTGCCGCCCGTCGCGTCAATGCGCATCGTCAAGATCACGCCGCCGCCGCGCGTGGGATCGAGCCGGCAGCCGACGATGCTGACCGCGAAGTCCAGCGGCCCGCTAGAGACGGGGATCTTCGTCGCCGTCGGTATCACCAGCGTTGCGGTGGGGGTGGGTGTAGGTGTGGCGCTGGCTTGAAGGGTGGGTGTGACAGTCGGCGGTCTGCGCGTGGGGATCGATTCGGTGCCGGGCGCGATGGGTGGCAGCGTCGCTTTGGGGGTCGCCGTAGACTCGATCGGTTGTGCGCCGCCCGTCGGCGCGGTGGGTGTGGCGGAACTCACCAGCGAACACGCCAGCAAAGTGATCGATAACAGCAGCAAGCCGAACAACATCAACCAACGCGGTTTCATTGAGAGGCTCCTGTGAATGAAGATGGCGTGTCCAAGAGGACAGGGCTAATGATACCCGAATTCTCAAGACCTCGGAGGTTTTCACCTGCTGGCTGCCTCCGCTAGATTGATGCTGCTGCTTCACGTCAATCTCAACCCGCTGTGCTGCAAAAACCTCCGAGGTCGCTTTTGACCTGCCATCACTTCGATCATACAATAACCGCAGCCACTACAACGAATGTGGAATCAAGCGAATGGGACTTACCGTCTGGACTTTTGCAAAACTGGAGTCGAGGCTTCAGCCGGGTGCCGAAATCACCAGCAAAACCGGCTAAAGCCTCGATTCCAGACACAACTTTGCAAAACTTCAGTTACCGTCTTGAAATTCGCTGCTTTCTTAATTCGTTGTAACCTTCCGGGAGCACACCATGACTGATTCCAACAACCGCAGCGGCGGAGTAGACATCAACGCGAATAATGTGAATGTCGGCGGCGATGTGGTAGGCCGCGATAAGGTCACCTACAACGTCACGCAAGTGATCCAGATGCCGCCCTTCACCCCGCCGCCGGATCTGGAACAACTGCGCCGCGATTATCTCGATCATCTGCGGCGCGCCTATCGCGCGCTGGACTTCAAGGGTATTCCGCAGTTGGAGACGCTGTCGCGCGAACTGCTCTTGGAAGAAGTCTACGTGCCGCTGGTCGCGCGTCCCGAATTGCCCAAAGGCGAAACGTGGGAACGACGATTAGCCGGTCGCAAGATGGATTCCGAAACCGTAGGGGCAGAGCTTGCCTCTGCCCACTTCGACGTTGCCCCCGTCCGCGTCGAAGCAGCCCTGCGCGATCAGACTCGCATCGTCATCATCGGCGATCCGGGTTCGGGCAAATCGACGCTGCTCAAACACCTGGCGCTGCGCCTCGCCGCCGAAGATAATGCGCCGCTGCCCATCCTCGTACCGCTGAATGCGTATGCCGATGCGCTGTCAAAAAGCGATGCCAACTTGCAGCAGTATTTACCTGCCTACTTTGCCGGGCTGGCGAAAGGTATGGACAACTTAGGCCCGCTGTTCGACGAAGCGATCAAGCAAGGCCGAGCCGTAATCTTGCTTGACGGTCTCGACGAAGTGCAGCAAAACCGCGCGAACCTGGTTGAAAAGGTCGAAGCCTTCGCGCACGAAGCGATCGGGCAGGGCAATAAGATCGTCGTGACCAGCCGCGTCGTCGGCTATCGTGAATCGCCGTTGAATCCCAAAGACTGGACGTTGTACACGCTGCTCGATTTCGATCGACAGGCGATTGAAGACTTCGCGCGCAAGTGGTGCACGGCTTTCGAGAAGAGTACCAAGGGCAACACCGAAGAAGCCGCCAACGCAGCCGAAAGAGAACGCGTTAGTTTGATCGAGGCCCTCGACGCCAATCCCGGCGTGGCGAATCTCGCCAGCAATCCGCTGTTGTTGACCATCCTTGCGCTGATCAAGCGGCAGGGTGTATCGCTGCCCAACCATCGCGTGGAGTTGTACGAGCTGTACTTGAAGACGTTGATCAGCGCGTGGAGCAAAGCCCGCGCGTTGGACAAGAAGCCCGTGGGGCCGCCGCTGGATTATCTGGAAACGGTGTCGGTGCTGGGGCCGCTGGCGCTGTCGCTGCGCGAGGAAAATCCGACATACGGCCTGATCTCCGAAGAGCGCCTGATCGACTGGCTGACCGATCACTTCATGGGTGATGACTGGGGCCTGCGGCGCGGCGAGGCGCGCGCGCGGGCGCGTGACTTTCTGGACAGCGTCCACAAATATTCTAACCTGCTGCTGGAGCGCGGGCAGGGGCGCTATGGCTTTATCCACTTGACCTTTGAAGAGGCGCTGGCCGCACGCGGCCTGGCGCAGAAAGGCCAATTGAAACTCGATGACAGCCTCGCGCTGATCGGCAAATACGTGGCTGATCCCGCATGGCGCGAGACGATCTTGCTGGCTGTAGGTGTCTGGGGCCTGGTGCGTGAAGAGCCGCGCAAGGCGGGCGAGGTGGTGCGTGCGATTTTGAAGATGGACTGCGCTGGCGACGACGCCTGCACCAATATCCTGCTGGCAGGCAACTGTTTGGAAGACGTGGGTGAGATGGGCCTGAGCCGCGCGGTGGCGCATGAAGTGAAGGATGCTTTGCTGGCGGCTTGTCACAACCGATCGCTCTTGCCCACGGTGCAACGCGACGCCGGTTTTATCCTGGGCCGCGTGGGCTGGATGCCCGCTGATCTGGATGCCTTCATCACCATTCCCGCCGGGGCATTCTTGTATGGCGAAGACAAGCGAAAGGTCGTGATTGACAAGCCGTATCAAATAGCCAAGTATCCTGTGACCAATTTGCAGTACCGCCGTTTTGTGGATGCTGAGGGTTACGCCAAGCGCGAATATTGGAGCGACGACGGTTGGGCCTGGCGCACCGGCACGTATGACAGCAAAGCCACTGAAGATTACGAGAAGAATTGGCTTGCCGAGCGCCCGAAAGAGAAACGTGGTGAGCCTTACTTCTGGCACGATCTGAAATGGAACAATCCACTTGCGCCGGTGGTCGGAGTGAGTTGGTTTGAAGCCGAAGCCTACTGTAATTGGCTGTCACATGAACTGGGCAAGCCCGTTCGCTTGCCCACCGAAGAGGAATGGGAACGCGCCGCGCGCCACACCGACGGGCGCGAATACCCGTGGGGCGAGAAGTTCGATCGAGACCGCTTGAACTGCGCCGAATTCTGGGGAGGCAAAAATGATTTAGATTGGGACCAGTGGCTTAAAGACAAAGGTTATGAAGTTGCTTCGACGACGATGGTCGGTCAGTTCGAAGCGGGCAACAGCATGGCCGGAGCCAGCGATATGAGCGGCAATGTCTGGGAGTGGACGAATTCATGGTACGACGAGGAGCACACAAGGAGAAGCGTGCGGGGCGGCTCGGGGCCTCGTTCGTAACGACGTGCGCTGTGCGGATCGTAACAGGTTCATCCCCGGCGACTTCCTCAACGTTAGCGGTTTTCGGGTGTTCTCTCCTGGCTCTATTTCTGGTTCCTGAATTCTGGTTACTGGTTTCTGGCGTGCTGTTTTTCTGGGGGTGTGGGGGCTTGCCCCCACGATTTTTTGTTGGCAAAGGAGGCCAATGAAAACACACAAGCATCTGTACCCGTTGATCACCGAATTTGAGAATCTGTGCCTGGCGTTCAAGCGCGCCGCGCGCGGCAAACGCAGCCGGTGGGACGTGTCCGGCTTTGAATACGATCTGGAAGACAACCTGCTGGAACTGCAAGACGAACTGCGCGCGCAGACCTACCGGCCCGGTTCGTATCACAACTTCACCGTCTATGATCCCAAGCCGCGCCTCATCTCGGCCGCGCCGTTTCGGGATCGGGTGGTGCATCACGCGCTGTGCAACGTCGTCGAGCCGCTGTTCGAGCAGCGTTTCGTCGACGATTCATATGCCTGCCGCGTGGGCAAAGGCACGCACGCCGCGCTGGATCGGGCGCAGGACTTTGCCCGGCGCTATCCGTATGTGCTCAAGTGCGACGTGCAGCATTTCTTCCCCAGCATGGATCACGCCATCCTGCGCGAACAGTTCCGGCGCGTCATCCGCGATCCGCAGACGCTGTGGCTGATGGATCGAATTCTGGATGGCGGAGCAGGCATCCATGCCGCCGAGACGCTGCCCTACTTTCCCGGCGACGATCTCTTTGCGGCGCTGCGGCCACATGGTTTGCCCATCGGCAATCTCACCTCGCAGTTCTGGGCCAACGTCTATCTCAATCCGCTCGATCACTTCGTCAAGCGTGACCTCAAATGCGCGGCTTACGTGCGCTACGTCGACGACTTTCTGCTGTTTGCTGCCGACAAATCCGTGCTGCACGTCTGGAAGAAACAATTGATCGCATTCGCTGCGTCATTGCGCCTGCGCTTGCATGAGCCTGAAGCCGCTGTATTTCCGGTGACGACCGGCATCCCGTTTCTGGGGTGGCGCGTCTACCCGGATCATCGTCGCCTCAAGCGGCGCAACGGCGTGGCTTTTCAACGGCGCTATGCGCGTCTGTGTGAACGGCGCGCCGCCGGTCAGATCGACTTCGATCAAATTCAGATCGCCGTGCAGGGTTGGATTGCGCACGTGGCCCACGGCGACACGTGGGGCTTGCGGCGTTCGATCTTCTCACATCCCCTTCCACTGAAATCAAAGCGAGGATCACATGAACCAATCACCCATCTTCAGCAAGACATATGACTTTGTCGTTTGGCTCATTCCCTTGACGATCAAATTTCCGCGCCAGCAGCGCTTCGTTATGGCGGGTGCGTTGCAGCATGAAGCCCTGCACTTTCAGAAACTGCTCATTGATGCCGCGCACGCGCGCCAACCGCGTGAGGCGCTGATCGCGGCCGACGCTGAATTGGATAAACTCCGAACGCATTTGCGCATGAGCCGCGATCTACACTTGATCAGCATGGGCCAATATGAACACGCGGCGCGGATGCTGGCCGAGGTCGGGCGCTTACTGGGCGGCTGGCAGAAAAAGACGGCGACGTAGAACCCCGGTTTCTTCTTGCGGGGCCGGGCGGCACAGCGTGCGGGGCGGCTCGTGGAACAACAATCGTAACAACGTGCGCTGTGCGAATCGTAACAGGAACATCCCCGACAACTTCAACAACAATAGCGGTTTTCGGGTGTTCTCTCATGACTCCCCAGACTTGGCCGGAAAATCTCGTTCTCGACAGAGGCGAGACGGAGCCTGATTGTAGAGCCAGCGCTGCCCGTTCCCGGCTGAGGCCGCTGTGCGGCCAGCCAAATATCAAACCGGCCCTGCTTCCTCTGGTAGCTCGCCGAGTGAACGTTGAAGCGGGGCTACACTTTGCGTCAAAAGACCTGGCAGGTTTTCTTCGGCGTGATGGCAAGGAAAGACTACATCGGATTGAGGCTCAAGCGGATTCAATCCGTTGTAGTCTTTCGGGAAAGAGCAATCTCATTTGTGAACAAAAGCGAAACGGGGCCTGTCGGTTAAGGCAGTGGTATACTTGACACTGAAGAAGCCGTCCACTCAGGGAGGTAACGATGACCACTTCCATGATCACAGTTGAAATCCCGGCCAATGTATACGCTCGTTTGCAAACACTGGCGACGCGCGAACACGCCGATCCGATCGAAACGCTCGATCGCCTGGTGGCGACCGGGGGGCGCCCGTTGGCGGGTGTGATCACGACTAATCCACAATTGCGCGGCGGCCGGCCTGTCATCGCCGGGACGGGCGTCACCGTGCGGACGATAGTCGGGCACTACAAGCTGGGTCTGACTCCCGAAGAAATCGCCGACCAAACCGAGTTGGATTTAGCGCTGGTGTATGCGGCGCTGGCGTATTATCACCTCAATCGCAGCGAGATCGAAGCCGATCTGCAAGCCAACGCGGAAGACACCGTCAAGCAAGAGTTTGGGGTAGCGTCGCGTGGATGATCCGATCCGATTATATCTCGACGAAGACACCATGAGCCGCGATCTGGTCAAGGCGTTGCGATCGCGCGCGGTCGACTTGCTCACGGCCAGTGAAGCGGGGCAGGTACACATGCCTGATCAACACCATCTGGACTATGCGACTTCATTGGGACGCGCCGTTGTGACCTACAATACGCGTGACTTTGCCCGCTTGCACGCCGAGTATCTGGCGGCTGGCAAACATCATGCGGGAATTATTGTTTCGGATCAATTGCAGGTTGGAGTTGTGCTGCGCCGTTTGATGAAGTTGCTGAATGTCCGCTCGACCGGTGAAATGCGTGATTGTCTGGAATATCTGAGCGATTGGCGTTGAGCACAAGACCTGGCAGGTTTTCCTCTGCCGATTGGCCACGCTCGATTGATTGCGCGTGAGGCTGGCAGGCTCGACCAGAGTGATCGTGGAAACCTGCCAGGTCTGCCATAGCCACACAACAACGGATTGAGGATCAAACGGATTTTATCCGCTGCTTCCTCAATCCGTTGTAGTCTTCCGGGAGCGCACCGGTCACTCTTCCACCTTCACCCCGAACCGCTTGAACATCTCGATCAATCTCGGCAGCAGCAAAATCTGCTCGGCCTCTTTCTCGATCGGCCCGCGCTGTGCCAGCGCCCATGCGCGCTCGACGATGTCATAGGCCGCGCGCGGTCGGCCTAACTTTGTGGCGTTGATCGATCGTTCTTCCAGCAGTTGCCCATTGTTGAGCAGCCAGTGACACACCGTTTCCAATGCCTTCAATGGCTCGTCGATCATCTCGCCTGCGCCGCCGTTGACCACGTACTCGGCGTTGCCTGTTTCCTGCCCTGGGATCACATCCGTCAACATCAAGGGCAGGCCGCACGCCAGCGATTCGGTCACCGTCAAGCCGCCCGCTTTGCAGACGATGGCGTCGGCGGCGCGCATCATCGTCGGCATGTTCTTGACGAAGTTGTAGACGTGCGCCGGTCGATGCCACTCGGTCTTCTGCAATTCCTCGTAGCGTTCCTCATCGCCGCCCGTGGCGACGATCAATTGCACGGGCAGGCCCGAATGATTGAGCACGTGCGCCACATCGACGTAGAGGCTGCTGCGTTTGCTGCCCACGATGAGCAGTGTGGTGAGATCAGGATCCCACCCCAACTCAGCGCGAATCGCCGCTTTCTCGCGCGTCTCTTGCGAGAGGCGCGGATGCACCGGGATGCCGATCACCTCGATCTGCGCGGCGGGCACTTTGGCGGCAATCGCTAACTCACGCACGGCCTCGGTCGGCGCCACGGTGAGATCGGGATACGGGCTGAACCAGATTTGATGCACCGTCACCAGATCGGTCACCACCGTCACCAGCGGGATGAACTTCCTGGTGAGCGCGAACACTGCGCCCAGCGGAGCCTGATACAGCGGATAAGTCGAGATGATGACATCGGGTTGTTTCTCGATTAACAAGCGGCGCATCGGGCTGTAGAGCATGGCCTGCAAGCCGCGATCCATGATGGCCGCGGGAGTGTTGGCATCGGTCGCTTCATACCCGAACTTGTACACGTCCGGCATGTCGCGCGCGATACGATCGTAATCCGACTGGCTGTCGCGCAGCGGACGCGGCGTGTGTTCATTGTCCAGCACGTTGACGATCTCATACGTGCAGTCGTCGCCGTGCGTTTCTTGCAGCGCTTCGGCGATGGCGTTGGCCGCGCTGCGATGGCCGAAGCCGGCATCGGCGGTGAGGATGAGAACACGCTTGGGATCGGGCATGGCTTGTCTCCATGAGGAAACCGGGTTTCTGCACATTAACACTTCGCGTCCATCTCGAATGTAGAAACCCGGTTTCTGTTCACGCTGTCGGTTGCGGCATTCCGTTTTCGTGGATGACGCGCATCAGCACCTGCTGCATCACTTCACGTTCCGCGTCGCTCAGCGTGTCGCCGAGCGTGCCGCGCAACACGGCCTGCCCCAGTTCCGATCGCGCCAGCACTTTCAGGTCTTCGGTGTACACATCGCCCACGATGTCTTCATGGATGATTTTACCATCCATCATCATCAGGATGCGGTGCGTGCGCCGCGCCACGCGCGGATCGTGCGTGACGATCATGATGGTCGTGTCGTGCTCGCTGTGCAGCGTCTCGAAAACGTTCAGCACTTCGTCGCCGCTGACGCTGTCGAGGTTGCCCGTCGGCTCGTCGGCCAGGATGATGGCCGGCTTGTTCGCCAGCGCGCGGGCAATCGCTACCTTCTGGCGTTGACCGCCGGACAACTGCGCGGGCAAGTGATGGCCGCGGCCCTTCAAGCCCACCATGTCCAGCAGCTCTTCTGCCCGCTTGCGATGCGCGCGCTCGCTGCCACCCTGGCCCTGCATCGGCACCATCACGTTTTCGATCGCCGTCAGCGTGGGGATCAGGTTGTGCATCTGGAACACGAAGCCCACCGTCTTCGCGCGGAAGCTGTCGAGGTCGTGCTGCTTCGCCATATCGTGCCCGTCAATGATCACCTGGCCGCGGGTTGGCTTGTCCAGCGCGCCGATCATGTTGAGCAGCGTCGATTTGCCCGATCCGCTGGGCCCCATCACGGCCACGAACTCGGCTTGCTGAATGCGGAAGTTCACGTTATCCAGCGCATGCACTTCCGCGCCGTTGCTGCCGTAGATCTTGGTGAGTTCAATTGCTTCCACGATCACTTTGTTGTCAGTCATAGTAAACCTCTATCCATGACGGGATGAAGAGATGACCAGATGACAAGATGATCCGTTAGCACGGTTCATCTTGTCATCCTGTCAGCGTGTCATCTTGTCACTGCCCCACCTGCACATCCACAAACGCCGTCATGCCCCAGCGCAGCGCCGGATCGATCTGGTCCAGCGACACGGTGACGATGTAGTTCACCGCGCTTTGCCCCGGCGTCGACATCGGCGCGAGGCGCACCACTTTGCCGGTGATGGTCTGGCCGGGCAGAGCGTCGAACGTCACGTTGACCGGCTGTCCTTCTTTCACGCGGGCGATGTCGGTCTCGCTGAGATCAGTCGTTTCCACGCGGAGCGTGCCGAGATTGCCGAGTGTGACGATCGGTTGGCCGGGTTGCGCCAGCTCACCCGATCGGACGTACACTGTCCCGATCGTGCCAGCGAACGGCGCGATCAACTGCAGCTTGTCCAACTGTGCTTTCGCTGTATCAAGCGCCACTTGTGCCTGCTTCACGCCCGCTTCGGCCACGGCAATTTGCTCAGGCGAAGCGCCCGCCTTGAGTAGATCGAGTTGCGCTCTGACCTGTTCCCACTGTGCCTTGGCGGCAGTGATGTTGGCGCTGGCCGCGGCGAGTTCGCTCTTCGTTGCGCCGGCCTTCAACTGATCGACGCGTTTCTGCGCCGCGTTGTGGGCTTCTTGCGCCGCAGTCAAGGCCGCGCGCGCCTGCTCTTCCGGCGTGCCCAGCCCGGGACACACTTCGCCGCGCCCTGGCACATTCACACACTGCGTGACTTTGTCGTAAGTGTCTTGCGCCACTTTGCGTTGCGCTGCTGCTTGAGCCAGCGCCGCTTCCGCCGCGGCGATGTCGGCCGCGCGCACACCCGAACGCAATTGATCGTACTGCGCCTGCGCGCCCTGCCACGCGGCTTCGGCTTGCGCCACGGCCTGCTCGGCCTGCGCGATCTGCTCGGCGCGCGCACCGGCTTTCAATTCCGCCAGCTGCGCTTGCGCCATCGTCAAGGCCGCTTCCGCTTGCGCGACTGCCAGCTTTGCATCGACATCGTCGAGCTGCGCGATCAGATCGCCGGCTTTGACGGTGTCACCGCTCTGCACGTTCAACTCGACAATGGGGCCGCCCGTGCGGAAGCTCAAGTTGGCCCACTGTTCCGGCAGCACTTTACCTGACGCCGAAACCACCGCGGGCAGCGGTTGCGCCGCGTATGACGCATCAGGTGTTGGTGTTGGCGTTGCGCTGCACGCTGTTAGCACGATGGCCAGCAGAATCGATAGAGCCAGGAACATTTTCTTCATGATAGACCTCACATGGAATACGCGATTCAATCATCGCAGTGGCTTGGTTTCAGAGCGTTCCTACCAGATACCGGGAACGAGTCGATAACGTGTGCGCTGTGCATAATCGGCGTAACCGGGCAATTCGGCCTGCAATGTTTTGTCTTCCCGCGCCGTGCGGATCACAAACACGACCACGATCACCACTGCCGGAACCAGCGCCCACCACGAACCGAGCAGCAAGGCAACAC
Source organism: uncultured Anaerolineae bacterium (assembly GCA_964398185.1). Lineage (GTDB taxonomy): Bacteria > Chloroflexota > Anaerolineae > Fen-1058 > Fen-1058 > Fen-1058. The sequence continues at coordinate 29,826 of CAYNML010000005.1, read as the reverse complement.
CGGGCCACATGATCAGAATGGCGGCGTACATCGGATGCCGCACGTACCGATAAGGCCCCGTCGTGACCACGTACTGCCCGCGATCATCCTGAATGCGCACGATGGTCGCTAAGAACGGATTGCTCGCCATCGCCCAGTACGTTACCGCCATCGCCAGCAGGAAACCCACGTATCCCGCTATCTGCATCACCAGCGGCATCGTTGACCAACCAGAGCGTCCTGCGTCCAGGCCCGCCACGCCGAGCAGGACAAACAGCATCACGGTGTAGATCGTCATCAACACCTTGTCCCACGACCGGGCATGGCGTGCGATCTTGCCGCGCTCGTTGACCACGTCTGGATGCTTACGCGCGACCCAGATACCCACGGTGAAAATCATGAGGGCGTACGTTCCCAGAAAGATCCACGCAGCGATCCAGTCAATTCGTCCCGCCGACAGGAACAGCACCAAGCCCATCATGACGATGGAAACCAAAACCTGTGCGATCCGGTTGACGCCCGATCGTTCCAGGCGCGGTTTGCGCGCATCGGCTTGCGTATGTTGTAAAGTCGCCATCGCACACCTCCTGTTTGTATGGCGGTGGTCATTCCCGCGATCTTTTGGCGGGAATCCAGTGTCCACACAGCGACAAGTGCCGATCGATACTCTGGATGCCCGATAACGGCACTCGGGCATGACGTTGCATTGAGTCTAACTTAATGGCATTGACTGGTCCTCGATCACTCGTACCTCAACGCTTCCACCGGGCTGAGGTTCGACGCGCGCCACGCGGGATACACGCCGCCGATCGCGCCCAGCAGCAGCGCGATGATCATCGTCATCGCCAGCAGATTGGGCGACAGCGCGATCGTCATGAAATCGCCCCACAGCGGCATGGACTGCATCAGCCACAACAGCCCGATGGCGCTCACAAACCCGACGGCCGTGCCCAGCAAGCTCAGCACCACCGACTCCTTCAGCACCATGCCCAGCACGCGCCGCCGCCGCCAGCCCACCGCGCGCAGCGTGCCGATCTCGCGCGTGCGCTCGTACACGCTCATGATCATCGTGTTCATCATGCTGATGCCGCCCACGATGATGGCCAGCACGGCGATGCCCACCATCATCACATTCATGCTCTTCATGTCCGGCAGGTTCTCTGCGAACTCGCTGGCCATTGAGACCGCCACGTCGGGCAGGGCGGCTTCCAGTTGTCGTTGAATTGCTTCGGCTTGCGCCGGGTCTTTCACCTTGATGCCGTACATCGTCACCTGGCGCGGCTTCCCCGCCAGCGCCTGCGCATCCCGCAGCGCGATCACGCCTGCGCTCGCTTCATACGACACACTGGTTTCGTACACGCCCACCACGCGAAAGCCCACCTCGCCCAGCCGCACCACTTCGCCGAGGCGGGTCTTCATCGCCTCCAGTGCTTTGCGGCCCAGAATGATTTCACGACTACCCTGCAACCCGCGCCCTTCCACAATCTTGAAGTGATTGATGGCCGGTTCGTGAGGCGCATAACCGAACAGCAGGAAGAACGGCATCTCGTCGACGATCACCGCATTGATCATCATGCCGGAGACCGCTTCCACGCCCGGCGTGACGGCGATCTGTCGCCCCACTTTCTCGCTGATGGCGCTGTACGCCATGTCGCTGGCATCCTTCTGCCGCGCCACCAGTTCCACGTCCGTGCTGACCATCATCTCGTTGAAGGTTGCCATCATCCCGTCGGTGATGCTGCCCAGCATGACGATTGACGCCAGCGCGATGCTGATCCCCGTGATGGTCAAGATCGTGCGGCCGCGCCGGCGCTGCAGTGCGCGCAGCGTCTCGGACTTCACGCGGCTCACCTTCCTGATCGATTCCTGGCCCGCGCCGCCCTGATATTGCAGCGCTTCGATGGGCAGCATCTTCGACGCGCGCCACGCGGGATAAAAACCGCCGATCGCCCCCAACCCGATCGCGGTGATCAGTCCCAGCGCGATCAGATTCGGCGTGACCGTGCCTTGCAAATAACCCACCGCCGAGTTCGCGCCCAGCAGCGCCACCAGGCCCGCGCCGATCGCACATCCGATCGCGCCGCCGATCAAGCCCAGCAGCAAACTCTCGCCGAAGATCATGGCCATCACGCGCCGCCGCCGCCAGCCGATGGCGCGCAGCGTGCCGATCTCGCGCGTGCGCTCAAACATGCTCATCATCACGGTGTTGGTCATGCCCACGCCGCCGACCAGCAGCGCCAGCAGCGCGATGATGACCGCGAAGACCTGAATGGACTGCACCATCTGCGCCTGATCGGCCACGTCGCCCGATTGCGTGACGCTCAAGCGCGGGAACTTCTTTTCCAGCTCGGCGCGCAGCATTTCGACTTCGCGCGGGTCCTTCACTTTCACCTGCACCGCGCCCACCATGCGCTGCTTTTGCAGCAGCTGCTGGGCGTCGCTCAACGACACGATCGAGGCCGCGTCTTCGAAGCCGTCGCCGCTGCTGTAAATACCCACCACTTTGAACGTGCCGCCTGTCAAGCGGATCAGATCGCCGACTTTCATCTTCAACGCTTCAGCCGCCTGCTTGCCCAGCATGATCTCACGCAGGCTGCCCGCCGCGCGGCGCGCCTGCCCCAACGGTTGACCTTCGACCACGCGGAATCGTTCGAACGCGAAGCCCTGCGGATCGTAGCCAAAGATAAAGAAATAGGCCGCGCCTGGCGCGTTGACGTTGCCCACCAGCATCCCCGTGGCCTCTTTGACACCCGGCACGGCGGCGATGTCTGCGACCATCTGCTCGTCTACCCCGCTCATCGTGATGTCATACGATCCTGCCTGCATCACCGTGAGGTCCGCGCCGCTCCCGCCAAACATCGACGCGTAACCGCTGCGCATGCCCTCGCCGATGGCGCCCAAGGCCACGATCATCGACACGCCCACGGCGATGCCCAGCACGGTCAGCAGGGTGCGCGTCTTGCGGCGAAAGAGATTTTTGAAAATGAAGTTGAACATGATCAGCCTGCCTGTGAATGGATGAGATCACTGGCGCGTTGGGGCGCCCAGGCCGATCGGGTGGAGAAGAGCCTACGTGGTTACACTGAGGTCATCGCGCAGACGTGAGCTCCGCTCGATCGGCGCGAGATCGAGCCAGTGGTCGTAAAAGAGTTTGTGCGTATGCGCAGCGGCGTCCATGCGATCACCTCCTTTCCGCGACAAGCAGAAAGCCTCCCCGCGTTAAACCAGGGAGGCTCAGGCGTATATCATCCTGCATCATTGCCTCACTGGTTGAGCTTCGGCACTGCGCAGCGTAGGGAAAGTTCCCAGCCACTTTGAGCAAAGCCTTCTATCGACCCTGCCTGGTCTACCCCTTGGCGTCTCTCGACGTTTCGGGGCAATGGCCTGTGTCTTGCGCAGACGCCTCGCCTAACGAGGTGTGTCTGTTTGAAAAGTGTTGTGAAAGGACGCCTCTGTTATCCTCCCAAAGTGCGCGGCGCGCATGTCATTTGTCTGACATTTCGGCGACAAGTGCTGCGCTGTCGATCACGAGCGGCAGACGACGCCGTTCATTTTGCTTCAGCGCAAAAATCAACCGTCAGCGGTTGGCTGCCGCTAAACCGGCAGTCAATGCGCCGCTCACTGTCGAATTCGGCGCGCATGTACAACCAGCCCCCGTGATGCTGCAACAACGATATGGATTGCAGGCTGCCCCAAGTCGGTCCCGTGGTCATGAGCCAGCGCCGCACCTCTGGATCAATATCCAGGGCGCACTTGGCGCAGGCCTGGCCTTCAACGGTGACCAACTGGCGCATCCAGTCGTTCAGCTGGGTGCTCAGCTCAGTGCATAGATAGGCGCTGCCTAACATGACCGGGCAGCGCAGCAGCAAGCCGTTGTCGAACTCGACATCGATCGTGAGGCGCGTGAGCTCGTCGTTGATGGTGTTCCAGTGCAGCGTGTAGTTTGGCGACATACGATCGCGATACCGGGCCATGGGCGCCAATTTGGCGCGCACCAGATCGGCCTTGGGATCGCTCACCAGCGCGATGATGCGGCGCACATCCGTAAAAGCACTGCGGGTGCTGGAGTTGATCTGGAAGTCGGCCAACAGGCCCAGCACCAGCAGCGCCGGCAGGCACAGCGCCAGCATGGCAATCGATTTAAGGCTGAACCCGTGCCGGCTCGTGGACGCATCCCAGGCGCGCTCTACAGCCACCAGCCCGATGAGGCCGATGACCAGGCCGGCGCCCGCGCCCACCACCATGCTGGTTCCAGTAAACGCGGCGGCCGACTCGGAAAACGCATACATCACGCGGTCGCTCGGGTAAAGATCCGTCAGGCGTGCCAGCCAGCTGACCCCTTCAAATTGGATATGTCCGCCGACCCATGCGAGCAAGCTGCCGCCGATGATCCAGATCAACACATTCAGGCCCGACCAGCGCGCGCTGGCCGCCAGCCAGCCGATCAGCGCCATGAGCGGGATGGTTACCAGCAGGCCCAACACCAACTTCACCCACCACCCTTGAAAGTTTGCATCGCGCAGCATCAACGCATCGGGCAGCCAGAAAAACACTGCGAAGCCCAGCGCCACGACAACGCCGTACATGGCGCCAGCCTGGCGCATAAAGCGCTGGTGTACGGCGGGGTCAATGAGGGGAGTTCCCAGTGTGATTGCACTCACGGCTTCTTCCTTCGATTAGATTCCAGAGTGAGCCTACTTGGCTCTTCCGACTTCAACACGCCCTGATGTCATACCACATGCCTGACGATCCTCAAACAGACCTCAGGCCGCGGCGGCTTTCACAATCTGCCCGATCAAGAGGCTGCCCACAATCGCCAGCCCATCCGTGATCAGATAGTGCGGCGCACTCTCTTGAAATAACACCTGAGCCTGTGCCGGAAATTCATCATCGCCCGACCACATGACCACGGCCAGCTTCAGGCGCGGCAGCACTTGAAAGGCATACCCGGCCTCTCCGATGGGCAATAACGTTCCCTGGAGTTTTTCACTCGCTCGTCTAAACCGATCGAGATGGCCGCCGAGCTCGCGGACGAGCGCGGCGCCGGTGTAACCCTGAAACGCTTGCGCGTAAAACAGGCCGTTCGGCAGCTCGCGGAAGCCCACCCATCGATCGGTTGGCGGCGTCCCATCGGCGGTATACAGATACGTCAGAAGCAGGCTCTGCACGATCGACGGCGGCGCTGCGCCATCCTCCGCGCGCGCAATCGTCCACTCCGCCTGGTCGATCACATACTCGCGGCGCAAGAATTCCACGCGCAGATTGCCATCTCGATCGAGTGTTGCGCCGCTCCGATCGGTAATGAAGGTCCGACCGATCTGGCGCAGCTTTGCCTGCGCCTCTTGCACCACCGGCGCGAGTTTATCGATCTGCGGTTGAAGATGGCCCATCTCATCCTTTGCGCAATACCACAATACGATACTGCCCGTGCAGCAAGCTCGGTTCATCACGTTCGATCGTCAAGTCAGGCGGCCGGCCGATGATGTCACTCAAGCGCCGATTGGGATCGGTGCCGAACAGTGCAATGATCTTGCCCAGGTCGCGCCGCAACGCCGAGAGCGGCTGGCTCTCCGCCGCGAACTTGTCGAAAATCACCGCCCGACCGCCGGGGCGCAGCACCCGCCACGCTTCACGGAACGCCGCGGCGCCGTCTGGCACGACGCTCAAAATCAAATTCAAGATCACGACATCGAAACTGTCAGCGGGAAAATCCAGCGCCTCGGCATTCATTTCCAGCAGACTTATCTCCCGTCCGTTTGCTTTCTCTTGCGCCTTGCGCAGCATGGCCGGACTGAGATCAATCCCGACAGCCTTCACACCCGCCGGTACATGCCGCAAATCCAACCCCGTCCCCACGCCCGAGAGGAATACCCGTTCCCCCGCGCGAAGGTTCAGCCATTCGACTGCGCGCCGCCGCGCCTGGCCTGCGAACGGCCCCATGACCTTGTCGTAGACAGGCGCCCATAGTTTATAGATGGTCTGATTCCGTCGAGTGTCCATGCTCGTGGACGTTCAACTCACAGTACAATGTATCCGGTTCACAGCCCACACACTCCAGTTGCAGCGTCGCATGAGCGATGTTGTATCGGATGTGCAATAGTTCGTTAAGCTGCCGCTGAATTCCGGCCCCCACGCTGATCGGCTCATCGTCCACCAGCACGTGCGCCGACAGGGCGCGCATGTTCTGCGTGATGCTCCACACGTGCAGATCATGGACGCCGCGCACGCCGTCTACCCGCTGCATATCTTTGACCAGCAGATCGACATCGATGTCGCGCGGTGTGCCTTCCAGCAGAATCTCCACGCTCTCGCGGATGATCAGCCACGCATTCCACACGATGAGCAGGCCGATCAGGACGCTGACCAATGGATCGAGAATATACCAGCCCGTGAGCATGATCAACACGCCGGCGATCAATGCCCCCAGCGTCGAGAGCGCATCACCGGCGAGGTGGATGAACGCGCTGCGCTGGTTCAGATCGTGGTCGCTGCCGGGCTTCACCAGCAGGGCGGTGCCTAGATTGACGATGAACGCCAGTGCGGCGACGGCCGTCATCAGTCCGCCTTCTACTTGCGGCGGATTGAGCAGGCGTTGATACGCTTCGTAGAAAATTCCTAGCGCAATGATCACCAGCGTCGTCGAATTGAAGAGCGCGATCAAGATTCCAGCGCGATGATAACCGAACGTCTTGCCGGAATTCGCCGGGCGCAGGGTCAAGCGCACGGCATACCAGCTCAACGCCAGGGCGATGACGTCCGTCAGGTTGTGCGCGGCATCGGTGAGCAGGGCCAGGCTGTTGGCGATAAGGCCGGCGATGGCCTCGATGAACACAAAGCCCAGCGTGATGACCAGGGCCAGCGCCAGGCGGCGGGTGATCGTCTGTATTGTGTGCGTATGCGCCATGTCAGTCGCCGCTTTGAATGTGCGCCACGCCGCGCAGAAATAGATCGATGATGTGCTGGTCGTCCAGCGTGTAGAACACCTGCCGACCGTCTTTGCGGGCGCGCACCATGCGCAGTTGACGCAGACTGCGCATATGATGCGACACCGCTGATTCGCTGAGGCCGGCGGCCTCAGCCAGCGCCCCGACGTTCGTCTCACCGCCGATGAGCGCGGCCAGCAATTTGATGCGGCTGGTATCGCTCAGCGCACGGAAGAGTTCGGCCACGTTGCTGGCGGTGTGATCATCCAACTCGAGCGGCTTACGGGTGCGGTTTGCCATAGTTTAATACCTGAGTATCTGTTCATATATTGAGGCCATTATAAGCCGGCTGGCGCGGCTTTGTCAAGCGGGAAAATACATCGCAACCGCTCGCGCTGGCTGAGAATCCAGCGCCAGAGCGTGGCGAACGCCCACGGGGACTTTGTTTCGTCCACCCTGCGCGGTGCGCGGTACGGCCCCCTTTTCTGCGGACAAGCAGACGTTCTCAGGAGAGGGGAGGGGCTGTGGTTACACGTCCAGCGTCAAGCTAATCGGGCAGTGATCCGAGCCCATCACGTCCATGTGGATGTCGGCGGCGACCACGCGATCTTTCAGATCGGGCGTCACGAAGAAGTAGTCGATGCGCCAGCCCACGTTGCGTTCACGCGCCCGCGTGACCTGATCCCACCAGGTGTATTTCACTTCGGCGGGATGCAGGAACCGAAAGGTATCGATCAACCCGGCGGCGAAGAAGGCGTTCATCGCTTCGCGCTCTTCCGGCAGGAAGCCTGACTTCTTTGCATTCTCTTTGGGCCGCGCCAGATCGATCTCGGCGTAGGCGGTGTTCACATCGCCGGTGATGACAACCGAGCGGCCTTTCGCCGTGTAACCGGCGACCACTTCCAGAAACCGCGTGTAGAACTCGAGCTTGTGCTTGACCCATTCAGGGCCGCGCCCGCCGTTGGGAAAATAGATGTTGAAGAGCACAAAGCGCTCGAAGTCACTGATCAGGATGCGGCCATCTTTGTCGAAGCGCTCATCATCGAAGCCGGTCTTAAGCGCCAGGGGCTGTTGTTTCGAATAGGTGGCCGTGCCGCTGTAGCCCTTCTTCTCAGCGGAACTCCAGGCGGCGTGATAACCGATCGGGTTGAGGAGAGCCGCCGAAAGTTGATCGGGATGCGCCTTGGTTTCCTGCACGGCGACGATATCGCCGCCGCACTGCGCCAGCCAGTCGAGAAAGCCCTTCTTTTCAGCGGCGCGAATGCCGTTCACGTTCCACGCGTACAGCGTCAGGCGTGTCATATCATCCCTTCGTTTTGACGATCATGGTTGTCAAGCCTGCCGTGGCGCATACATGATGATGGCTACGCCGATCAAGCAGATCAATCCGCCGATGAGATCGAAGGTGTCCGGCTGCTTGTGATCGATCTGCCAACCCCACAACAGCGACAGCACGATGAAGACACCGCCATAGGCCGCGTAGACGCGCCCAAAAGTGAAAGTAGCGGGTTGCAGGGTGGGGATGATGCCATACAGCACCAGAATCACAGCGCCGATCACACCCACCCAGATGCTCTTGCCCTCGCGCAGCCACTGCCACACCAGATAACCGCCGCCAATCTCGCACAGGCCGGCCAGCGCAAACAACCCGATCGATTTGACGACCTCCATTACGCGCTCCACTTGTAGCGCGAGTTGCCAACTCGCGCGGCAAGCTGCCATCTTGCCCTACACTTCCTTGCGCTGTCGATGCAAACTCGGATCGACCACCGCCGCCATTTTGGCGACATCCAGTTGATTGCCTAGAAACGCATCGATCTGCTCGATGTATGACTGGGGGTTCTTCAGCATTTTGTTGTAGTTCACATCGAGGCGCTGAACGTTGGGCTGCTGGCTGACCCAGTCGTTGACTTGCTTTAAGTGCTTCTCGAATAACTTGGCGATCACATCGTCGGGAATTTTGTCAGGATCTTCGCCGCGCCGGATTAACATCTGCCGCTGCGAGGCCAGCACTTCGGACATTTCGCGCTGCATGAAGATGACGCGGTATTCATAGCCGCCGGGCAGATACGGCAGCAAGGCCGCGATGACTTTGACCACTTTGCCCTGCGCGTCGGGCAGCCAGGCCACGTCGCCTTTGGGCAGCTGCTTCACGCGCTCGAATTCGTAATAGCCTTTGGGGTTGTCTTCATCGGCGGTGCGGATGTTGTCGGTGATCGGCGGCAGGCCGCCTGCTTCCAACATTTTCATCATCATCGACGTGCCGGAACGCGGCAGGCCGGACACGATGGTGACGACCTTGCTCAACGGTTGATCAGTCATGCTTGCTCCACACTGAAAATGTCCGCCAAGTGTATCACACTCCGCCCAGCAATCGCCAGATTTGCGCCACGAAGAAGGTCACGGTAAAGCCCAGTCCCAGCGGCAGCAGCGCCGACACGATCATCCATTTGCGGCTGCCCGTTTCTTTGCGGATGGTATCCAGCGTGGTGCTGCACGGATTGTGAATCAAACTGAACAGCATCAGATTGATGGCCGTCAACAGCGTCCAGCCGCCCGCTTGCAGCAGCGTCAACGTGCCGGCCTCGTCCATTTCGAACATCACGCCGGCGCCCGCGCCACTTTGACCGGTAACTAATACGGTCAGCATGAGCACCGTGGGGATGACAATCTCGTTCGCCGGGATGGCGAAGAGGTACGCGACGAGAATGACCCCGTTCAGGCCGATCAACAGCCCGATCGGGTTGAGTAGATTGATCAGATGCTCGGCAATGCTGACACCGCCGATCATGATATTCGCGCTCAACCAGATCACTGCCCCGGCCGGGGCGGCGTACTTGATCGCGCGCCACAATACAATCAACGTGCGATCGATGATCGAGGTATAGATCGTCTGCCAGATGCGCGGCGGACGATAGGGCGGCAGTTCGAGGCTGAACGTCGAGACTTCGCCTTTGAGCGCCGTGCGCGACAGCACGCGCGAGATGACAAAGGTGAGCACCACGCCCAACACGGCGATGCCGACCACCGCCAGCGCCGAAACCAGTCCGCTGAGCGCCGGCGGCACCAGCGCCCCGATGAAGATGGTGGCGACGAGAATCTGCGTGGGCCAGCGCCCGTTGCACAACGCGAAGTTGTTGGTGAGGATGGCAATCAGCCGTTCGCGCGGACTGTCGATGATGCGGGTGGCCACCACGCCCGCCGCGTTGCAGCCGAAGCCCATCGTCATGCTTAGCGACTGCTTGCCGTGCGCGCCCGCCTTCTTGAAGAGATTATCCAGATTGAAAGCGACGCGCGGCAAATAACCGAAGTCTTCCAGCAGCGTGAATAGCGGGAAGAAGATCGCCATCGGCGGCAGCATCACACTGATGACCCACGCCGTGGCCAGGTAGATGCCGTCGATCAACAGGCCGCTCAACCACCACGGCAGACCGATCGTGGCCGCCAGGTTCTTCAGAGCCGGATAAATCGTATCGATCAGGATCGTCGACAACATCTGCGAGGGAACGTTCGCGCCAGTGATCGTCAGCCAGAAGACACCGGCCAGCAGCGCAATCATCAACGGGAAGCCCCACACGCGGCTGGTAATAATCCGATCAAGCGTACGGTCGAAATCGAAGCGCATGGGTTGACCGGGCCGCGTAACGGCGCGATCGGCGAGGCGCGCGGCCTCGGTGTAGATCGCTTCGGCCAGCCGATCGTGAAAGTCGCCTACTTCGTAACGCAGCGTCTGCGCCGTCGCCAGAATTTCGTCGGGCGCGGATCGCTGATCGGTTGGTTGATAACCGGAAGCGTTGGTCAAGGACATGGTGCTCATGGGGTCACCTCACTCATTTGTGCGGGCGCCATCAACGGCGTTGGGGGCGCGGTAAGCTGGCCCAGTTCGCCCTTCTTCACCGCTTCGCTAATGCGCTCGTCGCCGTCGAGCAGGCGCAGCGCCACCCAGCGCGCATTGGGCAAGCCCGGAAAGCGCGCTTCGATCTGCGCCACCAGCGTGTTGACGGCGCGTTTCAGTTCCGGCGGCTCTTGATACAACCGCTGCGGGCGTCCGCCGATCTTGCCGGCGGCCATCTCGGCGATGGTCTGCAACAACAGCTCGAAGCCTTCTCGCTGGCGCGCCGCGGTGGGCACGACCGGCACATTCAGATCGCGCGCCAGGCGCCGATCGTCGATCTGCAATTTGTGACGGCGCGCTTCGTCCATCAAGTTGAGACACACCACCACCCGATCGGTGATCTCCAACACCTGCAGCACCAGATTGAGATTGCGCTCCAGCCGCGTGGCATCGACCACGACGAGCGTCACATCGGGCTGCCCGAAGAGAATGAAGTCGCGCGCGATTTCTTCGTCAAGGCTGGTGGCCAGCAGCGAATACGTGCCGGGCAGATCGACGAGCTTGAAACGCTTGCCGCCGTATTCAAACCCGCCTTCGGCGCGCGCCACGGTTTTGCCCGGCCAGTTGCCGGTGTGCTGGCGCAGTCCGGTCAGCGCGTTGAAGACCGTGCTCTTGCCTACATTGGGATTGCCCGCCAGCGCGATGACGTGATCCCAGTTTTCCATGTTGACGCCCAGCCGCAGCAAATTGCCGGCGTTGTAAGCGGGGCAGGTGGCGCAAGCGGCTGTTGCTGGCGTTGGGGTGGTGTCGCTCATGCCTGCACCTCGCTGATCGATGTGGGGGTGGTTGTGCCGCGCACGACGCGGACCAGTTCGGCCTGCTCGCGGCGCAGGGCAATCAGCGCGCCCCGCACCCGATAGGCCATCGGATCCCCGCTGGGGCTGATCATCTCGGCGCGCACCACCGTGCCGGGGACGATGCCCAGATCCAGCATGCGGCGGCGTTCGACGCCACGGCAGCGCGGTGACAGGCCCGTGATGGTGCCGCTTTCATTGAGTTTGAGATTGTGCAGCGGTTCGTCGTTGGCGGACTGCAGATCGCTTGCAGCTGGTTCTTCCTCCGGCACTACGGCGATGTTCGCCGCGACGATGGGCGCGAGGACGTGCTCGTTGCCGCTGGCCCAGAAGCGCACGCGCTGCGGCGTCACTTCCAGCAGGCGCACCCGTTGGCCCGGATAAAGTCCTTCGGCCACCAATTGCGCGTACACGGTCTCGGGTTCATCTTCGACGTGCACGATGCGGGCCACGGTGTTGAGCGACAGGGTGGCCAGCGGCCGGCCGCTGTGTCCAATGATTTCACCGTCGGGTGTGGGGATGGGATCACCGTGCGGATCGTGCGTGGGATTGCCCAGCCGCGCGGCCAGCGCATCGACTTCGCGCGGCGACAGATCGTGCTCGTGCTGCTCGGCCAGATGATGCCAGTCGGCCTCGGCAAAGCCGGTGTCGTCGGCCAGATAGCGTTCCCACAGGCGATGCGCGCGGATGACGTGCAGCGCCGCTTCGCGGCCGGTGGGCGTCAGGCGCAGTTCTTCGCCCTCGATGGCCAGCAGCCCGCGCTGATCGAGATCGGTCAGCAGCTCGGCGGCGCGATTCTGGCTGATTTGCAGTGCGCCCGCGAGGCTGGACAGGGTGGGGCGCCGGCCGTGCAGCTGCGTCTCGTGAATGTGCTTCAACGCGTCTTCGCTCAACACGCGCTGCGTCACCCGCCGCGATCGCTGCCAGCGGCTGAACAGGCCCTTATCCGGCCAGAAGATCAGCGCGCCGCCCGCCACGGCCACGCTGCCGACGATCAAAGCAATCAAAGGATCGTACATGGCTGTTTACCTCCCGTTAGTTGATGGCTGTCATGCTTTCCGTGATACGAAAATCTGCGCGGCCAACTCCCGCCCGATCGACTTCTCAGCCCGACCGATCTTCACGCGCAGCGATCCGCCGAACGGTTCCGCCGCGATCAAGGTCAGGCGCGCGTTGGGCGTCAATCCCGCATTCGCCGCATACCGCAGCATCTCCGCGTTGGCGTCGTTGACGTGCGTGATCTGCGCGGACTCCCCCGGCTGCATGTCGAGCAGGGCGCGCTCTTGCACCGCCGCGATGGTGCCGTCCTTGGCCGGGATCGGATCGCCGTGCGGATCGACGGTGGGATAGCCCAGCCGCGCCGCCATGCGCTCTTCAAATTCTTCGCTGATGACGTGCTCCAGCACATCGGCTTCGGCGTGAACTTCATCCCAGGTGTAGCCCAGCGCTTCCATCAGAAAGAGTTCCAGCAGCCGATGGTGGCGCACCATCTCCAGCGCGATCCTCGCGCCTGACCGGGTGAGTTCCACGCCCTGATAGGGCGTATGGCGCACCAGCTTCAACTCGGCCAGTTTCTTGATCATGCCGGTGACGCTGGCGGGCGTCACTTCCAGCGCCGCGGCGATGCCGGTGGTGCTGGCCGCGCCCGCGCGCTCGTGCAGCAGGTAGATCGTCTTCAGGTAGTCTTCGATGGGCGGGCTGAACTTTTCCATTTGCGGAATGCCTAGAAGAAAATTTAGGTATGACTAAATTTTAAGCGGTAGCGCCCAGTTTGTCAAGGGGCGCCCCTGCCTCCCGCCCGATCGATCCACCACACATCAGCACCTTGAACCAACTCGCCCAGCGGCGGTATAATGTGGGCTATGCTGCCCGCTGCGTTGACCTTGCCCCGCGCGCTCTACGCCGAGATGCTGGCGCACGTCCTGTCCAATCCCGGACAGGAGATGTGCGGCTTGTTGTCCGGCCGGGATGGGCAGGTCGATCGGGTGTGGCCGGTGCCGAATGCGCTGCACAGCCCGACAGCCTATCGCATGGACGGGCCGGAATTCGCGCAGGCCATGATCGGCTGCGACTTTGAGCCGCTGGGCATCTATCATTCACACCCGGCGGGGCCGCCGGTGCCGTCGCCCACCGATATTGCCGAGGCGGCGTATCCAGAATCCATTTACGTGGTTATATCATGGCAGACAGTGCCGCGGTCGGTGCGGGCATTTCGCATCGTCGCGGGGCAGGTCACAGAAGTGCAAATTGACATCCTGGCTGAGGCAGAATCTTGAATCGTAATCATCGAACACGAGTGGTCATTACGGGCCTGGGGGCGCTGACACCGGTCGGCTTAAATGTGACCGACAGTTGGGACAGCCTGATCAACGGGCGATCGGGCACGCGCTTCCAGCAGGAAGCGGCCGACAATGGTTTTCCGTGCCAGGTGGCGGGACGCGTGGTCGGCTTCAAGCCCGAAGACTACATCCCCGCGCGCGAGGCGCGCCGCATGCCGCGCTTTGCGCAGCTGGCCCTGGCGGCGGCGGTGCAGGCTGTGCGCGAGGCGCAGCTCGACATGGCGGCCGAAGATCGCGAACGCGTGGGCGTGCTGATGGGCACAGCTTTTGGCGGGGCGATGGATGAATCGCAGGACGCGGCCAGGACGCTGGTCGAGCGCGGGCCGATGAAGGTCTCGCCGTTTTACATGGTGCGCTTGCTGCCCAATATGGCGGCGCATCACGTCAGCTGCTACTTCGATACCAAGGGTTACTCGAGCACGGTGGTCGTGGCCTGCGCCTCCGGCACGCAGGCCATTGGCGAAGCGACCGAAGTGCTGCGGCGCGGCCACGCCGACGTGATGTTGGCCGGCGGCACCGAGTCGCAAGTCAGCCCGTTGGCCATGTCCAGCATGAGCGTCATCGGCGGTTTTTCCGTACACAACGACGAACCCGAGAAAGCCAGCCGCCCCTTCGATAAATCGCGCGACGGCATCGTCGGATCGGAAGGCGCGGCGGTGGTCGTGCTGGAAACGTTGGAGCACGCGCAGCGGCGCGGCGCGCGCATCTATGCGGAAGTGCTGGGCTATGCCACCTCGGCCGATACTTCGCACGTCAGCCATCCCGATCCGGAAGGACGCGCCTCGGCGCGCGCCATGCAGTGGGCCATGGCCGACGCCGGGTTGACAGCCGATCAGATCGACTTCATCAGCGCACATGCCACCGCCACCGTGCAGGGCGATGTGGCCGAAACGCGCGCCATCAAGCTGGCGCTGGGCGAGCGCGCCTACGATATTCCGATCAATGCGGCCAAATCGATGACGGGCCACATGTCCGGCGGCTCGGGCGCGTTCGAGACCATCATCTGCTGCAAGACCATCGAGACGGGTATCATCCATCCGACGATCAATCTCACCGAACCCGATCCCGAATGCGATCTAGACTATGTGCCCACCGTGGCGCGCCCGGCCCAGGTGCGCCACGCGTTGAACAACTCATTCGGCTTTGGCGGGCAGAATGCCTGCCTGGTGCTCGGCGCGCTGGCCCAGTGAGTAAAGCCGTGACCCCCATCTCGTACAGAGGAGACGTATGAAGCGGAGAGTCTATCGCGCCAGCGCCCTGGCCGGTTGGGTTGGCGTGATCCTTTTTTTCGCCTTTATTCTGACTGACAATGACGTGCGCCGCAATGTGTTTGCGGCCATCGGCCAGCTGCCAGAAGGTGCGCGTCTGCTCATCGCCGCGTTAGGCGGCTATCTGATCGGCTCGCTGCCGATTGGGTTTCTGGCGGTGGGCGTCATCACCGAACGTGATGTGCGCGAAGAAGGCAGCGGCCGCACCGGCGGCACCAATGCCTATCGGGCGGGCGGCTTTCTGGGCGGCTTTCTCACCATCGTCGGCGATTTTCTCAAGGGGATGTGCGCCGTAGCCTTTGGGGCGTTGACCTTGCCCAACATTTGGGCGCCGGTCCTGTCGGGGTTGGGCGGCGTGCTGGGACACAATGCTTCCATCTTTCTGGCGTTTCGCGGCGGGGCGGGCACCATCTCCAACATGGGTGCGGCCACGGCCTTCTGGCCGCCCGCGTTGTTGTTTGTGGCGCCGATCTTTGTGCTGGGCATGTTCGTCATCCGTGTCGCCTCGGTGGTTTCAATTATCCTCAACTCTGGCAACGTCGTGTTGTTCCTGATCCTGGTGCTGTTCTTTGGTTATCCGTGGCCGCTGCTGGTCTACGCGGTGGGCGCGCTGCTGCTGACGCTGTACGCGCTGCGCCCCAACATCGATCGGCTGCGCGCCGGAACCGAGCCGCGTGTGCCCCCCATCCGCCTCTTCAAACGAGCGTCGCATGGCTGATCTCAAGACCCGACTGATCCAGCTGCTCGATCTGGGCCGCTCCTTTCAGCAGCAGCTCATCGCCGATCTCGATCCAGCACAGCGCAATGCGCCCGGCACATGGGAGAACTGGTCGGTCAAGGATGAACTGGCGCACGTGATTGCGTGGCAGTTGAACGCGCTGGCACGCATCGCCGCGTTAATGCACGCCGAGCCGATCCCGGACTTCAGCGACTATCCCACCATCAACCGCCGGATTTACGACACCAACCGCGATCGCACGCTGGCCGACATCGCCGCCGAGGGCGATCGGGCGTATGCCGATTTCAAGGCTTTGGTCGAATCATCGTCAGCCGATGATCTCAGCCGCCCGCTGCCCTTCTCGGAAAAAGAGACCAGCACGCTGTCGGCGCAGCTCATCGGCAACTGCCTGGAGCATCCGGTGCTGCATTACGCGGACTACTACCGGCGGCACGGCGATCTGCCCAGGGCGCTGCACGTGTATGATGCCAGTGTCGCTGCCGTGGCCGACTGGCCCGACCAATATGCCCTGGCGCGGTATAATCAGGCGTGTTTCTATGCGTTGAACGGTCAGGCCGAGCAGGCCCTTGCGGTGTTGGGCGAGGCGCTGCGGCTGCGGCCCGATCTCGTCGAATGGTCGAAACAGGATGCCGATCTCGATGCCCTGCGCCCACTGGCGGCGTATCAAGCGTTGTACGCGGCGTAACGCCTTGACATCTTTTTGCTGCCTTCGCAGTAATGCGCGCGCAGCAATGAACAGACACGGAGGATTTGAGCATGGCAAACGTGAATACTGGCAAGAAGGTGATCGGCATCTTGACAGGCGGCGGCGATGTGCCCGGCCTCAACCCGGCGATTCGCGCGGTAACGGTGCGCGCGCTGCGTGAGGGCTATCAGGTCATCGGGCTGCGGCGCGGCTGGGGCGGCATCATCGACATCGTGCGCGAAAAGGACTATGACAACAGCAACAACTTCCAGGTCTTGACGGAGGAAGTGGTCAATCGCGCCGGGCGCACGGGCGGTACTTTTCTGCACACCTCGCGCACGCGGCCCAGCACGGTCAAGAAAGACTCGGTGCCGCCGCATTTGCAGGAGGTGTATACCGAGAAGGTCAACGATCTCACGCCGGAAGTGATCAAGAACCTCGACTGGCTGGGCATCGATTATCTGATCCCGATCGGCGGCGACGATACACTGAGCTACGGCGTGCACCTGTACAAGCAGGGCGTCAAAGTCATCGCCATCCCCAAGACCATGGACAACGACGTGCCCGGCACCGATTACTGCATCGGGTTCAGCACGTGCGTCACGCGCACCATCGAGATGGTCAACAGCCTGCGCACCTCGGCCGGTTCGCACGAGCGCATGATGGTGCTGGAAGTCTTCGGGCGTTACGCCGGTTTCACGGCCATGCTGCCGACGATGGCGGGCGCGGCTAATCGCTGCGTGATTCCCGAGCACAAGTTCGACATCGAGCGGCTGACCGAACTGCTGGTGTACGATCGCAACCGCGCGCCCAGCAAATACTCCATTCTCATCGCCTCCGAGGGCGCCATGTTTGAAGGCGGCGAAATGGTTTTCCAGAGCGGCGCCACCGATGCTTACGGCCATATGAAGCTGGGCGGCATCGGCGATCTGATCTCGTCGGAGATCCAGAAGCGCTCGGCCAAGTACAACAACGGCAAGGAAATCCACATCATCAACCAGAAGCTGGGCTACCTGGTGCGCGGCGGCGATCCGGACGCGATCGACTCCATCGTGCCCATGGCCTACGGCAATCTGGCGCTGGACTTGATTATCTCCGGCCTTCACGGCCGCCTGGTGGTGCTGAAGAATGGCCGCTACGACAACATCCCGCTGGATGTGGTGACCAGCACCAAGAAGCTGGTCAAGGTCGACCGCTTCTACAACACCGATCGCTACCGCCCGTACTATCACAGCTTTGAGATGACGCCGCTGTTCATCATGACCAGCGAAGGATAGACGCGCTGCACAATTTCACACGTGACGCGAAGCCGGGTTTCAGTTGAGCGAAGCCCGGTTTCTGTCGCAGGCGAACAATCGCCGCCTGCGCGCCTTCTGAAAGGATCACCGATGGCCGAATCAACTCTGCCGCGCCACAACGAACTGCCGGTGCAGTACACGTGGAATGCCCCCAGCGTCTTTCCGTCCGATGAAGCCTGGGAGCGCGAATGGAATCTGATCGACGCCGGACTGGCCTCGGCGGCCAAGAAATATCAGGGGCATCTGACCGACAGCGCCGCGCTGCTGTACGAGTGCCTGCAGACGCGCGACGAGACGCTGCGCCGCGCGCAGGTGCTGATGGTCTACGCCGACATGGCCAGCGCGGTCGATTCCAACGATCAGCAAGCCGTCGCCATGTCGGGCCGCGCGCGCAGTCTGTACGGGCAGGTGCTGGCGACGTTCGCCTTTGTCGAGCCGGAGCTGATCGCCATCGGCGCGGTGAAGCTGCGCGGTTGGGCCAACAGCGAACCGCGCCTGGCGTTGTACGCGCACTACTTCGACGACCTGTTCCGCAAACAGGCGCACATCCGCTCGGGCGAGGTGGAAGAGCTGCTGGGCCTGCTGGCCGATCCGTTCTCGGGCGTGAGTCAGAACGAATCCATGCTGACCAACGCCGATTTTCAATTCAAGCCGGCGCGATCGAGCACGGGCGAAGAACTGGTCATGTCGCAATCGACCTACGACGGGTTGATCCACAGCCCCGATCGGGAAGTGCGCCGCACCGCGTTTGAAAGCCTGACCGACGAATACTTGGCGCACAAGAACACCCTGGCCAACAACCTCGTCACGTCCATCAAGCAGAACGTCTTCAAGATGCGCGCGCGGCGGCACGACTCGACGCTGGCGGCCAGCTTATTTGAAGACAACATTCCGGTGGAAGTCTTTCACAACTTGATCGATGTGTTCCGCCGCAACCTGCCGACGTGGCAGCGCTACTGGGCCATCAAGCGCAAGGCGCTGGGCGTCGATCAACTGCACTACTACGACATCTGGGCGCCGATCGCCACACAACGCCCGACGGTCTCCTACGAACAGGGCGTGGAGTGGATCTGCGCGGGCCTGGCGCCGCTGGGCGAAGACTACGTGCGCGCGCTACGGCGCGGCTGCCTGGACGATCGCTGGGTGGATGTGTATCCGAATCAAGGCAAGGTGGGCGGAGCGTTTTCGACCGGCGCGCCGGGCACGCATCCCTTCATCCTGCTGAGCTATCACGACGATCTGTTCAGCCTCAGCACGCTGACGCACGAGCTCGGCCATTCCCTGCACACGTACCTGACGTTCGAGAATCAGCCGACCATCTACTGCAACTACTCGCTGTTCGTGGCCGAGGTCGCCTCGAACTTCCATCAGGCCATGGTGCGGGCGCATCTCTTCAAGACGCATTCCGATCCGCAGTTCCAACTTGCTCTGCTGGAAGAAGCCTTTGCGAACTTCCTGCGCTACTTCTTCATCATGCCCACGCTGGCGCGCTTCGAGTTGGAGGTGCATCAGCGTATCGAACGCGGCGAAGGCGTCACCGCCGACACGCTGATGAAGTTGATGGACGATCTGTTCGCCGAGGGTTTTGGCGGCGAGCTGGCAATCGATCACGAGCGGCACGGTATTATCTGGGCGACCTTCGGGCATCTGTATGCCGATTACTACGTCTACCAATATGCCACCGGTATCTCGGCCGCCAATGCGCTGGCGCAGCGCATCCTGGCCGGGACGCCGCACGCCGCCGAGGATTACGTGCGGTTCCTGAAGGCTGGCAACTCCGTCTATGCGCTGGATGCGTTGAAGATCGCGGGTGTCGATCTGACCAGGCCGGAGCCGGTGCTGGCGGGCTTTGAAGTGCTGGGCGAGATGGTCGATCGGCTGGAGAAGCTGGTGGGGTGATTTCTGTCATCGTTCCGACGATGAGACGCAGGACATTGCCCGACCATACACGCACGTGATCGACGCGCCGCGGGGCCGGGCGGCACCTTCACCCCGGTCTTCGATGTTGATCATCCGCTGCTGCGTTTCAACGCCTGGGGTTCTAACCTCAACTGGTTCATCTTCCGTTACGGCAATCAAGGCATCTTCGTGCGGCGCGCCGTCTTTGAAGCCAGGGGCGGCTGAGCCGAAATTCCGCTCATGGAAGACATCGACTTGCTGCGGCGGCTGCCGCGTTATGGCCGCCGTGTGTTGATCCGAAATTATCCCGTGACCACCTCGGCGCGGCGCTGGTTACCGCCTGGTTCCTGGGTGTCAAACCGCCGGCGCTGGCCAGATGGTATGCCGCATACAAACTAAAGACATGAGCTCATTCGAACTCGATAAATCATCGGCGATCAACGATTTCCGCCAGGCCCATCAACGCGCTGCGCTGCAACAAGTCCTGGCGCGCGTCACGGGCAGATCCGTCGAGCTGTTGTCCTATGACGATGTGCTGAATAAACTTCGGCAGACGGGCCGCGCGGCGCGCGGTGTGCGCGAGATTCCCGTGTCGGCCATCGTGGGCACGGTGGGGCGCTGTACCGATTTCACGCGCACCTTTCTGCCGCGCAAAGGCAGCGACGAGCAGCGCTGGGCCAGTCTCATGGCCTTCGTGCAGCAGAACTCGCTGGATGCACTGCCGCCCATCGATGTATATCAGATTGGCTCAGCGTATTTTGTGCAGGACGGCCATCATCGCGTGTCCATCGCCCGCCAGTTGGGCGTCGCCTTCATTGCCGCTCACGTGACCGAAGTGCAGACCCGCGCGCCGTTGGCGCCGAGCGACGACTGGGAAGCATTGATCCGCCACGCCGAGCAAGCCGCCTTTCTCGAGTACACGCAGCTCGATCGGCTGCGCCCCACGACCGATTTTGCCGTGAGCGTGCCGGGACAATATACCAAGCTGGAAGATCACATTGAAGTGCATCGCTATTTTTGCGAGACCGCCGACGAGCGCGAGATCGATTTTGCTGAAGCGGTCTGCCGCTGGCACGACGAGGCTTATCTGCCCCTCGCGGAGGCCATTCACGATCAGGGCTTGCTGTGCGATTTTCCCGGCCGCACCACCACCGACTTCTACTTGTGGATTGCCGGGCATCGCTTGCTGTTGCAGCATGAACTGGGCTGGCTGATTTCGCCGGAGACTGCGGCAGCCTCGCTGGCCGATCGGTTTACGGCCCGATCGCGCCCGCTGCTCGATCGCGCAGGGCGTGCTTTGTTGCGCGCCGTGATCCCCTCGGGCTTCAAGAGCGGTCCGCCGGTCGGCCAATGGCGCAAGGCCAAGACGGTGGCGCGCTACAGCGATCGGCTCTTTGCGGATATTCTGGTTCCCCTCAGTGCTGCGCCGCCCAGCTGGGCCGTGGTCGATCTGGCGTTGAACATCGCGCAGCGCGAAGGGGGGCACGTGCACGGCTTGCACATTAGCCCCACTGCCGACGATCTCGATAACCTGGCGATCAAAACACTGCGTCATGAATTTGAGCAGCGCTGTGCAGCAGCGCAAGTGCCGGGCAGCTTCAATCTGGAAGTCGGCGCGGTGAGCGACAAGGTGCGCGCCATGGCGGCCCTGACCGATCTGGTAGTGATCGGCCTCGATCCGGCGAAGCAGGCCTTGAGCGCCGAGGTGATGGCCTGGATGCGCTACTGCACGCGCCCGATCCTGACTGTGCCGGGTGTCATCTCAAATTTCCGGCATGCGCTGCTGGCCTACGACGGCAGTCCAAAATCCAAAGAGGCGTTGTTCGTAGCGGCCTATCTGGGCGAACAGTGGAAGACGCGCTTGACCTTGATCACCGTGATCGATCCGGGACGTGTCGCCGGATCCGTGCAAGCTGAAGCGCGTCAATACCTGGAGATGCACGAACAGACAGCAGACTACATCGTGGCAAGCGGCAACGGGCCGGAGCAGATTCTGCGGGCAGTGCAGGATCGATCGTGCGACGTGCTGCTGATGGGCAGCTACAGCTATTCGCCATTGATCGAGTCGATGCGCGGCGGCACGGCGGTCAATCCGTTGTTGCGCGAAGTGCGGGTGCCGGCGCTGGTGTGCCGGTAACAGCAGACTTCGGAGGTTTTTGCGAAGCACCTCGCAACGAAGTGGAGTGGGCCAAACTTCCGAAGTCTTTTTACTCCGCGCTCAACTCACTCTGCAAAAACCACGCGCCCTTTTTCTGCTTCTGCCCCTGCGGCGCGCGATCGTAGTACAACTCGAACAACCTGCCATCTTCCACACGCACGCGAAAGTAGAAACGCCCCACGCCCCACGAGCCGCGCCTGGTGGCGGCTTCGGCGTGAGCCGGGCGCATGTTGGTCGCCATGCGGCCCTTGCGCGCGTAATCGTGCCACGACTCCAATTCAGCCACGATGCGCAAGCGATGTCCCTGCCACACAAAAGCGTTGGGGCAGGGTGGCTTCTTTTCTAGCGCGGGCGGCTGATCGAAGAGCACCTCGATGAGCTCGCCGATGAAGTGTTGCGGAGTTAGACTGGTCATGCTGGGTCTAGTTCGAGCGTAACAGCGCCATGACGCGATCGCATAACTCGGCGTTGAGCCAGATGTCCGGTCGGGCACGGAGGTTAGCGACACGCTCAAGCGCTTCTTCGTGGGTTAGCCGCCGGGCTTGATAGGCCGACACCACCACGCCCAGGGTGCCTTGCAGGCGCGTTGCCGCACCGCTCGCCGCCAGAATCTGTTCGGCAATGTGGCGCGCACCCAGATCATCAATTAACAGGACATCAGCTGACAGTTCAACCGCCAGGGCCAGGCTTTCACGCTCGCCTGAATGGAGAAGAAGTGGGGTCGAAGTGAGCGGCGAGGTTGGCGCGCGCAGGCGCAGTTGCTCGCTCTTGACGGCATTCTCAATCAAATCGGCGTCGGCGGCATTCACCAGATGTCCCGCTGTAACGGCTTCGGCATAGACGCCCGGCGTGAGGTAGATCTGCGCATAGAGCCGCCAGAGCAAATCAAGTGAATTGATCTTTGCTAAGGCAATCAGCGGGCCGGCATCGGCGACGGCGATCACAACTGAGCTGCCTGATCCAGGGTCAGGGGATTAGCCAACTTTTCGGGATCGAGTGGCGGCGTCAGGCCGTGCGCATACGCGAGCGAAATCATTTCGCGGAGCGAGATTCCGACCTGTTCGGCGGCATACGCCAGAGAGCCATGTCCTTGTCGATACTGCTCCAGGGCCTCTGCTACATGCCACTGCCGCAGTCCCAGTTCCAGCACATGTTGGCGCGTATCAGGATCGGCGGGCAGCTCTTGGGCCAGGGTCGATGAAACGCGCAAGGTGATGTAAGTGTCAGCGGTCGCCATGGGCATCCTCCGTCAGAAATTTTACCACTTTTACCAGAGGCTGAGTTGCCAGGCGGGGCGATGTCCATTCAACAACACAAACGGCGCGGCGCGGGCGACGATGACGCCCAGCGTCTTGAGGTCCTTCAGATCGCGCAGCGTGCTCTGGCGGCGGGCGACGAGGATCGCCTCCACACCTTTGGGGCCGATGCCGGGCACGCGCAGCAGCTCACGCCGATCGGCCCGGTTGATCTCGATCGGATCGCGTAGGTTCTGCCGCGCCCACGCCACTTTCGGATCGACATCGAGCGGCAGGAAGCCTTCCTGTGTGAACGGCATGTCTTCGAGATCGAAGCCGTAATCGCGCAGCAGGAACGACGATTGATATAACCGATGCTCGCGCCACGGATTCTCCGGCGCGTGATTTTCCAACGGCGTGTCCGTCACCGGGTTGAAGGCCGAGAAGTACGTGCGCGCCAGGCGCAGCCTCTTGATCAGGTACGCGGTGGTGGAAAGAATTTCCAGATCGTTCTCGCCTACCGCGCCCACGACGAATTGCGTGACCAGCGACGGCCACTTGCCGTTCCAGCCCAATCTCGGTGGCTGCGTCCTGCGAATCTCATCAGCCCATTGCAATGGCTTCAGCAGTTCTTCCATGAAGATCTTGTGCGGGGCGAGCTTAGCCAATCGGGCGGAGTTGGGCGCTTCGAGGTTGATCGAGATCCGATCGGACAGCTGCATGGCTCGATAGACCTGATCGCGCTCGGTGCCGGGCATGATCTTCAAGTGCACGTAGCCGCGATAGTTCAAGTTGTTCCGCAGGACATCGATCGTGCTGATTAGTTTGTCCTGCGTGCGCACGCCGCCGCCCGCAAGGCCCGAACTGAGGAACAGCCCTTCGGCGATGCGTGAGCGCTGCAATTCGTTGAAAGTGCTGGCCATCTCGTCGGGCTTGAAAGTGGCGCGGCGGAAATCGCGACCCGCGCGAAATGGGCAGTAGTAGCAGTCGCGCTCGCAGGCCGAGGTCAGCATCGTCTTGAGGAGGGCGATGGTCTTGCCGCCCGGCATGACGGCGTGATGGATGCCCAACGAACTTTTCTTCACCTCGAGTGCGCTGTTGTCGCCCGCGCGGATTTGTTCCACGGCTTGTTTCAACTCACGCGGCGAGTGACCACACGCTGCCGTGCGATCGGTTTTCATGCCGATCGGCTGCAAATCGTTCCGGCGGTCTTCGGCCGGTTCAAAGGCGGCATTGTCAGCCAGTAGTTCCAACTTCGTTTCGGCGTCCATACTTCAATTATAGAACATGCGTTCTTGAGAGTCAAGATGGAAAAATCGGACTGTGCGGTACACGAATTGCACGAATCACACGAATGAATTCGATGCTCCAAGCCCGCGTCCGCGCGGGCGGCTGGTGTGGCGCAAAACGCCCGCGCGGACGCGGGCGGAGAGCGAACATGGTAACGGCATTGTTCACGCAGATCGGATAGAATTATGGCAGTCAAGAGTATCACATGATTGGTCAGCCAAGGGAGAGAGACATGTCACGGTCCATTCAACAGATCATCGAGCCGCAGTACGTCATCGAGGGGGCGGGCGTCTTGCTGCGCCGTTCGTTCGGGCCGAAGCGATCCAACGAGTACGATCCGTTCCTGCTGTTCGATCACTTCGCCTTCAACGATCCGAAGGAAGGTCCCATCGTGGGCTTTCCGATGCACCCGCATCGCGGCATCGAGACGGTCACCTACATGCTGGAAGGATCGGTGCATCACCGCGACAGCCTGGGCAATGCGGGGTTGATCGGTCCGGGCGATGTGCAGTGGATGACCAGCGGGCGCGGCATCATGCACGAGGAACTGCCGCGGCGCGGCCCCAGCGGTGTCATCGCCGGCTTTCAATTATGGGTCAATTTGCCGGCGGCGCAGAAGATGAGCCAGCCGCGTTACCAGGAAGTCAGCGCCGCGACGATCCCGACGACGCAGCGTGACGGTGCGATCATTCGCGTGGTCGCGGGCGAAGTCGCTGGCGTGCGCGGCCCGGTCACCGAGATCGCGGCGAATCCGGTTTATCTGGACGTGACCCTGGCCGCCAACTCGAACTTCGTCTACCCGGTGCCGCGCGATCATCAAGTGTTGGCATACGTGTTTGAAGGGGCGGGACACTTTGGGGCCGAGGCTGAGCCGGTGGCGGCGGTGAAGCTGATCGTGTTGGCCGAGGGCGATCAGGTTGAAGTCAGTACCGAGCAGGGCGTGCGCTTCATGCTGATGGCCGGTGCCCCCATCCGCGAACCGATTTCGCCTTATGGACCCTTCGTGATGAATACCGATGCGGAGATCCGGCAAGCGATCTTTGAATTGCGCAACGGCACGTTCATCAAAGAGGAAGCAGCAGCCTGAAAGAGAAGAAACCGGGTTTCTCCAAGTTAGACGTTACTACTCAGCCGTCATGCCCGAATGCTTCTATCGGGCATCCAGATTCACCGCTGGCAGGGTTTCTGGATTCCCGCCAAAAGCACGCGGGAATGACAATGTTGCGCCACGGCTGAGTAGTAACAGTTAAACTTCAATTCCATCTGGAATGTAGAAACCTGGTTTCTGATGCATGACCTGATGGCCGAAACCGGGTTTTCATCATGGTGAATGCTTATGCTCGTTCCGCTCCTGCGCTGGTTGACGCTTTTCGCATGGTTGGCGTGGTTCGTGTATTACTGGTCGGCGGGCAAACGCGCGCTGGCTGATCTCAAGAAGGCGGCGCAGCCCGATCATCCGCCGTTGGACAAATGGCTGATGATCATCATCGGCGGGATGTTTGCGATCGTGCTGGTGAGCGCGCTGTTGATCAACCTGAATATCCTGCGTGTGAATCCCGTCCTCGATTGGCTGAGCTGGCCCGGCACGCTGCTGGTGTTCGGCGGGATGATCGGGACGCTGTACTGCCGATCGGTCTTGGGGCAGTTCTGGACGGCGGACACCGTGGTGCAATCGGATCACCAGATCGTCGATTGGGGACCCTACAGCCTCGTACGGCATCCGATCTACACCGCGGTCAGCGTGCAGATCATCGGGACGATGATGGTCTATCCTGCACTGCTGATCTTCGGCTTCGCGTGGACGGCGGTGATGTGCTATGCGCTAAAGGCTAATCTCGAAGATGATTATCTGGCGCAGCATTTGCCGGGCTATGAGGACTATCGGCAGCGGGTGAAGTATCGCTTGGTGCCGGGGGTGTGGTGAAACATCACTCCGTTGCTGAGCGTTTTAGATCGTCAGGCACTGGTATGAGACCAACCTCGCGGGGGGCAACGATGTAATCGTGCAGATTGTTGCGGTGAATGCGCTCGACCGCAATGTAGTCCCCACGTGGTGACCACAGCGGCTCTGTGTAATAGTAATCTGCTGATAGAGATGGACCCGCTAAAGTAATGACACGTGTGCCATCAATTTTTGCGACGATAAGATCACCGATACCGGGCGGACTTCCTCCCTGCTCGATATAAGCAATATACTTGCTATTTGGTGCCCAAGTCGGGTGCCATCCCCCTCTTAGAGGGCTGCCCATTGTAATTATCTCCCCGGTATTAGCATCCGCTAGTTTCACATCACGTGAATGCCACGAATCGAAGGCGATATATTGCCCATCTGGTGACCACGCCACGTTGTCAATGCCGGTATTATCTATGATTAAATTCCGCTGGTAAGACCCTTGCTGATCGAAAACGATGACGACAGTTGGCGCATTGACAAACTGCGTATTGATGGAAAAGTGTTCACCATCAGGCAGCCAGGTTGGACACTCCCGGCTAAACAGGGTGGCCGTAAAAACGGTATCGGTGCCGGATAAGTTGAGCAAGTGTAGTCTCGTCGTCGTGTTCGTTAACCTTTCTTGATAGAACAGCGCCGTTCCAGCTGGTGACCATGCGGGGCAAAACGTTCGGCGTTGAGGATAGTTTAAGGGGCTTTCGACAGTTGATATGGTGTTGCCAGCGATTGCGATAATGGACAGGCCTTGCTCAGTATAACCGAGCATCAGCTGAGTTCCGTCGGACCGCCAGCCTGCCAACGTGCCGTCCGGTAGAGGAACAAAAGAGGCAGTGTCAACTGGATTCCCTTGTGCATTAGCGTTGCACCCGGTTAGTGCAAGTGTCAGCACGGCAATAGCGCCCAGTGTCTGCCTCAAGGCTCTTGCGATCATCAGGTTCCACTCTAGATCAATGGCAGCGATACGCATTACTCGTTACTTGTTACTCGTTACGCCCCGATTTCGCGCAGCGCATCCGGATCGACAATCGTGATCTGATTTTGCTCCATGCGAATGACGCCGCCGCGCTTGAAGTTGCCCAGCGCTTTGTTGGTGCTCTCGCGCGTCGCGCCGATCAGGCTGGCCAGATCGCTCTGCGTCAACGTCATGTCGATGCGCACCCCGTTGTCTTCCACGCGGCCATAGCCCTGCGCCAGTTCCAGTAATTTGCGCGCCAGGCGGCCCGGCACATCGTGCAGCGTCAGGTTGCCCACCTGCAAGGTTGAGTAGCGCACGCGCACGGCCAGCGCCTGCATGAAGTTGTACGCCAACTGCGGCGAGGCTTGCAAGTGAGCGCGCAGCCGCTCGCGCGTCAGCACGTGCACGATCGTTTCGTCGGCGGCGATGGCGCTCGCTGAGCGCGGCAGCCCGTCGATGGCGGCCAGTTCGCCGAAGATATCGCCCGCACTGTAAAAGATCACCGAGGTTTCCTGACCGCTGTCGTCCTGCACGTAGATGCGCACGCGCCCCGCTTCGATGAGGTATAGCGCCTGTCCCGGATCGCCTTGAAAGAAGATCGTTTCGCCCTGTTGAAAGCGGCGCACGGTGAAGTCTTTCGCCAGCGCGGTCAGTTCGGCGTCGTTGAGATTGGCGAAGAGCGGCAGGTGTTTGAGAAACTCGATGCGATCGGCCACACGTTGCTCCGGACTGCGGACGGCAGGGTCGGCGCCATTGTACCTGCGGTAGAGCGGATTGACAATGAAGCGATGTGTAATCGTGAGTGTGTCGGTCATGATTCCCGCCTTGTGTCGGGCGAGTTGGCAACTCGCCGGGCAAGTTGCCAACTCGCCCTACAGCCGTCCCAACGCCAACCCGATCAACACCGCCACGGCCAGACTGCCCAGCCACTCCGCGATGTATAACATGGTGCGATGGTTGCCGAAGTACTGCGGGCTTTCCAGCACCAGGCGGGGCAGGGCCACCACCGGCACCAGTGTGAATTGCCCCGTCGCCACAAACGTCGCAATCAAGCCGCGTTCCAGGCTGCCCACATACTTGTACTTTCCCACGCGGCTGAAGTCCGGCGCCGAGCCGTTGATCAACCCGTAGAAGATGAACTCGATGAAGATCCACGCGGGCATGCTGATGAGCACGTAGCCCAGTGCGATGGCCCACACACGCTGCGTTTGTACTTCATTCACGATCGCTGCCGGCAGCCCGATCAGGGTGACGTAACCCGACGCGAACAGCGCGACCGCAATCACGGCGAAGTGCAGTGTCTGATCGATCAGCAGACGCGCCAGTCCGTACAGGCCGCTGCGCGGCGTGAAGCGGCGATTGAACACCACCCAAAAGCAATCGATGGCGATGTGCGCCGCACCGATCAACAGCGCCCACGGCCACCACGCCGGATCGATCAGCACGGCGAACAGCAGGGTCACCGCCGCGACGATCGAGCCGTGGCAGGCCGCGCCCTTCACCGACGCGCCTTTCCAGCGCGCCAGCGCGTCCCATTGCAGAACGTAGTCACCCGTCAAATGTGCCAGCAGCATAGCGATGATCATGGTTCACCCCCAATTCCTGTCATTGCGAGCCGCAGCGCGGCGAAGCAATCTCGGCGCTAATCAGCAAAGGCTGCCAACCGTGTCAGAGATTGCTTCGTCGCAAACAGCGCTCCTCGCAACACGTGCACCGCACGCAACCGCCTGCGGTACAGTGCAGGTGTGACGGTCGTTTGTCTGCCTCTACTTTACTCGATCGAGCGCGGCGTCGCTATGAACTGCGTCACAGGTATAATGAAAAGGATGAAAGATGAGGGATGAAGGATGAAGATTTTCAAGACGGATCACTTCCTGCTGCCGCTGCCGGAGGGTCATCGCTTTCCGGTGAGCAAGTATGCGTTGCTGCGTGAACGCGTGGAAGCGGCGGGTCTGGTGCCGCCCGATCATCTGATCGCAGCCCCGGCGGCCAGCGACGAAGAGATCACCCGCGTTCACACCGCCGAATATCTGCGCCGCGTGAAGCAGGGTGAACTCACCGCGAAGGAACTGCGTCGCATTGGCTTTCCGTGGTCGCTGCAGATGGTCGAGCGTTCACGCCGCTCGAGCGGGGCGACGATCGCGGCGGCGCGGGCCGCATTGTGTGATGGAATGGCCGTAAACCTGGCGGGCGGTACGCATCACGCCTTTGCCGATCGCGGCGAGGGCTACTGCGTCTTCAACGATGCCTGCATCGCCGCGCGGGCGATGCAGGCCGAAGGGCTGGCGCGGCGCGTGGTCATCATCGACTGCGATGTGCACCAGGGCAATGGCACCGCGCAAATATTCGAGAATGATCCGACGGTGTTCACGTTCTCGATCCACGGCGCGAAGAATTTTCCGTTCCACAAAGAGACCA